>CAYWTB010000180.1:0-1505 GCA_964461135.1 uncultured Caldithrix sp. | reverse complement strand
ACAGGGTTAATCAGTGGAAAAGGGATGGCGTAGTGAGCCCGTAGGGCGACCGGAGCCAGACCTTTTCCAGCCCGACGCAACCAGAAAGGATTACCCATGAGTAACAAACCAGAGAGTGGAAAATCACCACAGAGGCGGTTTTTATCGCCGGAGAAGAAATTCCAGATTTTTCTGGAGGCACAACGAGGCGATAAGCCCAGCGCAGAAATACTGCGTCGGGAAGGGTTATATTCCTCGGACCTGGCTCGTATTCGACAGCAAGTCCATGAAGGCGCTCTCGCCCGGCTTTCGGCCAAACCCGGCAAGCCGCATTCTGTCGTGTCGGCTGATGAGTATGACAAACTCAAGCGGGAGCTGGAGGAAAAGGAACGTGCCCTGGCAGACCTTTCCGTGGAACTGGCGATCTTGCGAAAAAAAACGAATGGGGGTTCGTGGGAAAGATAAGTGGAAACCGGATAGATGCTCACCTTAAACTGGAAATTCTTGAGATGATGGAATGGGCTCTGGAGCGGGGCATTTCGGTGCATCGCAGTTGCGCTGTGTTGAGGATTAACCGGCGGAGAGTGGTGCGGTGGAAAAACAGGCGTCGGCGGGGCCCGGGTGTTGCAGACACCAAACCCGGTCCGCGGCAGGCTCTGCATCGTATTGTACCGGTGGAGAGGCAGCAGGTGCTTGATTTTGCCAGGCAAGAAGCCTATGCCGATCTCTCTCATCGAATGCTGACCGTCACGGCGTGGGAGATGAACCTGTTTTTTGTCTCTTTTTCCACGGTGTATCGCATTTTGCGGGATGAAGGTTTGATGACCCCGCGAGGCTATCAGCGTCGTCATAATGGCCGTTCTCTGCCCCCGGTCCGTCAGGCGTTGACCGGGGCGAATCAGCGCTGGTGCTGGGATATCAGTTATATTCATACCTATGAGAAAGGTATATATTTATATCTCTACTTGTTGTTGGATGAATATTCCCGGAAAGCCATTTCCTGGGTGATTAGCTGGCGTCAGGATTCCCAAACTGCCAGGCATCTTCTCGACAAAGGACTGGCCGAGGAAAACATCCTGGATCTTCCCGAACAGGATCGTCCGGTGATCATCAATGACCGGGGACGACAGATGAAGGCAAAGCCGGTTCATCAACTCTTACGCGATCATGCGATGCCTCAGATGTTTGCCCGGCCGCGAACCCCCAATGATAATCCGTTTATCGAAGCCGCTTTCAGTACCGTGAAGTGTGTTCCAGAATATCCCGGCCAGTTTCGGGATGTGGAAGACGCTCAGCCTTATTTTAAGAACTATTTCCGGTGGTACAATGAGGAACATTACCATTCGGGAATTGATTATGTAACACCAGCGCAGGCCCACAATGGCTTGCGTGATAAAATTCTGGCAGATCGACAACAGAAATTCGATCAGCATCGCCAGTGGCGAAAAGCAGTAAACCGGCGTCTGACCGATGACCCGAATATGCAACATCAGCCCCTGGCGAAAACATCTAACCAGTCGGGTCTA
>CAYWTB010000179.1:0-1645 GCA_964461135.1 uncultured Caldithrix sp. | reverse complement strand
CCTGAAAAATTCATAAAAATAGCTGTTTTCTCTAACAAGTATTTGTTTTATATTGTTTTAGCAAAACACTAAATCAAACACCAAATTAGAGAAACAGCTATGGGAAAATCTACAAAACAATTGATGCTTTTCAAAGACAGTTTTAGTAAAAAAGTGCAAGTGGATTTTGATGGTGGCCAGGTCAGTTCCGATGGTGGACTGCTGTTTCTGCGCGAGGTGGAATCCGAAATTGGGATCATCAAAAAAGTAGCCCATGTTCTGGAGGATCCCCGTCATCCCGGTTATGTGAAGCACCAGAATGTTCAGCTTCTTCGCCAGCGCGTCTATCAGATTACGGCCGGCTATGAAGATGGGAACGATTCGGATACACTGAGACAGGATCCGATCCTGAAACTCTCCTGTGAGAGCACTGATGCGCTGGCCAGCCAGCCGACCATGTGCCGGTTTGAGAATACGCAGGGGATAAAGACCCTTTACCGGATCGCCCAGGTATTTCTGGAGCATTTTATTGCCTCGTATGCAGAGCCTCCGGAGGGGATTATGATTGATCTGGATGAGACCGATGATCTGACCCATGGGGGACAACAACTCTCTTTGTTTAATGGCTATTATGGAGACTACTGCTACCTGCCGCTCCATATTTATGAAGGCAAGAGTGGTAAACTGATTACTACCGTCCTGCGTCCGGGAAAACGGCCCACAGGCCGGGAGACGGTATCGATTTTAAAGCGAATTATTGCCCGCATCCGGCAGTCCTGGCCCCAGGTTGGGATTCTCATTCGGGCTGATTCCCATTATAGTTCCCCGGAGCTGTATGACTATTGCCAGGAGAACGATTTAAAATATGCGATCGGCTATACGGCCTATGAGCCGCTGCAAAAAGAAGCAGAAAGACTCCTTCAAAAAGCCAGAGAACTCTACCAATCCAGTGGTGAGCCGGTGAAACTCTATGGTGAATGTCGCTATCAGGCGGCCTCCTGGTCGCGTCCCGGTAGAATCATCTATAAGGTGGAATACAATCAGCAAGGGTCCAACCAGCGGTTCATTGTGACCAATCTGGAGCATTCCTCCCGTCGGTTCATCTATGAGGATATCTTCTGTGATCGGGGTGCCATGGAGCTGATGATTAAAGAACACAAGAATCATTTGGCATCGGATCGGACCTCCTGCACGAGTTTTTGGGCCAATCAGTTTCGGTTGTTTTTACATAGTATGGCCTATGTGCTGCTGCATCATTTTCGGGAAAAGCATCTTCAGACGACTGAACTGGCCAGGGCCCAGTTCAATACCATCCGGCTACGGCTGATCAAGATCGGTGCCCGGGTGCGGGAGCTCTCGACCCGGATCAAGGTTCACCTGCCGTCGAGCTATCCGCTGCAGGAGGAGTTTTGGAAGATCTGGCGATCATGTTGTAAGCCAGGGGTGCCCTAGGGGATACGCAGGTTTAAGAACGTTATTTTGTGTATTATCATAGACTTAGAGGGTGAATAACGTCCGAGTTTGCAGAAAATGGGAGTAAACAGAGAATTCTGATGCCTTTTTAGCCTATTTGGGTATTTCAAAAAAATTAAATCGGAGAATCAAACCTATAAAAATCAAAAATGACTTGTAAAAAGTACTGATTAGAAAATTTATGAATTAAGCA
>CAYWTB010000178.1:0-1817 GCA_964461135.1 uncultured Caldithrix sp. | reverse complement strand
CAATGCAAGTGAATAATGAATAAAATTACAGTTATTTCTCTTTTGATCTTTTAACATTGGAATAAAATAAAGCATTTTTAATTGATTTAAGGTGATTTTTTTTTGTTTTTGGGCAGAGTTCACCGGTTGTGCTTTTTCCGGCCGTTTTGCTTGGGTAAGCGAGCGTCCCTTTTACCGGTGTCCTCCAACCGAGACTTACTTTCGTTTTTTCTCTGTCATATTACTTATTTTCTGATTCGATTCAAGAGGACCGGGACGCCTGATTCATCCGTTAGTCGAAGCATCCGTTTGGATCTTCCAGGGACATAAACGATCAGGTTTCCCCGGCCGGTTTAAGCACTGATGAGGATTCTGTCCATTCACTCGCATCCTAAAAATATGTTTTAGACCAATGGCAATTTAAGCGGCTTGTTTCTGCTTTTTATTCTTGCCGGGCTTTTTGGTTTTCTCATATGCCGCTTCCAGTTTATGCAGTTCTTTCAGGCGCCCGGTACGATTTTCATAAACTCTATTCTCTCTGGTTAACACCAGGATCAGT
Organism: uncultured Caldithrix sp.; assembly: GCA_964461135.1. GTDB lineage: Bacteria > Calditrichota > Calditrichia > RBG-13-44-9 > RBG-13-44-9 > RQOF01. The sequence continues at coordinate 1,279 of CAYWTB010000178.1, read as the reverse complement.
TTCAGGAGCACCGGGACGCAGGCGATGATGTTCTTACGGTATATCTTTCGTTTTAATTGCCTTTTCAGATATTTGAGGCGGACTTCCGGGACATATCGACAAGTCTCTTCAGCCATCTTGTAAATAATCCAGCGCAGACGGTGATTGCCGATATGTGAGATATGCCTTGCTCCCACATATTGTCCGGACTGTGATTGTCTGATATTCATACCGGCATACTTTTCAATCTGCTTGTAATGGGTAAAACGGGAAAGATCCCGGGTTTCGGCAATAAAAAGAGCGGTGAGTTTTGTGGAGATACCTTTCAGAGAGACCATGGATTTAAAATATGGGGTTTCTTTGGCCAGGCGGATCAACTCATTCATAATAGCTTTCATTTGCTCTTCTACGGTTTCCAGCATCGCTACCCAGCAGTTAAGGGTCAGCTGTGCTGCCGGAATTTCTTCCGGCTTCAAGGGAATACCAATACTCTGCCCGGCCAGTTCTTTGAGTTTATTCAGGGTATCCCGGCCATGCTGCTGGTGAGAGATCTTCACGATTACTTTAGATTCTTTTTCGATATCCATCTGGATATACTGCCCGGGCAGGAAATAGCGTTTGATTAGATACTTACCTGTATCGGTGTCCAGGTTTAACACTTGAAAGAATTCCGGGAATAACTGCTCCATAAAAGCTCTGATTCGCAGACGGGTTTGTACATAATTCCGGCGCAGTTTGTCATAGGTGATACTTAAGCGATGCATGGCATTATTATGTGGCGTAAAATCCTGGTAGAAATCGAAGTATCCGTCTCTGGCATTGGAGGCAATCAGCAGAGCATCTTTGGGATCGGTACGGGAAAAGTCATGACTGATAAACGGTCTGGAATGTTTGGTGGTCAGAGGACTGACCAGCAAAACGCTGAAGCCAGAACCACGCAGATAGAAACAGAGCGGTTGCCAGAGGTTGCAGGAAGTCTCCACCGCAAAGACCAGATTTTGTGTATTGAATTTTTCGGTTCGCTGTTTTAACTTATCCCAAAGAGTATGATGAAGTCCATGGTAGTTGGCATCGAATTTAAACGGCGCAGACAATAAGACACCGTTGGGGTTCAAGGCTGCAGCCTGGCCCCGTTTAGCCGGATCAATGCCAACTACCGTTTTATTTCGAATGAACTCTCTTTTGGATTGTAACGCTTGAAACTTTTTCATAACGATTTCTCCTTTCATTTCCTGTCTGCCGGCCAGGCAGGTTGGACTAGGTCCAAAAATGTGAAAAAAGAATTAATTAATACCTATAT
>CAYWTB010000177.1:0-1913 GCA_964461135.1 uncultured Caldithrix sp. | reverse complement strand
ACGCCCAAATATACCGGATTCTTTAATCCCCGGTCTGAAGACCGGGGCCATTTAAGTTTTATGGATATAACAAATTTGATACATTATATCCTTTTTTGTGAATTAAGCAGATTAAAAGAATCAGTTTAATCCTGATCATTGCCGTTTTACAATTTTTTAGCACTATGAATTTATTTTTGGGAAAGCCGATTATGAAAAATGAGAAACAGGTGTATAGGAAGAATTCCGGGGGAACATGGACCGTGCAGGAAAAGGCTCTTTTTGATACAATGAAAACACCCTTCCAAATTCAGGCATTTCTGGATAATATTCCCTACAGTGAAGATACGTTTTACCGCTCTCCCCGGCAGGTTATGGATGACCGGAAAGCGAACTGTTTTGACGGGGCTATTTTTGCCGCCGCCGTCCTGCGCCGGCAGGGATATCGGCCGCTGATCATCGATATACTGGCGGAACGGGATGATGATCACCTCCTGTCCATATACAGGAAAGCGGGATGCTGGGGAGCAGTGGCAAAATCCAATTTTGTCGGGTTACGGTTTCGGGAACCGGTTTACCGTAGCCTGAGGGAACTGGTCATGTCCTATTTTGAATCCTATTACAATGTGGATGCCGAAAAAACATTACGCGGATACACTGTTACACTTGATTTAACACGTTTCGATCAGTTAAACTGGATGACGAATGCTGAAGGGCTTGAGCAAATTGCAGATGCACTGGACAAAATACGGAAGATATACCTGATGACACCGGAAATGGTGGACGCTCTAAACCCGGTTGACAGCCGCAGTTACCAGGCCGGTATGCTGGGGGTAAATGAGGCGGGATTATACCGTCCTCCCAAATCCGGCTGATAGACTACTAAGAAAAAGCTGAGTTCGACATAAATTTTAAAACCTCTAATTAATAATTGAATATTAGTGCAATATGTCGTTTTGAAAGATGAAAGCATCATTTAACCCACCCACCCGCCCCTCCCTTTGTAATGGATGGGTGCCAAAGGCTGGGAGGGTTATTAATAATTTGTCCGTTTTTTTACGTCAAACTCACGTTAGAACAGAGCTCGTGAAGGCAAATTTTACAGCTTATGATCCTTTAAAATTATGTGATACCTAAATGATGATTCTCTTCTCAGCCAGAATTCCCTGCCTGTGGCCGGGTCAGCAGACGCCCCATCAGTTTTTCCGACAGGGTAGGGGTTATTATTACCTGCTTTATTTGCCCAGGAATTATCCTTCGGCTAAAAAGAACTGGCCGCTACTGATTTTTCTGCACGGGGCCGGGGAACGGGGCAGCAACCCGGAAAAGGTAAAAACCCATGGTCCGCCCCGGCTTATTGAGGAAGGTAAATCTTTTCCCTTTCTGGTTCTTTCCCCGCAATGTCCGGCCGGACAGCAATGGGACGTGAATATTTTACAAGCCCTGCTGGAAGAAATACTCCGGAAATATCAGGTTGACACGTTCCGCATTTATCTTACCGGTCTCAGCATGGGCGGAATCGGTTGCTGGGCCTTGGCCAAGAGCCGCCCGGAGATGTTTGCTGCCATTGTACCGGTTTGCGGGGGAGGTGATCCTGCGAAAGTTTGTGTTCTGAAGGATACGCCGGTATGGGTGTTCCATGGGGCTAAAGACCGGGTGGTTCCGTTATCGCGCTCCCGGCAGATGGTGAGAGCGCTGGAGAAATGCGGAGGCAATGTGCGTTTCACGGTTTATCCCCACACCAGTCACGATTCCTAGACGGAGACTTATAATAATCCCGAATTGTATCGCTGGATAAAAAAAAGATCAAAGAATAAAGAGGGAAAAGGGAAATCAGTCGGCAGTCTGCAGTTGGCAGAAAGGCGCAAGGTGTAAGTCAAAAGGATAGTGCGCCATGAAGGCTCACTAAATCTTACTGGTGATCTGGTGTGATA
>CAYWTB010000176.1:0-1945 GCA_964461135.1 uncultured Caldithrix sp. | reverse complement strand
TTCTATGGGTTTATCCCGTTCTTTCTACACCTACTACTGTCGAAGATGAGATTAAGGAAATAACAGGAAGATCGATGAAAATCGTCAGGGAATATATTAAATTGTATTATGATCTAAATCCAAGTTAAAAAAAGGTGTGATTTATAAAGCGACATTTGTCGTAATAGTAAATAGTTTCAAATCATCAGAGTGAAAAAGATTCTGACAGGATTAACAGGATAATTACGTTTAAACAGATATGCACTGAATTATTTAAAAGCTTAGGATTAAACAGGCCGGTGATGAGCATTTAATGCGTAATCGGCATATTAAATTCAGTTAATCCTATTATCCAGTCTAAGAAAGTCTAAGAAGGCATAAACAGAATTTCAAACCAATCATGCATTCCCAGATTTCCTATGATTGCGGAATCAGCGGCAGATCATTTATGGTCAGGTCAAATCAGGATGAAAACATTTTTTTAATTGAAATCGTATCCGGATTTTTTTACTCCCGGCTGATATTTTGTTGATTTTTCCGAATAATCATATTATCATTATGCATAATAGCGTAATTTTGCTTGATCTATCTAAAAATTGAGTAATTTTTAGAAACATTCTGCTATTGAAACACCAGACCAATCTACGGAGACATGAGATTCGTTTCCAAAATTAAAGCTTCAACCTGCATAGACTAAATCATGAGGGGGATTATATGAAAATAGTTTTTCGAATGAAAGGCTGGGATGGAGAGTCAAATATTCACAGGCTTCCGGCCAGGTGGAATTTCTTAATCATCCTTTTTATCACGGCTCTGTTTACTTTATCATATGCCGGTAAACCGGCCGGAATGATGGGTGGATTGTCCCGTACTGACGGGCCGTCCGCACCGGTAGAAAATTTTAATTATATCCTGGAATTATTTCCCGGGCAGGTTTTTGGTGGCTGGTGGTATTTCTGGGCCGGTACCGACCCACTAACCGCCCAGCTACAGGAATCTCCCGAGGTCAGCTGGCTTGCTGTTACCCCCAGCTCATTTACCTCCGATACCTGTACGGACGTGGTTGAGGTTAGCTTTCTATTCACCGCCCCTTCCACCCCCGGGATTTATACTACCACTATTATTGACCAGAATAGTAACTGGGCAAATCTGCCGGTGACAATCTCTGTTACCAACGCCCCTCTCTCGGCCTGGGAAGAATATGTGGAAATTAATCCTGGTCAGAGTTTTACATCTTATGACACGCTCTATTATAACCCTGCGGATTTTGAAGGAATTGGATGTTCGCCGGTGTATACCCCACCCACACCCGCTGTGGTGGTCTATACCTTGGTTCCCCAGGTATCCTGGCTCACCATCCAGCCGTCTCAGATGACCATTGGACCCACTGATACATTTATTGTGGCGGAAACTTTTTCCAATAATACACCGGGTGATTATTCCTGTTATGAGATATGGACCGCGCAATATTTTTCCTGGCCAGAATTTACCCTGTGGAACCTTTCGGTTCTCACGGATATTTCAGATCCTGCAGTATCAGAAGTTCCGCAGAAATTTGAAATCTTCCAGAACTATCCCAATCCTTTCAATCCGGTTACCCGCATTCGCTATGCCATCCCCCGTCATTCCCATGTGAAGATTGCGGTATTCAATACCCTGGGGAAACAGGTGGCGTTACTGGAAGATGAAGCAAAACCGGCCGGTTATTATACCACAGAATTTGACGCCAGCCGTTACAGTAACGGAATCTACTTCGCTAGGATCGTGGCAGGCAATTACACAGGAGTCATTAAGATGTTGCTGGCTAAATAACGTTAAGGCTGAGGCGAAGTTGCATAGTACAGGGCGCATAGCGCATAGCGGAAAGCAGCTATCAGGTAGCAGGTACCAGGAAAAGAGGGGATAAAGGCTAAAGGATAGTGCGCCATGAAGGCTCACTAAATCTTACTGGTGATCTGGTGTGATA
>CAYWTB010000175.1:0-1993 GCA_964461135.1 uncultured Caldithrix sp. | reverse complement strand
TCAAAAATTTGCGGCATAAAGGTTCAATTATTGTCAACTATTTTAGGACAAGACACATCCTGGAATCCGGAAAACATACCCGCCGGTTGTTAAAATTGGAATAAGGAACGCTTCCTGGAATTCTTTTTCCCATAGTTTATCTTCACAAATTAAGATAACAGACCAGGGATAACAAGGTTCATAGGGTATAATGGAAAAGCAGCATCCAGGAACCCGGAGTCATTATTCAGATCAGATACCCAATATAATACCCACTATGATTTATCCCCTGCAAATATGAAATTAGGAAGGCCCCTTTTTTCCTGTCCTCACCCGTTTTATTGACTCCCGGTTTCTTTTTACTGCCATAAGAAAATTGATTTCATTTTTTCTATTTCGCAGGATAAACTGATTGACTATCTTTCACTCCATAGAAAACCTGAAGGACATCCCCAAAAATGACTCGGCGTATACGTCAGGGATAGAGGAAAAGAAAACCAGCGGAGGGTCCGGATGAAAAACGAATTGAATGAAAAACCGGAGGAATAATTCTTGAATACCACTAAATATGCCCTGGAAGAGTGGGAAAAATTATACAATCTTATGGATGATATAAGTGAGTTGAAACCCTGGGAATGGATGGATGAAAGCGACCTTTTCGGAGTAAAAAATCCCCACAGGGATGAAATCGGTTTTATCAGTGTAATGGGCCAGCTGGGAGAGCATTATGCCATAGGAGTATACATGGGAGAAAAGGGTCTGGACGGATTCTGGTTCATGCAGGAAAATGGCCCGGAACTGTCTCCGGAAGTATTATTGCAGGTACCGCAATTACAGGCCTCTTTTGAAGATCGGGATTATCTCTCTTCCCCGGATCGCGAAATCATCCGGAAGCTTGGACGGATATACCGCGGACAGAGTGCCTGGCCCCTCTTCCGAAGCTACCGGCCCGGCTTCATGCCCTGGCATCTGGAGGATGATGAACGAAAGTTCATGTTGCATCTGCTGGAACAAACCCTTGATGTGGCCCCGCGTTACCGGGATAATCCCGACCTGCTGGATTCCCTGGACTTCGATGAGTACCTGGTTCGCATCCCCTCCTCCAAGTCTGGTAAAACCGGATGGCATGATCACCGCATGGAGATTGTCCCCAACTGGCCATCTCCGGATTCAGCCGAATTGAAACCGGAGACCATTAAACGGTGGAACATTCTGCCACCGGGTTCCGGCAGCATAGAGGTGGATGTATTTATTTACCCCTCAGCAATACAGGATAAGAACCAGCGGCCTTATTTTCCCCACGTACTGCTTATGGTAGAGGCAACAAACGGATTGGTTGTATCTAATGATCTTCTTACGCCGTTGCCCTCTCAGGAAGCCATGTGGGAGTCTGTTGCCCAGAAAGTAGTGGACGGGCTGATCAAACTTAAGATTCGTCCCCACCGGCTGCAGGTGTCGTCGGAGCTACTGGAGCATTTGTTAGTTCCGGTGCTTAAAGACATTAATGTGAAAGTGGAATACCGTAAAAATCTCCCCGGAATTAAAGAGGCCCGGGAAAGTCTGTTGAATTTTGCTGGAGGAAAGTAACGCACAGGTAGTTGGTAGGAAGCGGAAAGCAGAAAGTGGAGAGCAGGAGTCCTATATCCTTTTTCCCTGTCCACGAATTCCACAAATTAACACGAATTAAAATAATCATTATTGATTAGTGCTTTAGCTCCGGAAAATGAATTCTAGATCATTGATTTTTAATAAATTCTAAATAATAGCAAAATGAGTGTCGTGAGGAGTGCCTGCCTGCCTGTCCGATGCCAGGCGGGCAGCAGGCAGGCCGCGACATCCATGTCTCGCCACATAGTGACCACTTTCGTGGCAATGACAGCATGCAAATTTTCGGAGCTAAGGGCATAATCATTTAATTATTTATGATTATTGCTTTTACTCCGAAAATGTTATGGTAAAATATTGTTATTTTTATACTTAGTGAGCCAGTCATTTCGAGCGAAGTCCCGGTTTA
>CAYWTB010000174.1:0-2251 GCA_964461135.1 uncultured Caldithrix sp. | reverse complement strand
AAAAATCAAAAATGACTTGTAAAAAGTACTGATTAGAAAATTTATGAATTAAGCAGGCTAGATTAAATATTTTAGAGGTGCATACTAATCAATTGCGACGAAAATTTCATCTCACCAAATTAATAAGACCTTCGGATAATTCTTTGAGGAAATGATAATAGAATTTTCATATAAACAAAAAAAGCGTATCCTGAAAAAGAATACGCTTTTAATTTAAAGAAAATTCGATTTTTTATCACTTCAGCAATAATAATCGAATGGTTTCCTGATAATTCTCCCCCCTGAAGATGGCAAAATAAATGCCGCTGGGTACCGGAGTTCCTGCATTCGTTCTTCCTTCCCACTTAACCTCAAAACTACCCGGACTGATGTCACCCGCATACAGCTCCCGCACCACCTGTCCCAGAGCATTGTAAATCACCAGGCTGATCCTCAGCTGATCCTTCTTTACCCGCGGTACATCAAAAAGGATTCTAGTACTGGGATTAAAGGGATTGGGATAGTTTTGGTGCAACTTGAAACTTTTGGGAAAATCCTGAGAAATTGACGTTGTCAGTATTACCGGGAGGGAGATATTGCCCGTCCCCAAATAGACCGGATGAATGATATTTTTATCTCCATCATTGAACCCCGAGTTGGTCTCATCCCAGCTCACCCCAGAACTCAATGCCGGATTCCCAATCTTCCACTGCACCGTGCACAAATCCTCATAGACATCCAAGGTAGGATTCCAGGCAACAGTCGTGGGCGTATAGGTTAATTTCACCTGCAATTGCCCACCATTGATCTGAACAATTAAATCAAAATCCTGCGGATGAGTGGTAATCTCCGGATGAACCGACGATAAGGTCGGATCTCCCGTAAAGGCCAAACTGTTGTTGTTAAAATAAAAATCACAATTCCCCAATCCACCATTCTTCCCAAATCCAATATCCCAGGCATCGGTCCGCTTGATCTGGATTTCAAACTTAAAACTGTCCGACTCCACCCGCGGATCCCCGATATTCACATCCATGGTTTCCCCCAATAACTTCAGGGGCAATATAAAAGCCAAAATGCACAGTAGTTTTACCAGCCTCATTGTCTTCTCCTCAGTTAGGGTACCTGGGTTGCAACATCTCGATTAACCAAAGACAAGTTCGCATCATTGATGGAGACGATCCCTGATAGATTGTAGTCCCGGTCATTATATCCCACCACATCACGTTCGGCTAATGCTGCATTATAATCGGCAACCGTCATGATACCCGAACCATTTCCCTCGCCTCCATACATCCCCCATACCCTGGATCCCAAATCCCTGGCACCACCTGTTCCGTAATACTGACTACTGCCTGTGGTAAAATCATACAGAGTCGAACCGGTATTACTTAGACTTACAGCTGAAGAACTCATCACCGATAAATGATTGCGGTGATGAATAACAACATAGTAATTTCCCGTTTCTTCACCCGGCATGCGCAGCGGACTGTTGCCATCTAAATCCACCACACGTCCATCACTTTTAAGGAAGCCGGCACGAGTAGTCACTGTAGTTGATGGGGTTGTTCCGGTCCTGAGTTCAACCAGTATCCAGTCCACTGTACCGGCCGGAATGGCAGAAACACTTTCATTGCCGGAATAGTACCACGGAGAGATGTTGTATGGTTGAGTAAGGGGAATGTATCCATTGGTGAGAAGGGTTGTTGACATGCTGCCGTCATTATAAGGACCCTGCAAAAATACTTTTAAATCTGTAAAAATAGTAGGACCGTTAAAAGAACTTGATTCACCAATAGCAAACATGGTAAAATGGTCCAGGTTATGTGCTATAAGGTAATTGCCGTCAGCAAACACCTCAACCGAACTTAATTGCCACCAAACAGAATCAAGCGGATTCAAGTAAGCAATTGTCAGACTGTCTTCATTTAAACCGGCGATTTCCTGGTCGGTATAGTCAATTCGAAGATCCAACATGAAACTGCCGGCACTCATTGTCGAGATAATTTCCCACATCTTCTCCACAACATTGTTATTCAATCCGAAGGGAGAACAATTAAATACATTTACATTTACCTGCCCCCCGGGGTTACTGGAGAAATCAACCGTTACGCCGGTAAGGCCAATCGTTGCTGCCGGGGGATCTCCGGAAGCTACAATAACTGAATCCCTAACATTAGGAGTGCACATCGGAATTGCCTGCAAACCAAAACTCGCCCCTCCGTTTCTGAATTCTTGACTCAGCGTTGAGGTTTTATTACACTACAGGGTT
>CAYWTB010000173.1:0-2336 GCA_964461135.1 uncultured Caldithrix sp. | reverse complement strand
CCATTTCTTTTATAAGTTCATTACTTTAGCAACTCTTTTTTAGAAGAACCTTAATTATGCCTGACTGTTTCTCCCGGCAAGGCCTGTCCGCCTGCCTGCAACAGGCCAGGGTGGCCAGACGGGGATTTAGGGATGGGTAAAGAGAGTATCCGATAAAGCAAAAAGAGAAAGTATATCATGCCCAATATGTTTCTTTTCACATCAGAGGGTCATTGCTCCCTCTGAAACATTCACTTTCTCTTACCTTTTTTATGTTCTTTTCTCTTGAAAGAAAAGAACCAAAAGTTCACGACTGTCATCCCGCACTAAAATTGATTTTAGTGCGGGATTAAACTCGCTCGCACTCAATCGTCAGGTAGACATCAACGTTTTTTTGTATCTATTGAGTGCTAGCTCAAACAGAAAGAATTTTTACGCTCGGTGCACCGGAATTTCTGCAGATTTTTTCTGAAGGTCGATAAAAACCGCCAAAGGTAAATAGAGGATATGTGAAATACCTTCTCTGCACGAATTCCCAGGGGATGGATGATACCCCCGGTATCCAGAAGAATGTCTTATGGGTAAAGATCAGCCTTACAAAGGAGGGGGATTAAAGGGGGAGGTCGAAAACAGCCGAAAACACAATATTGTCTTGTCTAAAGACGGAGCAAATTTCCCTGATTATTATAATAAATAGAACTTCTGGAGTCTCACGCCCGCAACAGGAAGGTGTTCAGGATTAACTCAAAGATTAGGGAAGAAACTTTCATAAACGTTTAGACGGTTTCCAAGAAAACATATAGCGCATGTTTCAAGACGATCAAAAAAGGAATTTAATCCACTCAAAATTCCTTAATTGCTTTTATCCATTGTGGCAATCTAAGCCGATTGTGTTTTAAGCAACAAGGATTCCGGAAACAGCTCAAATGACCGGTGTCAGTTCTCCTGCCAGGGATTTCACAAACTCCTCTCTGACTTTCTCATTGTTCTTCGGATGGCAGCCCAGCAGGAACATGAGCTTGACGATGGCAGCGGTGGTGGTCATGTCTGCAGCAGAAATTCCGCCGGCTTCCCTGATTTTCTGGCCGCTTTCGTACAGGTCCAGGTTCACATGTCCGTAAGGACTCTGGGAAACGATCACCACCAGTTTTCCGGCAGCGCTCATGCTCCGGATCCAGGGAGTGAGGGAATGCTCCAGGACGGCCACGTTTCCTACTCCCAGCGCTTCCACCACCACCGCCCGCAATGTCGCATTGGCCAGAAACTGCAGATGAACCGGATCGAGTCCGGGATAGAACCGAAAACAGAACACACTGTTCTGAAAGGTGTCCCGGTAGTGCAATTTTTTACCTCCGGGCATAATTTGGCGGGAAAGTATAACATCCAGGCCCACTTCGGCCAGGGCGGGATAGTTGGGACTGGCGAAAGCTTCGTAACTGGTGCTGGAAATTTTTACCGCCCGGTTACCGCGCAGCAGTGAGGTTCCGAAAAAGATGGCCACTTCCGGGACCGGGTGGGTGGCCAGCTCTATGGAATTGATCAGGTTGCTGCGGGCATCACTGCGGATGAGCGCCAGCGGACGTTGGGATCCGGTTAGGATGACCGGCCGGTCCAGGCCCTGCAGCATGTAGGAGAGTGCGTTTGCAGTATAGACCATAGCATCGGTGCCGTGGATGATCACGAATCCGTCGTGGGTGGCATAGTTATCCCGGATGATTCCTCCCAGTTTCTGCCAGTGATGGATCTGGATGTTGGCGCTGTCCAGGTTGAAGGCCACTTCGAAGTCAATGTCGGCCATGGTGCGGATTTCGGGAAGATATTTCAGGATCAGCTGGCGGATATTGGCGGGGGCCAGAGCCCGCGAAGGTTCGGCTGGCATCATGCCAAAGGTTCCCCCGGTGTGGATGAGCAGAATTTTTTTCATATCCTTTTTTCCGTCCTGAAAGGGTAATGTCATTTTCTGAAAATAACAGATGTTTCCGGTAAATAAAAGACGGATAAAAATATGAGGTAATAGACTATAAGATAACAAGACCGCAAGATACAAGATACGAAATACAAAATACTAGACTTCTGGATACTATGAATGAATTTTAAAAAGGAATTTTTAGGATAGTCTAATAGTCTATTAGCCTATTAGTCCATTAGTCTTGCAGTCTTGTATCTTGTTGTCTTGTTGTCTTGTTGTTTTGTTGTCTTATGCTCATCGGCGAATTCCTTTGAGAATAACGGCCTCACCTGATCCCAATAAACCGACCGCAACAACCACATTATCTTTAACTGCAACGGAAGTGTACAATCCGCCCTCCGTTTCTGAATTCTTGACTCAGCGTTGAGGTTTTATTACACTACAGGGT
>CAYWTB010000172.1:0-2912 GCA_964461135.1 uncultured Caldithrix sp. | reverse complement strand
TTAAATTTGATGAAATATTCATGTATAAAGATGGATTACTTGTAATCTTTTACGATTTCAGGTATTCATTATTGTGAAGAGCCTAAAAAACAATCCTAAAAGACTATAAAAACATCCGGTCAATCTCATAAATCTCTCCTTTGTGACTCACACCTTTCTAGAATTCTGTCAAAGATAAAACATGAAGAGAATAAGATCGTCCCGGCCCATTGGCCGATACCGGTAAATCTGATCAATTTAACGGGAAAAATATTTACCTCTAAGAAAATCGGTGATAATAAAAGTAAAAGCAGATGGCTGAAAGCCGAAAACAGTACCCAGTTGGCAGCGGGAAAAAAGATAAGAAAGATTTAAAACAAGATTATTACCAAGTAGCCGCTTCGCGGAAGACTATGGCTAAAAGATAAAAAATTCTGTTTTATAGATCTTGCTTTCCGCTTTCTACCTTCTAATTTAAAATATCTCCCTTCCGGTGAATCAATCAATCGCCATCCCGGACACCCTGAGCTCTTAAGTTAAAAACTGGGAGCTATTTTTAAGCCAAGCGTTTTGTGTTAAGTATTAAATAATTCTTGAAATATATGGATTAATTCGGGTAATCCGGAGATTAATATGTGGGTTTATGGTATTGAAAGAACTGCAATATCACTCTTATTTATCTTCCTCTCCCCAGGTTTTTTTCAGAAAGCCGGTTCTGCCCGAACCTATTTTATAGCTGTTATACCGCAATGGATTTTTTTTATAGAATTCCTGGTGGTATTCTTCCGCCGGATAAAATTCGGACGCTTTAATAATTCGGGTCACAATGGGATCCTTAAATTTTCCCGACTCTTCCAGTTCTTTTTTAGACCGGCTGGCTTCGTCCTTCTGATTTTCATTGAGATAGAAGATTGCGGTACGATACTGGGATCCGCGGTCTGCAAACTGTCCGAAATCATTGGTGGGATCTATATTGCGCCAGAATGCCTGCAAAAGTTCCCGGTAACTGGTCCGGGTGGAATCAAATACGATCTTAACCGCTTCAGCATGACCGGTGGTACCGGCACTGACTTCTTCATAAGTGGGATTGGGGACATGCCCCCCGGTATAACCCACCGTGGTGGATATGACACCGGGCAGATCATCATATGGCGGTTCCATACACCAGAAACAACCCCCGGCAAATATAGCGGTCTGCAGATGAGCAGGATCAACTTTCTGATTAGTATTTGCTTCAGTCTTTTTATCTGATTGTCCCATATTGCACCCGAATGCGATTAAAATTATGATCAATGCGATTGATAGAATCGGAAATATTCTTTGATATCTTACCTTCATTTCATTTACCTGTCAGAAAAGAATCTAATTTCAAATCTTATTCATGATTAACATTTGCCTGGGAATAAAGTTCCGGGCAGTGGTTTACCGGCGGTTCATGGTATTGATTAGTTATGTCAATAATGGGTATAACATGACTTGTTTTACAGTTTTCATTACAACTGTACTCAAAATTTAACGGTTTAAATTTAAGTTTTCATCGTCCAAAATCACGGTGGAAATGTCCATAGGATTATGAAAAATAAATCGGGGAAGATTTCGACAAGGGGCTGTTACAACCATTCAAATGATAAAAAGCCTGTTTGTCCAAAATTATTCCGATTTGGTTGTCTGATTTCTGTTGATCTATAAAAAAAGATGCCTTATATTTGTATGTACAACTAAAAACCGGGATGAAATGTCTGACTCGAAAACATTATTTAAACATTGCCTCTATTTTACAGCAAACAACCTGGCCCGGATTATCACCCGCCTGGCCGATCAGGAATTCCGTATCACTGGACTCTCCCCCTCCCATGCTTTTGTGTTGATGCTGGTGAATGAAAATCCGGGAATAGGTCCCAAAGAACTGGCCGATAATCTGCAATTGGCTCCTTCTACCATTACCCGTTTCATCGATTATCTGGAGCACCGGGAATTCCTGAAACGAAAGCTGGAAGGAAAAATAACCAGAATTTTTCCAACTGAAATAGGAAATAACCTGCAAAAAGTAATCACTACAGCCTGGAAAAATCTTTACCAACGTTACAGTGAAATCCTGGGAGAGGAATATGGGAAGAGTCTGGCTGGCATGATTTATGACACGGGTAAAAGGCTGGAATCCTGATCTTTCTCCTACAGGGGAAGGGACAAAAAAGAATCAAATCATGGAATAACGAAATGCTTAAAAAAAGCCAGTCATCAAAAAGAACCGTAAGGAAGAATGTTATGAAGATAGCTATTATTGGAGGAGGTCATGTGGGAAGCGCTCTGGCAAAAGGATTATCCCGGGCAGGCCATACAGTGCTAGTGGGTGCTAGAAATCCTGAATCTCCCGCCATAAAGAGTCTGGTGCAGGATTTTCAAAATATAACCGCACATCCCATTAATGAGGCAGCGGAGAAAGCAGAGGTTCTGATAATTACCACCCCCCCGGCAGCCATTCTCAACTTGGCACTCCAGCTGGAAAAGGTAAACGAGAAAATCATCATAGATGCCACCAATTCGGTTTTTAATAAACCCTCCCATTATCAGAATGGTAGCAAAGCTTTGCGAGAACTCACCGGATTCGGCCATGTGGTTAAATGTTTCAATTCCACCGGCTTTGAGAATATGGAAAATCCCCGCTACGGTAAAATCGCAATCGATATGTTTACTGCCGGGAATAGTGACAGGGGAAAGCAGATAGCAAGCCAGCTGGCTAGGGATATCGGATTTGCAGAGTGTTACGATTTCGGGGGTGACGAACAGATCCCGCTGCTGGAGCAGCTGGCCATCATACAAAAAGCGGGCAGAGATATCGCCTTCAAAATTCTGCAACGTTAATTAAATGATCGTGATTAAATAACGACAAATGTCGCCTCAGAAAGACCTAAATTTAAAAAAACAACTGAGGT
>CAYWTB010000171.1:0-3480 GCA_964461135.1 uncultured Caldithrix sp. | reverse complement strand
CATTGATTCACATGCGTAAACTCATTATCATGGGTGGTACACTTTCAACTGCCCACAAATGGTACATTTTCAAGTGCCCGCCGAGATCCTGACGCCTTGACATAGGCCTTTAGCCTTGAGCCTTTCTGCTTTAGCGTTTCACCAGCACCAGCACCTTGGATAATCTCACTTTTCTTCTCTCTCGCCACAGATCAAAATTCTGCTGCATGTTCAGCCACAGTTCGGGAGTGGTATCGAATGCTTTTGATAATCGCAGTGCCATGGCGGTACTGATTCCGGTCCGGCCGTTGATGAGTTCGGATAAAGCCTTACGGGTGATTCCTAATGCTCTGGCCGCTTCGGTGACGGTCAGATCCAGCGGTTCCAAATAAATTTCTTTCACAATTTCCCCCGGATGCGCGGGTTTATGCATCTGCATGTAAATATCTCCTAATTTTTCAGCGATAATCCAGGTAATCAACATCATAAACATTACCATTGTCGAAATGGAAGATGACTCTCCAATTGCCGCTGATTTTCACGGACCAAAATCCTTTTCGTTCCCCTTTTAATGGATGTAAATCGGATCCCGGAAATTTCATATCCCCGACAGCCGATGCGGCATGCAACAAAGTTAAGACGAGTCTTACTCTTTTCCGGTGATTCGCTTTTATTCTGGAAAAATCACCTTTCTCAAAATAAAGCTGTAAAACCTTACTTTTAAAAGACTCAATCATCAGGCACAATATACCATGTAACCTGGTGGGTGTCAAATTTTATTTGCCCTACATGTGAAAATATACCTATAGAGGAGAAAAGGATTGGAGCTCCGGCGCAGTAGTGATTGAGGATAATTAAGTTCATCTTGAAATAGTCTCTTTTTCTTGTATTCTTGTATCTTGTATTCTTGAAACCTGGCGCCTAATTTTTGTGAAATCCTGGATGATTTCATCTCTGTCAGTAGCCGGATTCGCCCACTGGCGCGAGCGACGAGACAACCGGAAGGAGACAGATTCGTCGGAAAGCCTTAATCCTTCATCCTTCATCCTTCATCCTTAATCCTTAATCCTTAATCCTTCATCCTTCATCCTTCATCCTAATCATCCGATAATCCCCTTATGAAAATCCGAAAATCCTTTTGTCTTTTGTCTTGTATCTTGTGTCTTGTGTCTTCTCTCCTAACCTCCTCCTACCCCCAGGACACCAAAACCTTCCTCTATATCTCCCCGGACCAGTACGCCTTCATCGATTACCTGATTAACTCCGGCCGCAAGCTTCCGCAGTTCGTCTTCCAGCAGCCTTATGAAACCACTGTTTTCATGGACGATGGCAAATACGCCGGATTTTTCGGGAACTACTGGCAGAGATTCTACGGGGGAGAGAACCCATCTGGTAGTGATTCAATAACCGGCCTGTCCAGCCAAGCTGGACTGACAGGCCTTTCCGGTCAGCTTCAGCTGTCTGATAAGGGCAAGTATCTCAATGAGGTGCTGGTAAACCGATACCATGCCTCCGGCGGCATCCATATTGTCTATCCCCATATCACCCTGGGCAACCGCACCGCCATCGACCAGGAATATAAATACGATCCCCGCTATGCCGGGGACCTCTCGGAATCCGAGAACTGGCTTTACGGGCGGGTGAATGATGCCTACATGAACCTGAATTTCAGCGGATTCGATTTTTTCATCGGACGGATGAAGCGCAACTGGGGACCCATCGGGCATTACAGCCTGATGCTGTCCGATAATCCTTATACCTATGATCATATCCTGTTTTCCTGGCAGAACTCCTGGCTGAAGCTGTCGGTGATCGCCGCCCGGCTGGAGGATCTCCGGGCCTATGGCTATTATCCCGGGACAAACCGGGCGGACAGCCTGGCCTATTATCCCAACGCCCGCAAGTACCTGGCCGGCCATCGCCTGGATTTCCGCATATTAGACAATCTGCAGCTGGCCTTCACCGAAATGGCCACCTATGGCGGGCCGGATCGCGAATTCGAATGGGCTTTTCTCAATCCCATGACCTTTTACTACGGCCTGCAGCGCAATGATAAGCTGGTCAATAACGGCAACTGGTCGCTGGATCTGTTTTATAAACCCTGGAAAAAGCTGACTCTCTATGCCCAGTTTTTCATCGATGATCTCATTGTCAATAATGAGCCGGGCCAGAATGACCGCGCCCGTTATGATGACCGCCTGGCGGTCTATGCATCCGTAAGGGCGGGGGACCTGCTGCTGCGCGGGCTCAATGTGGACCTGGGCTATACCCGGGTCTGGAACGCCACCTACCGCTCCCGCTGGACCTACGAGAATTATCACTACCGGGAGCTGGGACTGGGATATCCCTGCGCCGGTTGCGAGGAGGTGCAGCTGAAGCTGGCCTACTGGGGACTGTTCCCCCTGTTTGTGGAAAACACATTTATTCTGGGACGCTACGGGGATGTGTCACTCACCCAGGTGAACCTGCTGCAGAAGGAGCCCTTTCCCGTTCCTCCTGTGACCAACAATTACGCCAATATTTTCAACCTCAAATACTATTATAAAACCTGGCTGGACGCGTTTGTCAATGTCCAGTACTACCGTTATCCCACCCAATATCTCAACCGCCTCAACCAGGGCTCCGACCTCACCGTATCCTTCGGGGTAAATGTGCTGATTTCCGGCATCATTGCCCGTCCCGATTAGTGAACCCTCCGGACCTTCCTGGCCCCTGGCCCCCCCTTTACTTCCTTTTTTTTATCACCTTTTAGAACTGCATAGCGCATGGCTGGAAGACAGGTTTCAGGAATCAGGTACCAGGATTCAAATCAAGTAAGGCTTTCCTTCACCCTTCTTTTCCTGGCTCCTGAATCCTGCAGCCTGGTTCCTTTCCCCCTTATCCCTTATCCTTTATCCCCTCTTTTCCTGATGCCTGATACCTGACACTTTCATTTGGGCCTTTAGCCTTGTGCCTTTGGCCTTGAGCCTCTATTTCCTGCTTCCCGTCTCCGGAAATCTCACGACTAATCATTTACGCTATGCGCTCTGCGCTTACCTCTATGCGTTCCATACTCTATTTATTCCTTAATCCTTAATCCTTAATCCTTAATCCTTCATCCTTAATCTTTAATCTTTGGTTCACCTTGCATTTTTTTCTTGACATTTTCAAATTTCATTCGTATTCTTACTTATCCCCAATTGCCCTGGAGTTGGCTAACCCATCTTAAGTTTATTCTTGCCCAATTATAAGGAGTTGGGGATTTTTTTGCTTTTTGGTTAACTTTATTAAGGGAAGGGAGGTTTCCTATGAAGCGTATAGCTACGCTTTTCCTGTGTATTATGCTGTTTTGTTCCGGATTATTTTCTCAGACAATCCTGGGGCCGGGCGACCTGGCCCTCATCGGGATAAACTGTGATAATCCGGATGATTTTGCCTTTCTGCTGCTGGCCGATATTGAGGCCGGCTGATTGGCGACAATTAAATTTCCCACTTGACGACAATTAAAATTCCCGTTTCTTC
>CAYWTB010000170.1:0-3486 GCA_964461135.1 uncultured Caldithrix sp. | reverse complement strand
CAATATAAAACAAATACTTGTTAGAGAAAACAGCTATTTTTATGAATTTTTCAGGCTAGGTATTAACTGTATTAGATGGAAATTGTGTAATTATGATCGACCGAATAGAAATATACCTATTTTTGCCAGTGATAATTTTTATATTTGTTTTATTAGTGGTTAATTAAATTTATAATTTAGAATTAATAAAAATAAGGAAAATCCAACCGATTATGCATTTGATATCTGTCATGGTTTCTCCTTTGATGGGAGCAAATATGAAGACTTGTCAAAATAACAATGATTTTAGATTCAGATTGATCACCTTGATTTTGTTTGCAATTTTCCTTTCCTTTCAATTATTATTTACCCAGGACCTTATACATACCCCAAAAACAGACCAAGAATTATCCCAACTGGCACAGGATTATCGAAAAAAATATCTCATTAATTATCAGAAAGCGGTTGATCGGGCGAAAGAAATGGGATGGCCGATTAGAGAAGAATATCCGGATGGAACCATCATCGAGATACAAAGACTGGCTCAGAATGGAATGCCGGTCTATTATCACACCCACAATCTGAACGCTGCAAGAACCGTTTCAACCGATGACGTTTGGCCAGGCGGGTCAGCGGGTTTGAATCTTTCCGGCAATGGTATGACCATTGGTGAATGGGACGGGGGTGCGGTGAGAGTCACTCATCAGGAATTCACGGGAAGAGCCACCCGGGCAGATGGCGCCACTCTCCTGAGCTGGCACTCAACCCACGTGGCGGGTACTCTCATTGCCACTGGTGTTTATGCAGATGCCAAAGGTATGTCTCCTCAGGCGCAACTGTGGGCTTATGATTGGAATAGTGACAACGCGGAAATGCTGGCTGCAGCGGGAATCGGCTTGTTGATTTCTAATCATTCCTATGGTTATGTCCGGGGATGGGATTTTGATGGAAGTGATTGGTATTGGTATGGCAGCACCTCAGTCAGTGCAATTGAGGATTATCTGTTCGGTTTCTATGATAGTGATACTCAGGTCTGGGATGATATTACCTACAACCGACCCTACTATCTTATCGTGAAGTCTGCCGGGAATGACCGGGACGATGCCGGACCGGGAGTTGGTGGAGGACATTACTATTGGAATGGTTTCGACTGGACCTGGAGTACCACGACCCGCGATCCCGATGGGGGATCATCAGGTTATGATTGTATTGATCAGCAGGGGGTGGCCAAAAATATTTTAACAGTGGGGGCGGTAGATGATATTCCCGGCGGTTATACCAATCCATCCGATGTGGTGATGAGTGCCTTCAGCTCCTGGGGGCCGGCGGATGATGGACGGATCAAACCAGATCTTGTAGCGAATGGCATAGAATTGATCTCAGCTTATTCCCAAACCAATAATAGTTACGCTATTGCCAGTGGGACCTCCATGTCCTCTCCCAGCGCTGCCGGATCCTTACTTTTATTGCAACAGCATTATCAAAATCTGAACAGCGGGAGTTTCATGCGCTCTGCCACTCTTAGGGGATTAGTTATACACACCGCTGATGAAGCCGGTTCCAGTGATGGCCCTGACTATCGTTTTGGCTGGGGATTGCTCAATACTGCCAAATCGGCAGAAGTCATATCAAATGATGGATATGATTACCATGTTTTAGAAGGTGATTTAGATGACGGAAATTCTTTTTCAAAAATAGTATATTCTGAGGGAATTAATCCCTTGACTACCACCCTTTGCTGGACCGATCCGCCGGGGAACCCTCCCACTGCTTCACTGGATCCGACAACCAAAATGTTGGTCAATGATCTGGACCTGAGAATCATTAATGGAACTACTTATTTTCCCTGGAAACTTGATCCCGCTAATCCTTCTTTACCGGCAGAACAAGCAGATAATAATACCGATAATGTGGAAAAAATCGATGTTGATTCACCAACCCGGGGATTCTATACACTCAACGTGACTCATAAAAGTATTCTCCAGAACGGGCATCAGGAATATTCACTTATCATTAGTAATGCCTATAATACACTGACTCACACCATACCCAGTGGTGATCCAACAGCGCAAAGTTTTGAAAATATGGATGTTGTAATGGATTTTTCATCCTCTCCCGGTGGAGAAGCGACGGTGGTAATGATTAAAGATAATCCTCCCAATGCGGGAGAGGCCACCATTCCCAGATATTGGGATATCATTTGTACGATGCCGGATGAATCATTCATAACAGATCTGCAATTCAGTTATGACGACGCTGAGGTGTCTGGTCTGAATGAAAATGCCCTGATTCCGGTGTACTATGATGATTCGGAGTCCCGCTGGAAACGCCTACTGAATTACACTTTGGATACCGATAATAATACTTTGACCGTCCATAATCTGGATCATTTCACAATTTTTGCCATAGGAGAATTGAATGCCTTTAATTTCACGCTGGCAGAGGTGAAAATCTTACTGGAGGGGCCGTACATCGGTGGTGGAAGCATGACGACCGCTTTATCATCAGAGGGCCATTTACCTTCCAACCAGCCCTATAATGCAAATCCCTGGAATTACACTGGTCAGGAAAGTCTCCCTGATGTACCGGATAATGTGGTGGATTGGATCTTAATTGAATTTCGTTCTGGCATTGAGGCTTCGTCTAAGGTGAGTGAGCGCGCGGCTTTTCTCAAAAGTGATGGACTCATTTCTGATCTGGATGGAACAAGTCCGCTGGGTCTTGATGATATCGAACCGGGGGATTATTATCTTGTGATTCACCATCGCAATCATTTATCAGTGATGAGCGCATCTGCTGTGGGTTTGAGCAGTAGTAGTTCAAATTTATATGATTTCAGCACCGGTAGTGGCCAGTTTTATGGCACAGGCGGTGCGAAGGATTTGGGTTCAGGTGTATGGGGGATGTGTGGTGGCGAGGGGAATTATTCAGGCATCATAACCATAGCAGACCGCAATGCAGCGTTAACCGAACGTGATGCGGTGGGATATAATGACCGGGATTACAATTTATCGGGGATAGTGACTATCAGTGATGCGAACCTATCACTGCTTAATCGTGATGCCGCCACTCAGGTACCCTAAATGAAAAGAAGACCATGAGGTTGGTAAAGCTACTGTGTCTTTTGATCTTTATATTGCCCCTGGAGTTGTTGGGTGAGACCATGGATGTGAACATCGGGAATCCGCGGGTGGAGTCGGACAGTTTTAAATTTGAGATCCAGATAAAACGTACGGATGCACGGGATATTGGATTTGGGAAAATTGGTGGTTTGGGGGACTGCGATTTTTAGTTTAACAACGACAGTTTGGCCTTTACGGGAGATCCGGAGCGGTCCAACGTCCATCCGGAGATCACCGGTCATCCCCAGGATTTTGATTTAATCGTTCAGATCAATGGTGGACAGATTCAGGTCAAATTAACTTATACACCCACGACAGTCGCCTGGAATCCCCTGTTGAACTAAGCCGCTTGGCGGCAGATCCGATTTATATTTTCTGATATTTT
>CAYWTB010000169.1:0-3693 GCA_964461135.1 uncultured Caldithrix sp. | reverse complement strand
TGCAGGCCTCTCTAACCAATTGAATTTATTTGACTAATACTGGGACAGTAGTGATTCTTTATATCAAATTTGTATCTAATTTTATGTCCAGCGATCAAACAATGTGTGAAAGATGATATTTTCCATAGAGGACATATACTTATCGCTTTATTATACAGAGGGATATAATATAAAGAGTTGTGTAGAAATGCTGATGATGAAATTCGATATTTTACCCACCTACATGTGATTTTTAACAAGTGTTACATTTACAATTTTGTTAATTTATAATGCATCTTTTAGTTCAGGAGGATAATAAATTTATGAATATATTAGGTATTTCTGCATTTTATCATGATAGTGCCGCCTGCCTGGTCCGTGATGGAGATCTGATTGCTGCGGCACAGGAAGAACGGTTTACCCGGAAGAAACATGATTTTAATTTTCCCTATAAAGCCATTGAATACTGTTTGCAGGAAGGGGGAATTACTGGAAAGGAATTAGATTATGTGGCTTTTTATGATAAACCATTTGTCAAATTCGAAAGGCTTTTATTGACTTATCTAACCTATGCGCCTGCAGGACTTCGCTCTTTTTTACTGGCGATGCCCTTATGGCTGAAACAAAAACTATGGATGAAAGACTTTCTCCATAAAGAATTAAACTTCGGCGGAACCATAATTTTCCCGGAACACCATGAGTCTCATGCGGCATCGGCATTTTATCCATCACCCTACCAGGAAGCCGCCATTCTCACCATTGATGGGGTCGGGGAATGGACTACCTCCAGTTATGGTTATGGCAAAGGAAATGAATTTGAATTAATGGGAGAGCTCCATTTTCCACATTCCATCGGATTATTATACTCTGCTTTCACTTATTTCACCGGATTTAAGGTGAATTCCGGAGAATATAAATTAATGGGGCTGGCTCCCTACGGCGAGCCGAGATATGTGGATCTAATCTATAAGGAACTCATCGATCTGAAAGAGGATGGTTCCTTTAAGATGAATATGAAATATTTCAATTACTGTGCCGGTTTAACCATGACCAACGACCGTTTCGCGAATTTATTCGGCGGTTCTCCGCGCAAACCGGAAACCAAAATTACTCAGCGAGAAATGGATATAGCCCGATCCATCCAGGAAGTAACTGAAGAGATTATGTTGCGAATGACCCGGCATGTACACAAAGAAACCGGGATGAACAAGCTGGTTCTGGCTGGAGGAGTAGCGCTGAACTGTGTGGGCAATGGCCGGATATTACGGGAAGGGCCATTTCAGGATATCTGGATTCAACCGGCCGCTGGAGATGCGGGTGGAGCCCTGGGAGCTGCACTATATGTATGGTATCGCTATCTGAATAACCGAAGAGAAATAAGCAGTAACAGGGATCTTCAAAAAGCATCTTATCTTGGACCACGGTTCAATAATGATACCATTGAAGCTTTTCTGAAAAAAGAAAATATCCCCTATCATCGTCTAAGTGATGAGCAGGTTGTTGAAAAAACCGCGGAACTCATCGCCAGTGAAAATGTAGTGGGATGGTTTCAGGGAAGGATGGAATTCGGGCCCAGAGCACTGGGGAGTCGCAGCATTATCGGAGATGCCCGCTCAACTAAAATGCAATCGATCATGAACTTAAAAATTAAATTCCGGGAGAGCTTTCGTCCCTTCGCCCCAACAGTTTTAAAGGAAGCGGTGTCTGATTATTTCGAACTGGACCGGGAAAGCCCCTATATGTTACTGGTGGCGCGGGTTAAGAAAGAACTATGGAAGGAGACTCCACAGGATGGAATACAGGGTTTGGATAAATTGAAAATTATCCGCTCCGAAATTCCTGCTGTGACACACGTCGACTATTCTGCCCGGATCCAAACAGTTAATAAGGATGATAATCCGTTTTACCATGGAATGATAAAAGCATTCCAAAACAGGACCGGTTGTCCGGTTATTATTAATACCTCATTTAATGTAAGAGGTGAGCCAATTGTATGTACGCCTGACGATGCTTTTCTCTGCTTTATGCGGACCAATATGGATTATCTGGTGATGGGCAATTTTTTACTAGATAAGAAGGAACAGGCGGTGCTTGAACATGATATTGACTGGCAAAAAGAATATGAATTAGACTGAGGAGTAACATATGTTAAAAGAAGAATTGTCACATGTTTTTAAGAATATAAACCGAAACGAATTGCGAAAATTTGGCCTTACCGTGGGAATTGTTCTGATTCTGATATCCGTATTTCTTTTTTATAAAACCAAAGTTAGCGCTCCATATATATTAGCGGTGGGAGCAATTCTATCATTGGCCGGCATAATTTTACCTCCCCTATTAGAACCCCTCTATAAAGTGTGGATGGGTTTTGCTGTGATTATGGGATATATTATGTCCCGTGTGATTTTATCCCTTATGTTTTTTTTAATATTTACACCCGTGGGTTTAATCCTTAAGCTTTTGAGGAAAGATCTCCTGAAGGAAAAAATTGATGTTGGTGCTGCAAGTTATTGGATCAAACGCGAGATAAAACCCTATGATCCCAAACGGGCCGAAAATCAGTATTAAATAAAATGTTTAAGGAAATGAAAAATGGGAAAATTATCGATAATCAGAGAATTCTGGCAATTTCTAAGATTTCGTAAAAGATACTGGCTCATGCCAATCGTGATTTTTTTGATCCTCCTGGGGTTGTTAATTGTAGTAACCCAGGGAAGTGTGCTGGCGCCTTTTATTTATACCCTGTTTTAAATGAGACAGATATGGATGCATTTTTTCCTGGAATCTTTTATGCGGTTTATTATCTTAGGGCTGAAAACTTTAGTTCACACAATAATTATGTAAAAAATTGCCCGGTAAAATAAAGCAAATCATTCTCAATTTTCTGGATGTTTCCAAACAACCTCAAAAATGTTTATATACTTTTATTTATGCGGGTCGATTTGACAGAAAATTATTTGGGTTGCATTTTTATCAAACCGGCTGTAGCAAAAATCTTATCATCAGTGTGGGACGATTTGAATGGCGGAAGTTCTTAAATTTTAACCTGCCGGTAAATGAAAAGCTGATCAGATTGGTAAACCAGACCCCTCCTCATAAACGCCATTTTTTTGTTGAAATGGGCCCGAATAATCGATCTGTGCAACTTGTTAAAATTAATAAATTAGGAACCTATGGGGAATGCCTGGCTCTTCTGAAATTTATCAGAGGGAAAAATATCAAAGAATTGAATGTCATTTCCAGTCCCTGGCATTTAAGGCGTTTGATGCTGGTTCTTCGAAAATTTATTTATAACAGCAACATAACCATTGTTCCTGTTGGATCCAACTGGCCTGTTTCTTATGCTCACCCAGAAATGCGACCGGAAAATGAGAGTTTAATAACTTTGGCCATCGAAATGGCCAAATATGTGTATTATAATTTATTTTTAAATATCAAGTAAACTACCCTAATTCAACAATGTGAAATTAATTTACAATTATCGTATTGATTCAAATTTTTAGTAGAAATTTATCTTATATACAACTTGACATAATTAGCCTGCTTAATTCACAAATAGGGGCTAACGCCCAAATATACTGGATTCTTTAATCCCCGGTCTGAAGACCGGGGCCATTTAATTTCTAAGAATATAACAACTTTGATACATTATATCGTATTTTGTGAATTATAGGGCTTCACAAAACTCTTAGTTTATTATTATAAGTCATGATA
>CAYWTB010000168.1:0-3697 GCA_964461135.1 uncultured Caldithrix sp. | reverse complement strand
CAGTATTTTGCGCTCAAAATCATGGCTGCTACTGCAACTAATTCTTAGAAGAGCCTTATTTTTTTATTTGATTTATAAAACTTTTTATTATATTTAAGACAAAAGAGTCTTAAATATTGTAATATCTTCATGACCTTTTCTAAAGCATGTAATTATGGCGTTCGGGCAGCCCTTTATGTGGCCATGCAGGATCATCAGGAATTTGTTTCCATCAAGGAAATTTCTGAAAAACTTAATATATCATTTCATTTCTTGACAAAAATTTTACAGACCCTTACCCAAAATAACATTATGACCTCTTTTCGCGGACCGAAAGGTGGTGTCGCATTGGTTAAACCGGCCCGGGAAATTTCACTGCTCGATATTGTGCATGCTATCGATGGGGATTCTCTCTTTACAGCTTGTGTTCTGGGGTTAAATAAATGCGGAGATGATAATCCCTGTCCTCTCCATAATCAATGGATTGGTATCAGACAGAATATTTTTAATTTACTGGACACGACCTCGCTTTATCAGGTGGCCCTGGATATTACACGAAATGGATTCCGGTTAACAAATCTGGTGATGTAAAGCCGGTTTGAAGAAGAAAGAAAATATTTATATATAAGATAAAATAGTCTTAAATCTGATAATTAAATAAAAATGAAAATTGTGTCTCAAGCAGCTAGGAAAAGGATATTTGTTCATCAGCATAAACCTGTTCGGCGGAGAAACACTGCTTGTAAGATTCAAGCGATACGCAAGGTTATTTAATATTCGTTTTTGCTTATAGTTTTATGGATCGGTTTTGAGTTTACGCTGTTTGTCCATCAACTGGAAAAAGGAATAACGGGGGGCAAGTACCGGAATATGACGAAAATCCATGGAAATAATGAAAATGCTACAGTCATTTGGAAAATAAATTTTTATATAAAATGAAACAGAAAGTTAAAGATGAGTGAACTAATCAATAATACACAAAAACGAAAAAAACTTCTTAAGCATATGATTCTGCAGCTCCATGAGGGTAAAACAGCTGCGGCGGTAAAAAAACAACTTGTAAAATTGCTTGGTAAAGTACCCTATGGGGTGGTGGTGGAGGCTGAGCAGGAGCTGATAGCTGAAGGACTTCCTGCTAAAGAAGTGCTCAAGTTATGTGACGTTCACGGAGAGGCTTTAAAAGGTGTAGTGGATGTGAGCGAGGCAAAAAAGGTTCTCCCCGGCCATCCTGTGGACACATTTTTAAAAGAAAATAAGGCGCTGGAGAGTGAGATTCTGAGTGCTCAGCTGATTTTCTCGGAAGTCGAAAAATTACCGGATAAGACTAATGTAACTTCTCAATGGCTCAAGCTGCATCAGCATTTTAATAACCTGATGGATGTGGATAAACATTACCGGAGAAAGGAAAATTTGCTATTTCCTTTCCTGGAAAAATATGGTATCACCGGACCTCCAACCGTCATGTGGGGAAAAGATGATGAAGTTCGCGAGCTTCTCAAGAATAGCCTGGATGTAATATTGTCGGCCAAAGAAATAAATGCCGGTGAAATGAAGACCGTTGCGGATTTAGTTATAAAATCCGCCGTGAAAGCCCTGGATGAAATGATTTATAAAGAACAGGAAATTCTATTTCCAATGTGCCTGGATACGTTAACCGATCTGGAGTGGTTTGAAATATACAGGCAAAGCAACGAAATCGGATATTGTTTATTCGATCCCATGGATATATGGCAACCTGCAGATCTTCCTGAATCATTTAAGAAAGAGACGGATTCCGAAATTATTCAATTTCAAACGGGTAGTTTTAAACCGGAAGAGCTTGAGCGGGTATTTGACACACTCCCGGTGGATATAACATTTGTGGATAAAAATGATACGGTGAAGTTTTTCAGTAATAGTCCGCATCGCATTTTCGAACGGAATCGGGCTATCATCGGCAGGAAGGTACAGTTGTGCCATCCGCCCTCCAGTGTGCAGGTGGTTCAGAAAATATTGGATGACTTTAAAACCGGAATCCGGGACCGGGCGACCTTCTGGATAAATTTAGGTGGCCGGTTCATTCACATCGAATATTTTGCAGTCAGGAGCACCGATAAAAAATACCTGGGCACGCTTGAAGTGAGTCAGGATTTGACTGATTTACGCAGGCTGGAAGGGGAACAGCGTTTATTGAATTATGAAAGGAGTAAGGAGAAATAAATGAGTGAAAAAAAAGGCAGTCATCAACTGATAATAACACCGGAAACAAAGATAGGAACACTTTTAGATACCTTTCCGGAATTGGAAAAGTTGTTGATAGAAATGGCACCGGCATTCAGTAAACTGCGAAATCCAATCCTCCGAAAGACGATCGCGAAAGTAGCCAATCTGAGACAGGCTGCTGAAATTGGCAATATTCCCCTGGGAGAGATGATCAATCAATTAAGGTGCGCGGTGGGTCAGGAGACAATGGGAGATGTATCTGAAAAAAAGGGTTCCGTCTCAGATGGGATTCCGGAGTGGGTGTCCGGTCATCATGTGATTGAGACGCTTGATGCCAGGCCTATGTTAGCAAAAGGAGAACACCCGATGGATCTGGTGATAGCTAAAATTTCAGAACTTAGGACTGGAGAAATTTACGGATTAATAACCCCATTCAAACCTGTACCATTGATCGAGACCGCCCAAAAGAAGGGAATTCAAACCTGGACCCAAAAAAAATCGGATCAGGAATTTTTTACATACTTCAGGTTAAATAAAAATTCGCACTGAATAACATTATTTTTTTAAGGACTGTCAAGCAGTATGAAAGACGATGCAACCGGATTTTATCAGGAATTAGCTCCCTATTATGATCAGATGACCCGCTTTGGAGAACGGTATTATGGCGAACAAAAACTATTAAAGGATTGGGCAGAGCATTATCAGTTTAATTCTGCATTGGATGTTGCCTGTGGGACAGGTTTACACACCATTATCCTCTCAGCTTTAGGCATTCGGGTAGTGGGAACAGATATATCACAGGAAATGCTGAATCAGGCGGGATTAAATGCGTCGGCAGCTGGTGAAAATGTGAGTTGGCTTTGCTCGTCCATGCAAGATATTTCGAGGAAAACATCTCAAAAATTTGATGCCATTTTTTGCCTGGGAAATTCACTTCCTCATCTGTTGACTGCAAAGGATTTGCAAACTACAATTCAGGGATTTTTGCAGATATTAAATGATCCCGGAATTTTAGTAATTCAGATGCTGAATTATGACCAGATTCTGAAGGATAAAAAAAGGATTATTGGGATTAACCGGGAAAAAAATCGGGAATTCATCCGGTTTTATGATTTTCTGGAAAACATGCTTCGTTTTAACATACTTACAGTGGATTGGAATGAAAATCAACCCTCACCACGTCTCACCAGCACACTGCTATATCCTTATACCCAAAGTGAAATAGATAAAATTTTAAAGCAACACGGATTTTCGCGGATAGAATATTTTGGCAATTTAAGTTTTTCAAAATACGATGGAAACAAATCGCCCAATTTAGTAGTGGTGGGACGCAAAAATGACAAATATGAAGAATATTAAATCATGATTATATAAGAAGATAAGGAAAATTCATCTATATCAGATGCCTCAGATCTTTTAGTTGAAGAGCATACTATTATTGAGCGAATGATTAGTGTATTAAAGTCAAGTCTTAATTTTTGTGTAAATTCATGCTTACCTCTCAACTTGGCTGAAG
>CAYWTB010000167.1:0-3702 GCA_964461135.1 uncultured Caldithrix sp. | reverse complement strand
CCAAGGATCCCCCGCCGACGATCAGCATCGGTCTCTTCGTAAGGTAACGAATTGTCGTTCGGCACCCTCATGGTTGGCATTCACCTCCACCGTGCTTTTACTGCTTGAATAGACCACCAAACCGGGCCGACCTTGGTCCGATTGAGAACAATTGCATGGCTTCTCCTCTTGCCCAACGTTGGCGATCACATGCCAAAAAACTTGCACGCACAGAACGTTGGATTTTTAAAAAACTAGATTAAACGTACCATCCTTGATTCATTCGAAACACAACTTTTCGGCCAAGTGTATTTCCCTGTTAGACGAAGTCCTACTATGATTTCATTATGTCCATGTTTGCATCACACCTCTGTCAGTAACGATTTTTTGTGGGCATGAGAATTTCTATATTCTTGAAACATTAGTTGATTGTATTTCTTCTCTCCACACTTCTCAATACTTTCAATCTCTTTGGTTGTAAGATCAACAATGAATTTTGACATTTTATGAAAATGGATAAACATCGCAGCCAGATTAACCGTCGCTTCAATTGCCCTTGGATTTTTGAACATAACTGTCAAAATCATTTTCCAATAGAGCCATCCGGTTGTTTTATTAAATCCCACTTTTACGCAAAGTTTTGAAAATGCCTTAGCTAACTTCAACATTCTCCCAAAAGTTGGGCTATATTTATAATCTGGTTTCAAATGAAGGCCGGTATAGGTGGCTCTCTCATAATAGCGCTTCGGCTCATAGATGTATTTAATAACATGGACATAGTCCTTCAAAACATCGATCCTGGGTCTGGCAGTGATAAAGTTTAAGCCGCTCGTCATTTGATCTATTTCGGTATGGGTCTCCCTGAGTGTTGAACCGTCCTCAAACAATCTCCCTTCTTTTTTTAAACGTCTTGTTAATTGTGTGTCCGGTAATGCGTACAACATTCCCAGCATTGCCATGCATATCCCCGAATCTTGAATACATTTCAACATGTTTTCGGCGGTTTGATCAGTTTCATTATCAAAACCAATAATGAAACCTGCATTGACAATCAAACCATAAGAATAAATCTTGTTTACAGCTTTTCCAATTGGAATGTTTATATTGACTGACTTGTTTATCAATTTTAATATCTCGGCTTCTGGTGTCTCAATACCGATAAAGACATATCTAAAATCCACATCTTGCATCATTTGTAAAAGATTTTCATCATCTGCCAGATTTATAGAAGATTCTGTCGAAAAATAAAAAGGATAATTGTTTGTTTCAGACCATTCTCTGATAACAGGCAAGACTTTTCTAACATTCTTTTTATTTCCAATAAAATTGTCATCAACAAAATCAATATGTCCTCTATAGCCAAGATCATAAAGAGTCTGGAGTTCTTTAATGACCTGCTCCGGAGTTTTCGTTCGTGGTTTCCTGCCATATAGTTCAATAATATCACAAAACTCACAATTAAAGGGACAGCCACGAGAATACTGTATCCCAACCTGTATATAATCTTGAAATCGTATTAAATCAAACCTGGGAACTACCGCTTTAGTCATATCTGCTTTGTCAACTGACTTGTATTCACCGTTCTTGCAACCTTTCCCCAAATCTTGTATGAATAAGGGAATGGTAATCTCACCCTCACCCTGGACAAGGTAATCTGCAGACTGATACAAATACGGTTGTGATGATGGGTCCGGACCACCCACAACAACAGAACAACCATTTTGATGCGCTTTATCGATGATAGAAAACATACTTTGTTGCTGAGGCAGCATACCTCCAGTACAAACAATATCTGCCCACTCAAAGTGCTCATTCAGTAAAGGCTCTACATTTGCATCAACCAATTTGAACTCCCACTGCTGGGGTAACAACGCCGCTACTGTCATTAAACCCAGGGGGGCAGCAGGATATTTTGCTCCCACTAATTTACATATGTCGACGTAATTCCAATAACTAAATGCTGAAAATTCAGACTGTACTACAAGACATTTGGTTCCTTTTTCCAATAAATTTTTCATATGTTTTCCTTCATGATCTGATGTAAGGATTTTAAATAAAAGGCCAAGTCCAACTTTCTGATTCACTCTTTTGCATTATCTTTGAATTTGCGAATAAAAAAGAACTATACCAACGCACGGTCTTTCCAATAAATTCATGCAGCTCTTTAGATTATTGTATCGGTTTTTCTGCCAAATACTCCCATTATGATGAACGCAGCAGCAAAGCCTCATTCTATTCAACCGGTAGTGGCCTAAAAGGTTAGATACTAACTCACGCCTGATTATATTTTAAGATATTAGATTAACTCTAGTCATTATGTCCCATAATAGAAATTTATTGCTGGATCCGGGCATAAATTCCACATGATCCTAATATAAGAAACAAAAAATATATATTTCAGAAAAATTATGATTATCGCTTTTACTCCGAAAATCTGTATGGTAACATTCATATTTACAACCAAATAGATAAATTAAAATGTTGGAGGTTATCTAAAAACCTATCGAATTATTTATTGTCCCTTGTTGCAGACTGATTTCGGTTGATTTGATTCATTTTAGAATTTATTGTAAATGAGAGTAAAAGTACTGTATTTTTCTATTTTTTCATTAATCCTGCTTAATTCACAAAAAACGATATAATGCATCAAAGTTGTTATATTCAAAGAAATAAAATGGCCCCGGTCTTCAGACCGGGGATTAAAGAATCCAGTATATTTGAGTGTTAGCCCCCATTTGTGAATTAAGCAGGCAATCAAGTTTTTGAGAAAGTATTGGATTTTTTTAAAAGTTTTCGGAGCTAAAGCAATAATCATATTAAAAATTTTTCTTTAATGCGGTATGTATGATTTCACCTGTCCATTCCCTATCTAAACGAGCTTCATCACAATAATGAGTACCTGCGAAGTTTTATAAATAACACTGATTTGGTCGGGCGTCCCTGCTAGGACTCAAACCCGTCTGGCCGCCCTGCCTGCAGCAGGCAGGCGGACAGGCAGAAAAAATTTCTAATGTTCGGTGCGCCGGAATTTCTGGCGATTTTTCCTGAAGATCTATTTTAATCACAGCATATTTTTAAACCGGACACTATTGGCCTGCAGCAGGCAGGTAATCTCCGCGTGTTATGGCTGACCCAAGGATGGATATTATGGTAAGTCTCCAAGGCAGATTGCCACGCTCCGCTCGCCACAAAGTGGTCCCTTCGGGGCAATGACAGGTCTCTGGCATCCCGGTCCCATCCAAACATCTTTCCTCAATGCCCATCCCCCCGGTAATTCTTTTCCCCGGCGGACGCCGTATTTGTCTCCCCGCCTGATGATATACCAGCTCAGGGAGCCGTAATTTAAGATAGTGGGTTTATCCGACAGATCGTTTTTTAATACCAGTTGGGTTACCGGCTGGTTCTCATAATAAACCGGTATGCCCGGATTAATCCGCATGCTGACGGTTGTATCCTGCAGGGTAAAACTGCCGATAAAAGCCGGCACTTTGTCTGCCGGGAAAACAATATCGTTGGCCGGATCGTCTCCAAAACTGTTTTCTCCTGGCTCGAGCCAGTAAAGCCCGGCCAGGCTTAACCAGCCGTCCGGTTTTTTTAGGGATTCCATTCGTTTCTGATGCCATTCCTGAATCTGGGCCAGATAAGCAACATCCGGTAGGTTTTGTTCTTTTTCCTGTTTTCCGCACGCTTCAAAAAAATCTGCTGTAGTCCCTTATTTTACTG
>CAYWTB010000166.1:0-3713 GCA_964461135.1 uncultured Caldithrix sp. | reverse complement strand
AAAACATTCTACTACAAACGCCAGGAGATTCATAACTTTTTACGACTTCAGGTAAGCATCATCACCGGCTGAAATAAAATGCACCGGGCCCGATATAAAGTTACTCAGAGTATCATTTGAAGATACCGCTCCTGACCAGGTTTATTAAATAATAGGCCGCTGCGGACACCAGGGCGGATGAAGGAATCGTAAAAATCCAGGCCCACACTATGCGGCCGGCGATTCCCCAGCGCACTGCCGACAACCGCCGGGTGGCACCCACACCCACGATGGCTCCGGCAATGGTATGCGTGGTGCTGACCGGAATACCCGCCATCGCCGTTCCGATTAATACCACGGCACTACCGGTTTCCGCACAGAAGCCTCCCATGGGACGGAGAGCAGTCAGTTTCATACCCATGGTTTTAACCACTTTCCAGCCTCCCAGATATGTACCCAGTGCAATAGCCGTATGAGCAGATATGATTACCCAGAAGGGCACATAAAAAGTATTTCCCAGGTAACCGGCAGTATATAAAGTAAGAGCAATAATTCCCATTGTTTTTTGAGCGTCATTTGTACCGTGTCCCAGACTGAAAATAGCTGAAGATACCAACTGTCCTATCCGGAAAGTATGATCCACCCGGTCGGGCGAGGTATCTCTGAATGACCAGTATACCCACACCATCAGGAAAAATCCCAGAATCATCCCGATGACCGGAGAAAGGAATATGAACGCCACCACTTTTAACAATCCACTGACCACCAGGGCGCCCGGTCCGGCTTTTATTACCGCGGCACCTGCCAGCCCACCGATGAGCGAATGAGATACGCTGATGGGAAGCCCGAGATGAGTGCAGGTGTAGGCCCAGATGATAGCTCCCACCAGGGCGGAAAGAATTAAATATTGATTGACCACCGAGATATGTACTATGCCCTTTCCAATGGTATTGGCAACATGTACACCAAAAATAAAAGCGGCTACAAAATTAAAAAAAGCTGCCCACAACACTGCCAGACGGGGAGAGAGTACTCTGGTGGAAACAATGGTGGCAATGGAATTGGCGGCATCATTCATGCCATTGATAAAATCGAAAAGAAGGGCTAAGGCGATAATTACTATGGTTATGGTCAGCATAATTCCTTTTTATGCAGAGGGATAAATCCATTCAGGCATTTTTAAGCATGATGGTTTCGATGACATTGGCCGCATCTTCGCATTGATCGGTCGCCGTCTCCAAACTTACCAGGAGTTCTTTCATCTTGATTAGATATATGGGATCCTTGCAGGTATCAAAAAGATGGGCAATGGCTCTTTCAAACACATCATCCGCTTCATTCTCAATGCTGTGTATCCGCACCAGGCAACTGCGGATTTCATCTGCATTTTTTAAATGATGCAGTAAGGGGATGGCCCGGTGCAATTCTGCCACCTGCTCATACAACAGGGCGGCAATTTTTTCCTGCTCCGGGCTGATGGATTCTATCCGGTAAAGGATTATTCGATTAGCCGATTCCTGAATATAATCCAGGATATCATCCAGCCGGGTGGCCAGAGAATGAATGTCTTCCCGGTCAATCGGGGTAATGAACGTATTTGCCAGTTCTGAAAAAATCTGATGCGTAATCTCGTCACCCTCATGTTCCAGCTCCTCAAGCTTCCTTATTTTCTGGAAGCGTGCCTCCCCGGAGATGTTATTAGACATGGCTTCCTTAAGCAGCCGGGCACCAACCAGTAAATTCGCCACATCTTTCTCGAACAGACTGAAATATTTATTGTCTTTCGGCAGGAATGCCTGCAATATTCTGTCCAGTTTCATACTATCACCCGCCTCTAAATAAATGGGGTTCTCCGAAAAGCTACCTCATAATCATTTTAAGTGTGATAATAAGGCCGATAATTTTGATGTTTTTATTCTTCCTAACCATAACCTCTATGTCAAAAATTATAATCCGGGATGTAAAAAACGTCACTGATAATCGCACCTTAACTTAGTGGATAATAAATTTTCCCACAACAACAGAAATTAAATCATCCGGCCCTGCCGATATTTCTAAGAATTCTTAGAGTATCTCCCTGGCTGGTACCTGTCTTTAGCCTTTTCAATTGCTCCTGACCGTTCTGACAATTTTAGAGATGCAGGGGACCTTTTACTATCTGACGTTATGGACTTTTGGCTATTATCTTTTTAGTCTGATGATCCCGTACTTCAAACTGCATGTACTCCGGCTTAATCGATATCCGGTCTGTCGCATCACTTCGCATGATTTTCACTTCAATCACGACGTTTTCTTTTTTAATCAGCTGGCATGACACATTCTGAAAAACATCAGGTTCTTCCGGATTCCAGGAATAAATAATCTTTATATCCACATTGCGGTAAATACCCGCCGCCTGCTCAGAGGAATCAACCCCAGTGGTGTCTGCGGGCATGGAGCAAGCATTAAAACCCTGGAAAACCATTACCGGTAAAAAGAATGTCAGGATCAGCACAAAAAGGAGCTTCTCACAGAATCTCGTTTTCATACTAAACTCTTTTCATATTAAAGTACTATTGGTTAATTTAGAATAAATCTAGAGTCCTCTGAAAAATTAGTACATACCAAAATTCGTGATAATTATTAACATTTTCAATAACAATTTTTAAGGCCTGATTTTACCGTTTTGTCAATGGATCCGGGATTTTAAGGGCCGGTTTTTAGGGTCAGGCTTCACGGACAAAAACCAGTAAATACCCTTCCCGGTAAACCATTTTTGTTTTTTCTCCCCGATTTCCGGGAATTTTTGATTATTGCGAATGAGACACCAAACGGTATTAGAACTCAATTACTCGCACAAAGATATTAAGAGTTCAAGACAACAAGATAACAAGAAAAAATACAACTTGTGGATTTATTAATCTGATTATTGCTTTTAATCCAAAAAAATGTATTCTAAATCATTGATTTTTAATAGATATTGAGTGATAATAAAATGAGTGTCATTGTCCCGAAAGGGACCACCATTTGGAGAAGAGTGCCCGCCTGCCTGTCCGATGCTAGGCGGGCAGCAGGCAGAAAAGCGATGAAACAACCTTCTTGGGATTCTTGAAGTATTATCCTTCCCTGGGATCAATCCAGGAACACAGAGATTGCCTGCTTGCAACTATTAATAATGTCCTGTTAATGTGATAAAACCTTACTAAATTGCCTTGTCTGAAAACCATAGTGTTACATTTTTCAGGACATAACTTGATTTTGCCTTTGCCCGAATGGTGAAATGTATGTTCACGGTGACAAATTAAAGATCAAATACATTTTCAGTAAAATTTATTATGCCCTTAATGTGCGAGGTCACTAAATTTCTGATTGCCTGTTCTTTTGCCTTGATGCAAAAGAACCAAAAAATCAAGACTGTCAGAAAAAATCTGGAAATTCAACGGTGCACCTCTCTTCCCGCACTAAAATTGCGTTCAGTGCGGGATTAAAATCGTCCCTAGCACTCAATAGGTACAATTTGTGATATCTTATATTAAATTTTTAAGTGATGGGTATTCAAACCCGTCTGGCCGCCCTGCCTGCAGCAGGCAGGCGGACAGGCAGAAAGTATTTTTACGTTCGGTGCACCAGAATTTCTGGCGATTTTTCCTGAAGGTCTATCTTAACTGCAGTATATTTTTTAACCTTACAGTAATGCTTGGCGCCGCGTTTTTTAGTTAATGACTCAGTTCATGAATTAATTACACTACATAGAC
>CAYWTB010000165.1:0-3892 GCA_964461135.1 uncultured Caldithrix sp. | reverse complement strand
AAAACATTCTACTACAAACGCCAGGAGATTCATAACTTTTTACGACTTCAGGTAATCAAATTGTTTTAAAGTTAAATATAATAGGAATTGAGAAGCTTACGCCTTCCGGCAATACGGGGAGTCAGCGCCGGTTGTTCATTATCTGCCAGGCGTACCCGCCAGGATATTCAAATTTTTTTCATGCTATCCTGATTTCAACCAAACTATTTATTCCTATTCATTTCGATTTTTATTTTTTGACATTTTATAAAGAATTGTTTAATTTAATTTTATCATAACCGATGGGAAAAACATGGATATTAAGGTCGAAGTAATCAAAGAAAATAGCATTGTTATTATTACAGTCGTTGCCAAGGAGGTCAATCACAATAATGCAGCATCGCTTAAAGAGAAATTGTTTGTGGAAATTGCGGGGGGAAATAATCAGATAATTCTGGATTTAAAAAACGTAAACGAGATGGACAGTTCAGGGCTGGGAGCCCTGCTTTTTGGGAAACGGCAGGCCAGTAACGCCAAGGGCAATATTTTGCTGGTCGCGGTAAATCCTGCCATTCAGTTACTGTTACGTATTGCCCAGTTGAACCGGGTTTTTGATACTTACGAAAATCTGGAAGATGCAAAAAAAGTCTTTCAACAGTAAGAACAATTTAATGATGTTTAGGTATAATCAATACTCTGGCGGTATATTCCGTTACGAGGGTTAGCAGGTGATCCTGAATGGCATGGAAAGACCGAAAAATA
This sequence comes from uncultured Caldithrix sp., assembly GCA_964461135.1. Classification (GTDB taxonomy): domain Bacteria; phylum Calditrichota; class Calditrichia; order RBG-13-44-9; family RBG-13-44-9; genus RQOF01. The sequence goes on along the minus strand of CAYWTB010000165.1, from coordinate 3,151 downwards.
ATTTATATATCTCTGATCATATCTATTCTACTACACATCGTGCTGCTAATTTTATTAACAGATATGAATTTATTCGCTTTTACCCAACATAATAATATAGAGCCGGCTGAACCGCTGGAACTGGTTTTTGACAAACCTCTCACCCCGCCTGCCGATCAGCCTCCGGAAAAGTTTTACGAACTCAAAGAAAATCCCAATGCCTCGGGGAAGATGCCCGAAAATGCAGACATACTGTCATCCGAATCGTCTCTTTCCCAGGCACCTGCAATTGGTCTGGGCCAGATGCGGGCTGTGCCCGGTAGTGAGGAAGGTAAATCACAAAACAAAACATCCAGGATTACGGAAGAAGAGATTAAAAACGCTTTAGATAAAAGTTTGCTGGCTTACCGGGAAAACAAGGCTTTCAACCGCTCTGCCCTTACCGGAGAGGAACAGCAAAAAAAGCAGGAGCAGGAAAAAAATGAGTCTGCCAAGGGAGAGACCTCGGTAAGCCTGGATGAATTTGATGCAAAACAGGTGGGTGACTTTGCTCTCAGCACCTATAAATGGGAGTGGTTTCCCTACATGATGGTCTTTAAAAATAAATTACAACGTGTCTGGTATGCCCCTCCGGCTTATTCTCAACTTGGACTGATAAGCGGTTATACCATAGCTCGTTTCAAAATTACGCGTGATGGTAAGATAATTGATCTGCAGGTGCTGAGACAGGTGGGGCATGAATCGCTGGAGCAAAGTTCGGTAAGCGCACTGGAAGCTGTATTTCCTCTGCCGCCCCTGCCGTCTAATTTTCCTGATGAATTCCTGGAGATTACCGTTAAAATGATTTATCCAAACCTGAGAGAGTCATACGTTTCGGAAGGTCAGCAGCAATAAATAAAGAATTCGATATAAATATTTTTCAATGGTACCATCTTCAGATGAGAAGGGATGTTTATGCTTGAATTATTTGTAAAAGGTGGCTGGGTCATGTATCCACTATTGTTAAGTTCCGTCCTGGCTTTGGCTGTGGTAATTGAACGATTATGGTATTTACGTAAACGAAAAATACTGGTACCTGAAATCATCAGTGTGCTGGACCAGATCAAATCCCCCTCGGATCTTCATCTGGTGAGATCCATCTGTGAAAAGTTCCAGGGGCCATTTTCCAGGATTGTGAAAACCGGCTTGGATAGCCGGGACCTGCCGGCAGATGAACTCAGAATGACAGTTGAGGACGAAGGACGCCAGGAAGTCCGAATTCTCCAGCGTGGCCTGGTGACGCTGGAAACGGTGGCAGGTGTTGCCCCGTTAATGGGATTACTGGGGACAATCCTGGGAATGATCAAGGTATTTAATGTGATTGAGACCCTGGGTGTTGGGCAGGCCAAAGCGTTATCCGGTGGTATATCCGAGGCGCTGATAACCACAGCCACTGGTTTAATTATTGGTATACCTGCGTTTATTGCCTATAATTATTTCAATCACCGCTCCGAGGCATTTATTCTCGACATGGAACGGCATGTCATAGGCTTGCTCAATAAATTAGTGCGGTTCCGCCAGGTGGATGATGCGGATACCATTGAGCGTCTCAATCTCAGTGGTAAAGAATCACGCTGATATATCCGGCATGGAGTCATATAAATTTATTTTAGTCAATATGAATATTTGTCTGGAGATTTAAAAAAATTATCCAATAAAAATTATTTTGCAGCGAAAGTATTATGAAAAAGTATTATCTATATGTATTGCCAGTCATGCTGGCGTTGATTTATATTACTGGTTGTGTGGTAGGGTATACGCCACAAACCGAGTGGGAACGAAGGGCCTTCGATCGTTCAGATTTTAAAATTTTTCCGGATTATGTCCGTTCCGATCTGCAAAAATATAAAAATACTCCCGTGGCCTGGGCAGGCATAATTGAAGAAGCAGAATTTTACGAACAGAATAATACCTACGAAATTTTACTGTTAATTGAACATCACTATTTTGACTGGAAATTGGATAAGATGGGATCGCCCCAGCTTTATTATCTGTCTTCGCAAGGGGAAGGCACATTCCAGACTAGCTGGTATTTAAAAAAAGACGCCGATCTTGAATATTTTATGGACAGGTTCGCAGCGGGTAATCTGGCTATCGTGTATGCAAAGCCGGATACGGTGATCAATGATGTGGTTCTGTTAAATGCTGACTATATCCGGATAATTGACAAAGACCATTTCCTTGCCGATCAGGTGAACTATATTCCCAAGGAAGCTCTTAAATATAGAAATAGCGACAATCCCTGGTGATCATAAGTTATTCGCCTTACCCCGCGTTATGATTCCTGCCCCATCCGGTATGCCAACCTTTTCCTCCAGTCTTTCCGGCTGAACAAGGGATTTGATTTATAAGTTCAATAAAAATTGGGGCATGGATGCTCCTATTTTTCTTATAAGTAACATTATAGTAACAAAATGAAGGTTTTTTATTGATTTTTAAAGAAGAATTGAAACTGTTTTTTAATAATAATTTTGTTACTTGAAATCAACTTTATTATCCTAATATTTAGGCGTTTCACCTCTACATATATAACCTAAATTTCTCTACCCCGCCACCACTTGACAAATCCGTAAAAAATACGTAATATACCTGCAACTATTAGATTTCCTTATGAATGTATTACCCGATCAACCTTTATGGGCTAAAATCATGCCCTGTAAGTGATGTGGCAGAGCTGTCGAGAAATATTAGCATTCGTTTCATTAGTATTAATTTAGCAAGGTTTTATTTTATTCTTCTCCAATTTCCATCATATGTTGATATAATGGGTAAATATGGAAAATCAGTACCTAATTTTTCCACATTTTGCAGAGAATAGTGTTATATTATGGAAAATATGGTATGCTATAAGGGTGATATCAAGCATAATTTTCCACATATTGACAAGTTATAAAGCTAAATGAAAGATTAAATTATGCCCAAAGATAGCTATGAAAATGATAAAAAGAGAGAGATAACTGAATTAATCAGTTCAATTATAAGTTCGAGAATTAATTTAACTACTCACAGAGAAATAGCCGCTTGGACTATAACGGCATTTTATATTACGGCAATAATAGCCACATATAAATATTTAATAGCCCTCCGTTTCTGAATTCTTGACTCAGCGTTGAGGTTTTATTACACTACAGGG
>CAYWTB010000164.1:0-4014 GCA_964461135.1 uncultured Caldithrix sp. | reverse complement strand
ATAAAACAAATACTTGTTAGAGAAAACAGCTATTTTTATGAATTTTTCAGGTTAAGAGACTTATTAATTTACGAATGAATCGGCGCACACTTTTACGAATTTATGAGATGGAATTAAATAATCTTTTTCATGATATCAACCTGACAGAAAACGCATTTTCCTCTTATTACAACAATGAATCATGATTGACAAATTACGTTTTTTAAATTAACCGGATAACGCTCTCTGCTTTTGGGAATTGTGCATTTTCAGAAACTATCCCGGTTACCCGGTTTCCGTTTTCAGGTGGTCTGCTTTCTGCTTTCTCCATTCCGGTACCTGCCGTCTTGTGGCCTGAAATTGTGATCACAAAAAAGCCCGCTCACATGAGCGGGCTTTGGTATGTAGTATGGATTTAATGGGTCCGTTTTAATATACTGACCACGAATGCTGAAAGATCCCTTCAGGAGTAATTATCAAAAATTTTTATCAACTTTTCGGAAAGATCCTTTTTTAAAGATAACCCTCTGCACCGGCTTTCTTCATTTTTTCGGAACTTTCCGACTCGCCGTACATGGAGAGTCTAATTACCCGGATGCCCGGCTAACCGACCTGGAAGACAATCCAGACACTTGATAGTATACTCCGGACAACTGCAACTCCGGCGGCAAGGCGGTTTCGGAAAAAATTCAAAGCGGCACCCACCAGATGTCCAATGCCGACCAGCAGCAGCAGAATGATACCGGAAATACCTTTAATGAAATATCACCATTGTGGCTCCTACCGATTTTGCTATACCTTACCGGTGATCCTTGATTTTAAGTCTTTTTAATTATAATTCGTGGGCGAGCAACTATTTTTCTCGGGGTCAGTTATTTGCCCTTCCTAGGTTGTGTGCTCATTATTCATTGCCCTATCAAAATCTCCTTATCCAATTTCCTATCGCTTTACGTGGAAATCAGGCTAACTTACCTTCCTGTGCCCAAAAATAACCAAATCCGACGGTAAAGAACAGATAAACAAAAACGATTCCCCAGCCAAGGAAATTTAATCCTCCCGATAATTGAATAATTAATGTAGCAACTAATGCAATTGCATCATATACAAACAAGTCCAGTATGATGGCTTTGCGTGCGACCGACTTCTCTGCATTCCTCGCAAACCAAGTAAGCATCAGATTACCCACGAGAGCGGCACCGTATTCCCGCGCCGTGAGGGCCGTTCCGGGACCATATGAAGTACCCAGAAAATTCAATAATTGAGCTGGAAAGAAAAGCAGCAAAGGTCCGAATCCCAGGCATACAATTGCTTTGATGATCATAAGTGACTTGAATTTCATTGACGTCTCCTTTTTTATTTGTGTTAATTTATCACTTGGCCACACTGGCGGCGTTGCTTGGCAGCGGAAAAACCATCCAGGGAAGTTCCGTCTTAATCTCTATTCAGTATATCCAGGTACTGTTTTTGAATATCTTTTCCTAAGTACCTGATAGCATTCTTCAGGCTTTTGGCTGTGAATCCTTTTATATTATTTTCGATTAACTGCCGGACGAACTGGATATCGTATTTCGAAATGTCACGGAGTATCCATCCCACTGCGGTTTTGGCAAATCGTTCCTTCCGACGGAGTAATACGCCACATAACTCTCCAATCTCCGGGTAATAAGTACGGCTATCTGCAACTTTGGCCAAGGTCACTAATAGCTCGTGGGCCTGCCAAAGATTATCCGCATCCCGTCAGCGGAAAATTCGGATTGTACATTTCTCTCACATTTCGTAGTTAAGCTGTCCCGTAATTTTTACACAGACCAGTCAAAACTATTCCCGTCATAAATTTTTCTGTTTGCAAACAAATCAGCAAAACGATCAACGTGGTGTTTGCATATTATGGCGCCCGAAGGAAGAAAGATTTCCCGCAAAAAATGGTTACCGGTCAATTTTTCTTCCGAGTATTTTTCCTCAAACAACTCTAACGCCAGGTCAAGCTGTTGCTGATAATCCAGCCAGCCTGCAATATTTTCCCCGGTACCACTGATGAAATCCTCTTCGTATGGTCGGGCATCCCAACCCCCATTCATTTGGCTGATCTGGGATACCATAATGTGTCTCGAAATAGGCGTTCAGGTACATGACACCGGAAGCAGTTTTTTTGTGAGGATGAAATTCGCCATCCAGTCAGTTTCTGATCGTGAGTAATTCAAAGGGAATTCTAACGACAATAAAGTAGATATTGCCATAGAATCATGTTTAGTATTCATCCAAAGCTGTTGCCAGGATACATCCATAGATTTCTCTACACCAATGATACCCTCTCCAACATCAATAGTTGGTATTGTAAAGCAAACTGACCGTTTTGAAGAAAAGTACCCCCTTTGGGAGTAAAGCTCAGGCTGGTTTGAAAATTGTCCTGAGGACTTTTTTGAACCGAGCCGATGAACCCGAATTCAAATTTTCCCGGCGGCTCCGGTTGACCATCGCTAATCGAGCTGTAAGCTGTAATCCCCGGATCTATATGCTTTTTTGGAGGGGGTGGTGATTGAGACATAGCTACTATAAACGATATTGTTAAAAGCACAGTTTGGGTCAGAATGTATGTTCAAGAGAAATTCATTTATTTCTCCAAAGTTCACTTAATATCTCAACTAATTACTGGTTTTAACGTTTATAGATGGCAGGGCAACCAGCTCAAATGTAGCGGAGGCAAATTGTACTTTTCCGTTTGTTTTATTTATTTCATTCAGGATGAAAGTAAATAATTTATTTGTCGTTGTTCTCCTTTCTCTAAAATCAACAACATATCTCAAAGAAAACTCAAGCCAATTATCATTCGCAACCATAAAAATAAGAGGTTCAACGCTCGCATCTTCAATTCTAAATTTTGCTTTCATCTTTTCCCATTGCTCTGTTGCGGCAGGAATATAGATTGATGTGCATTCTTGTGCAGCTCTGTTAAAAATATCTCTTGCCAAAATTATATCACTTCCATAGCGAATAGGAAGTTTAATTTCATCCCACAAAAAGGGAAAATCGCCGGAGTAATTGAATACAGAATCTTTAAAGACAAAACTATTTGCTATTCGCACTATTCTTCCGGTGTATTGATCTCCTTGCACCCACTCACGGCATTCCATTAAAGTTGTACGAAGTATTCCGATATCAATTACATCGCCGATGTTACCCCCAAGTTCAACCCGATCCCCAACTTTATAAAAGTTTGAAAATGAAATTGCCAGCCATCCCGCCACGCTTGCGATTACTTCTTGCAAAGCAAAAGCAATTCCAGCCCCCGCTACGCCTAAGGCTACGGTTAATCCGCTAAGCTTATTGCTGAAGACTATTGATATCATTAAGATAATTATAAGATAAGTTACTAAAGTGATTATCTTCCTGATTTTATACCTTACATCTATGTTTTTGACCATATTTGCTGATCTTGATTTAATTAATCGGGAAATACCTATTATTATTATTGATAAAATTGTAATTGTTACTATTTTACCTATTGTTGGATCAAATAAGATTTTCTCAAGTGTTTTTTCCATTTATTAATCCTTCTTTTTTTGGTTACCAAATAAATTAATACCAAATATTCTGAATGAGGGGGCTTGATAATCTTTTGGTAAATGATCTTGCGGAACGGTTGTCCGGTTGCCGTCTCTCACTGAACTATAATGCGACGACATAATTTCAACACCGGCTTCATTGAATTTATCCTGAATTTTAGAATGGAGCTGCGAATAAGTTTTTGCCATTATCTGTGGTATGTTTGTATATGCATTTATTTAATATGAAACATAAAAGTCATCTAGACTAGTCTGCAAAACGAATGGCTTAGGTTCTTCCAAAATATAGTCGGTCTCTGTGGCAGCCGCAATCAGAAGTTCGTGAACCTTTCTCCATGGAGCATCAAACCCAATTGTAACAGTTGTGTGCAGAATAAGTCCTTCATCATTTGCGGAAGAACTAAAGTTAATAATAACTACCTAGTGTCATGTCAAGTCTGTAACGTCGGATATAGTCTTGTGAGTTTTATAC
>CAYWTB010000163.1:0-4105 GCA_964461135.1 uncultured Caldithrix sp. | reverse complement strand
AATTTCTTCCTTAATATATAAAGAATATAAGCCGGGGGAGAATGGCAATGAATAATACAGTTTAAATGACCCGGGAAATCATGCCGTGTTGACATAATTCCTTCCATAGTTATAATATGGAAAACGCCGGTTCAACCGCTCCCAGATAAAACCTGTTCGGATTGATAATAATCTATTCAAAAAACACAATTTATTCAAGACTAATCTTTAAACAGGCTTAAATTCGGGGATAGGCGATCAATACCCATGGCTACATGGAATTCTTTCTTGCTCCCTGGCAGATCGGCTATAATCCGTTTAGTCTATTGTAATTCCCAACCATTTCAAAACGATCTTCAAATTACCAGGACAAAAAACTACCGGCAGTTGATAATTTTCCGGATAAAAATGCCTTGTGACTATTTTCAATTTGCATATGCGACATACTCCCTTTATTTTAATTTCTTTATATAGAATTATTCTCAACAACAGCAGGAAAATGGTCTTTTCTGTATGTCAGGTCTGGTTTCATATTAAGCGGACTGTTGAGAGTGTTTTCATACTTTTTACAACTCGTGAATTGCTGGCGTCAGAGGACAACTATAATAATAGCATGTAACTATGCAATAAAAAGAAACGCTTCATTTCCCGAAAGGAGGATTTAACATGCCGAGTAACTCATCATCCAAAAGCAACGGAGAATTATATTATCCATCCCAGGAAGTTATTGAGCAGGCTCTGATTAAAGATTTCGATGAACTTTATCAGAAATCAATCAGTGACCGCGCCGGATTCTGGGCCGAAGAAGCAAAACAGCTGGACTGGTTTCAGAAATGGGATACAGTGCTGGATGACAGCAAGAAACCGTTTTATCAGTGGTTCAGCGGCGGCAAAATAAATATCGTCACCAATGCCATTGACCGTCATCTGAAAACCTGGTACCGCAACAAACTGGCCCTGATCTGGGAAGGTGAACCGGGCGACCTGCGCACCTTTTCCTATCACGCCCTCAACCGGGAGGTATCCAAATTTGGCAATGTATTAAAAAGCATGGGAGTCCGGAAAGGCGATATCGTTACCATCTACATGCCCCAGATACCGGAACTGGCCATTGCCATGCTGGCCTGTGCCAAGATCGGTGCCGCCCACAGCGTGGTCTATGGCGGCTTCAGCGTGGAAGCCCTGGCAGAACGCATCGAGGATGCCGAGAGCCGAGTACTGGTCACCGCCGACGGGGGATGGCGGCGGGGCAAGATCACCGACCTGAAGAATATTGCCAATGAAGCCATGAAACGGTCTCCCACCATCGAGGTATGCATTACCGTAAAGCGTACCGGCCATGAGGTGTATATGGAAAACGACCGCGATTTCTGGTACAATGATCTGATGACTCTGCCCATTGCCAGTGCCCGCTGCGACACGGAAGTCATGGACGCAGAAGATATGCTGTTCATTCTTTATACCTCCGGGACCACCGGCCGGCCTAAGGGACTGGTTCATACCCACGGCGGCTACAGCGTTTACACCTCCAGCACCCACCGCTACGTGTTCGACATCAGGGATGAAGATCGCTGGTGGTGCGCCGCAGATCCGGGATGGATTACCGGACACAGCTATATCGTATACGGACCGTTGATCAACGGTGCCACCGTCATGATGTATGAAGGCGCGCCCAATCATCCCTACCCCAACCGCTGGTGGCAGATGATTGAAAAATACGGAATTACCATTCTGTACACCTCTCCCACTGCCATCCGGGGATTGATGAGGTTCGGGGAAGCCTGGCCCAACCGGCATGATATCAGCACTCTGCGATTGCTGGGTTCGGTGGGAGAACCGATCAACCCGAAGGCCTGGCGCTGGTATTACCGGGTCATTGGCAAAGAAAAGTGCCCCATCATGGATACCTGGTGGCAGACCGAAACCGGCGGATTCATGATTACCCCGCTGCCGGTGACCCCGCTGAAACCGGGCTCTGCAACTCATCCGTTCTTCGGAAACGAAGTCGCCGTGGTGGATGATAAGGGGAAGGAAGTTCCCGCCGGTGAGGAGGGCAAACTGGTGATCAAGAATCCCTGGCCGGGTATGGCACGAACCATCTATAAGGATCCGGAGAGATACCGGGAGGTATACTGGAAGGATTTTGCCAGACAGGGCTGGTATAAGGCGGGGGATTCAGCCCGCATGGATGAGGACGGTTATATATGGATCATCGGTCGGATCGATGATGTCATCAAGGTGAGCGGTTACCGGCTGGGCACAGCTGAGATCGAGAGCGCCCTGGTCAGCCATCCCCTGGTGGCGGAAGCGGCAGTGATTGCCATGCCCCATGAACTGAAGGGAAATGCCATTCATGCCTTTGTGATTCTGAAGGCGGGAAAAACCGGCAACAAGGAGCTGGCGGAAGAGTTGAAGGAGCATGTCAGCCACGAAATGGGGCGCATCGCCCGTCCGGAAGAAATCAACTTCAGCGAAAAATTACCTAAAACCCGCAGTGGGAAAATCATGCGCCGGGTATTGAAGGCCCGTGCCCTGGGAGTCGATGAAGGTGATCTCACCACGCTGGAAGAATGATCCTGGATGCTGGTCTCTGGCTCAAGGCTAAAGGCACAAGGACCTAGGAAAAGACGCGTGGCGCAGAGTTCAGAGCGGAAAGGCAAGTTTCAGGTGCCAGGAATCGGAAGGATTCAGGCGTGAGTTCTTTGCCCTTCATCTTTAATCCTTAATCCTTCATCTTGCTTTTCTGCCAACTACGGACTGCCAACTGCTCTCTGCTTTTGCAAACCAGGGATGGTTTGCATCCGGCCGATAGCCGGAGACAAATCAAAGGATGGACTGCTTTCTGCTTTCTGCTTTCTGCTTTCCGTTATGTTCTTTGATCTTTGATCTTTCGCATAGCGACCACTATGTGGTAATCTTATCTCTATCAGCCTCTAATACCGCTTTAAACAAAAAAGGCGTGTTTCCACGCCTCCTTATTAAAAATCTATTCACTTATTTGACGAATTTTTTATAGCGGTCGTTGATCCGTCCCCAGTTAAGATTGGCCAGGAAATTATCGATATAGGTGGCCCGGCCGGGGCCATCCTTGTGATAGTAAGCATGTTCAAACACGTCGCAAGCAATCAGCGGAATTCCTCCCCAGATGGCACCATACTGATGTTCATCCACCAGAACGTTCAGCAGACGTCCGCTGTATAATTTATCATAGACCAGCAGTCCCCATCCACTCAGTTTGGCAGAAACGGCGGCGGCTTTAAAATCTTCCTTCCATTTTTCCAGCGAAACGAAATCCCGTTTAATGGCTTCCACCACATCCGGACCTTTGGAAGCATCCCCGTTTCCTCCCAGATTAGACCAGTAGATGTCATGCAGCAGGGCTCCGGAATGATTCCAGGTCAGCCGGCGCTTTAATTCCCCGATCTGGCTGTAGTTTCCGTTGGCGGCAGAACGGTCAGCCGTTTGCAGCTCCTTTTCAATGGTATTGAGCGCTGTGACATACCCCTTGTGATGTTTATTATAGTGCCAGTCCGACGTCTCCGGCGATATCACATTCTTCAGCAGCGATTTTGCTTCCTCATCGGAATAGGGACGCAGATTAAACTTCCATTCATAAGCCATACATACCTCCTTTTATTTTCTTATACAATAAGCTATTTAAGTTATTAAGACAACACACCGACTCAACCCGAAGATCTCTCAATTATTGTTATTGAGACAGATTATACATAAACAAACAGAGAAAGTTCCTCCTCCCTCTGTAGTGTTCAACATTAAGTTCTCTTTAATTTATATGATTAAGATGCGGATGGAATGAAAAGGTTACACCACCGGCGTACCATTTTCAACCTCGGCCGCCCGGTAATGGGAACAACACAAAATGTCAAAATCCCGGATATTTCTCACCGGATCAAAGTCCGTCTCAAATCGTACCCGGCATTCCCGGGCCTTTTCCTCTCCCTGCGGACATAAACCGTTCATCACCGGGCAGAAACGCGGATCTTCTTTAAGTTTCATTTTAAACCTCAAGCCTCTATGATTCGGTACTCATTAATCTAAGCACCTTTTAAAACACTGCCTTTCACGAAACTCATAAGTGATGATATTGCATAATATACGGGGTATA
>CAYWTB010000162.1:0-4304 GCA_964461135.1 uncultured Caldithrix sp. | reverse complement strand
GTACCAAATATCATGACTTATAATAATAAACTAAGAGTTTTGTGAAGCCCTATTAATAAAATGAACCTGAACGGTTTCTTGTTCTTTGGAATATTGCAGCCGTTCTCGTCCGGTAAAATATTTCAATGTGTCGTAAAAGGCCGGAATAATCATGGTCAGAGATTATTCCCTAACTAATATGAACTATATTTACTGTTTTTGTCAACAGGAATTCCAGTATTTTTCAAAATCACGTCCCGAAAAAAGTTATCAACTAGTTTTTAGAATTAGTGAAATTCCCGTCTAAAGCCGGATAAACGTGTAATTCCCGTCTCACTATCGTTCGCCGGGCAGGCGTAGACAGAAAAGAAGTCGGTATTAGGCCCGCCCGCCTGGCCACCGGACAGGCCCGTCAGAATTTCAGCCGTTTCACTTGCCGGAATTTTAACTGATTTTTTCTAAAGGTCGATAAAATCAATCTCGTAGCACGAAATTATTTTAACTTAAAATGATAAATAATTATATTCATAAAACATTTTTGAATCAAAGTAAACAATCACGAAAATTTTAATACAATCTTTCTTTGCAATTTTATTAAATCTGCCTTATATTAAATGAGAATCGTTCTTGTTATGAGTGATCTTTTTATACAGACAGTGATATAAAATTAAGAACTTTTAACAATTATTACCTTTTTGTCCTTTTAGCCTGCTTAATTCACAAATTGGGGCTAACGACCAAATATATTGGGATTCTTTAATCCCCGGTCTGAAGACCGGGGCCATTTAATTCCTATGGATATAACAACTTTGATACATGATATCGTTTTTTGTGAATTAAGCAAGTTAGTAGTTCAGATAGTTCTTTTTCGCCATTAAGAAAAAGCCTATCAAAAGTGAAGAAGATAATTGTGAAGTCTTTTCATAGATATATTTTTTTCGAATGTCAGGTTTTATCTGTTACAAAATTTTTTGTCGCCTGGCAAATACTCGCCACGCTTTAATAAAATAGAATTAAATCATTACAGGTTTAAGATAACAGGCCCGAAGTGGCGGGTCTTAATGCATTTTACAGAAAATCGGAGCCGTGATATTCGGGAGGTATTTTAATATAAACTTTTAATGGAGGAGAAGTAACATGATAACGATACACAGAGATAAAATAGATCAGCTCAGAAGCAAAGTAAAGGGTAGAATTGTATTACCCAATGATCCGGATTATGACGAGGTGCGCAAGATATGGAATGCCATGATTGATCGTCGGCCGGCTCTCATCGTACAGTGTTCGGAAGCCGCTGACGTTTCCCGGGCACTCGCCTTTGCCCGTGAAAATAAATTGGAGATTTCAGTTCGTGGCGCAGGCCATAATATTGCGGGAAACTCCCTGTGCGATGATGGAATGGTGATCGATTTTTCCACCATGAGAAATGTCCGGGTTGATGCCGGGAAGAAACGCGCCTATGTTCAACCGGGTGCCACTCTGGGTGATTTTGATAAAGCCGTACAGGCGCATGGGCTGGCCACACCGGTAGGCATCAATTCAACCACCGGGATTTCAGGTCTTACCCTGGGTGATGGGTTTGGCTGGCTGACTCGCAAATATGGTATGACCGTTGACAATCTGCTTTCTGCCGAAGTGATCACGGCAGACGGTAGGAAAATGAAAGCCAGTGAGAACGAAAACAACGATCTGTTCTGGGCATTACGCGGCGGCGGGGGCAATTTTGGCGTGGTAACACAGTTTGAATTTCAACTTCATTCGGTGGGACCCGAAGTATTGGCCGGGTTGATTGTTTTTCCTTTTGAACAGGCGAAGTCAGTATTAAAACAATATCGCGATTTTATCGCCTCGGCTCCTGACGAATTGAATGTATTTGTGGTACTCCGTCAGGCACCCCCTCTGCCATTTTTACCCGAAAACGTCCATGGCAAAAAAGTTGTTGTGCTGGCGTTATTTTATACCGGGAATCAGGCGGCGGGTCAGAAATTTGTCGAATCTCTTCGTAGCTTTGGGAATCCCTATGGTGAACACGTTGGTGCGATGCCATATGTGCAATGGCAACAAATTTTTGACCCTTTGCTGACACCCGGTGCCAGGAACTACTGGAAATCCCATAATTTCACAGAACTGAAAGATGGATTTTTCGATGCGATAATCGAGTATACCGATAAACTCCCCTCACCACAATGCGAACTCTTCATTGCGCTGCTTTCGGGAGCGGCCAACCGTGTTCCGACAAATGCCATGGCCTATGGAAACCGGGATGCGAAGTTTCTGCTGAATGTTCACGGAAGATGGGACAAGAAAGCAAACGATGATACCTGCATTACCTGGGCACGCGATTTATTTAAAGCGACCGCTCCTTACGAGTCCGATGGAGTCTATATAAACTTCATGACCGAAGAAGAAGGAAGCCGGGTGGCATCGGCCTATGGATCGAATTACGATCGGCTGAAAAAGATCAAGAAAAGGTACGATCCGGAAAATGTTTTTCACATGAACCAGAATATCGCACCGTAGGGAATTTCCGGAGTAAAGGTCGAAAATTAGTGACGGGATGCTGCTGATAAAATAATATTAAAACCCGGAACACCGGGTTTTTTTATCAAACAGTTACCCGTCAGTTTCTCCGCCACATTATAAAAGATTGACAAATTCAGTATGATATTTTAGATTCGGGAAGAACCGAAAGGTTAATTTTGAGCGAGTTAGATGCGGAGTTTCTTTTTTCATTATTTCAGATAAAGATATGTAAAATGCAGATATTCTGCTGTTTCTTTTTTAAGGAAATTGTTAAATGAGCGGAGATATAGAGATTTTAATTCCTCTTACTATACAGTCAAACATAAAAAGATCTGAATGCTTAAGGTGTGGTCTGGCTAAAACCGAGCGATTTTTAGAAAATCAATCGGCCGTTGAAACGTTAGAAACGAATAAAAGTAATGGCATATAATGATTTACTTGCTGCAAGAATCGAAAATATCCTCTCTGATATACCAGATGTAGTCCGGAAGAAAATGTTCGGCGGCATTGCTTTCATGGTGAAAGATCATATGTGTGTTGGTGTAATTGATGATATGTTAATGGCCCGCGTAGGTCCGGAACAGTATGAAAATTGTTTGATTAAAGAATTCGCGCAGGAGATGACCTTCACTGGCAAGCCCTTAACAGGTATGGTGTATGTCAAAAAGGATGGCATAACTTCAGAATCTGAGTTAAAAAGTTGGATTAGTATTTGTCTGGATTTTGTCAATACATTGCCTCCTAAAAAGAAAAGAGGTTAATAGAAAGGGTGTCTGGTGAAAAAGCAGTCGAACGACGTGTTTCCATCGAGGCCCATTACTGCTACACTCTATTTAGCCTGATTAATTCACAAAATACGATATAATGTATCAAAGTTGTTATATCCATAGGAATTAAATGGCCCCGGTCTTCAGACCGGGGATTAAAGAATCCGGTATATTTGGGCGTTAGCCCCTATTTGTGAATTAAGTAGGTTAGTGTTTAATGAATTGAATGTTTTGAGAATAGGCTAAATTTATGGCAAAATTAAATAACCGTCCTACCGGACAAACCAGAGATACCGGATTTCAGATTGGTTCCCGGCGAACTTTTAACTTACCGGCCCAAGCTGCCTGGGGGCTGGTGACTTCACTGGAAGGCGTCAATCTCTGGCTGGGACCGGTCTCCGAATTCAGTTTCAAAAAGGGAGCTAGCTATAAACTCAGGGACGGCTCCGGTGGAGAAATCCGGGTCTTTTTTCCTGGCTCACATCTTCGACTTACCTGGCAACCCCCGGCCTGGCCGCGGGCTCAACCATCCAGCTGCGGGTTATTCCCAAGGGTGACTGCTCGGTGATCTCATTCCATCAGGAACATCTGCCCGGGCCAGATGAACGGGAAGAACGCCGGCAACATTTTATCCGGGCGCTTGATGCTTTGGAAAAACTAACAGGATGAACTCATTATGCAATATCTGTACGTCAGGCAGAAAGTAGCCGATTACAGCAAATGGTTAGAAGTCTTTGAGTCCCATGCTGAAGCACAAAAGGAAGCCGGTTTGAGAGATCTTCAGTTACTGCGGGATGTGAACGAGCCCAATATTGTTGTGTGTATTTTTAGGGTGGAGGATGTCGAAAAAGCCCGCGTCTTTACCAGCGCCCCCCAGGCCACTAAGGCCCGGCAGGATTCCGGAATCATTGACACTCCGGAAGTATTGTGGCTTGAAAAAATATAAGAGCCGGATGTCGTTATAAAAATTTTTTTAAATATTACCTAAATTTCTAAAGTATCGTTAAAAAGGTAATATCATACAACGAAGCTGAC
>CAYWTB010000161.1:0-4365 GCA_964461135.1 uncultured Caldithrix sp. | reverse complement strand
CTCACTTTTTATAGCTTTATTTCTTTTTACACAAAATTAGGGACGTAATCTGTATAATAATTTACCGGCAGGGAGATGGTGAAATATTATTCTACCAAATTGGCTGGTGAAAGGCTGAAAGCCTGTTATGATCTGGCACCGCCGGCAGTAAAAAAGTATCTCAGTGAGGAGATTGCCCATATCCGATCCAGAATCAGGAGGGAAGATGCGGTTTTGGAACTGGGGTGTGGGTACGGACGGGTATTGAAAGAGCTGGCCTCCGGTGCACGCCTGGTAATGGGTATCGATACCTCGCTGCCGAGTCTTAAAATGGCCATTGTGTATCTGAGTGATATTCCTAATGCGATGGTATTGGAAATGGAAGCGGTCTGTCCGGGATTTCGGGAAGAATCATTTGACCTGGTCTGTTGTCCTCAGAACGGCATCTCAGCTTTTCATGCCGACCAGCGACGGCTGATACAATCGGCCCTCAGTTTAACCAGACCGGGTGGTTTAGTCATGTTTTCCAGTTATGCCGAAGAATTCTGGGAGTATCGCCTGGACTGGTTCCGTCTCCAGGCTGCCCATGGTCTTATTGGAGCACTTGACGAGGAAGCAACTGCTAATGGCCGGATCGTTTGCAGGGACGGATTCACGGCTACTACTGTGGGAAAGAGGGAATTTCAGGAATTGACCAGGGGACTGGGCGGGTGCATCTCGATTGAAGTGGTGGCAGGGTCCAGTATTTTCTGTGAGATTTGCAAGTAGACCACACCTCCCGGTTTTTACGTCCCTGTTGTGATTTTCCGGCTCTGATGCTGGCATAATATCATTTCACAACACAACCTGCATATACATGCGGAACAACTTATTATTTGCCGGAGAGGTATTGATTTAATTGAAGATTCAGAATCTGAAATGAAAAAGCCGGTATGAAAATACCGGCTTAAGTTTTTTTACCAGTGTCCCTATTGCAGGGTTATGTTGCCTAAATTGGTCTCATTTCCTGGGCTTACCATCACGCCCGCCTGTTCATAGGCCTGATCCATTGTGTCTCTAAGGGACACAGTGTACTTGCCTTGGGGCAAAAATGAAGACATGAAGTAACCGCTTTGGGCATCCGGCAGACTACTGCTTATGGTATCATTATTCTGGATGGCGTAAGCAACCGGCAGATGTTCCGGATTTGTAAGGGTACCGGATATGGAACCGGTGATGGCCATGGGAGTCATCCGGATATAGGGCTTCAGTTTGTATCCTTTGGGATTAAAGGGCGGACCGGTGGTAACGATAGAGTGGTTGACATCAAAATCTACCACCATCTCGTAGGTGGCTCCTTCCCGGACAGTAAACTCCGGACCAAATTTCAATCCACTGGTGGAACCGCTTGGCATGTCCATGTGATACATCTGCCCGTCCACTACCACAGATGCATCCACTATTTTCAGGCGGATCTGGGTGTAGTGCCCGGCCGGGACATCGTCACTTCCCAGAACTACCGTGTGGCCGTTGGTGAGATCCAGCAGATTTACCTTCATCAGGGAATCCGACAGGATAATCCAGGAAGAATCCAGGTGGGCGCTCACCTCCGAAAACGTGATGTTGACCGAATCATATTGAGCGGCAGGTGTATCGGTGAGATAGAGCCTGAGAGTCGCAGTTCCACCGATTGTATTGTTACCAGCCTCTGTTGAATTCTTTTCACAACCCCACACACCCAGGAAAGCGATAATAATAACCAGTGCGTATAAAATTCCTTTTTTCATTACTGTCCTCCATTTATTGGAATTTACCTCTTTTTTTATAAAAACACATGATGAAAATCAATTTTCATTCATAAGCAAACCGGTTAAACCTTAGATGGTCCCCTCATTATATTTTAAATTTTGTTCTTCACATTAATGTATACTGGCTATATGGTGATGATCTCCTGAGAAAAAAAGTCACCCCTGTCTGCCGTCAGGCAGGAACAGGGTGGTTTTGGGATTTCGATTCTTAACCATCCTATACACCTCTCACCACTGCGTGGTTGGTTTAGTCATAAATTAAAGAAGGTTTTGCTCAAAGACTGATCCAGGTAGGGATAAAATGATTGAAGAAAAAATAGAATCGATAGCCCTGAGCTTCGCAGGAGAGATAAATGAAATCCTTTCAGAATATTTTGTCTGGGTATTCATTATTGTGAAGAACCTGAAATTTTTCATATGGTCTGAAATACGGAGTTAAGAATTAATTTCTTCCCGCCTTGAATCTCAGGTGAAATATTCCGTGATAATCATGAAAGTAGCTGTGCGGTTTAAAATGAGGAAGCATTATGACTCCAAGTAACATCCATGTAACCACAGATTGTGAAAACTTCAGCAGACAGAGTGACGGCAGACCCGCCTGGAGGACTCTTGCTCAGTTAGCCGTTAAGGATGAGTGGGCACAGGGAATTGTCTGTTTTTTCTTCCAGAAAATTGTGATCCACATCTATCACCGATGTCAATAATAATATTTATTTTCCATGGCGGACAGCAGGTGGTTTATCTGTCAGCCCTCCCGCGGGTGTTGCGATTCACCATTCCTGCTGTCCGCACCATATTTAGCCGGGGAGGATACTATCTGAGATGTTCCGGACTCTGATATTGCTCATTTTTATTTTGATTTCGCTTCCAAGTATGGCTATTCTGATCGCCTTGTTGTTTGAAGAGCAGAGATTGAAGAAGATCATCCAGGGGTGTAAGTGATAATTGCCTGAAAGTCTGACTTTATAAACATACTCCGCAAAAAATTTTTACTGGTAAAGAATCCCTTTTGATTGAGGTTTTTATTTTTCTGATTCCGGAAAGGTTAGGCATATGCGGATTTTTTTGCGTAGAAGGGGAGATATTTTAATTTTCGATCAAATGAAGGGAAAAATAAAACGATACATTTTTTATTGACAATTTCCGCTTTAGTTCGTAATCTATCTGTAACTATAGGATTTTCATAGAAAGCGATATGAAGCTGCGGATCATTTCTGCCTGCCATTTTTACATCCTGTAAGTGAGGAGGCGGAGCTTTAAATAATTCTGATTTCCAGATGGTCCTACCCGGAAGTTCAATACCCTTTATTCATCATTTACAGTGGATATTCTGACTCCTCTTCCCTGAAGATTTCCCAGTTGAGGTTAACGGCGGATCTCATGACATCGTGAAAATAACAGGATTTTCTCTGTTCATGATTTTTCGGAGTTCAGCTCATCCAGTGGGCTCAGGACAGCTGAGAGGTCTTTGGCCATCACATGGGTATAAATTTCCGTGGTTTTAACATCGGAATGTCCCATTAATTTTTGGACAACCCTTATATTGACGCCTGACTCCAGTAAATGAGTGGCAAAACCGTGGCGGAAGGTATGACAAACCGATGTGTTTATTAATCCTGGCCTGGTGGACGGCACGCCTGAGCGTTTTTGTAGGCCTGATTCCATCACGTGATGCCGGGTAATTAAACCGGTTCGGGGATCAATGGCCAGATTTTTGGAGGGAAACACAAACTGCCAGTGGAATTCTTTGGCCGCCTGGGGATACTTTTTGGAAAGAGCCAGCGGCAGGAGAGTCTCGCCATGTCCTTTGGCTAGGTCCTTATAGTGCTGTTGCTTTACCTGGTCCAGCTGATGCCGCAGACTCTCTTTAATAGAGGAGGGGAGAAGGGTGGTTCGATTCTTCCCGCCTTTGGCGACCCGGACGTAGATGAGATTTCGGTCCAGATCCAGATCCTGTACACGCAGCCGGACACATTCCATTAATCGCAGTCCGCTGCCGTAGAGCAGTTTCGCCATCAGTAAATGAATGCCCTGCATATAGGCCAGCACTTTTTTAACTTCCTCCTGGCTCATAACCACCGGAAGGCGGGGTTGGCGTCTAGATCGTACCGGAGCGATGTCGTCTTCGAGGGGCATATTCAGGACTTCACGGTAAAGGAAGAGGATGGAATTCATGGCCTGACGTTGGGTTGAGGCGGAGACGGAGGCGTGGGTTGCCAGGAAGCTTAGATACGTTTCAATTTCTTTTTTCCCCATATTCAGTGGATGAATCTTGAACTTGTAAAATTTCAGAAAACGGACAATCCAACTGCAGTAGGTTTGTTCGGTACGATAGGCGTAGTGGTGGTACCGCAGGACTTGCCGGACCTGATCCATGAGTTTCAATTTTGGATCCGGCCGGAATTTAGGCTTGTTTTCCATCTCTCCCTCCCTTATTTTCCATTATATCGAGATAATAGTATCAAACATGGAAAGTTTTTGGCATTTTATTCCATGTTTTGCACCCAATACCAGTGCCTGGGCGTTATAGCCCTGAACGACACCGTGAGAGGTGACCATCTTGGCCGATTCATTATCGGTGAGATTGCTCTGGATCTCT
>CAYWTB010000160.1:0-4429 GCA_964461135.1 uncultured Caldithrix sp. | reverse complement strand
ATACCCCGTATATTATGCAATATCATCACTTATGAGTTTCGTGAAAGGCAGGATTGCAATTATTTGTTTAGAGAGGAGTATTTACTCTAACTTATTGTGAATTATGATCTTGTATCTGGTGTCCTGGTGGCTATGATTCCTACCAGTTAGTATGTCAAGTGATCAGTACAAAAGGTTATCCGTTTTTATTTACCGTTAGGCTGTCCATTAACGGGTATATAATAAAATCTAATTTGATTTAGAGGGCGAAAATCAACATGTATAAAAAACCAGGTTATTACACTTTTTAATAAGCCCGGTTAATTGAACAAAATCCCCCCCGGTTTAAGATTGTCAGGTGCAATTTTTAAGAATTCAATTACTAAAAATATTTATTTAAAGGCTTTTTGTGCTCTATTTATTGATCTATTCAGTACCCGGAGTCATTTCTACCTTGCTTTTATTCAACTGCACCTTGGCAATAGCATAATAGATCAGAAACGCAATACCGGCAAAAATAAACATACTGCCCACGGTCATTTCTTCTGAAATGGTATGGGGAAAAAGCTGGCCGATAAACAGTGCCAGTCCCAGACCGGTTAATACCAGCCCCCATTTCAACGATGATAAATTCTGCGACTGGAGGCGGTCAGAATAAAGAAATTTCACCTTTTCATCAATCTCGCCTTTTTCAATGAGTCGCTGACGAACCCTGTTATCGGAAATAACTTTTATGATATAAGCGATAACAATAAATAATGATACAGGAATAATAAAATCCAGATCCATCTTTTTTCTCCTTTTAAAAGTTTCTATTGTATATGACAGGTAATTCCTAAAAATGTTGCAGTTTTTAAAAAATTTAATGCAACATTTCCCACAGATTTCTGTCATTATATCTATGGATAGGGCATCAGACAGCTCTCGAGAAAATGAGACGGTTCGGAAAATATTAACCGGTAACAAAGAAGCCTTTAAAGAAATTATTGAAAAGTATCAGAAACTGGTCATGCATATTGTTTTCCGACTGCTCCGGGGAAGCTCCGATCGTGAGGATATATGCCAGGAGGTGTTTATAAAAGTATATCAAAATTTGCAGTATTTCAGAGGTGATTCGAAATTTTCCACCTGGATTGGCAAAATTACCTATAACACCTGCCTGAATTATCTGAAAAAGAGGAAAAAAAATTATTTAAATAAAAGCCTGAATGAAAATTTACAGAATTCCCGCTACTATGGTGATACTTCCCTGCCGTATGATTATATAGAATCACAGGATCTGTGGAAAAAACTGCAGCAGGAAATGGATAAGATCCCGGAAAGATACAGAACAATATTAACCTTGTACCATATGGACAACCTGGGCTACCGGGAGATAGGAGACATCATGGATCTGCCGGAAGGAACGGTAAAAAATTACCTGTTTCGTGCACGTCAGAAACTAAAAATGTTGATAACGAAAAAATACGAATGGGAGGAGTTATGAGGTCGGAGCACATTCGGGAAACTGAAATTCAACGATATCTGGATAATGATCTTCCTGAGAGAGAAAAGATTTCGCTGGAAAAGCATATAGGGATGTGTTCCAGCTGCCGGATTGAAATAAAAAATTACCGGGAGCTATATCAGATTTTAGCTGATGACCGCGATATGAGCCTACCGGCTGATTTTTCCTCCGCCATTATGGCAAAACTGCCAACTACGTCAAACGCATTATCCGGAATAAAAATATGGTCTTATCTGTTAACAGTAGCCTCTATCCTCGCAGGATTGGCAATAACGGTTTATTATACCGGGCTGGATGTATACCGGAATCTCTGGACAGGTATAGAAACAAGCCTGACGGTCATCAATTTATCTGCCCTGCTGCAATTTTTCTCCCGGATTTCATTCTTCCCCAAAGAATACCTTTTTGTCACTTTGATAATCCTGTTATCCATAAAATTCTTTGAACACCTGCTGTTCAATCCCCGGCATTAATCCTTCATTTTCAACCGAATCAATATCTGCAGAATTACGGTCCGTTTTTAAAGATGGTCATGCCAGAATTCACGCATTTTAGTATAGAGATGAATCCTGGCCGGATTATCCTTGATGGTGTGTTTCCTCATGGGATAAATCATCATGTCAAACTGAATATTGTTCCGGATGAGTTCATTGGCAAATGCCCAGCTGTTCTGGGGGTGAACATTGTCATCATAAGTACCGTGAACGAGCAGTAAACGCCCATGCAAATCTGCAGCCCGGCGAACCAGGGAGGTTTTTCGATAGCCCTCCGGATTGTCCTGGGGTCGTTTCATGGCAAATTCGGTATAACGTGTATCATAGTATAACCAGTCGCTGACCGGAGCCACGGCAATTCCGGCTTTGAACTCCGCAGAGCGGGTCATGGCCAGCAGAGTATGCATACCGCCGCCGCTCCATCCCCAGATCCCGATTCTGGAAGAATCGACGAAAGATTGTTTCTTCAGCCAATGAACAGCATCCAGCAAATCATGAAGTTCCACATCCCCCCACAATTGGTTCAAAACCGTCAATTGCAGGGTTTTGCTGATACCGGAGGCACTTCGATTATCCACACAGAATATAAGGTAACCGTCTTTGAGCAGAATATTATCAAAATAGTTATTATCATCCCACTGGTTAACTACCTGCGGTGCGGATGGTCCTCCGTAAATATTAATAATTACCGGATATTTCTTCCCGGGACTAAAATCAGCAGGCTTAATTAGATAGGCCGGCATCGGAAAGCCATCTTTAGCATCAATGGCAAAAAACTCCCGGTACTGCAAATGATATTTTTCCAATTGGGCCTGGGGGGATTCTGCCAGCGTATACATCAGAGTCCCGTCATTCCTGTAAACCAGGAGTTGAGGCGGCATGGCATTGTTTGAATATTCATCCAGGTAGAAATGAGCGTCCGGACTGAAAGCAATTTTATGCACACCATCCTGCCGGCTGATTCTTTCCAGATTCCGTCCGTCCAGCCCGGCCCGGTAAAGATGGCGTTCCATGGAAGATTTCTTAAGTGCGGTAAAGTAGACTAGACCGGCTTTTTCATCCACCGCACAGATTACACCGGAAACCCAGGCGACTCCCCCGGATGCCCGCAGAGTCCAGTTTCCTGGGGTAATCTTATTAATCAGAGTGCCGTTTCTCCGGTAACGGTAAAGATGGTTATAACCATCCCGTTCGGATGCCCATAGGAATTCTTCCCCCTCTTTCAGAAAAACCAGATCATCGTGGGGAGTGATCCACCCGGGATCCTTTTCACTGAAAACCCATGTTGCTTCACCATTGTTTTTATTCACCAGAAATAAATCAAGCCTGGTCTGGGCACGGTTTAAGGTTTGCACACTCAACCACTCATCCTCCGGTAACCATTTGGCGCGAATCAGGTATTCATAGCTGTCCTGATCTAGTTTTATCCATTTAATTTCCGGTTGCTCAATATTTAGTATTCCCAGACGTACCACCGGATTAACCTGCCCGGCCTTGGGATAACTCTGGATATAAACACGGGGTGTCTGCGGCTGAAAGTCCACAAAAGTCATGCTGCTCACCGTACGCTGATCGGTCTGAAGAACCGCAAGAGTTCTGGAGTCCCATGTCCACCAGAAGGCGGTATTATGGTGACCAAAGATTTCTTCCCAGTAAAGCCAGGATAAAATACCGTTCAGTATTTTATCCGTACCATCGAAAGTGAGCCGGAATTCCTGTTTTTTATTGATATCATAGTAGTATAAGTCATTGGCCCGGACGTAGGCAATTTTCTGGCCATCGGGGGAAAAACGCGGGCAGCTGTCTTTTTCAGCATTATGAGTAATTCGACAAAACTCTCCCTTTTCCATTTGCAGCAGGAAAAGATCATTTTCCATCATAAATACCGCCTGTTTTCCGGTTTGATCAAACTCTTCCGGCCATGGCAGGATATTTATTTTTTCCCGGAGCAAGGAATTCAGTTGACCCAGCGCTGCTTTCATATCAAAAAGTGATTTGTAAGTACCGGCTTGAGGATCAAATAATTTGAAAGACCGTGCCGAGGCCGATTCATATTTATCATAGAGAATTAACTTCTCCTGATTCGTCCAGAAAGATTCAGGAACTTCATCAATATTTTTCCGCTGATCACTGTAGATCCATTCGATGGTCAAACCGTCTTCACGCTGTGCCTTTGAAGATTGGGTAAACACCGGAAGCAGAACGAAAAAAATTAAGAAACAGAAAGTTATACGAGGTATGGACATATTTCCTTGATTCCTTTATTTTTTAAAATTTACTTAATCTGCTTAATTCACAAATAGGGGCTATCGCCCAAATATATTGGATTCTTTAATCCCCGGTCTGAAGACCGGGCCATTTAATTTCTGAGAAAATAACAGCTTTGATACATTAATCGTATTTTGTGAATTAAGCATTTATAAAAAGTTTCATCATAAAGACAGAAATC
>CAYWTB010000159.1:0-4548 GCA_964461135.1 uncultured Caldithrix sp. | reverse complement strand
AGATGGATTACTTGTAATCTTTTACGAGTTCAGGTATTCATTATTGTGAAGAGCCCCAGATAATAGGGTAAGTCTGTAATAAACAGCGTTTAAATATGGTAAAAATATAAAAATTAAAAACTATAATTGTTTTTTGCTGGGTTAAGGACATAATCATTTTTTTTATTTAAAGCCGCGTTACAGGGCTTGAGGTTTCCGTAACCTGTATCTGGGAAGTACCAGATAATGTCCTGACTTATCATGGTCAATGAGTCAGATTCGAGATTTAAAGGGATCTTCAATGGAAGGTCCCTTTTTTATGTATTTCCATTGCCATAATCCGGGCATCCGGTACTTATCCCGATTCCTTTCATTACATTCAGAAAAAAAATTAAAATTGATGTAACTTTATTGCAAATCGGTTTGTATATTAGAACAGGTTTGCACTGCAAACCTAATTCATAAATAAAAAGGAGAACGAAATGAAAGCACTGCCCAACCTCAAAAAACTGGAAAGAGAGGTCTATCTGTCGGTTTTCCGGGATGGAATCTATGATATCACCCTCGGTCTTTTGCTGCTGGCTATCGCCTTCAATCCGCTGCTATATCAGACTGGCAGACCGCGGGCTATAATCTATATGGTTGAACTTGCTCTGGCCGGATCCTGGCTTTTTCTGGGGAAACGTTTCATAACTCTGCCCCGCATGGGATTGATGAAACCCTCTTCCAGGAGACAGAAAACTGCCCGGAACGTTATGATCAGCGGCGGCGTCCTTTTTATGCTTCTGATAATTTTTGCGGTCATTAAGGCAACCAGTCTGTTCCCACCGGCTCTTGAATCATTGTCGGTTACGCCTCTGGGATTTTCGCTGATCTTTCTGGCCATATTCATGGTACTGGCCACTATTATGTCCTATTTTATGCTCTATATTGTGGGTCTTCTTTTTGCGATTAGCATCCCTGTCTCAGAACTGTTATATCCGTTAGTGGGTGAACCGCTGGATAGTTTGATACCATTCGGTATTTCTGCACTCATTATCCTGGTAGTCGGAATGATCCGCCTGGTCAGTTTCCTTCAGCGTTATCCCCAGAAAGATGCGGAGGTGGATTATGAAAAATAGTATCAATTTAACTGAACTCGAGAAAAAGGCTTTTAAATCGTTTCATGAAGATGGATTATGGGATATAATGATTGGCCTTACCTTAGAAATTTTTATGGTAATCCCTCTTTTACTCACTGAAACCGGTTTGGGAGATTTCTGGAGTTCCCTTGTAATGCTCCCGTTATATGTTGCGATATTCTGGATCATTAAAACCATCAGAAGGAAAATTGTCAGCCCGCGGGTCGGACTTATCAGAATCGGTCCGATACGCCGGTCAAAAATTCAAATCCTTCATATTATAATGATTGTCCTGCTGGTACTGGGAGTCATTTTCGCAATCACTGCCCTTGATTTGTTTGGCATGATGGATAAGCAGGCATGGTTTTTTCCTGTATTCCTTAGTTCTTTATTTCTTTTCCTGTTTGCTGCCGCTGCATTCCTGCTGAGTTGTCC
The DNA here is from genome assembly GCA_964461135.1 of uncultured Caldithrix sp. Classification (GTDB taxonomy): domain Bacteria; phylum Calditrichota; class Calditrichia; order RBG-13-44-9; family RBG-13-44-9; genus RQOF01. The sequence goes on along the minus strand of CAYWTB010000159.1, from coordinate 3,013 downwards.
CAGATTTCTGATGTATGGGATCATGATGGCATTTTTTATACCGGCAGGTGAAATAATGTTCCGTAAAAGTATTTTGATGCATCATGGATTCCCGGCGGTTTTTAGTACGGCCGCACTTATCATTATTCTCACCGGAATGATAAAACTTGTGCTATTTCTAAAAAGATATCCAAAAATGGCAACGGAGGACAGCGATGACATCGTCCGATCGTAAAAAAGGCAGCTTGCAGTCAATGGGAGAAATCGACAGGGTGATCCATGAACCTGCCCGCCTCATGATAATGGCCTATCTCTATGTGGTGGAAAGTGCGGATTTTCTTTTTATTATACGCCAGACAGGGCTAACCAAAGGTAATCTCTCTTCCCATCTCAGCAAGTTGGAAGCTGCCGGTTATGTAAATATTCATAAGGAATTTGTCAACAAAATTCCGCGCACCTTTCTGAGCCTGTCGAAAAAGGGCCGTGATGCATTTGATGAATATCAACGGCAAATGAAGCAATTTCTGGAAAAACTACCTTGAAAGGGGTGTAATTATGAAAATCATGAAAATAATGTTAATGACAGGTACCCTGCTCTGTCTATCCATTCACTCCCTGATCCGGGCTGATGGAACCGAGATCATGGGTGAACAGGATAAGAAGCTGGCGGTCCAATCGTTTCAATATATCTGGGAAACTGTCCGGGATAAGCATTATGATCCGGATTTGGGTGGACTGGACTGGCAGGGTGTATATGAGCGGTTCTATCCGGAGATCCTGCGGGCTGAAACAAAACAGGATGTCACCCGTATTTTTGTAAAAATGCTAGATACATTGGAATTATCTCATTTCAACATTATTCCCGGTTTTTTTTACGATGAGATAGAGCAGCAGGGGTCACAGTATTTGAGAATGGGTACCCTTGGTTGTGAAAGCAGGGTTTTGGAAAACCGGGCATATATTGTCCGGCTGCTGAAAGGATTTCCCGCCTGGAAAGCCGGTCTCTCCTACGGCAATGAAATTATCTCCATTAATAATCATGATCTGATTTCCGATTTGCAAATGCTGGGAAAAAAACTGGCATTTTACTGCTATCGGGATCTGATTCTCTCCAACCGGGTGAATAGTTTCCTGCGGGGTGAAGTGGGAGACACCATAAAAATTGTGTATAGAGACGGTAAAAATGATACCTGTTGTGTGCAACTGGCTTTTGCTGAACCGGTGGCCGAGATGTTTCAGCTGGGATTTTTCCCTCCCGCTCAGGTTTGGATAGAAACCGATACCATCTCATCCCAAACTGGATATGTTGCCTTCAATGCCTTCATGGATCCAGTCAATATCATGCCTGTTTTCAATTCGGCGATAAAGAACTTTATGAATTTTAAGGGAATCATTATTGATCTTCGCGGGAATCCGGGAGGACTGCTGAATATGGTACAGGGAATGGGTGGATGGTTTATTGCTGAAAACGGTAAGAATTTCGGCAGTATGTGTTACCGGGATGTGTCACTGAAAATAGCCATTTCTCCCCGTCCGGTTACCTACCGGGGTAAAGTGGCCATACTTATCGACGGTCTAAGTGCCTGTGCCTCTGAAATCATGGCTGCCGGGTTGCGTGATGCCGGCAGAGCCCGACTGTTCGGATACAATAGTGCGGGAGCCGCCCTGGGATCATCCCTGGAGAAACTGCCCAACGGGGACGGTTTTCAGTATGCGTTTGCCTGTTATATGACGGCCAGCGGAGAGATTGTGGAAGGGGAGGGTCTTGAACCGGATGTAATAGTCCCTTTAACACCCTGCACACTCCTGGAGGGAATTGATCCGGTAGTCAACGCAGCAGTGAAATGGATCGAAACGGAAGATCCTGACTGAGAAGTGACAATTTCGCCATAGTCAGAAACATAAAAAAAGGAGAGTAGCATGAAAACCAGACAAGTCTTTAAATCGGCGATCTATTCCTTCAGCTCTATTGTTTTGCTGATTCTCTTCAGCACATCTTTACTGGTTCATACCGGTAATGCGCAGTATTCTGTCAGTGCGGAAAGAATATTGAATCATTACGTCAGGGTAACAGGCGGTTTGGATGCGTATGAAAAAATCGAAAACCGTCTGACAAAAACGGAGGTTGAGATACAGGGCAGCAATATCAGCCTCACTATTACCATGATGGCACAAAAACCAAATCTGGTACGGATGATCACAGAATCCCCAGCCACGGGAAAGGTGGTTAGTGGTTGCAACGGCGAAACCGTTTGGGAATTATCCGAGGTAAAGGGACCCATCATAAAATATGGCAGGGAAAGGGAGAATGCACTGCATCTGAATACCCTGGATCGCTTTGCCCGCTGGAAAGAGGTCTATCGGAAAACGGAATACAGGGGAGTGAAGGACATAAACGGACAGAGCTGTTTTGCAGTTTACGTGGAGCCCTATGAAGCGGATCCTCAGACGCTCTATTTCGATCGGGAAACCAAACTCCTGGTTGCGCTGGAAACCGAAATGAAAAGCGAGATAGGGATCTTGCCGATACTGTCATATTTCGACGATTATCGTGAAGTGGATGGTGTGAAGCTGCCTTTTAAAACTCAAATTATTGTGGCATCCCAGGTCATGGTCTCAAGGGTGAAAAGTATTGAACACAACGTCCCTATGGATGAAAAATTATTTGCTCTGCCGGAGGAAATCAGGAATCTGGTTGACCGGCAGGGTTGAGCCGGGAGATGCAAGATCAAAGATCCAAGATTACCACATAGTGGTCGCCATGCGAAAGATCAAAGAGGGTAAAGAGAAAAAAATGGTTAGCAGTCGGTAGTCTGCAGTAGGCAGTTGGCCCGTCTCGCTCTCGCTCACCGGACAGGCAAAATAGGCTCAAGGCTAAAGGCGCAAGGCTGCAGGTTGCAGGACACAGGAACCAGGAAAATACAAAGTAAAAAGTACAAAATATCCTAACCGGATGTAGCCTTGCGCCTTTAGCCTTGAGTGTCTTGTCCTAAAATAGTTGACAATAATTGAACCGTTAAGCCGCAAATTTTTG
>CAYWTB010000158.1:0-4623 GCA_964461135.1 uncultured Caldithrix sp. | reverse complement strand
CAGGTTAATTATCCTCCGTGCATTTGTGGCTTTGTGTAAACGTTTATGAATTAAATGGGTTAATAAAGGTGGAAGAAACCCGGATGGCAGGAATTCAAAGAGTGAGGGCGATCGGTCACCGCCCTCAGCCTCACTTACAAAACGTACCCTATAATTATATAATTACCGGTGATTTCCTGAATTTAAATTTAAGTGGGTAGTCATATCCCGAGTTACATCAGGAAATAGGTAATGCCTGCAGTGAGCATGGACAAATTTTTCATATCGCTGGCATTGAAACTTTCCCATTCAGCCCGCACCCCAAGGGTTCCCAGGTTCAATCCCACTCCCACACCCCAGGCAAAATCCTTATCGTCTTTTTTAATAGTTACGTCGGCACCGGAGACCTCACTGTTCCAGAAAAAATAACCGGCTTTGGCAAAGATATCCAGCATGGTAAAGTTAAGCGTACCCGTGGCAAACAAATCCAGTCCCTTAATATTTGTTTTTATTTCAATATCCTGAACAGTATTTTTTACCGTTCCCAGATTCCGATACCCCGCTTCCACTCCTAAAAACCGGACAAATTTAAATCCTGCATAGAATTTGTAAGCGAATCCATTCTTATCCAATTTCAATTGCTCACCCCCAATATCCTGGGGTTTTGTTTGGATAAATGAGGAGCCAATACTGGCACCCAGAGAGAGCTTTCCAGGTATTTGTGCCTGCAGGGGATTACAAATCACAACCATTAAAACTGTTAAAACCGCCATGATTATTCGAGTCATATTATCCTCCGGTGTTTAAGGTGAATCGGTTAATTATTAACTTCCAAATAGACTTAAATTACCAAATTTTCAACAGGCAGCATCATATTTTCTTTATAATCGGCAGATTTAAGGAATTTTAAGGAAAAATCAGAAAAGATATCTCTTTTTACGAGTGTTCTTTTTAATCCGCTAATCCGGTCATTAAAAAAAGCAGTGAATGGCCGGCTTTTTAATTCATTGTTATTCTTATTTCTTAGTGTCCTGGTGTGAGTAAGTGACGTCTGTTTCTATTCAGTAGAATTTCACTGGTTGCTTCGCATGGACCCGGAAAGAATTTAGACCGAAAAAAATTCCGGGATATTTTTATCGTAATGGTTTTTTCTGGCCGGAACTGAATGAAAAAATACTTGATTCCGTAATCAACTTATATTCAATTACAGATTTCAGAGCATTTTTAACGTTTATATGAAACAGGGGTAAAAATGAAAGAACAATCCATATCTTCCTTTATTGAGCTTCATTTCCGTCATTTCAATGCGGCCGCCCTGCTGGACGCAGCCAGGGGATACCGGGATTTAATTAATGAAGGCGGACAGATGATGGTTACCATCGCCGGGGCCATGAGTACCGCCGAATTGGGAATATCCCTGGCGGAGATGATCCGCCGGGATAAGATACACGCCATTACCTGCACCGGTGCAAACCTGGAGGAAGACATCTTCAATCTGGTGGCCCACGATCACTATCTGCGTATCCCCAAATACCGCGAACTCACTACCGTGGATGAGCAGAAACTGTTGAAAGATCACCTTAACCGCGTTACAGATACCTGCATCCCGGAAGAAGAGGCCATCCGGCGAATCGAAGGAGCCATTCTGGACGAATGGAAAGCAGCAGACCGGAATGGCGAACAGCATTTTCCGCATGAGTTTTTCTACCGCATTTTAAGGAATAAAAAACTGGAAAAGCATTACCAGATCAATCCGGAAGACAGCTGGATGCTGGCTGCCAGTGAAAAAAATCTGCCAATCTTTGTTCCCGGCTGGGAAGATTCCACCCTGGGCAATATATTTGCTTCTCATTGCATTACCGGCGGGATTAAAAATGTGCATACCGTACGTACCGGCATTGAGTATATGATGCTGCTGGTTGCCTGGTATCAGAAGACTTCTTCTAAACATTCCATCGGATTTTTCCAGATTGGCGGTGGCATTGCCGGCGATTTTACCATCTGCGTGGTACCCATGATGCGGCAGGATCTGCAGAAAAAGGATATCCGGTTATGGAGCTATTTCTGCCAGATAAGTGACTCCACCACCAGCTACGGATCTTATTCCGGAGCCGTTCCCAACGAGAAAATCACCTGGGAGAAGCTGGATGTGGACACCCCAAAATTCATCATTGAATCCGATGCCACTATTGCAGCGCCACTGATATTCGCCTATGTGCTGGAGAAATAAACGGCGTGCACCTGAAAAGAGCGGATTAACCAGCAGGGAAAATGTGAAAAATCCGGATACCAGGACCTCAGCCAGAACATTTCACTCATGATTACACAGTGCACGGAGATACTTAAATAAAAATTAATTGTGTAAAAAGGATTGGAGATTTTTTAAAAATTTTAATCGATCCGGAATTCTCTGTAAACGAAACTGGTTTTAAAATATAAGTGTGAATAAGATCCAGGTCACCAATGGCTAATAAATGCAGCTAATTTCTTAGATTCTTTATGCCTTACTGACTGGCCATATTAAAAGCCACAGAACACGGAGGGATTTTGAGAATTATTGTTTAACTATTTTTAGTTTAAAAAATGGTTTTCTCTGTGTCCTCAGTGTCCCTGTGGCAAAAAATAAAAACCCCTTAGATTAGAGATCACCAGGGGATCTTGTGAATTAATCAGGTTAGAGATATGACTGTCCTGGTTCCGCCCTGGTCCTGACCTTATTTTTAATACCCCGCCGCCTGCCCGTCTTTGCGGGATTCGGACGCTCCGTAATAGACCTGATTCGCCTTATCCCACCGTATTGCCTGATATCCCCCGTATCCGCCCACCTCAAAACGGATCCGGTGCCCCCGTTTTTCCAGTTCCCGGATGGTTTCATAATTGAAACCCGATTCCATATTCACCCAGCCGCCATCAGTCATCACCCCTCCGTAAGGCTGTGAAGAACCGCTGTGGCGGATGCGCGGTGCATCACCGGCTTCCTGCAGATTCATGCCAAAATCAATCATATTGATCAGCACCTGTACATGCCCCTGCGGCTGCATGGATCCTCCCATCACTCCAAAACTCATAAGCGGTTCACCATCCCGGGTCACAAAGCCGGGAATTATGGTGTGAAAGGGGCGTTTACCAGGTTCATACATGTTCCAGTGTCCCTCTTGCAGGGAAAACAGCTCCCCCCGGTCCTGTAAAATAAATCCCAGACCATCCGGGACCATACCTGATCCCATTCCCTGATAGTTGCTCTGAATCAGGGAAACCATGTTCCCTTCCGCATCTGCCACCGTCAGATAAATGGTTTCGCCTTTTTCAAGGGATAGATCTCCCGCTTCATATGCCTGGGCAGCTTTATCCGGATCAATCAGTGCTCGTCTCTTCCGGGCATACTCCTTTGAAATCAGAATATCTAGGGGAATTTTATGAAATTCAGGATCTGCATAATAGTGGGCACGGTCTTCAAATGCCAGCTTTTTGGCCTCGATAAGAACATGCAGATAATCAGCCGAACCATAGCCCATGCTCTTAAGGTCATATCCTTCCAGTATATTCAGCATCTGCAGGACGGCGATCCCCTGGCTATTCGGGGGGAGTTCCCACACATCAAATCCCCGGTATTGGGTGGAAACCGGTTCTACCCATAGTGAGTGATGTGCGGCCAGGTCCTGGTAAGAGAGAAAACCATCCATTTTTTTCATGAAAGCCGCCATCACCCGGGCAATTTCACCCTTGTAGAAAACATCCTGACCATTGTCTGCAATTTTTTCCAGTGTATTCGCCAGGTAGGGATTCTTAAATATGTCTCCTTTCCTGGGAGCTTTCCCATCTATGGTAAATATTTCTGTGAAATTGGGAAAATCCTTCAGCACCTCTACATTTTCCTGCCAGGAACCGGCAATCACTTCGCTTACCGGAAATCCTTCCCTGGCATATTGTATAGCCGGGTTCAGTATTTCGTTCATACTCATTTTTCCAAACTTCCGGTGCAGTTCAAACCATCCGTCAACACAACCCGGAACCGTTACCGGCAAGGGTCCGTATGCCGGTATGCGACTCATATTATTCTCCCTGAAGTAATCCATTGTCAGGGATTGCGGAGATCGTCCGCTGGCATTCAGTCCATACAACTTCTTATCATGAGAATCCCAGACGATAGCAAAAAGATCACCCCCGATACCACTGCCGGTCGGTTCCATCAGTCCCAAAACCGCATTGGCTGCTATGGCGGCATCCACTGCATTGCCCCCGTTTTTCAGGATATCCAATGCCGTCTGGGTGGCCAGCGGCTGGCTGGTGGCGGCCATGCCATGCCTGGCGATTATCTCGGAACGGGTGGCAAAATTTTTCCCCACCGTACGATCCTGCGAATAAATGACTGCCGCCAGTAAAACTCCTGTCAAAGTCGAAACCCAAAATTTTCTCATGCTGGTTCCCTTATAAAATTGTAAATGTTTACGGAAAGTATTCCTTATGCTCATTCTGAACAGGAATTTATGGATAAAATAATGGCTCTTCACAATAATGAATACCTGAACTCGTAAAAGATTACAAGTAATCCATCTTTAACCATGAATATTTCATCAAATTTAATGAAACGTATCTGGCTGTTCGGTAAAAATAAGTTACCTTTCTTGCCTTCCTCAAAAATTT
>CAYWTB010000157.1:0-4726 GCA_964461135.1 uncultured Caldithrix sp. | reverse complement strand
AGGATTTTTGAATTCAGGAAATCCCTAAAATGGCCCGTAACTGTCAAAGTCGAGATTAAACACATTTGTGTAAATGGATACCCTACCCCAGCACTATTGTTGAATACCGCCTGACCCCTAATCAAATAATCTGGTATTTCAAAAAGCCACAATATTTTTATCCTTGTGTAACACCTCACGCGATAGAGTTGCATAGATCATGGTGGTCTGGATGTCCTCATGCCCCAGAATTTCTTTCAGCACCATAAGACTTCCACCCCCCATGACATAATAACTAGCATATGTCGAGCGGAGATCATGAAATCTTATCTTGATTCCGGTCCTTACCCGGAATTTTTGCCAAGCCGGATTCAGGGAATAAGGATGGGTTATCTCCCAGAAGATTCTCTTAAATTTTATATGCCGACGTCTTTTATGTAAAATGGAAAGGGCTTTGTGATTCAAGGGCACGATCCGGTCCTTGTCACCCTTCCCGGGAAAAATGATTTGTTCATTAATCAAATCAACCTGGTCCCAGGTAAGGTTATACACCTCGGACCGCCGCAGGCCTGTGTTTAAAGTCAGGAAAACCAAATCATACTGCCACGATGGGATAAAATCCTGTTTAAAGTACTCTTCCATTTTCCGGATCTCTTCTTCCCTCAAATATCGCGGTTGCCTTTTTTGCATAGGGGGGACCCTTTTAGAGAAGGGATTAGTCTGAATCAACCCCCAATCCAGCGCCTTATTGAAAAAAAATCGAAAGGAGGTCATCAGTTGCCTAACCGTGCCGCGACTGTAATTTGCATAGAGATGCGATTCAATGTCCTTTTCAACCAGCTGGGGAGTTATACTTGATAATTCAATGTCACCCACAATCCTGATCAATTCATTCATGTTATAGTGATAGGTTTGAATGGTGCGGTACCGGTAAAGACTCTTCCGGTCCTCCAAAAAAGCAAATAGTTTTTTCTTCAAGTCCGATAGGGTTTGGTGCTCATTCCTGTTTTTGAAAAACTTTTGAGGACTAAATTTTCCAAGAGCAATTTCCGAATCAATTATAGCTTTCATTTTCAGGGCGGACCTTTTATCCGACACCCCCAAGCTTTTATGATATCGGACCCCATAAATTTTAAATTCAATCATATAATTTTTACCGCTTTTGTGAATACGACTCATGGTTTCACCCATCTAATTTATCGTATAATATTTCATAATATTAAATTAAAATATAAATTCTTATTTATTAAACTTAAATTACATATAAACAATAATTTATAAAAAATTAGTTTACATAACATTTATTATATTAAAATATCTGAAAAGTATAATTATACAGAAGTTGATGGTGTGAAGATGAAACCTGACCCAAAACAACCTAAATATAAATCTTTATTCATTTCAAATCAATAGATATTCCTATAAATTCACCCTTTTGCTTCACCAATATTTAAAATGTACCTGTCCTTTCATCAATATTTATGCGGTGTCAATAAACAGGTTATTAACCATTAAAATCATACTTCAATTTTGGCTCCACAAAACATCCGCTAATCCGATCCCAATAAAGATATATTATACCAATCTTACCAACATTTTTAAATCTTATTTTTTGTATATGAACCTCTACTTCACCATCATTTTTTTCTAAATTTCTCCAGACAGCGATACAGTTATCGGCCTTATTACGCCAGTGAGCCGAACCGGATATATCATAAGGTGTGGGTACCGGATATTTCCCCCCATTCACCTTTTCCAGTTTTGTAGGATGTGCAATAATCCAAAAATGAACATCATGGATCCTAGCGAAGTTTCTTATTCTGGTCAAAGATTGGGAAATATATTCAGTTTCAGTGAGACCCTGGGGACGGGAATGATCAATCTCATTCCATGGATCCAGGACTATTCCGTTAACACCATATCTATACACTGATACCCTTGCCAATTCTAAAATATTGTCCAGTGAGAGGTCCTCTTGGGGAAGTATGAATTTAATACCCCTTCCTATACACTCCTTGGCGTTTTGAAGATCGATACGGTTCATTCGTTCATTCACGCCCGCAAAGAAAGGTTTACCGGAAACTTTTTCTGCTAGTTTAATAAAATGCTCTTCAAGGGGATAATTCTCTGGCGAAAAGACGGCAAATGACCACCCCGGCTCCCTGAGCAAATTCATCATCAAGGCATCAACAAACTCCGATTTACCATGAGAGGGAATACCGGTAACCACTGTTACTTGTCCCAATTGAATGGTATAATACTCATATAGGCAGCCCCATCCAGTGGAAAAAGTATTTTCACGACCCTCATCATAAAGCTTATCAATGCCAGATTCAAAATCACTAACTTGAAATATGCCTTTAACGGGATACGGTTTTGCATTTTTATATATATCATCCAGATATGACTTTCCATACTTAATGAGAACATCGTTAACATCCTTGCAATCTTCAGGATAGTTAATCACATAACATTTTCCCCTGCCAATACGTCGACTTAATTCTGTTTCTAGCTGACTACCCTCTTGGTCTTTATCCACTGCCAATATTATCTTCCGCGCACTCACAAAGAATTCCTCCACGTCTTTCAAGAAGCCCAGATCTCTGGCGCCGTTCGGAACACTGCATACATTGTTAATTCCTGCTTCAACAAACGAAAGGGTATCAATCTCACCCTCGGTAATAACAATTTCATCTTGACCCCTTACCTGGTCATGCCGATAAATTATTTTTTCTGCACCCGGAACCTGAATCATATGTTTTTCTAAATCCCGATACTTAATATTTACTATTCTATCATTCTTGAAATATGGAAATGCAATGCATGATCTCCAGCTTTCAACCTGCGGGAGCCACATCTTGGCACATTTAATGTGGCTCTTCATGAGGGTTTCAAGGCAGATGCCGCGACCGGCAAACCATTTAATTATTTCATCAGTTAATTCCTCCATCGATGCCAAATCAGGTTCATTATATATTTTCTTCTTCCAGGCGACGGGATTGCCGCTTTTGTGTTCGCCTGTTTTAAGATTTCCGGACCAGCCGCAGTGATAACAAAACCAGCTCCCAGAATCTACATTTACACCAAGGCACTTGGCGCTTTTCTTTTTCCTAAATTTTGAGCATTGGGGACAGGAAATATAATTTCTTCCCGATATTTCCGGGTTCACATGTATACCAAAATCAGCAAAAGATTTCATACGACCACCCGGTCCCTTCTTCTTACCTGATTTCTCGTTAACCATTGGGCGAGGGTATTGTATACCGACACCTTGCTGGACAATAGTGGTTTCCAGTTTTCCATGTTCCCAAGTTCCCGCTCTATGTCTTCAGGGTCATATTGCGTTTCTAAAATTTCACAATCTTCCTGGGATAGTTGCTGTTCCATCTTTGAAACACGGGGAAATTTTCTTAACACTAATTGCTGTAAGGGATGAATATTAATATTTTTTTTTATACTGTATTTATTATTTTTTGTGGTTCCCCCTTTGGGGAACATTTCTGTTTCCTTTTTGGGGAACACTCTGTTCCCATTTTTGGTAACACATTGCCATTCATCATAATTTTTATTAAATCCATATTTATTTATGTGGCCATCAGCAATTTTAAAAATCAATTTCATATCAAGTAATTTTTTAATATGTAACGGAATCTTGCACCTTTTAATACCAGTATATTTTTGGATCTGGCCATATGATATAAAATCTTCCTTTTTATTGTATCCATATGTTTTTCTAATAATCACGTCGAGCACTTGTCGTGTTTCTCCGGGAATTCTTATCCCACAAAGCGCTTCCCATATTTCATTTGCTATCTTAAGATAGCCGTTTTCCAGCTGTGGTGATGCCATTGTTATAGATCCAGATAATCGCAAATCCAGCCTAACATTTTGGCATAAATTAGGGAGTCAATCCACATTCCCCTGAAAATGACTTTTTTCACAATTCGATAGGCCCCTGGTTTTCGGGAGTTTTTTTCTATGCCATACCGATCAAGGATGCTAAACACATCCTGGCGCGTCAGGTGCTCAATTTCATTAACCTCATCGAGGATTTCCTCAGGACTTGACTCAGGTCTCATAAGCATATTGTGAATTTTCTGATAGCTCATATAATTCTCCTTCTATATTTTTAAAATTTTATAAGCCTGTTTTTTAAAATTGACCTTAATTTGTTCCATAAGTCTGTCAATCTCAATCCTGTCAAGACGTACATGTCCCCGGTTGATTCGACTAACAGACAAATATCCGTTTTGAATTAGCCGTTCTAGTTGTCGAACACTTATTTCCAGATAGGCGGCTGCAGAATTTTTACACAGCCAACGTGGTGGTGCTTGAATAATGATATTTGGTGATTGTTGGGAAGTTGATGTCACTTTAAAAAATTATATCCTATTAAATTTCTTGCAATCTAACGGACTATCAACTTTCCCATGAGGGTCTTTGATGTGACTAAATATACAATTATATTTATATAACTGCAATATATTTTTTAAAAATCTATAATTGTATGTTTAAGACAAGTCTATTATAATAATGAGATACGATAAATTTTCAGTCAGGTGTTAGTTTGTCAGATTCTAGCCCCAATATTACATATTTATAAATTTATACTTATCCTACAATTTGTCAGTTTACAAAGTAACAAATTATGGGATAAAAATTATTTCTTGATTCTTTATGTTTTATTAAGTTACCTAGATTCAAGTTCCAAGTGCAACTTTGAGATTTAAGAAAGCTTCCATTGGAG
>CAYWTB010000156.1:0-4889 GCA_964461135.1 uncultured Caldithrix sp. | reverse complement strand
GTAAACGATGTCATGCTATAAAAAGTGTTAGCGATGTCATGCTATTTATCAATTAAGGATTAAGGATGAAGGATGAAGGGAGGAGTTGGCAGAAAGACAGGATCAAAGATTACCACGAAGTGGTCGCTATGCGAAAGATCAAAGAAAGCAGGAAAGCAGAAAGCAGGAAAGCAGTTGGCAGTTGGGCGAGAGGGTAAAGAAAGGATAAAGGCTAAAGGCCAAAGGCTAAAGGCCAAAGGCTAAAGGCCTAAAATCAAGGTATCAGGTCTCAGGTATCAGGAAAAACTTGTCTAAATTTGGGAAATTCCTGCTAATTTGTTTAATTCCCGTCTAAAGCCCGTCTAAAGCCCTGCCTGCCTGTCCGACGCCAGGCGGGCAGCAGGCAGGCGCACAGGCCGGACAGGCGTGGACAAGGAAAAACAGTTGGCAGTTGGCAGAAAAGAGACAAGTAAGCCTTTTGCCTTTACCCTTTGCCCTTTACCCTGTTTAAAGTACTTGTCAATTCCATGAAAACTATTTAATAAAATATTTGCTGAAATTTTCAGAGTGGCTTATAATGGGAAAGACCAATAGCGGAGAAAAACATGAGTGAACAGCTGGAAAAAGCGGCAGAAATTGCCGTAAAACAATGTATGGGTGTGCAAAGTGAAGAAACCGTTCTGATTGTAACCGATTCGCCGAAAAAGAGTATTGGTCAGGCGCTTTTTACCGTTGCACAGAATTACGCGCAGGAAGCGCTTTTGCTGGAAATAAAACCGCGAAATATAAACGGCGAAGAACCACCCGGGGCAGTGGCGGAAATCATGAAATTGGTTAATGTGGTCATGTGTCCCACCAGTAAATCGCTTACTCATACCGATGCCCGTCGTGAAGCCTGTAAGGCGGGCGCACGGGTCGGAACTCTTCCCGGTATAACCGAAGACATGATGATCCGTACCATGAGTGCGGATTATCATCGCATTGCTGACCTCACCTACAAGGTATCAGAGATACTGGATAATGGTTCAACAGCACACCTGACCACCGAACTTGGAACTGATATCACCATCCCGATAAGGGGGATCAAAGCCATCTCCTCCACCGGACTGATAACCGAAGCAGGTACATTCGGAAATCTGCCCTCCGGAGAATCCTACCTGATGCCGGAAGAAGGAAAATCTCACGGTGTATTCATAGTGGATGGTTCAATGGCCGGTATCGGAAAAATAAAAGACAAGCCCATCCGAATCATGGTTGAAGACGGGATGGTTGTTGAAATCACCGGAGGTCAGGAAGCGGATCGTCTTAATAAAATGGTTCAGGAGGTAGGAGAGAAAGCCCGCAATCTGGCCGAGCTGGGAGTAGGGACCAATTATATGGCAACTATTACCGGAGACATCCTGGAGGATGAAAAAGTTGCCGGCACGGTACATCTTGCCCTGGGAAATAATGTTTCCATGGGGGGAACCGTCAATGTGGGATTCCATGTGGATGGAATCATAACTCATCCGACCTTGCGAATTGATGATAAAATCCTGCTGGATAAGGGGCATTTATTGGTGGAATAAAAAAACGGGACAGGTGACTGTCCCGTTTTTCCATGCGTCAGGTAAATATAATCAAACTTCTAATTTAATCATATTCAGAAGTATTTCGGCTTTGGTTTTATACTCGCTTTTGTCATAATTATCCACGATGATGCTGGCCACTTTTCGGGCATTCTGGTAATCCTTGGCATCCAAAAAAGCGCGGGCGGCACTGTAATAGAAGGAAGGTGCCTGAGGAGATTCGGTATCCACCTGAGCAGCCTTTTCATAATTACGGGCGGCGTCCTTCACATTACCCTCCTCCAGCAGGCAATCCCCATAGCCGGCATAGGCTGCGGAAGTAAGCAAAATATCATCCTTATAGTCATCGATGTACTTCTTAAAATAAATTTTCGCATTAGCGAAATCATTCTGTTGCCAGTAGATTTTGGCCAGATAAAAACAGCCCTGCCCTGCTGCAATAACTCCCGCATAATTATCCACCAGCTGCTTCAGTAATTCTTCACCCTGCTGGGCATTGCCCTGTTCATATGAGAAGGTTGCCCTGGCCAGAAGTTCATTGGCCTTTACATTGGCCTGACTCTTGGAATGGGCCAGGTATGCCAGAATCAGAATAACCGCCACTATGAAACCCCCGATCCACATGAGTGTTCTGCCATTATTCTCGGCATATTCTTTAGCCCGCAAAGTATAACTGACAAATTTATCCTGTTTTAACTCCCGTTTGGATATTTTTTTATAAGGTTTTAACATCATATACTCCTCACTATTGTTCTAAGATGTTTAACATTTTCCTGTAATCGGGTCAACGGCTCCCAGCATTCGGCTTGCCTAATTACTCAACTCCTTCATCCTTCATCCTTGCCCTTTCCCTGGTACCCCAGGCGAGATTCGAACTCACGACCTCCGGATTAGGAATCCGATGCTCTATCCTGCTGAGCTACTGGGGCAGACAATTTTATTGAGTTTATAGAAATATATAAATTCCCGAATTCCTTGAAAACACTTTAAAATACTGTAAATTTCATTTTTAACGTTCGATCTTAATAAGCCGCAAAATATAATATAATAACAACAGTCAATAAAGTCTAAAATGAATTTTTTGCCACAACACTTGCAATTCATAGACGGAATAGGTCAATTGATATTTTAAGAATCTGGTTACCTAATCTGTTCATAAATATTTCCATCCAACGAAAATACAATTTAAAAAATCCGGAAAATAGAATTGGTAAACTGATACCGGATGGTCAACACGTATTTCCTTATACCCCCAACCACCACATAACTCTTGAACAATATGAGTCACTTTACGGGTTGAAACACCCCGGATATACTTCCCGTCTGGTGCCGGACAGGTCGATCATCGATAACATAAATGCCTGCTCGCTTCGCTGGTAACGATGAAATAACTCACTCTGAAACATCCCATCCCGGTCACGGCATACCTGCAATTCTATGCGGCCAACACGCGTGATCAAAGAACGAGTATAGCTGCCATTGCGATATCCGCGCCGCTCTTTACTGCGCTTATAAGGATCAGCTCCGATAAAACCATCAAACTCTTTGTGTAAAAGACTCTGTAAGCTCTCGGCCATCAATCCCTTTAAAAAACCTTTATCATCTAAAAGAACTTTTTGTATTTCTTTGACTAATGAACTATCTTTTCGCTGAGTCATATCCTATCCTTTCTCTTTTATTGATTAGCCATAATAAAATTTAGGATGGATATGGCTCACTTTTTATAACATAATTCCTTTTTACACAAAATTAGGGACGTAATCGTTATTATTCACCTCAATTGGATTTTGTCATGTATAAACTACGCTACTTATTGACTTTTGCTGTGCTTCTTTGCTTGAATTGTACCCCTACTAAAGGCCGGTCTTACCATGCAGTTGTAACGGACGGCTATTCCGGTACACCCGGAACGATTATCAACGGTAGGCCCACTTTTGCAACCATCAGAGAGGCTCTTTCCATTGTTCCAATCGGTGATAAAGAACCATTCATCATTTACATCCGGAAGGGGCGCTATTACGAAAAATTAAGTGTAGATAAAGCCAATGTTTTCTTTTTAGGCGAAAGCCGGGATGAGACTATCATCACTTATGATGCATCTGGAGACACACCAAATCCCGAGGGAGGAAGCTACGGAACCTGGGGTTGTTTCACACTTCGTATCACCGCCCCGGATTTCCACGCCGAAAATCTCACGATTGAAAACGGGTTTGATTATCCGGCCAATGCAGCAAAATCTGAGGATGATCCAACCAAAGTGCGGAATCCTCAGGCGGTTGCTCTGATGACTGCCCCGGGCAGCGACCGGGCAGTATTTCGAAACTGCAAAATTGCCGGGTACCAGGACACCGTTTTTGCAAATGCCGGTCGTAACTATTTCCAGCGGTGTGAGATCCTAGGTCATGTTGATTTCATCTTCGGGGCTAGTCAGGCCATTTTTGACGACTGCGATATAGTGTCGCGGAATCGCAAAGGTAAAAATCCCACCGGATATGTGACGGCTCCCAGCACTCCCATCATGTACCCCTATGGTTTTCTTTTTACCGACAGTCGTTTAATCAGGGAAAGTCCGGAAATCCCGGGAGGGTCTGTACGGCTCGGCCGTCCCTGGCATCCCAATGCCGATCCGCACGTTTCAGGAAGCACTGTTTTCGTCCGCTGCTACATGGATGACCATATCGGATCAACAGGCTATGATCGGATATCCTCACTCGATTCCAGCGGACGGCGAATCTGGTTTGAATTGGAGGCAGATTCCCGTTTTTTTGAGTACGGCAGTTACGGGCCGGGCGCCATCATCAGTCCGACCCGGCCACAGCTGAATGATCAGTCTGCAGTATGGTACACAGCTACTCACGTACTGGATGGCTGGATGCCCTGAGTGGAATTGTGAAAAATGACCGTTTGATAACAATTTAACATATAATTACTTTTTGTATCCTACTCAGGCATGATATTCGGTTTGGACAGCTTACATCAGATTTTACTTTTATCCTGAATAATTCACAAATTATTACACAGAGATCACAGAGGGATATCACTTTAATTGGATTAATCGTGAAAATTTACACGAAGACTACGGAGAAGTTTTGAAAGTTATTTTTTTAATATTTTTGAATTAAAAAATGTTTTTCTCTGTGTCCTCTGAATCTCTGTGGCCAAAATGAAGACCATCGAACACGGAGAATAGGGAGGGATTAGTAAGATTATTGTTATGATATTTTTGGACGATACAAATTGGTTTACTTCTGGTTCTGTGTATATAATGGTTATATTTGTGAATTAAACATTTATAAAAAGTTTCATCATAAAGACAGAAATCTCCTTTTAACCAGTAATGGT
>CAYWTB010000155.1:0-5015 GCA_964461135.1 uncultured Caldithrix sp. | reverse complement strand
GTCTACGTAGTGTAATTAATTCATGAACTGAGTCATTAACTAAGAAACGCGGCGTCGCCGACGCCACCGCACTGGGAGTGTACCAGTCTTTAAACGCTTTTGCTTTAACCTCTGCACTGCTGGTCAGTGTAAACGGAAGGTTATATAAATTCGAAGAGGTTGTAGGTATGCTTCCATCCAAAGTAAAATAGATGTCTGCTCCAGAGGTAGTTGTGGTTAATGACACCGAGACGGAATCACTAAACGTCCCACCATTGGGAGTGATCATCGGTGTTGCCACGGTATCAAAACTTATTACAAAACTAGCCGAAGCTACCGCACTGGGAGTGTACCAATCTTCAAAAGCTTTTGCTTTAACGACTGCACTACTAGTCAGGATAAATGGAGGGTTATATAAATTCGAAGATGTTGTAGGTGTGCTTCCATCCAAAGTAAAATATATGTCTGCCCCGGCAGTAGTTGTGGTTAATGACACCGAGACTGAATCACTAAACGTTCCACCATTGGGAGTGATCATCGGTGTTGCCACGGTACCAATACCTGGACTAATCTCGACTCGGGTAGCCTTTGTTGGGCCCGCCCAATGAAAAGATCTACCCGTCCCATAATCATCGGTTAAATCATCCACAGATTCAAAGTTATTTTTCCCCCACCAAATTTTTCTTTGTGCAACTCCAGTAACAAGTTGAGTCATATCTGCGGCTTCGGTAAGCATATCCGCACCTGTCAAAAGCGAATCTATAATTTTGATCCTCCCCAATATTCCACTCATCCGTTCATGTTGATAATCTGCATACCAGGGAGAGTCACCGAATGTAAATGCGGGCGAGGGTGGATTACTTTCGCCAAAAGTGGATGGTGATTTATGTACTATTACTTTTCTATTTGAAGTATCTGGAAGATCATAATAGAATATACCTGTTTTAGTATTGTTACCATTTACCTTTATTCTAAATGCTTGCAGATACCAATTATTTTTAATAACCGTTTCTTCAGTTCCGGCACGCGTTACCGTCTCATCTCCGCCATATTCCATACCGCTAATACACCAATAATGTGAAGTTCCAGAAGAACTTGAATTTGTGGGATAGGGAAGGCATCCCCAATAACTATTTGGGGATCCGTTATCCCAACTAAAATTACCATTATTTGACCACCAAAAAACAACATAATAACCTGTTTGCTGTTTCGGATAATATTCCCAGATCAATGTTATACCCTTGTCAGATGTCCCCCAAATTGGAAGGCCATTCGCCTGCGGATCATCAAATTGAAAAGCTACAAATGCATTGGAAGGCGAATCACCGTTAGATGGAAATTCAAGACCATGTATGGTATTCTGAGAAAATGCATGTATTGTAAATACAAAAAATAATATCAGACTGCTTAAAAAACAATTCTTCATTTGAAACACCATCTCTCATTTTATTGTTCAAAAAATACAGGTACTGAACAATAAATATTGCAAAAATACTGCCAGATTAAAAGCTCATGACCGTTAACTTAAAATTTATGAATGTGGGATACTGAGAAAAAAATTTACACCAGGATGTGTGTTATTAATATCAGATCACCCTAAAGGGAGTAATTTTCACAACAAATATTCATTTCAAAGAACATATTTTTTTTCCATTAAAATTATCGTCATTCATAATGATAACAACATCCGGTTTCTCTGATTTTAGAAACCGGGGACTTAAAATTTTTTTCCCAAAGCCCTGAAGATAATGATCAGCGAGATGAGGATTAATATCTGTCACAGACTCGATACCATCATAATCATCCAGGCTGCTCAAAAATCCAACAGCTTTAGACCCGGCTTCCCATAAAACAACCCGTTTTTTTTCTGATCGCATTTTAGCAAGACGTTGATTCCACTCTTTTATTTTTTGTTCAATTACCATCGTGAACTTATAAATTAAGTTTTTCAACCGTTCAGGTTTTTCTTCTATACTAAATACCTTTTTCGATATTCCGGCGATCGGTTGAGCTTCTATCAGTAAATATTGTTCATTATATGCATTATAAATATCAAGAATTTTAAAACCAGTTGATCTGAATAAATTTCTTAATTCTATAATCCGAATTAGATAAAAAAGCGTATCCTGAAATGGGATACGCTTTAAGCACAGATAAAAATTTTACTTATCTTATTTCAACAGGATCAGCTATATGCTTTGCTGATACCTCTCCGCCCGGAAGATGGCGAAAAAGAAACCGCTGGGTACCAGAGTTCCCAGATTGCTCCGGCCATTCCATTCCACCTCAAAACTGCCCGCACTTATATCACCCGCATATAGCTCCCGCACCACCTGTCCCAGTGCGCTATAGATCACCAGGCTGGTCTTCAGCTGGCCCTCCTTCACCCGCGGTACATCAAAGCGAATCCGGGTGGATGGATTAAAGGGATTGGGATAGTTCTGATGCAGCTTGAAACTTTTGGGAATGTCAGGAGAAATTAATGTCGATAGCTGCGCCGGAAGGGAGATATCCCCTGTCCCCATATAGGTTGGATCAATGGTCTTTCCATCCCCATCATTGAATCCCGAGTTGGTCTCATCCCAGCTTACTCCCGAACTCAATGCCGGATTGCCTATTTTCCACTGCACCGTGCACAGATCTTCATAGACATCCAACGCCGGATTCCAGGCAAACGTCGCGGGAGTATAGGTCAATTTGACCTGCAGCTGCCCACCATTGATCTGAACGATTAAATCAAAATCCTGGGGACGTTCGGTGATCTCCGGATGGACGTTGGACAGCTCCGGATCTCCCGCAAAGGCCAAACTGTTGTTGTTAAAATAAAAATCACAATTCCCCAATCCAATATCCCAGGCATCGGTCCGCTTTATCTGGATCTCAAATTTAAAACTGTCCGACTCCACCCGCGGGTTCCCGATGTTCACATCCAGGGTCTCCCCCAACAACTCCAGGGGCAAAATAAAGATCAAAAGACACAGTAGCTTTACCAACCTCATGGTTTTCTTATCAGTTAGGGTACCTCGGTCGCGGCATCACGATTGAGCAGTGACAGGTTCGCATCACTGATAGTCACGATCCCCGATAAATTGTAATCCCGGTCATTATATCCCACAGCATCACGCTCCGATATCGCCGCATCGCGGTCTGCAATGGTTATGATACCTGAATAATTCCCCTCGCCGCCGTGCATCCCCCATACACCCGGAGATATTTCTTTGGCACTTCCGGTACCGTAATATTGGGAGATTGCCGTACTGAAATCATATGATGATATACTCTCATTACTCAAAGGTACTAAAGTTGAACTCATAACCGATAAATGATTACGGTGATGAACGACCAGGTAATAGTCACCTTCGGAAACATCATAAAACTTCACCGGACTTATTCCATCTAAATCCACCAGCGAACCATCGCTCTTTAGAAAAACTGCCCGCTGGCTGATCTGCGTCGATGCCGCTACACCTGTCCGCAGTTCAAATAGCACCCAGTCCACCACATTTGCAGGGATCGTTGTTACCGTCTCGCTGCCAGGGTAATTCCAGGGATTGCCATCATAAGGTTGGTTCAACGGTAAATAGCTTTTCAAATACAAAATGGTGTCCATCACCCCATTACTATAGGGACCCTCTAAAAATATTTTTGTACTGCAAAAAACTTCAGAGGTAACATTCACAGTAACCTGAACTGTCTTGGGATATGAACTATTATCAAACTCTTTATTGATTCCATTTGCCTCTACCGTAAGGATATAAATTCCGGGAGTTGAAGGTGCAACCATATTTATTTGAGGAGATACCAAAGCATTCTCAAACATTAAATTATCTGTATATTTGGTGGAATCATTTTCACCACCAAAGACAGGGGGGCCATCAACTTTTATCGTCACGCCTGTCGCAATATAACCTCCTGTATTGGTAACGGTAGGCTGTAGAATAAAGTGCTCATTGGGACTAACAGTGATAGTATTTTGAGAAATGCTGAGGTCCAACGAAGGTTCCTTAAGGATTGCATGAGCCACTAGACCATAGCGTTGTTCTGCATAAATAAGTAAATTATTAAATCCGGGTGAATCAGTGAATTGTACTCTGACAGTCCAATTACCGCTTGGTGGATTTTCAATTACCATTTTTTCAATAGGTGACTCATTCAAATCGGGTGGTAAATATGTCCATCCAGTATATGTTGTTCCCGTAGGCGAAATTAAAATTAAATCCATGTCATCAATCAACGCATCACCATCACTTTCTTCACCTTCCTGGTCATTATAGACCAACGTCACAGCCAATTTTTTCGCACTTGCAGGAACTGAGATAGAATAATCATCATAAAGAGGACTGTCATTTTCGTTGATCCAACCTTCAGCAAAAAGTAAACGGGAGGATTCTCCCGAATAATAGTCAGTTATAGAAAAACCATTCACTAGTCCATAGCCGACTTGAGTATTGGCATAACCAGCTAATCCATTTGATGAATTTGCCTTTATGGGTATAGCTGTATTTATAAGATTAGCTTTCATAATCTCAGAATGTAATTCAGGTGCCCATTCTTTCATTTTGGCCAATACTCCCGTAACATGCGGGGCAGCCATACTCGTCCCGGATATCCTGGTATACCAAAAATTTGTAGGCCAATTGTCATATCCATCATCCTCCGTGCTTGAATTATTATTTGACACTACGCCATTTTTATAATAAAAATAATCGTACCAGTGCTGTCCACCGGGCGCTACAATTTCCGGCTTTAATCTTGAGTCATCACTGGTTGGTCCCTGGCTACTATATGATGCACGACCACCAATTTCTCTAAATTGAGATGGAGGTTGATGTAAATTATCATCTGTACAATACCTTATCGCGCCAACAGATATAACATTTTTTCCGGTTGCCGGATTGGCAATTGTTCCCTCATTACCATAATTCCCGGCGGCAAAGACTATTACCATATCATCGTTGTCAGCATAAGCATCTATAGCTTCGCCCATCTTCGACAGTTATAGGCATTTTTTAGGATTTTACCCTAGCTAACTTCAA
>CAYWTB010000154.1:0-5059 GCA_964461135.1 uncultured Caldithrix sp. | reverse complement strand
AAACATTCTACTACAAACGCCAGGAGATTCATAACTTTTTACGACTTCAGGTTATTCCCAATCTCACACTACTTTGTTTTTTTTGAGAGGTTGTGTGATGAAATTTTCAGATAGTAATGAAAATAATGTGAGCGGATAAATCTACCTGCAAAGCATCTGTAATAATGGTGAACCAAATATCAATAAATCAATGTTAAGGTTAAAGATATGCGTGTGAAAATTAATCTCTCGTTTATGTGATTATTACACATTAACATTATTTTCGACTCGTGGTACAGAATGTACCCAGCACCCGAATTGTTTCAATTCTTCCAGCCTGCAGGACCATACCAGTTTATCATTCCACACCGTCACATCCGGGCAGCCGTCACACATATTTTGAGCGCCGTTTTCCATGAAATCCACCGGCTGGATAATCATGATTGATTGATAATATAAATTTTTAAACAATTTCAGGGGATTGGCCAGAAGCGAGGTCAGAAATCGTCCTGAGATGACCCGCAACCGGGGATCGAGCGGAGAAAGCAGCAGCATGGTTTTTCCCATGGCGGTATAGGATGGTTTACAATAGGCCAGATACCTGCCTTTCAGAAGATGATGCATGGCCTGAATGGATTCCATATGTTTAGGACCCACGTACCCCAGTACTCTGTCTTTATAACCGATACGACCGGTGAGCAGCCACTTGAAAGAGTCTGGTTTCTCGGTTCCATTCAGAAATGCACAGGGCGTAAATTCCGGAAATCTTTCCCGGATTTTTGCCACCACCTCCGGAGACTGAAGATCTATCCTCCTGCCATTGTTTTCCGAATATTGTAGTTCTTCCAGACCAATTTTTCGTCCATTAGCATACCAGTTGAAATTGAGTTGAGGGGTGGCAGCACGGTAAAGGATAAATACCATCACCTGGACAATATCCATATGCTTACCGGCCCATTCCACCAGATCGGGGGTATAGGAAACAGTATCGTCATATACCGTGGAATTGAATGCACAGGACATGCCGCCAGCTTCGGCCAGCATCTCGGCATATCTTAACCTTAACTCATTGAGTTCCAGTTCATTTTTACCTTTCCAACCCGGCCGGCCCTGTTTACTGTCAATATGAATAGTAAAACCCACTGTGCCGGCTTTTTTAAGCTCTCTTAGCAGTTCCCTGCTCAGTAAAATACCATTGGTGTTAATGACCGGTTTAAAACCCATTTTTGAGATAATACTGACAATTTCTGTAATATCCGGATGGAGCAGGGGATCGCCGCCGGCAATTGATATACCGTCACTGTTGCGCATCTTCCGGAATATGGATAATTCCCGCGTAACTTCCTCTACTGTTTTATGACTGTTGGCTTCATTTTTACGGTAACATCCATCACAGGACAGATTGCAGGCAGATGTCGGTTCCAGCCAGGAGATGGCATTATCTGCCAGCGACCATGGCAGGCGGTATAACCGGCGAAGGTCTAGCACTGATTTTTCCATGATTTAATCTCCGGTAATTTTATTTTTTTGAGTCATAATCAGCAGTTGATCTCTCACCTTCTAGGATCGGCCCAACAAAATTACGAAAATTTAAGTCTAATGTCTACATCCAGTCACTCAATACTTAATCTTTTCTGTTATTGGATTAGTCAAATGTGATGCCAACAATTTATTAATGGATTAATATCAATTAAAATAACGAGTTACCTAAAATATTATCTGGCGAACTCAGCGTGGCAAATTTTATACTTTTGTAGACGGCAGTATGAATTTTCATATTAGAACAGTGATATTGTTTTGTCAGAATTTGTGGGATTAACCACTATTGAAGTTTCTACTTGATGGTTTAAGGTTGGATAGATGGGATCACGTGCAGACAGAAATGAAATTATTAATAAATCTAAAAACAAAACATAAAGTACTCTAAGATAAAATCTCGGTAATAAATACATTTTTGCCTCCTTCTCATGTTTATTTCTATTTTTTAATGACTTCGTATCCCTTTAAGAATAATAGCTACCTGGCCATTTCCTTTTCCTACTGCCATCACAAGATCCTCTTTTAATGCAACGGCAAAATAACGTCCATTGAAATAAGGAACTTCCGGACTCCCGTAATGGTGCCAGCTGTAACCGTTGAAATGGGAAATAAGGCCAAACGATCCCACCACAAAGATATCGTTAATAGCTTGTCCTCGGATGCCCGTTTTATAAATCAACGGTTGATTCGAAACCTGATGCCAGGATGTTCCCAGATGGCGGGCATAGAAAAGTCCATCTCCGGCAATATAGTACATCCGTCCGGGTATAAACCAGACACCATTTATACTCCAGGGGAGACCACTATCTGGTACAGCCCCAGTTTGAAGACCCTGAATTCGTATAAGTTCATTCCCTAAATTATGGTGTAAATCTGAGGCAACCGCCAGGATTTCGGTCTCTCCGGATGAAGGATTCTGAGATCCCCATACATCCTGAATAGGTAGATCAGTCCCACTTTCAATTTTATGCCAATTTGTACCATTGTATTGGACAATAGTACCAATTCTTCCAACAAAGTAAAGATTAATAAGTGAAATCCCCCAAATTATTGGAACTCCTCCATCACTTTGGCCAAGAATGCCCATATCCCACAAATGATACAATTTCCAATGATCACCTTCTGGTAAATATGGTAATCCACTTGAAAATACTATATTACCGTCAGGCAAGGCAAATGAACCCTCTAAAGGTGTAAGAGTGGGTTGACTGTGATAATTAACGTATATCTGATGTAATTCCCATTGACTACCATTCCAACGTATTGCGTTGTAAAACATATCTTGATTTATACTATCCCCATAAATACCCCCTACTGCCCATATGTCATTTTCATTAATGATGGATACATCACTGAAATAACTGGTTCCACTATAACCACCAAAGGTATAGGATGTCCACTGAAAGTCATGACTGGTGGTATCCATGGTGGTGATGCTCAGTTCATTACTCAATGCAGAGAGTTCTCCGTTCTTGTAGAGAAGTAGCTGGTAATTATATGAATGTGTCGGTAGTAATAGGGTATCGATTAATGTAGTGTCTGTTGTTTTCAACTGACCCTGTAATACCAGAGAATCATCCCGCAGTAAGTGGAAGTCAACTGGCAAGTCTATATTTCCTGTACGAACATTAAGCCAGGCTTCCGTTACCCCTGCAAAGTCCTCACTCAGAATAAGATTTTGTTTCGTTAGTGAAGTACTGTTCTTTTCACATCCGAGGAACAGATAAATCACAGAGAAAAGACCAAAAACGAAGAACACAAATATGGATTTATAAAAATTATAAAGCATAGAAACTCCTGTTTCTTTAATTTCTTCCTTAATATATAAAGAATATAAGCCGGGGGAGAATGGCAATGAATAAAACGGTTTAAATGACCTCGGAAATCATGTCTCGCTGACATAATTCCTTCCATAGTTATAATATGGAAAACGCCGGTTCAACCGTGTCCAAATAAAACCTGCTTTGAACTTATCAATAGCAAAATAGGCAAAGCACTATTTATGGATTAAATTATCATACCACAAATAAATTCAAACCGGCTAATAATCGCGACGACCTACCACAACAACCGCTTTCTCTGTGCCACAACATAAACCGGGAATGGCAACCAAATTCCCTTTCATGTCTGCACCCCTGAACGAGTAAAAATTGCCGGCACCAAATTGGTCATATACTGTATTATCCGTATACCAATCCACGCCATTGTAGTGGACGATATTTCCCAGGGAACTAACCAGCAGAATATCATTAGGTGCATTGCCCACCAGGCTAACGATGCCGAAATCATCACTACATATCCTGTTAACCGCTGTCAGCGTAAACCGATTATCCGGAAAGTGATATTGGATCAGGCCGGCTGCTGACCATAAATAGCAAACATTATCGAAAAATTTCAGGGTTGTGAACTGGCCATACTCATTGTTCTCCGGGTCAGGGAAAAAACTGCGAGAGCTGAAAAGAGTAGATACCTGGTTGTTGTGGATCTTCAAAACAACACTATAGCCAATCATATTGTATCCACAGGTCAGAACAAACTCCTCATTGCCTGAAATATCCAGTAACCGGATATCCGTCCCATTCAGGTTGATGGGACTCTCCAGTTTCTGTCAGCTTCTGCCGTTATAGTGGGTAATATTACAATTAGTGCCAACAAAATAGATACTTGTTTGAGAACTTCCCCAGATTTTATATATTCCTCCCTGTCTTTGTGAAACATACTCACTTGTCCATTGGGAACCATTCCAATGACAATAAGAACCGGCGTCTGAAAACATCCAAATATTATCTGAACTAAAAACAAAAATGGTTCGGATAATAGAATAACCCAAGCCAACTACTGAATTCGTGCTTATCCGCTTCAATTCCCATCGCTCCCCATTCCAATGCACAGCGTTGTAAAGTACTCCAGGCCGGGCACTGTCCGCATAAATTTCTCCTACTGCCCAAATATCATTTTCGTTAATGATAGCCACATCATAAAATGAAGCGCTCCCATACGGACTGGGAAATTCAATTATCTCCCAGGTAAACTCATGGCTGGTTGTATCCAGGTCATGCTGTATCGGTGGTGTTCTATTCAAGACGGAAAAATCTTGTTCACAGGAAATCAAGACAAAAGAGACAAAATAAAAAACACTGGCAAAACTTATAAATTTCAAAAAACGACAAAGCATAGAAACTCCTGTTTCTTTAATTTCTTCCTTAATATATAAAGAATATAAGCCGGGGGAGAATGGCAATGAATAAAACGGTTTAAATGACCTCGGAAATCATGCCTCGCCGACATAATTCCTTCCATTGTTATCATATGGAAAACGCCGGTTCAACCGTGTCCAAATAAAACCTGTTCGGATTAATTATAATCTATTCAATCAACATGAATTTGTCAATAGTAGAATTCAACTTTTCAAAAATAATTACCACTACAGAAAGCTTCAAACCGCATGCCAGAAATCAGAATTCCAATATTTATTACATGTTAAAGAATTCTGATCAAAAAAAACACCACCCCTAACTGTGAACAAAACATCACGAAGTGT
>CAYWTB010000153.1:0-5402 GCA_964461135.1 uncultured Caldithrix sp. | reverse complement strand
TATCAGTAAAATAAGGGACTACAGCAGATTTTTTTGAAGCGTGCGGAAAACAGGAGAATACAGTAAGTGTGCTGGTCTGCAAAGATGGCCTAAATATTTTTTTATAAACGACTTTTTCTCATGCATAAAGTCAAGTATTTCGATTATATTTTAAATAGAATGATTTAATGGTGAACTTTTCAAAGGGTTACATTGTAACAAATTAATCTGGTTAATTTATTTTTTTCAAAAATAAAATTTATAATCCAACATGAAAGCGTTATCGTTACTTTTCCCCATCTTGTTATCTATCATCTTTATTATTCCGCAAAATCTAACTGCTCAATGGTACTATTTTGGTAGAAACAAAGTTCAGTACACGGATTTCAAATGGCAAATTCTGCGCACTGACCACTTTGATATTTACTATTATCCGGAGATGGAAGAACTGGCTGAAAAGGGTGCAGCATTTGCGGAAGAAAGTTACCGCTACCTGGAAAACAAATTCAATTTCACCATCAATCGACGGATTCCTTTAATATTTTATAGTTCGCATCTTCATTTCCAGCAGACGAATATCACTCCCAGTTTTGTCCCTGAAGGTGTGGGGGGCTTTTTCGAATTCCTGAAGGGACGGGTAGTTATTCCCAGTGACGGTAATATCAATTCATTCCGTAAAGTAATTTTTCATGAACTGGTGCATGTGTTCATGCATAGCAAGGTTTATTTCGTCAACAAGGAACATTCACGTTTCGAAGGTACCTATCCGCCACTGTGGTACGTTGAAGGTCTGGCCGAGTACTGGTCCAGTAAATGGGATGCACAGGCTGAAATGGTGATGCGGGACGCGGTGCTTAATAATTACATCGTACCCCTGTCCCAGATATACCAGATTTACGGTACCTTCATGATGTACAAAGAAGGTCAGGCGATCCTCAGTTATATTGGTGAGACTTATGGCGAAGAGAAAATTCTTCGCATGATGGAAGAAATCTGGAAATATGGAAAATTCTCCGATGTTTTCCGGGATGTGGTGGGTAAATCCTATGAGGAATTTGATGTTGAATGGCTTTATTATCTCAAGAAAAAATATTACCCTCTCCTGCAGGATAATGACTTTTCAAAAATGATAACTTATTCCATCGTTACCCGGGGGTATAACTTTAAACCCACTTATTACCTTGACCAGTTGAAT
Organism: uncultured Caldithrix sp.; assembly: GCA_964461135.1. Taxonomy (GTDB): domain Bacteria; phylum Calditrichota; class Calditrichia; order RBG-13-44-9; family RBG-13-44-9; genus RQOF01. The sequence continues at coordinate 4,228 of CAYWTB010000153.1, read as the reverse complement.
GAGGAGAAAGTGGTTTTCTTTGGTAACCGGGGTGGTTATTCAAATATATATATGAGGGATCTTAAACCTATTCACTTAAAGCAACGGGAAAAAGCAGAAATTCTGGTTAAGGGTGAAAGAACCTCGGATTTTGAATCGTTCCATCTTTTTTCAAGCAAAATTGATGTGGACAAAAAAGGGAATCTGGCCTTTTCCTCGAAAAGCGGGGAAACCGATGCCCTGTATATTTTCAACATCCCTGAAAAACGGGTAATCAAAAAATATAACTGGCCCCAGATTGTCAGTGTATCATCACCATCATTTTCACCGGATGGTCAAAAAATCGTTTTCAGTGCCGTTGACTTCTCCGGCAAGCAAGATATTTATCTGTTTGAATGGTCAAACAACCGCCTGGTCCGCCTCACGGATGATTATTATGAGGATCGTTCACCTTCCTTTTCCCCTGATGAAAAAAAAATCGTTTTTTCATCAGACCGGACCCAATATGGCAAAAAGTGGTGCTATAATTTGTTTGTTTATGATTTGGATACTGACCTCATTTACTATCTGACTTACGGTGAATACCAGGATAACACGCCGGTCTGGTCTCCCGATGGCAATTATATTGCTTTTACATCAGACAGGGATACCTCGCTGAATTTATGGGTTGCTGATCTTTCAGATCTTTCCCAATGGCAAGCCGACATTTACAGACAGGTAAAGGTAAAACAAATATCCCGGTTTATTAATGCAGCATTCGATCCGGAATGGGCCGACAAGGACCGTTTACTGTTCACTGTTTATGAAAACAATCGTTTTGAAATCCGAATGATGGATGAGGTCAGCCATAAAATTGATTCAACCAAAACATTTGTCCAGAATGATCGGATGGTTGGTCACCGGCAGTGGGAATTCAGTCGTGTGGCCGGCAGTAAAATACAATCAAAATTCCGCTATCAAAAAAAATATGATTTGGATATTGCCCAGGCCCAGGTCAGCCAGGACCCGTTCTGGGGAACCATGGGAGGAGCAGTTTTTGCTTTCACAGACATCCTTGGTAACGATCAATATTATTTTATGCTCTACAATAATGCACAAACACGGGGTGAATTCTTTAAAAGCTTTAACGGTGCCATAACAAAAGTCTCTCTTGAAAAGCGTACCAATTATGCTTACGGCCTGTTTCGTTTCTCAGGGAGATATTTCAATTATAAGGACAGTTACTATTATGAAGACCGGGTGGGTGGCTTTTTTACCATAAGCTATCCCTTCTCACAGTTTAACCGCATGGAATTCAACACCAATCTGAGTTATTCGGATAAAGATATTCTGGGATTCAACCGCAGGCATTCCATCCTCACCTCAAACTCCATATCCTTTATATCTGATAATTCAATCTGGTGGTATACAGGCCCCATGGAGGGTCATCGATACAATATTACTGTCGGTAATACCTATGATCTGCGCTGGTCTAATGTAAATTATTATACCTTTCTGGCCGATATGCGGCAATACACCCGTCTGGCACCACGTCTCACTCATGCAATCAGAGTCCTGTTACTGTATAATGAGGGAAAAGATGCCCGCTGGTATTACCTGGGGGGAAGTTGGGATCTCCGCGGTTACCGGCAATGGTCCATACGCGGTGAAAAGATCTTCCTGGTTTCCAATGAATTACGCTTTCCGTTTATTGACTATCTGGGAGTAAAATTTCCATTCATGGGGCTGGGGTTCAGAGCCATCCACGGCGCACTGTTCCTGGATGCCGGAAATGCCTGGAATAATGAATGGAGGGAGTTGATCGGAAGTGCCGGTTTCGGTTTCCGTATGAATTTTGGCGGATTTCTGGTGCTCAGATTAGATATTGGTAAAAAAACAGATTTCAGACGAATAACATCAGACTGGTTTACACAATTCTTTTTCGGGTGGGACTTCTAATGCGAAAAGTGAATAAAATACTGAAGGGCAGGAATATACACATTCTTTTTCTCCTTCTGCTGGCTGCTTCAATGGCCTGCAGCGGGCTGACTAAGCTCAAAATCAGTCAGGAAGATCTGAACCAGAAAAACAGGGATGCCTGGCTAACAGTTTATCACTCCAATTCTCGCTGGAATGCAGTGGATACGGATGTGGAACCTCCCTATGATATTATCTGGAAAAAGGGGTACAAGTCGGTGATTACCGATCAACCCCTGGCCTTAGCAGATTATCTGATATTCACCTCCCAGAATGGCAATCTCGGTCTGGTTGATGTGGCAAGAGAAGGTATCTTGGGAGATGGCCGTATTGCTCCGGGCTTTGAACATGCACCCGTTATAGATAGTACCTACCTGTATTTTGGCGCCAATCTGGGACAGGAAACTCTGGTTGCCCTAAATCTACTGGATCTTAAGAAAAAATGGGAAATTAAACTACCTCATATCTATACATCGCCCCTTGTCTGGAATCAATATATTTATGCCGGCACCAAAGAAGGGCTACTGTTCTGCGTGGAAAAAAACAACGGTAAAAAAATCTGGCATTTTCCAGCCCACGCATCCCTCCTGGGAATCCCTGCAGAGCAGAACGGCAGAATATATTTCACTGATATTAAAGGCAATTTATACTGCATTGATGGCAAATCCGGGACAAGCATCTGGACCACCGACCTGAAGTCAAACTGCTATAATGGACCGGTTCTTGCCAATGACAGGATATTTATCGGGACAACTGCCGGTATTTTTTATGCGCTGACCGCAGATTCAGGAAAGATCGTCTGGCAAACATCTACCGGAGGATCCATTTATGCAAATGCCGCTTACCGGGACGGCACCGTGTATTTTGGTAATAATGCCCATGAAATTGTGGCCCTGCAGGCGGACAACGGGAAAGTATTATGGAAATTCACCACAGAAGGAATCATTAATACAACCCCACTGGTGGGTACCAACTATGTATATGTGGGATCATGGGATAAAAACTTCTATATTCTCTCACGATACACCGGAGATGAAATATCCCGGATTCAATTCAGTAAACCCCTGAAATCATCGCCAATAATTTACAGGGACAGACTTTATCTCCACACCGCAAATGATGATATCATCTGCGTGGGAAATCACATGAACAAAAAGGGGAATGGGAAGCAATAATGAAAAATTCCATCTTCATCTTTATTATGATATTGGGGATAACTTTGCAAGCACAGGAGGAAACTGCCCACATAACAATTTATTCCAGTCTGAAAAATATCCGGATCCGGTTAAACTCCATATTAATTGGTGAAACCCCCATTGAAAAACTGGCAATTAAGCCCGGGCATTATACCATTGAAGCCATATCGAACGAGGAGGGACTCTGGAATACCTCGAATGTCAGCAAGGATATTTTCATAACCACCGGACAGGATACCTCAATTTTCATGCAGTTTCCCAATATGGTAAAAATCAACTCAGTTCCTTTTCATGCCAAACTTCTGCAGGAAAATAATTTTCTGGGATTAACTCCTGCCAGTGTGGATTATGAAACCTATCGGGGAAAAACATTTACCCTTGAGAAATCAGGTTTTAAAAGCCAGAGTTTCGTTCTTAAAAGAACAGATCCCCGGATGTTTACTCTGGAACCGCTCAAAATTTCTGCCGCGGAAGAAAACAATTCATTTTCCTATTCCCTGATTCATTCCCGGCTCAAGACCAAATTTGTTTTTCTGACCGGGACTGTTATCACACACTGGCTGGCCTTTTATTTTAAAAATGTGGCCGATGATAATTTCGAAAAGTACAATATGACCGGGAATCCCGCCCTGATTAAAAAATACTGGGATAATACTCAAAAATATGACCGCTGGTCTGATATATCCCTGGGAGTTTCATACGTACTTTTGGGAGGATTGATTTACACCGTTATCCATTAATAAAAAAAAATTACAAAACTGCTGGAAAAAACACTTGACAAAGGAACAATTTTTATTTATTTTGAAAACGACCTGAAAAGGTCAAAAACCTCCCTCCCAACTCCGCAGGGGACACGTACCGTGTCCCCTGTTTTTTTATTATGAATAGAACCGAAACCCTTACAGCTGAATTTGTGCTGAATCAAAAATTGTAATGAATCCTGCAGAAAATCCCGGACGTACTATTCTTTGTTTTATGATTTAATTGGGTAGGTACCGGATTCAAATCGCACGGATTTATCCGGTATTTAAACCTGTAAGTATGAGTCCACTCCGAAAAGTCTGATACTGATCAATTAAGTTAATAGTTGGCAGTTA
>CAYWTB010000152.1:0-5445 GCA_964461135.1 uncultured Caldithrix sp. | reverse complement strand
TCTTGATCCAATTCCGGATCGTCTCTTTCCCCGTAATATCATACAGATGACGGGCATCTGTATGATATTAGAGAAATGAGACAATTCAGCTTAGATTTTTATTATGAATGGTTAGTTCACTGGCACTTTGCAATCCGGTGGCAATTTCGGGAATAATCCCCATTTTCACATAGATGGGTCGAACCATTTCACGCAGGGCGGGCAAACGCCGGTAAAATATTCCAGCACCCCCCAGGCACAGGGCACCTCCGATGGCCAGAGTTGCCGGAGCTCCGATGCGATCCGCCAGTGAGCCAAACAGCAGACTTCCGAAAGGAGACATTCCCATGATGGATACGGTGTAAAAACTCATAACGCGTCCGCGCTTGTCATCCTCCACAATAGTTTGCAGAACGGTATTGCTGGTGGCCATCAGGGAAATCATGCCAAAACCGGTAAATACCATAAACAGCAGCGAAAGGATAAGAGTACGTGAGAATGAAAAAGACAGCAGGCCTATCCCCAGTATAAGGGACGTAGTCACCAACCATCTACCCAGGCCCACTACCGTACGACGGGAGGCCAGTATTACCGCTCCGGTCAGGGCCCCTGCTCCGGCGGCTCCCATCAGGAATCCCAGGGTATTAGGTCCCCCATGCAGTACACTTTTTGCGAAAACCGGCATCAGCACTGTATAAGGCATTCCCACCAGACTGACCAGGCTTAACAGAAGCAGAATGGCACGGATCGGCGCAAAAGAGTAGGCGTAACGGAATCCTTCCCGCAGGTCCTCCAGATGCCTGGCATTTTTCGTTTTTGGCTGACGGGATGGTAAATGCATCAACAGCAGGGCCAGGATAACCGGCAGGTAACTGGCGGCGTTTATCAGAAAGCAAATACCCTCCCCTACTGCGGCAATTAATAAACCGGCTGCCGATGGACCCAGCAGGCGGGCAGCATTTACCATGGAAGAATTCAGAGCAATGGCATTTCCCAGATCGTGCTTTCTGTCGATCATTTCCACCATGAAGGATTGTCGGGTGGGCATATCTACGGAGTTGATTATCCCCAGAAGGCCGCTGAGAACCAGCACGTGCCAGATCTGAATGCGGTCTGTCAAAACCAGACCCGCCAGTATACTCGCCTGGACCATAGCCATGGTCTGGGTGAAAATAACCATGCGGTGCCGGTTCAGGCGATCTGCCAGCACTCCCGCAAACGGCGTAAACAGAAAAGTTGGCAACTGTCCCACAAATCCCACAATCCCCAGCAGGAAAGCGGAACCGGTCATACTGTAGACCAGCCAGCCGAGCGCAACCCGCTGCATCCAGGTACCCACCAGGGAAATACCCTGTCCAAAGAAAAACAGTCTGAAATTGCGGTAATGCAGTGCCCGTGTGGCCGTTGTGAGGCGTGACATCATTCTTTCAACTCACTTATGAGCATGATTTCCGTTAAAGTCTGGAATTTACACTCAATTTTCCCGGAGAGATATTTTAAAATAATTAAAGCAGAAGGCTGAGGGCTGAAGACTGAAGGAAAAAGGCTAAAGGACAAAGACCCAAGGCTTCCTCCCGACTCCATGTCTCCCTCCGGTCAGCTAATCGGGATCCCTTTTTCCTTTATCCCGTATGCCTACATAATCCGGAATCCTGCTTTCACTTTTGCTTCCCCGACAAAATGTGGTCAATGGCAGCGAGTTCCTGCGAGGAGAAGGAAAGATTTTCCAGAGCTCCGATCGCTTCGTCAATCTGGCTCACCCGACTGGCGCCGATCAGGGCGGAGGTTACCGCCGGCTGGCGCAGCACCCAGGCCAGAGCCAGTTGTGCCATTGATTGTTTACGGTCATTGGCAATTTCATCCAGTTTCCGGACTTTATTCAGTTTTTCCCGGGTGATGTCTCCTGCATTCAGATAACTGTCCTCTCTGGCCGCCCGCGAACCCGCCGGGATTCCTTTGAGGTATTTATCGGTAAGGATTCCCTGCGCCAGGGGTGAAAACACGATGGCACCCATTCCTTCTTCCGTCAGAACATCCAGCAGTCCGTTCTCCACCCAGCGGTCAAACATATTATAGTTGGGTTGATGAATCAACAGAGGGGTATGGAATTCCCGCAGAATCCGGGCGGCTTTGCGTGTTTCATCCGGCTGATATTGCGATATACCGGCATAAAGAGCCTTACCGCTGCGAACAATCTGTTCCAGCGCCCACATGGTCTCTTCCAGCGGCGTCTCAGGATCTGGCCGGTGGTGATAAAAAATATCCACATAATCGAGGCCCATACGCATCAGACTCTGATCCAAGCTGGTAATCAGATATTTTCGTGAACCAAAGTTACCATAGGGTCCGGGCCACATATCCCATCCGGCCTTGCTGGATATAATCAGTTCATCACGATAGGGTCTCAGATCTTTCTTCATGATCTGTCCGAAGGTCTCCTCTGCCGAACCATAAGGAGGCCCGTAATTATTGGCCAGATCGAAGTGAGTAATTCCCAAGTCAAAGGCGCGACGGATCATGGACCGGCTGTTTTCGAAAACATCAACACCCCCGAAATTATACCACAGTCCCAGTGAAATAGCGGGCAGCCTGATACCGCTTCTGCCGCATCGTCTATAGATCATGGAATCATAACGTTTGGCCTCGGGATGATAGGTCATTTCAAATTCTCCTGATTTTTAGTGTAGTCACCGCTCCGGATTAGAGTTTGATTTTGTATTAAACAATAACCGTGACGTTAACGAACAATTTTTAAATTACAGTTGGGCGCACCGGTAAACAAGGCAATAATAAACGTCTGGATCAATGTAAAGCGGTTTTTGGGGACAGAAAGATTTAATAAGATCTGCCCGCCCCGAAACAGAGGGTCATATGATACTATCGAAGTAGCAGCATCTTACTCATTCTGGTCTGCTGGCCTGACTTCAGCCGGTAGATATAAATGCCGGAAGGTACAGATTGTCTATGTTTGTTCAGACCGTTCCATTTGACATTAAAGCGGCCGGAGGTTTGAAATTCGTCAATTAGAGTAATAATCTCCCTGCCCAGTGGATCGAATATTTTTAACACAACCAGTGATGGCTGTAATAGCAGGTATTCGATAGTTGTAACGGGATTGAATGGGTTGGGGAAATTTTGATATAGAACGAAATTACCGGCCGGTTGATCGGGCTCTTTCAGTTGAGTTGGAGAGTTCTGAATAACAAAATCTCCACTGCTGTCCTCATAATCTGTTCCGGAATTATCGCTATAAATCTTGATCCTGCCATTCTGAGTCTGATGCCGGGGCACCACCCACTGATAGTTTAGTTGATTTACCGGCAAATTCAGCTGAACCGCTTCCCAGGTGGTTCCGCCATCAGCAGAAAAATACAGATCCCAGTTTTCCTGACTGTGCGGGATAACCACATGCCATTGAATATTGACACTTTCACCCGCCATAAAGGTTTCTCCCCCTGCAGGATAGTCGAGGGCAACATGAGAAAACACCTGAGTTGAAGACAGGGATAGCAGAACCGGAAAAAATATCAGGAATTTAAAATTTTTCATGATTCCTCCCTGTGTATGGTCTGGTTCATTTTAAATTGATGAATCTCGGCAGAAACAGTAGCCGACCCGGAACGTCCCCTAGATCAAAATCATTATCCGTTGCACAATCATTTATTATAAACGTTTTTACTTCAAATTAAAAGCAAAAGTTGGACAAAATGATGAAGGGAAAACAGGTGTGTTGCTGACCGAAATTCATATCTCGCCCTGTCCCCGATTCCGCATTTTGCAATCAAAACCAAATTGTTTATCCGGTAATGAGGACCCGCTTCATATACTGAGGCGATTTTCAGGAACATTCGCAACAAGATTTTTAAAGCAAGTGGAATTGCCATGTTTGTCAGCAGTTACACCCCCTTCAACACATTCAAAGGGCATGGGTTACGGCAATAATCACCTTTACCTGCCCCTATTCATAAATCAAACCGATACCACTCTTAAAAGGCCAAAATACAGTTAAGGAAATGTAACCAGAAAATATTACGCAATTATCACGAAAAGATCAAAACGGTATAACATTCTCTCAAAAAAAAGTATGGAAGGAGAGTCCTGTTTTTGGAGGGGGTGGTAAGGACAGGCAATACAACCTGCACACTTTATCTTGACAAAATTAATAATGTGAATGCCCGGGAAACCTCCTCCCGCATCACCGATCAGTGTTCTCGGTCATGCGGAATCTAAAGCCCCTTTAAACATATCCGCCAGCATGCGGGGAGTCTGACGGTTTATTGAGGGATTGATTTTCAAGCTAAAGCCTTCTTTATGAGGATTGCCTAATTGAACATTCCGTTTTTCCAGGTTGTTTTTGAATTTTTCCAAATCTCCACCGGAGACAGATAACCCGAATATGTGGGTCCCCCCGGGGAAGCTTTGAATCCGGAACCGTTCATCTTTCCGGAGAAGAGTAAAGAATGTCCTGGCAGTATCCAGTGCTTTTTTATATTCGTCCATAAATCCATCAACAAAATGCAGCGCTACGGCGGCGAATGGCCATACAGCAGGAAGCCCGCCCCCGAACATACGGCGGGTATGATAGAGCGGATCCATCAGCTCCTTCGGACCAGCTAAAATTGCACCGGAGGAGGCATTAAAGCACTTGTAAAGTGAAGTGTAAACGGTATTGAATAGCTTTCCGTAATCTGAGGGCATAATTCCGTTATGTACAGCCTCAACAAATAAACGTGCTCCGTCCAAATGGGTTCTGATCCCCTGCTGTTGTGCAAAATCAGTTATTTTTTTCATTTCCCCGAAGCTGAACATGCGGTCATTCTGACGTCTTACAGGAGATTCAATAGAAATAACTCCAACCTGCATGGCGACCCGTCCGGAGGCGGTCTTCCGAATAACTTCTTCAACCTCATCTACAGTAAAATCAACCCGGTTCTTTCCCAATGGTATCAAATTCAGGTTACTCAGGGTCTGTACACAATCGCCGGAATCGTTGTAGACATGACTTTGCTCCTGAACAATGACCCGCCTGTCATGTCCGGCCAGGGAGCGGATGGCAATATGATTGGCCAGAGTGCCTGTGGGCATGAAAACCGCACGTTCTTTACCCAGCCAGCTGGCAAATTTGTTTTCCAGTTCTTCCACAATACCGCCATTCGAATAATAATCAGCTTTAATTTTACCTTCATCAGCCATTTGCATCAGAAGACGGGAATATTCAATAGGGGAAAGGTTAGAACCGTCGTAAATAAAATTTACCTTCCTCCCGGCTGTCTTCAATCTCGTGTCCGGATCCGCTGCATAGGAAAGCACCGGAGAATAAAACATGCCCGAAGCCAGTAAACTTCCCAGTTTCATAAAATCTCTTCGTTTGATCATTCAGAATCCTTATTATTTAAAGATTTAGACATATATATGGTTCTTCTAAGAATTAGTTGCAGTAGCAGCCATGATTTTGAGTGCAAAATA
>CAYWTB010000151.1:0-5510 GCA_964461135.1 uncultured Caldithrix sp. | reverse complement strand
GGACACAGGGCTATGGCGACATCTAAAATTTACTGATCCAGTTCTCTACTCGACATTATTTTGTCACCTCGCAGGCAGTGCGGGCTGTGCACCATTACCTGCTCTCCAGCGGACGCCGTCATCAGGTGTCGGTAATCGCTTCCGGTGGCATTCGCCTGGCCTCGGACAGCCAGAAGACCATCCAGAGGGGTGCCGAAGCTACCCTTATCGATTTTTCGGCGCTTCTGGCTCTGGATCCCTATGCCTACCGGGCCACCATTGAACAGAAGACCACCACGGATAAACTGATGACCCTGGATCCGGAATGGGCGGTGAAACGGCTGAATAACCAGATGGAATCCCGCAAGATACAGATCCTTGAGGTTCTGGGCGCCGCCGGATTCAAGGATTTAAAAAAGACGGTGGGTGAAGAGGGCCGCCTCATTGACTTTTACCAGCTGGAAGAACGAATTCAAAAGAATATTTTTGAAAAAGATGAAAAAATTGCCGCCTCTCTGCAGGTGAATGATGAGCTGATCGGAATGGAGGCTCTTACCGCAAAAGAATCCCCTACTTACAGTGGATTGAAAAAGCGGGTAAATAATCTGCGCCAGCCGCATCATTTTTACAACCTGGGTGATATTAATCAGACAGTTTACAACCGGGATCATGTATGGCCGGGTGATCTGATCGAAACCATCGGTCGAATGGCCAAGGGAGACCCGGACATGTATGTTCTTCGGAATGTGAAGAGCACCGGGCTACTGGGAGATGGTTTTGACGTTATGAAAATTCTTTACCAGCGGGATCCCGACCAGATTCCCGAGACCGAACTGGACCGGATTAGGACGGCCACCCTGCTGGATAAAGACCTGATCCTGCAGGCTCCCTGGATGCTGGGCGGCAAATCCGTGGGGTCCATCGGCCTGGATACCTGGCTGGCTCATGTGATTGCCGCACGCGAGCTGGGGATTCAGTACGATACCGGTGAAGGTGGATATCCCACCTCTTTTTTCCTCAACCGCAAGGGGGAACCCATTTTTTTTACTGAACCTGAAATTCAGAAGATAAAACCTTATTTTCGGCACGATCAGCATTATACGGTGCAGGATATCCGCAACATACTGGCACAGAACGGAATAACCGAAGAGACACATTTCCATATTTTTGAAGTCCTGAAACAGTATCCGGATCTGCAATCCTTTCTCTATTACGTGGTTGTGGATGAAAAAGATGAGCCGTTTGTATCCACTGAATTGAAAACCGGCTTGTTTGGTGTGACCAAGGAAACCATCAGGAAAACCCGCCGGGTGGTGATAGCTTATAGTCAGGGGGCCAAAATGGGCATTGGCGGTCATATCCTGGCCCAGAAGGTGAACAAACTGGTGTCTTATCTTCGCGGAATACAGGGGCTGGAATATCTCGACAAAGAAAAAATCCAGCAGCTGGCGTTGAAAATTGAAAAAATAGAAAAGGATGAGGGGCACTGCCTGCATGAACTGGCCGGGCAGGCGCATCCATCTCTGCAGCAAGCGCAGGATGAACAGCAGATTTTTCCTGAGCTGAAGGAGTGGCTGTGGACTATTCAGCAGAAAGCGCATGAACTCAATCAGGAACAGAAAATTGATCCCATAGAATTCGAGCATATCCTGAGGCTGTGCGAGGAGGTGATCGGTTATTCCTACACCAGCATCATTTCACCGTTTCCCTTCCACAATTGTTATTCTATTGAGGATGTGAAAGCCTTTATCGATATGGTTCGGATGATTAATCCGGAAGCCGTTATAAGCGTTAAAGTATCGCCCTCGGTGGATATTGAGTTTATTGCCGCCGGTCTGGGTCGTATTGCGCAGGATAATACCCTGGAGATTCTGAAAGAGAAGGCGCAGCACATTAAGGTTAATACCCTGCAACTGTCGGCGGAGCTTTCGGAATATGCCAGAAAATACGGAATGCGGGTGGAGATATGGCTGGACGGACCTAGGGGGGGAACCGGTGCATCTCCCAATATCATCAAAGGACAGATGGGGATGCATATTGAGTATGCCATACCGCTCATTCATGACCGGCTGGTGAGGGACGGACTGCGGAATTATGTCAAGTTTTTTGTTAGCGGGGGAATCCGGACCTACGAGGACGTGATAAAAGCGGTGGCACTGGGTGCGGACGGGGTGATCTGGGGAACCACTCCGCTGGTGGCGGTAGGGTGCGACCGCAACCGGAACTGTCATGACGGTTGTTCGCGAGGCATTGCCACCAGTAATCTCATTATGCAGAAACTCAGGGATGTGGATTTAAATGCCCGGCAGATGATTAATGTTTTTCTGATCATGCAGATGCAGATTATCCGTGCCCTGGCCGCCCTGGGATTTTCTGATATCCGGCAGCTGCGCGGACGGTTCGATAAAATTCAGTGGTTGGGTTTAAAGGAGCGGGTGGATTTTCGTATCCGGCAGCGAAAAGAATATCTGCGACAACGCCAGCAGGATTTGGAACCCCGGCATGCCACCGGCCAGACAAACTGTGGTGTGGCGGCAGTGATCGGAAGTGAACCGGTTCCCAGCCATATTCTGGATCAGACCCTGGCCTCCATGAAAAACCGTGGAATGGACGGTGTGGGCATCGCAAAAACCATGTGTTTTCCTGATTATCCGGACCATTATGCTTATCGTATTATGGTAAAGGGACAATTGCAGTTGGAGGGGGAGGAACACCTCAGACTGCACAATCCTGCCATAAAGGATGATGAACTTACTGTTATCGCCAGGGCCGACCTGCTGAATTACCGCCTTAAGCTGATTGAGAATATAAAAAAAGTATTTCTAGAACCCTATTTTGATATCAGCGGGGAAAATCAGGCCGGCAAAATCCGTGAACGGTACAAGAGCAGCGTGGACGGAAAAGAGCGTGATTATCGTGATTTTGGAAGTGCTGCGACGGATCCGGGTGATATTTTCCGTTTCTTTCTGCGGGTGAAGCCCAGGGTACTGCAGAAGTTTATTGAAGAAGAGATTCTGCTGCTCCCGCGGTTTACCTATATCCGGGAATATTTTCCGCAAGTACGGTCTCACAATTACCAGAAAAATCCGGGTTTTGTAAGGAAAGCGGAAGACCTGTTCGTTTTCAACCATTCTGTGATGGTTACTCAAATTCTGTATGTATGGGAGATTGAGCCAAACCACTGGTCAGATTTTGTGAAACAGAACAAGGCATTTAAAGAATATGAAGCCACACTCATAAATGATGATCCGCTTTCGGATGAAAACATTGATGTCTCTGGGGAAGGTTTTCTCTACCTGTTGCGGGATTTTAGCCGGAGGTTCAGCCATATTCAGTACAAGGATATGTATCGCTCCCGTATCCGGAAAATCGCGGCGGTGATGTCCTGTGGTAAAAATTTTGGGGTCTGGAAAACGGCGGGTCGTGAAATACCCTGGGAAACACCCGCTTCCCCCAATAACATTATTCATGTGCGCCTGGCGACCGGCTCGGTGGTGGAACAGATGAATGCACATCCTTTCGGCAAACTTCATACGGCATTGACCCACAACGGAGAAACCACCAATTACGAGACCCTGAAACAGCGGGTGGAACAATTCGGCCTGCCTCCCTTGGCCACCACTGATACTGAAGTGGCTTCCCTGAAATTTCACCTGGTGGCAGAGGAGCTTGAATATCCCGACTGGGCGCTTTTCGAAAGTTTTTCTCCCACTACCGGAGATGACCTCGCCCTGGTGCCAGCGGAAATCCGGCATCACCTGGAGGAAGTGCAGCGGGTGGAATTTACCAGTTCTCCCGACGGACCCTACCAGTATCTCTGTCTGCGTCATGTACCTGAACAGAATATCACCGAACGGGTGGATTTGAAAGATCCGGCAGACCTGCGGCCCAGCACCACCGCGTTCTGGGTGGACAAACAGAATGGCGATACCAAAATTTTCAGCATGATAGCCTCAGAAGAACAGGCCATTCAGCGGATGCTGCAGCTGCTGGACCGGGAAGGACTCATCGAGGGTGCCGCTCCGGATGAAGTGCTGGTCAGTAACGGTATGATTAACCGTTTTCAATTTGATGAGAACGGTCGCCTGAAAAATTTCCAGATCATCAACCGCTATGGTCATCAACTGGAATTACCGGAATACGGCAGGCATTATAGTGTAAACAGGGCTTCCGCAGAACCCCTGAAACAGGATTCTGCGTTACACAGAGAGTTCGAAACCCGGCTTTTACATATTAACGAAGGTAATGGTGTTGAATTTATTCGCTGGATTCGAAACAACCTGCCTGCCTGGGAATTTTCTGATTATCACCAGGTGATGCTGCAATTGTGTCAGCAGGTAACCGCCGGGGGCAGTCTTTCATCCGAAGCGGTAATTCGGATTTTAACAAACCTGATCGATTATCTCAGAATCATGAATACAGGGGACAAAGCGAAAAGTTCTCTGGTGGACATTACCCGTTCTGTCTTGTATGATCTATTTGACCGACTGGAGAAGGCCGAGCCGAAAAAGTGGCACAAAATATCTCTGGCTTCTGCCGGAATTCCGGAGCATGGACCGGGATCCTCAAAAACTCTGCTTATTGACGCCCATGGCTTTGCCCCGGAAGGAACCGATCCCCTTGTGTCGCTCGGGGCATTACTGGCAGAGGCCTACCGTAAAGGATGGAGGAATTACGTGCTGTACCGGGTGAATGGACAGCGTTTAATCTCCACTGCGGTGATGGGGACTCATGATACCGACAATGTGGAAATGGATGTGTATGGCACGCCCGGTGAATATTTTGCGGCCTTCATGCAGGGTGGTGTCATCCGGTTGCATGGTAATGCACAGAATTTCTGCGCCATGGGAATGCATCATGGCAGATTGGAAGTGTTTGGTAATGCCGGTAAAGTGTGCGGATATGCTTCTAAGGGCGGTGAAGTGTACATCCTGGGAAACATTGTAGACCGTGCATGGACCAATTCAGTGAATGACCCACGCTGCCAGGATCTGAAAGTTCATATTCTGGGAAGTGCCAGCAAATATGCCGGGGAATCATTAATGGGTGGAGATTTCTTTTTTGCCGGTCTTTATTATGACGCCAGCGGACAACTGCGAATCCAGGATCGTCCCTACCGGGGAACAAAACTTCTGGGCGGAGCATCGCGTGGTAATATGCTGTTTTTTGATCCCGGTGACCGGCTGGATTCCCATCAGTATACCCATGGGAAAATAAAATCCATGGATGAGACGGAATGGAATTCCTGGCTGCCCATGGTAAAGGCAACCCTGGAACTTTCTGGCGCTGAAATTATGAAGGATAGCGGAAAAGAGTCCTTTACAGCGGATGGAAAAACATTTCTTTTACGGCCGGGAAATTTCAAACTGATTGTTCCGCGGGGAGGATTGAAGGGATATGAGTCGCACTGACCAGGATAGATACTGCCTGCGAAATTATTAAAAAATTGTTATATCCTGCTTAATTCACAAAATACGATATAATGTATCAAAGTTGTTATATTCTTAGAAATTAAATGGCCCCGGTCTTCA
>CAYWTB010000150.1:0-5757 GCA_964461135.1 uncultured Caldithrix sp. | reverse complement strand
TCATGATTCTTATAACCAATTAGAATTATTTGACTTATAACCGGACACTAGTGATTTGGTAATATAAATCTAAGCATAAAATAATTAGTATTTCCGTATCTGTATAAATTCTATTTGAGACGTTCAACAGTACTCCAATTATATATTTCAAAAATGATGCCATAATTTATAAAATCTGCTTAATTCACAAAAAAACTATATTTAGAATACAGGTTGTTCTATCTTAGTAAGTTAAGTAGCCCGGGTCTTCAGGCCAGTGGTGCAGAGAGTGCAATATTTTTAAGCTTTATAGAGGATTTGTGAATTAAGCAGGAAAATAAATACGCCAATATTTTGCATAAAATTGGAAGGTATTTTCGTCTAATCTCAAGGTGCAAATTATCAAAAATCTGATACTCTATCAGATAATTGATAAAGCATATAGAAATATTGGATTATAATATCCTGTTTAAGGGAAATAATCATATATGATTATTTCTTTTAATCCGAAAAATCAGGTCTTAACTCATTGATATTTAATGAAATTTGTATGATCATTAATTGAGTGTCATTGCGAGGAGTGCCTGCCTGCCTGTCCGATGCCAGGCGGGCAGCAGGCAGGAAAGCGACGAAGCAATCTCCGTGTTTACTTGAAGAAAATGAAATCGCTTCCTATCCGGCTACCAGTCCGGCAAAGCCCTGTCCGGTGCCAGACTGGCGGGCGCTCCGCTCGTCACATGGTGGTCCCTCCCGGGACAATGACACACTCCTTGGTTTCGGAGCCAAAACAACAATCATATAATTAAATAAATCTGATTGAAAAGTGTCGGTGAAACGGTTACTTTTCATTAATAACTAAAAAATCATGCATAAAAGGCGAAGGTTTTTATACATGCTGAATAGAATTTCACTTATTTTTACCCTGGTTTTCAGTATGGGTAGTGTTTTGCAGGCTCAGTCTGTTTTACCAACGCCTCTGGAAAAGAGCCGTTACACCCGCCTGTCAGAATATGATGAAATGATGGTTTATCTTAAGGATCTGGACCACAAAAGTAAGCTTCTGAACATGAAGATTATCGGTCAGTCGGTTGAAGGTAAGGACATTCCAGCCCTGTTTTTAACTTCCGATAGAATTTTTGGCAGCCGGCGGGATGAGAAACCCATGGTATTGATTTTTTGTCAGCAGCATGGAGATGAACCTTCCGGGAAGGAAGCGGCACTCATCCTGGCACGGGAATTGACCGGCGGGAAGAAAAAACTGCTGGGAGCAATGGATTTGATTCTGCTCCCGCAGATGAACCCTGATGGGGCCCAAAGGCATCAGAGGGAAAATGCCAACGATATGGACCTTAACCGCAATCATGTGATACTCAGTGAGCCCGAGCCACAGGCGCTCCATCGGCTTTTCCGGGAATGGATGCCGCAAGTGACTCTTGATGTTCATGAATACAGTGCCGTTTCAGAGCCCTGGATTGCTCACGGATTTATAAAAGATGCTGATGAACAGTTAGGTAAATTAAGCAATTTAAACATTTCTGAATCCATATTGAATTACAGCGGAGAGGTTTTTATCCCTGAAATTGGTGAAAAGCTGGCGTCGGCCGGCTTTACTTTTCATGAATATATAGTCGGAACTCCCTTTGAAGATTCCAGAATGCGGTACAGCACAACTGCAATTAATGATGGACGTCAAAGCCTGGGCATTTTCAATACGTTTTCCTTTATCCTTGAGGGTAAACAATATGGTGATCCTCTTACCCAAATAGAACACCGTACCGATGGACAGGTAGCAGCCATAACGGCACTTCTTCAGACAGTAGCCGGGCATTCCGGAGACATCACGGAAATTGTGGAAATTGCACGCCGGGAAATCCTGAAACAGGATGATCTTAATAAAAAGCGTGCTTTTATTCAAATGGATTATTATCCGGATTCCACAAACAACACCATTATGTTTCCGGTTTTTAACCTTGAAACCTGGCAGAGAAAAGTTAAAGAATTGAAGAAATTCCATTCGCGGGTTCTGGTGAGAAAGAGTGTTGAAAAACCGGTTGCTTACATTATACCCACGGCAGAGAAGCCGCTGATGGATGTACTTTCCAGACATGGTATTGAGATGAAACCCCTGAACGAAGAGACCAGACTGACAGTTCAGGTTTACCGAATTCTGCACATCACAACTATAATTGAAGAAGAACAGGATGTTCCTTATGTGGACCTCAGCATCAGCACACAAGAGAAAATATTTGCTGAGAGAAGTGTAGTTGTATATTTGAATCAGCCTGCCGGTCTGATGCTGCCCCTGATTCTTGAACCCCAATCCACTTATTGCCTGTGTAAGGAAGGCAGCGGCAGAAAATACATGTTTGAGGAATATCTGAAAGAAAATTCGGAATATCCGGTGTGCCGGATTATTGAAGCGAAAGAAGAGTTACAGATTCATTAAATACCTGCTGAAGCAGGGGGGGTATTGTATTTCCGGGTGTTGATACCTGGCAGCTTGTGATTTTTTTGAAAGGAACATGAAATGATCCGTATTTTTTCTATGTTTTTATTTTTGATTATACTTTTTACTATTCCTTTCAATGCTCATTCTCAAATGTTGATAAAAGTTCCGTTGCAGGATTTTAATAATCTTGAACAGCAGAAAATATTGTGGAGTGTTTCAGATGGGCCGGATTGCTTTGTCCTGGTTTTGAAAAAGAGTGATTTGAACATAGAACCGCAGAACTTTATCGTGCTGGACAGTGATGTGGAAACCGGGCAGTTTTTCTGGTTGCATAGAGATCTCTTTATACCTTCGGATTGGCTTGCAGTCGAAAAAAATATTCAGGGCAAATTACTGTGGCATACTGATCAGTATGGATTAGCGCGATTCAAATCTAACCGGCAGGTAAAAGACCTGCCGGAGGGCATCCTGCCTCAAAAAATATACTTTACCAAAGCTCCTTCCCGGAATGTTGTTCTGGGTAAAATATCCAGCCAGCCGGATTTAATACGGCAAAATATTCTGCAGGCCGTGGTAGACTCTGTGAACATAGATTCCCTTTATGCCAGCGAAAGGGATCTTAGCGGATTTACTACATTTTTATTAAACGGAGTTCCGGATTCCTTAAAAAGCCGCCATTCGCTTAATCCCCAGATTTTTATTGCTCAGGATTATATCAAAATGCGTCTGGAAAAAATGGGGTATGCAGTGGATCTGGAGCCCTTTGCCATGCCGGCGACTTATTTTGCTGTAAATTTTGCAGAAGGACAGGCAGACACCGGCTGGGTAACCGGCGAGGACAGGATTTATGGGACGGTGGATGGGGGAAACAGCTGGACCAAGCAGTATGAGGGATCGCAGGGTTCCGTACTCTGGTCGGTTTCCTCGCAGAACGGACGTACAGCATATGCTGTAGGAGGGGATGGCAAAATTCTAAAAACGTCTAATGGGGGAGTTAACTGGATTATACAACCTTCACCCACCGCTGAATTCCTCTATGGTGTTGCATTTATCAATGAAAATTTGGGCTGGGTGGCAGGAGACCTGGGGATTGTCATGAAAACTATCGACGGCGGATCAAGCTGGACTATGAAACCGACTCCCAACAGCTATCGTTTATACGATATTTTCTTTACGGATTCCCTGAATGGCTGGGCTGTGGGAAGAGATGGACTTATTATCCATACCTTCGATGGGGGAGAATCCTGGCAGTCTCAGGCTTCGGGTAATAACAACTGGTTGAATGCTGTTTATTTCTGTAATCCTGACACTGGATTCGCCGTCGGCTGGTATGGTACCGTACTTAGAACCGGTAATGGCGGTACAAACTGGACTACTATGACCGTACCGGATAATAACACGTTTACTGATATTGATTTTATAAATTCGCAAAATGGTATCATCGCTGGCCGCAATGGAGGCTCACTCCGAACCTCTGACGGAGGAACCAGCTGGCAGGTTGATAGTAATATTTTGAATCGGTATGCCTATTCAGTAGACATGGTAACCGCTTCTACCATCTGGACTTCCGGTATCGCTCTTCTGGCACGCAGTGACGATGGCGGCACATCATGGCAATCGCGATTACAGAATCTCCCGGATTTTTTCCTCAATAATGTCATCGCTACCAAAACCGGTACCACGTATCCGGATCAATTTTTTATCATCTGCGCACATTATGATGATATGCCTGTGGGTTCTCTGGCACCGGGTGCCGATGATAATGCCAGCGGTACATCCGCAGTCATCGAAGCCGCCCGTGTACTGAAAACCTATGATTTCAAATATTCTATCCGCTTCATTCTCTTCGCGGGAGAAGAACAGGGTCTGGTGGGCAGTGCCTCCTATGCGGCTAATGCAGCTGCGACAGGAATGCTGATCCCCGGAGTTATTAATATGGATATGATCGGCTATGACGGTGATAATGACGGCCGTATGGAGATTCATGCTGGTACCATGAGCAGTTCACAGGCAATCGGAACCGTCTTGCTGGATAATATTGCTTATCAGGGACTACCCCTGACGGCAGACTATAAGACTTCAACCAGTTCTGGTGCCAGTGATCACAGATCGTTCTGGACAGCCGGATATCCCGCGATTATGTTAATTGAGGATTTTGAAGATTTTACACCCTATTACCATACTGTTAACGATCATCTTTCCACCTTGCGAAGTTTCTACTTCCATAACAATGCCAGATTAGCTATTGTCAGCCTGGCAGAACTGGCGGAAATTGAGGGGATTTCTAGCGCTATTGTCCAAAATACGCTGCCTCAAAAATTTGAAATATATGATCCGTATCCCAATCCCTTCAATCCCGTGGTAAATCTGGAATATCGACTTTCTTCTGATGATCGTTTAATGGTGGAAGTGTATGATCTGCTCGGGAAAAAAGTAACTGATTTATTCAGGGGATCACAATCCGCGGGGGTACATAAACTTTCCTGGAAGGGTAAGGATCGGGCAGGACGGACGGTTTCATCCGGAATTTACCTGATTCGTATTCAAAACAATCAGGATGTTTTTGTAAAAAAGGTGATATTAATGCGTTGATTCGCTGGACCTGCAATATCCGTCTAATAAAAACCGCGTTCCCGGATGAACTATATTGAATGGAAAAAGACAGTTTGATGCGGATTTAACCTTCTTAATTCACAAAAAACGATCTAATGTATGAAAATTGTTATATTCTAAGAAATTAAATTGCCCCGCTCTTTAGACCGTCGATTAAGGAATCCAATATATTTGAGCTCCAACCCAATTAGTTAATTAAGGTTAACTGTTTGGGGAGCGTAATATCTCTATAATGCCATAGTGAACACAGACGTAATTTGCATTTTATTAAATAATATTCATCAAACAAAAAATTTTTGTGATATTCTCTAATCATACCAGATTGATGATAGTCCATAAGTTTGACTTATCATACATTTGTATCATTACAAAAATGAGTACCTGATAAAGAAATGTCTGTATTGCTAAGAGGCATAGAATTAAAATTTTAATTATAAAACAGGCAGAACTCATAAAAGAAAGTCAACTCTTCCTCTATTGATGACTATCATTTTCAGGGCGGAATCCCCCCATTCCCCCCTTTGCTAAAGGGGGGTGAGGGGGGATTTATTACTTAGAACGATAATCAGCCTCACTAACCTCATTTATTTTATTACACCTTTTTAACAGAACGATCCCGGCCGGTATGTTACATAGAGAACCAGATAAGTTAGGAGAAGTCTTATCCCATCTTCGACAGTTATAGGCATTTTTTAGGATTTTACCCTAGCTAACTT
>CAYWTB010000149.1:0-5937 GCA_964461135.1 uncultured Caldithrix sp. | reverse complement strand
AAAAACTCTTCAATAAAAACAATGACTTACGAAAATTAACTGTCAAAGTCGAGAAGAAAGGAAAGGCCAAATGCGGGAAATACGCGATTTTAGAAATCTCTATGGTTATGTAATCACTTTTTTTATCCTGAGTCTGATTTTTGTTTCTCAGATTTTTGCTGCCGATCCTCCCATAACCGAATATAAAACACAAAATCACATCATTGTGGTGATGGATGGAACCCGTTATTCCGAAATATGGGGGATGAAACGCAGGCTAATATACCGCACCTCTCCCATGATCTGGCACCGCAGGGCGTGTTATTTATCGATTTTAACAATTTCGGAATGACCAAAACCATTTCCAGTCATACCGCACTCATCACTGGATTCTACGAGGAATTAAATAATTCAGGAGAGGAGTTTCCCGGTCATCCTTCCATTTTTCAGCTGTGGTTGAAGGCTAGCGGGGAGACAGCGGATAAAACCTGGATTATTACCAATAAAGGGAAACTGGGAGTGCTGGAAAATACTTCAGATCCGCAGTGGACTGGAAAATTTCTGCCCTCCGCCAATTGTGGGGTATACGATCTGGGGCTGGAAGGGGGGCACAGTTATGATGGATACCGGGATGACGGAGAAACCTGGGAAGTGGTGCAGCGTATTTTTGCACAGGATCATCCCCGCCTGGCTATCATCAATTATAAGGCTCCTGACACCTTCGGTAAGGAAAATCCATGGGAATTCTACTTGCAGGGCATCCGGGAAACCGATGGATATGTCAATAAGCTCTGGTTATGTATACAAGAAGATTCATTATACCGGAACCGGACCGCACTTTACATCACTTCTGATCATGGACGGCATCTGAGAGGCGTTCAAACCGGTTTCTTGAGTCACGGGGACAGCTGCCGGGGTTGCCAGCATGTAAACCTGCTGGCATTAGGACCGGATTTTGCCGCCGGTAAGGTGGTGGAGGACCGGTACGAACTGATCGATATACCGGTGACCATTGCCGGTATGATGGGGATACAAATTTCCGGCAGCCGGGGACGCTTTATGGAGTGCCTTTTTCGGGGAGAGTGAGGGGGTGCAGAGAATCCACGGGGAGAAGCAGAGAATATTCAAAAGGAAAAAGGTTAAAATACCAGGATTTTTTGACTACTACTTGTCAGGTTACCTGACTGTCTGATGCAAAGTTAGCCGCAGAAAGAACCTCTTTCGTTTGAGGTTTTGTTTTAACCTGACCAAACAAGATCTAACTATTGCCCACAATTATAAAGAATAGAAGTGATTTTTATTGGATTTACATATCTTTGACCTCCTGGTTTTGGATTACTTTCCCCAATAAATTTCCGGATTGATAATCATTCAGAGGAAAGATATAGTAAAGGTAAATCTTTCAATTTTTGCCCCCCCTCTTTCCCCCTCCTTACTCAGGAGGGCTGTCCGGTAAAGAATGCAGACGGATGTGAAAAAGTGAGGTAATTGTGGATTTTGAGGAAGTGATTGATGGAACAGGATTCATTTTCAGACGCCAGAATTGACCCACCCCTGAATCCCCTCCCTTATGACAAGGGAGGGGAAAGGCCCTATTCATAGGGCCTGGGGAGGGTTAGTTGAAACGGTCCCTATAAAACTAATGATAAAAAAAGGATAATTATGATTTAACCAGACACCACGGCTTACTAAGGAGGGGGATAAAAGGGGAGGCCGAACGTGAAATAAATAACATTATTACATTATTTAAACAGAAAACTAATGTGTTCCCAGAGTAAAACGCTGTTACAGATTATTATTAAACATGCTGTTTTTGTCTGCAAGATTTGTTCGCGTGATGGAGGGAGGTCATAACTATGCTTACACGAAAAGACCCGGATCATGCACAGAGATTCACAGAGAATTTGAATCAATTTTTAATAAGGAAAAATAATCTGTGGAACTTCGTGAGGCCTCCGTGCATCTCCGTGTAATAATAAAATTTAATTGGTTATTACTCTGCTCCCATACCATGCGCTCAATTCACTTTTTACTTTCCCTTTGAATCCATACCCTGTAACTTATTGCCAAAGCAGGGTGAAAATATGATTCCGGATTTTAAAAATAGATTGTTATCCGAGACAGCCGGAATTGTCATTGATCCGTTTATTTATAAAATTGATCCGGTAAACTACCTGTTCTTTTCCGAGGTGGTAAAAACGGATCCGACCTTCTTCTCCAGCTGGAGAAAAATTGTCAAATCAACCGGCCTGACGGTTATTTCCGGGGAAATGAGAATACTGTTTAACCAAATCGCGGAATCCGTTGCCGGGGAGGGCGGTGAAATGCTGGAGGCAAAACGAGAGATAATCAGCGAAAATTACCGGAAATTCTCCCGGGAATGTTCTTATTTTCAGCAGTTTTTCAAAGAATTGGGTGCTGCACTAAAATTCAATCCACTGGCCACCAATAAATCGGGAGAGATGGTGCGTGAACAGCTGGTGACCCTGCTCCGGGCCTATACTGAAGCTATTCAGCCCAGAGGGGTGTTCTGCAGAGTAAAAATATTCAGGGAAGGTCGGGATTTGCTGGTGGAATCTCATAATGTCCGCTTCACCAGTTCCCGCTTATCGGAGGCGTTTTTCCCGGAAGATGGCGGCTTATCAGGAAGGAAAGCCGATATGGCAGAAAAAAACCGGGCGAGGCATAATACTGCCCGGGATATGATCCTGTACGTGGTGACCATCGGTCCGGGGATTGATGAGGCGGTTAAAAAATTAACCCACGCAGGTGAGATTTTTGATGCCTACGTATTAAACGGAATCGGCGGGGCAGCGGCCGAAATGGTAGCTTACGATTTAAACCTGTTTTGCAATGAGCAGTTGCTCTCGGACCCGGATTATGAATATCATCGCTTTTCTCCCGGCTACGGCGACTGGCCGCTGCAGGATCAGACCAAAATTTTCCGGATTTTAAAGCCGGAGGACAAAATAAAAGTATACTTAAAACCGGGTGGCATCATGCTGCCCGAAAAATCAACTTCAGGTATAATAGGATTGAGGAAATTAAAATGACATCTATTCTGGAAGACTTACTGAAAAAAACACCGGTCATAACCGACGGAGCCTGGGGAACCCAGCTGCAGGAAAAGGGTCTGCCCGGTGGAGAATGCCCCGATCACTGGAATATTACCCACGTGGATTCAGTCCGGGCAGTGGCGCAGGCCTATGTGGAAGCGGGAAGTCGCGTGATTCTCACCAATACCTTCCAAGGTAACCGCCTGGCACTGGAAAAATTCGGCCTGTCCGCTGAGACAGTGGAGATAAACCGCCAAGGTGCCCGAATTTCCAAACAGGCTGCACAGGGCAGGGCACTGGTATTTGCTTCCATGGGGCCCAGCGGAAAAATGCTGGTAAGCGGTGAAACCACCCCTCAGGAATTACAGATTGCTTTTACCGAACAGGCTGATGCCCTGGCTGAAGGGGGAGCGGATGCCATTGTGATCGAAACCATGTCGGATTTAACCGAAGCGCTGATTGCTCTGGAATCAGCCCAAAAAACCGGATTGCCGGTGGTGGCATCTATGGTGTATGATTCCGGGAAGGATAAGGATAGGACCATCATGGGTGTTACCCCCGAACAGGCAGCCAAAGCACTCACCGAAGCAGGCGCGGATGTGATTGGCGCCAACTGCGGTCAGGGCATAGAGGGATTCCTGCCCATTTGCCGGCGTTTGCATGCCGCCAGCAACCGTCCGGTCTGGATCAAACCCAATGCCGGCCTGCCCGTACTGAAGAAAGGCAAGGTCATCTACAATACCACTGCCGATCAGTTTGCCGCAGTGGTTCCGGATATCATCGCCGCCGGCGCGTCGTTTATCGGGGGATGCTGTGGAACCGATCCTGCTTTCATCCGCGCTATAAAAGACCGGTTGTCGCGGAAATAACCCGATTAATCTGGGGGGGAAAGAGGTTTCAGAAATCGGAATACAGTCGGCAGTCAGCAGTAGACAAAAAAGCAAGATTAAGGATTAAGGATGAAGGATTAAAGAAAAAATAAAACAGTCGGCAGTTTGCAGTCTGCAGTTGGCAAAAAAACCTTTAGCCTTTTGAAATCATGGATGATTTCATCCCGACGAGACGACTGGAAGGAGTCAGAGTTGTCGGGAAGCCAGTATCCAGTAACCAGCATCTAGCATCCCCGCCTCCCGAATTGAACCTTTTTTTTTCTTATTTCTTTTTTCTTGTATTCTTGAATCTTGTATTCTTGTTTTTCACCGGGGTGCCGGTTCTTCCGTTACCTGTACAAGATCGCCCGGTCGGTGCCAGGGAATTTTTTACAATCACCACCCGCAGTCCGTTTTTCAGAGTGTCTTTAAGCACGGTTTGTGAAGAGTCGTCCGGAGGTGTGTTACTGCGGGCGGGAACAGTTGATATCAGCATTATCAGTATGATGGGAATAACTGCACTGAAACAGCCAATCAGCCATGAAATTCGCTTAGTTCGGGAAAATCCAGCAAACGATTTAGGTTGTCTGGTATGGGACATATTTTTTTCTTTTTTAATAAAGGATAACCACCCATTATGAATTTTTGATGAACAGGGGGTGGGATCTGATAATTTCGCCGGCTGTCAGGCAAAATATCTCGCTAAGTAACAACCCCAGCCCACCCCTACTTATAACATATAACATATAACATATAACTTATAACGTATCCCTTGCCTTTTTGGGTGGTCAAGTTACACCCGGAGATTTCAAAAATTGCTGATTGATCTTGTCAAATTAAAATAATTTTTGTAATATGTCATCGTATTATTTTTCACAATTATATGATTTACCCAATACATGAAGCATAATTAAGGTGAGGTGATCAAATGGATTGTGTATGTTGCGGAAAGTCTGCCCCTGTCGGGGTGCGGGTTCTGACCGAGGATCTGCAGAGTATTATATCAAACTATGCCTGGGAAAAATATCAATTAATGCTGGAAATGACGGCCTTTGGAAATTTCAGTCCCGATGTGGACTGGGATGTATGCGAAACGTGTTATAAAGGCTCTGGAGCCCAGTATTACAGTTCCTGGAATGCCCTTCCCAAAGTTCACTAACAACTGTCCAATATTATCATCACGGAACCTGAATTTGGTCGGAGCAAAAAAAGGTGATCCAGCGGATCAGTTTATTACTGGGCCACAAGGATTTACAAACAACCCTGATTTATGCCCCTCTTATGCTGAAGGATTGTAATGTGGATTTACCGTATTAGGTGTTAAGTCAATCTGCCACCGCAGTGGTTGCATGTGGATATTGAGTAGCCTTATTATAGTCTTCTGCCTACCGCGATAACGGCACCAGGACTTGTATCACCCACAATCACAACCAGATTCTCGGTGACGGCCAATCCACTCCATATACCATGACTCAAGGGGAAATCAAAATAATAATGCCAGCTCATGCCGTTAAAATGGGCGACGAAGGCCACGTCCCCCACCACAAATATGTTGTTGATATTCGAACCCCTGATTCGGTTGGTAAAATAGGGAGGAATGTCCACTTTCTGCCAGTATCCGTGCTTAAACTCACGCAGACCATCACCAGCAATATAGATGGGGCTGTGTTCGTTAAACCAGACACTCCATACGACCCGATTCAATCCATTTTGCAGAGTGTCCCGTACACCGCCGGGGGAGATGGAGAGCAGTTGGATATCGTTATATGGTTCCCATTTATCGGATACGGAGGCTAAAATGACGGTTTTTCCATTCCTCCGGGATCCCCAGATATCACTGATAAAGGTTTCTGTCCCACTCCTCCAGCTTCTGCCAGGTAGTGCCGTTATAATGGGCAACGGTGCCTGTATAACCTACCACATATAAATCTTCCGAGCTTATTCCCCATATCTTTTGAATAGAGCCCGCTATTATATTATTAAGGTTCTTCTAAAAAAGAGTTGCTAAAGTAATGAACTTATAAAAGAAATGG
>CAYWTB010000148.1:0-6134 GCA_964461135.1 uncultured Caldithrix sp. | reverse complement strand
GGATTACTTGTAATCTTTTACGAGTTCAGGTATTCATTATTGTGAAGAGCCAAAATTCATTTCCTAAGTTCAAAAGAATCATACAACTCTCCCATCGCATTAAAAGACTCATATTGCAAAAGATTTTTATCCACGCTTATAACTTGAAATAACTGCCTGCCAGTTCCAATTTTTGCCATTAAATCTTCATAACGTTGATTTATTGAATAAACTTTTGTTCCACTAACGGATACAACATAAACCGTTCCATTTTCATTATCAGCCACCTTGATTCCATTTTTAAGTTTATATGTACGACCGTAGCTATGGTCATGTCCCTGTAAGACCAGATCAACCGAATATTTATCTAAAATGGGGATGAACAGCTCTCGAAGATATGGATTATCCCGATCTTTCCCGGTTGAATAAAATGGTTGGTGGATCGCTATTATAGTCCAACGTTGAGGATTTCTATTTAAAAGGGTATCCAGCCATTTTGCCTGTTCTTCAAGCTTTTCATTTCCATTAAGCATCACAAGTCTTACGCCCTGATAATCAATAAAGTAAGCGGTTTCTTCCAATCCGCCTGGTCCATCTTCCGGTAAGGTAAATTGAGGACGCCACAAGTAGGTTATTTTTTGTGTTTTCTTCCCGTCAACCAGCTTCGCTGGATATCCATGATTTCCAGGTATTAAGATCATCGGCGTCATTCCCGGAATCCAACCTAAAGCATAAAATAATTCATCCCATTCTTCATCATTATTTCCATGATTAACGATGTCACCTGTAAAATACCAAAAGTTGGCATCCGGGGCTTTTTTAAAAGCTGCCCGAAAAATTCGCGAACACATCGATTTTATATCATTCTGAGGATCACCGAAATAGATAAATTTAAATGGTTCGGGATTTTCACTTGCTGTTTTAAATTGATTCCATTCACTCCAATATTTTTCATCACCGACCCTATATGCATAGAGTGTATTCGGTCTTAAAGAATCAAAAATAACTGAATGGTAATAGACATTGTTTTCGTTGTCCAGGTTAACCATTTCCCTGGTTGCATTAAATGTCCTGGCTTCTTTATTTAAATCCGTATATTCATTTGCAGGTGCAATCTGAGCCAGTGGTTTAAATACATCGGAGCTTGTACGCCATGTGACAGCCTGACTTTCGGAAGGATTTTCAGTTAAATTTAAAATTATTCTTACAGGTAAATCATTTTGCTTAGGTGGATTTGCAAAAAGTAAATTACCAATTAACGATAATGTCAGATAAAATAAAAGTATTTTACAATATCTGATAGATTTGTAAGTAAACATTCTTTTTTATCTCCTTTCATTTAAAATACACATAACTTCATGAATGTTGCGTTTCGGAATCTCCGCCGCGTGGGTTCCGGGGTCACTTTCCATTCAGTTGCTGGCCGGGTTCCTCTGGGCAACCGAATTCTTCCAGCAGAATATTGTTCTTGCCGCCGTTTTTGACGCGGTACATCAGTGCATCGGCGAGTTTGATTGCCTCGTCTACACTTGGTGGCGCCGTTCGAAAAACGGCGACCCCAATGCTGAATCCAATCGGCCAGCCGCGTTCTCTGGTTTCTTTCAGAAGTCTGGTGCGGAGGTTTTCAAACATTGTGGCAGCTCCGGAACTTGTGGTTTCCGGCAAAAAAATGGCGAATTCATCTCCGCCCAAGCGGGCTACAAGATCTGCTCTGCGAACGGACTTCAATAAAAAGGAGGCGACCATTTTGAGCACATGATCTCCTTCAGCATGTCCGAGGGTGTCGTTCACGTTCTTGAAATTATCCAAATCGATGTATCCGATAGCGGTC
Organism: uncultured Caldithrix sp.; assembly: GCA_964461135.1. Lineage (GTDB taxonomy): Bacteria > Calditrichota > Calditrichia > RBG-13-44-9 > RBG-13-44-9 > RQOF01. Next base: position 4,324 of record CAYWTB010000148.1, on the reverse strand, counting down.
GGTTGTCCGTAGCGGGTTGCGACGCGCAAAATTATCTGTACTGCATCCCGGAAGGCATGTCCGCTCATGGTTCCGGTAAGAACATCGAGCCTTGCCATCCGACGTTCCTTTTCCAGTTGAGATCTTACAGTTGCAATCAGCCTGGCAATCACAATGAAAAATCCGAAGCGGACACCAGCGTTCCAGAATGGGATGAATGCTCGACTGTATTGGTGCCCGGCTGTATTGTCCACCATCAGCCAGACCACCGCACTGACCAGGCTGAGAAGACTGCCCTGATACACCCCTCCATACCACGAGGCAAGCACTACCGGCAGGAGGTAGAAAATGGAAAAAGACAGCTCATATCCCGTGGCGTGATCAATTACGGCAATTGCGATAACAATGGACAACGAGGTTAAGACAATTAGAAATGATGATCTCTCCTTCAGAAACGACGTGATATTTTCTCGCATTATGAATCTCTCATTTTTCTGTGCTAACGGACTGGCGTCAGTGGATTTAAACCTTGCGGTCAGCATTTTGAAGTTACTAAAACTTTAGCTCGGTTTGCAGTAAATTGTAAACCCGGGACGCGTTTAAATTCCATTCCATGCCATTGTTAGCATGAAGTATGCTTAATACTCAAATATATAGCTATTTGATCATTTTGTTTCTGCATTACCTGCACTTCCTGCGGTTGACAGATTCCACTGAGCATACAACCTTTCCTGCAACAGGTTTATTGGTTCGTCAATTTGGTACTGCTAGACACGCAGGAATATCAAAAAAGTTTACTGACAGCCTCTGATAAAAAATAAGGCTGGATCTTTGTACAGCTTCAACAATTAAATGCAGTTTATATCAGATAAATAAAATGCTATGTATATTCCTTTTAAAACATAATTGAACTCCTTTTATAATCGCAATAAATAATAAACTCAATCCTAAAGTTACTACAACCATTCCGCCGGTCGGAAAATCAAGGCTATAAGACAAATAACTACCACTTAAACTAACTAATACGCCTGTAATCCAGCCAATGCTTAGTCTTGATAGGAATGATTTTCCAATCAATGTTCCAATAACCGCAGGTACAATCAGAAACCCGAATACTAATAAAACTCCTGCAACTCGTACGGCAAAGGCAACCAAAATGCCTAAAAGAGCGTAAAAAATGAAATCCCAAAGAATCAATTTTTCTTTGTCTTTTTTATTGTCTTTTTTCATCGAACTGATTTTCAGCAAACGAGGGTGCAGAAAAAAGAAAAGCGTTCCCAGAATAGTATAGATTATAAAATAAATAATGACTTCCTGCCAGTTTACCCATAACAAATGTCCCATCATTAGATCATGTACCTGTTCCGAACCATGAGGCAGCCGATCACCTGCCAGTATCAAGGCGGCTGCTCCTGTTGCGTAAAGAATACCGATAAACGCCTCCTGTGGTACATGACTATTTAACTTTCGCGTTATTGAGAGCAAAAATGCGGCCAGTAATGTGCATAGTAGTGAGACTAAAAAAATATATGGATCGGATGGCTCAAGGCCAAAAAATATACCGAAGGAAACTCCTAAGGCAGCAATTTGCGCTAAAGCGATATCTATAAAAATAACCTCACGCATAACAACATGAATACCAACATATCCACATATACCAACGAGAATGATACACATACAAATAGCCGGAGCCATAAAAGTAATAATATCGATCATTGGTTTCCTCGCTTTCTTTCACGTTGTCTTTGATGTTCGAGATTAGGCTGTGTATTTTGAGCAAATGTTTCCGAAAGGTGTGTAACCATATATTCAATCCATTTTATGTAACTATCTGTCCCTTTCATAGCGTTTACTTCTCCCGGCAAAACGAGTAATTGCGCACCTGTAGCATTAGCGACTTCTCGGGCTTTAGTTGGTTCTTTCCAGGATGATACAATGACAACTTTAATTTGTTTTTCTTTTATTAACGCTATGATTTCCTGCTTATGTTTCGGTGTTGGAGGAATTCCAGGCCGAAGTTCAATATAGCCTTTAGGTTTTAATTTTAGCCAATCCAACAGATAACTCCAGTGAACATGATAACAAACTATATCTTTATCTTGTAAATGTGCCGCCATATTTTCCAGTTCTGTTATTCTGTTTGTAATCAATTGACTGAATCGTGATAAATTCTGTTCATACTGATCTTTGTGTTCCGGATCTAATGTTATTATTCTTTCTGTAATGAGCTCAGCTACCAGAATAGCATTATGAGGATTTAAGAGGTAGTGCGGATTTCCGCTTGGGTGAACATCGCCCATACTTCTGTCTACTTCTCCCCGTGGTTTCTCTAAAATATTTTCAACTGATAAAGCCAATGCGGCATTGAGGTTTCCCCTAGAACCAACAGTCACTTTATTATTTCTTGCTCCCTGTATAAGAAGCGGCAGCCAGCCGATTTCAAGTTCCAGACCGGAATAAATAAGCAGATCGGCTTTATTTAATTTAATCATATAGCTTGGTTTTGCTTCAACATAATGGGCGTCTTGCGCTCCGCGTGTAATGCTGTATACCTGTACATAATCCCCGCCAACACTTTCAGTGATAGATGCTAAGCTGGGTAGGGTAGTCACAATATTCAATTTACCAGCCGTTGCCTGTTCAAGTCCTAAAATTAAAATAATTAAACAGACGATTAAGAATCTTAATAGATTTTTCATACTTTATTCTCCTTAATATTTATGAGCCGGATGACTTCCAATGGTTACATTAACCTGTAATATAATTTGCTGTTCTTTGAATTCTCCTAATTGCATCAGGTTGTATTGTAATCGGTAAGCGCTGAATTCAGTTGGTACATAGGCAAGAGCAAAACTTAACCGATTGCCTGAAAAGTCTTTTGTTCTATCAACTTCAATACCGCCCGGATTATTAAAATAATTATATAATTCTTTTGTCCTGTTAAATCTTTCATATCGTGCTTGTAACCACCATCGTAATGCAAATTGATAAAGACCCTGTATATAAAAACCATTTAATGGATCCGTCCTTTGTTTATCAATATTTAATGTTGTATTTACATACTCACCTTCAAGTACAAATGAATGGTATCTGCCATATTGTAACGGTTTCCATTTCAAATGAAAATCAATACCCCATGTTAAGGAAGAAATTCTGGCTATACTGGAATCAAATGGTATGTCATGCGCATAGGTAAGTCCTTTGGCTCCGGTAACAGCCGAACATCCTATACGCCAAGTGGTTTCATCGGTTAAATCCCAAAAATTGTCAAAGTGGCCAAGATAAGCAAAATCACCTTGTTTTTCGCTGTCAAATAAAATTGGATTATTGCCATTAAAAACACCAACGATTAAGTCAGAATACCAGGGAAAAGGTAATAAATAGGAGACTTCAATGCCCACATCCCTAAGCTTAGGACTAAACACCTGATCTAAAATGAGGGGATTCTCTGCAAAGGCCATATGGTGCAGGTGATATAAATTGTATCGTCCGAAAGTACTTAGCATCATGCCGCCTCTCAGCATAATGGGAATGGGCATACGCAGCGTCGTTAAATAGGCTTCTTCAATCCCTAACGGCTCTTTTTCGCTTCCTCCAAAAACAAATTTTGATTGTAAGTAAACATCAACATTCGATGTAATTTCGATATCAACAGCCTGGCAGTGTAAACCGGGAGGAGTTCCGCTTTCTTCCAATAAGGAAATTTCCCTATCAGATCCCATTCCACTGAATAATGCATTAACGCTGATTGCTGGATTAAAAGCTCTGCTTATTCCTGTAGCTGATGCATCAGAATCAGTTTGAGAATAAACGGTAGCATCCCATAATAAGATAAAACTGAATATTATTAGACAATAAACATAATTACTCATTATGAACTCCCTAATAAAATTTTAAGTTGTTTTATATATTGGCTGTAATGTGATATTTATTTCAAAAAATAAAATATCTGATACAACCGATATAATCTGATTGAATAATACGAAAGGTTATTCTGTCTTTTTACTGAGTTGAAATGAAGGGAGGTGCTCTGGTAGAAAGATTTGTATAATATATGTGAGGGAAGAGTACAAAAAATACATTCTCGGTTAAGTAGATAATAATATCAGGAGTAAATTCAATGGTTATATGATGATTTATACACAGTGACGTTTGAGAAGCCATACAAATTGGGCAATTGGGATCGGGTTCTAAAAGGTGTTGGGGATCATCTATAAGGGAAGCCAACTGGATTCCAGAAAATCCAATGAGGAGCAGAATTAATATTATTCGTTTTAGAATTATCATATTTAAACCTAGATTCAAGTTCCAAGTGCAACTTTGAGATTTAAGAAAGCTTCCATTG
>CAYWTB010000147.1:0-6392 GCA_964461135.1 uncultured Caldithrix sp. | reverse complement strand
TTCCTCCTTTCTTTCTTCTGATAAAACTGTCAACCTATTTCAGGACGGGACACTGAAACCTGGTTCCTGAAGCCTGAATCCTTGAGCCTGAAGAATGATGCCTGTCTCAACTATTTTAATGGACATACTGCCGGGCATAATATTTGGCAGTTAACTTCTCTCCCGTGGCTCTCTCAATCATTTCATTCCAGGGATACAGACTGCCGGGAGAAAAAATATTTTTAATCAGATACTGCCCCACCTCTTTCTTATTATAGAAGCTCTGCCCGGTTACATCACCGCTGTGAAGCACCTTTTTGCCGATAGTATAATAGAGCTGCGACGCCAGGATATTGCCCATTAGATAGTTATGGTAATAGGCCGGATAGAGGGCGATATGAATTTTTGCCGCCCAGTCCGGTTCATTCCGGCCTTTGGGAATTTTAATCATCTGGTACTTTTCAACCAGTTCCCACCATAATTTGTTCAGATCCTGGTCGGGATTGGCATACATGCTTTTCTCAAAGCGGTACATAACCTGCGCCCAGCGGCTAAAAACCAGGGTTTCCAGACGCAGAGATTTATAGCAGTCATCAGCTACTTTATCCAGCTGCTCCGGGGGTACTCCCAGCACATCCCTTAACCATGCCGGATTGGATGCAAAAGCCCCGAACATCATGGCAATTGCCTCGGTGGTAAAAGAGTGAGCCGGCTGGCGCAGCGTCCAGGGAAGAGACCGGTCATCAAATTTATCATAAACCGCGTGACCGAATTCGTGCAACATGGTATTCATCCAGCCATAAGTCGGTTTTACATTGGCTACCACCCGGATATCCCCTTCACGGTCGATATCGGTACAGTACGCATGCTGGTATTTGCCTTCCCGTTCAAAGAGATCACTGTTCCGGATGAGATCATTAATGGGAAGTCCGATGCTGTCATAATATTTCCTGGTAATTTCAACAATATCTTTATCCTGGTAAAACTGGTCCAGATCCACTTTATAAATTTGGGGGGCTTCCTGAAAAAATCGGTTCTGGTAATGCCAGGGCATTAAGTCTTTCTCTTCGATGCCATATCGTTTTGCCAGCGCACGATCAACATCCGTCTTAACACTGATAAAGGCATCCCGTGTCAGATTGTCCAGTTCATCGAAAAGATGGTCAATTTCTTGAGGGTCCTGTTCGGAAAGTTTTAACTGGAGTGTATGATAGTTATCATATCCCAGCTCACGGGCAGCCTCATTCCGGACAGCCACCAGTTTTAAAATATCGGTTGAGACCAGCTTGCCTACTTGTTTACTGGCTTTCCAGGCTTTCTCAAGCTGCCCGGAATCACGGCTGGTGCGCAGAATATCTTCGATCTGGTTATCGGTATATTTCTTGCCATTCAAGTCGGAGCGGAAGGTGGAATATCGCTGCTCAATGGCAGTTTGCATCTGAATTATCTGCTGTAACCTGGCCTCATCCAACTGGTTGCCCAGATAGGAATTATAAATCAGTTCCAGTTGGCGTTTCAGAATCGGATCGGTTACTCCCCCGGATTCCCTGAATTTCTTCAGCTGTGCAAAATCCACCTTACTGGCATAAATTTTTGCCAGTTCAATCTGCAATTGTTCACTCTTTTTATAAAGTGAATCCTGGCCGCTGACGGATGCCTGGAAATACGCCAGATTCGACTCTTTTGTAATAGGAATGACCTCACTCTCATATTTTTCCAGGAACTGACTGAAGTCCTTATTCATGTTGGTATGCTCCGTGCTGCAATTTTCAATGGCAAAGACGATTATAATGACCGGAAGCAGAATTATCCGGAGAAATAAAAGTTTTAAATTCATTTGCTGCTCCTTGTGTATTTTCCTTTAATTTAAAAGACGGTATAAAACTAATATTTTTTTGAGTACAATTAAAGTTTTTTAAAAATCATTAAAGACAGCTATATTTTGCTTTATGTGGATAGAAATATTTTCTTAGGAAAGGTCATTTTCAAAAAATATGGGATAGAGACCAATTTCCTTTTGGGAGGACGTGAATTTCTGCAAATAGTTGATTAGGTGGGGAAAAATTATCATATTAGCGGAACTGAGAATTACGCGGGTGATGGCAGTAGTAGCAGGAAGCAGCCTGAAATATCCTACCAAACTGGATGCCATCCTCTGCCTGGAAACTGCCGGCAGTTCCGAAATAGTACACCGGATGATATGCATTTAACAATAATAAATCACGGAAGAATAATAAATCGTTTACTAAAATCAGTGGTGCCTAATGAATAAAATTGATCTTTACAAAAAGCAGGCAGCAGAGAAAGCGGTAGCGTTTCTGGAAAGTGGAATGATTGTGGGGCTGGGAAGCGGCCGCACTGCTGGCTTTGCTCTTAAACGTATCGCAGAACTGTTGAAGAATGGAACCTTAAAAAACATCAGGGCAATCCCCAGTTCAAAGGTCACTCAAAAAAAGGCAAGACGGCTGGATATTCCCCTGACGGATTTTTCAGGGCATTCGCAAATTGATATCACCATAGACGGGGCCGACGAAGTGGATCCCCAGCTCAATTTGATTAAGGGCGGAGGAGGTGCACTGCTGCGCGAAAAAATACTGGTACAATCCAGTAAACGGGTGATTATAATTGTGGATGAGACAAAACTTTCTCGCTCACTTGGCACCAAGTGGCCGGTACCAGTAGAAGTTCTTCCATTTGCCTGGCCGGTCGAATTCCGCTATCTGAAATCCCTGGGGGCAGCAGTCACATTAAGAAAAGACAAAAAGGGAGAGATTTACCTGACCGATCAGAAAAACTATATTCTGGATATACGGCTGGGAGCGATGAAGCATCCCGATGAAATTGCCACCAGGCTAAATCAGCGGGCCGGCATTCTGGAACATGGACTCTTTCTTGAAATGGTAAGTGATATCATCGTAGCCGGTAAAAAGGGTATCACCCACCTCAGGCGATATGATGTTCTTTGACAGACCTTTTAATAAATCCGGCTGATTTTTGATTTTCCATATTAAATAATTTGATATAACCCGTTCAAATCGAATGCCCATTCTATTAGCAGATGGAAATTCAGGTGAACTTTTTTGTCCTTTTGAGATTTAATCTCATGAATGAAAACGCGGGGAATGAGTTTTCAGCATGACAGCGGAGAAAAAAACTTTCAGGATTCAAGCATCCGGCCAGCAAAAAATGGAGACCATGGAGGTTTCCGTCAGAAAAGTGATCCATTACACCCGGGATGTTTTCGAATTGCAGCTCGAAAGACGGCAAATCGAGTTTGAACCGGGACAATGCGTGGCCATTTACCTGGATGATGAGGCAACCTTCCGGGAATACAGCATTGTTTCCGGAACGGATGACCGGTATCTCGGTTTCCTGATAAAACATCTGGAAGGTGGAATAGTTACCGAATATTTACAAAACAGGGAACCCGGTGATACTCTCAAAATCAGCTCTCCCTATGGCTGGTTCCGTCCGGGCAGACAGCATGAAAACGGGCAATTCATATTCATTGCCACCGGTACGGGAATCGCTCCATTCCTTTCCTATATGAAAAGTTTTCCCCAAAATCCCCCGCTGCGGTTGTTATATGGTGCCAGGCAGCACGAGGATCTTATCGGTCTGAAAGATCTGCAACAGGCCGGAATGGTTCAGCTGGCGGTGTCACGCGAAGAAATTAACGGTTTGCATCATGGCAGGGTCACCGATCTTCTCCCCACCCTTCCGCTCCGGCAGGATATTCATTATTATCTGTGCGGTCTTGATACCATGATAAGGGATGTAACCTACTGGTTGAAAAATCACGGCACAGACTCCCGCAATATTCACCGTGAAATATTTTTTTATGCATCACACTCGTAAATTGCAGTGGAATGGGATTCGGGCAGTCGCCCGAAGGAACACACCGTTCAGCAGATTGCCTTAGAAAAAATACCGCATCCTGAATTATTTGTACGATAACTGAAAAAATGCTAAAAATATCCGGGAAGATGTCATTAAATATCTGAAAAAACATAGAATATCAGAGGATGATGCATGATTTTCCCAAACTGTGGGGGAACACCAGTATGTATTGGCTGAACAGAACAGGTCAAACGCCCCTGCCTGCACGTATACAAAAAAATAAGGGTCTTCACAATAATGAATACCCAAAGAAAATATTCTGAAAGGATTTCACATGTCACTCCAGCGGAGTTCATGACTAACGATGCTATCTTTTCCAGTTAAATTCATCCCTGGCAGGATTAATCATTGAGCAAAGCCTTCTTTAATTCATGACTAACCCAACCACACAGTGGTGACATGTTCTCTCAAGAGATCATCTACACGGAGCAGATATGTATAAACGTGAAGTACTAAAAATAAAATCAATCTGCCGAATCCTTTCCTGTCGGTTTCCGTAAGTACAAAAGTATGTTTCTTTTAATACTCCGGTGGAGGTTGTATTGAAAACAGCAGCAATTATTACTTTTACACTCTTTCTGTGTTTAACTTCTCACGCCTTTGAGTCCATTACATTTCCATCGCTGGATAGTCTGCTTATTACCGCTGATGTGTATATTGTACATGATAATACGGCCCCCTTTATTGTGCTTTTCCACCAGGCGGGATACAGCCGCGGAGAATACCGGGAAATCGCACCCAAACTCAATGAGATGGGTTTCAATGCCCTGGCAATTGACCAGAGATCCGGTAAAGTGGTTAATTCTGTCGTGAACCAGACTGCCCTGAGGGCTGTCGCCCGCAACCTGCCGCACAGCTACCTGGATGCTCTGACCGATTTGAAAGCAGCCATAGACTACGCCCGAACAAATTACGCAGCAGGGAAACTAATTATCTGGGGAAGTTCGTATTCCGCAGCACTGGTCCTTAAAATCGCAGGGGATCAGCCCGGACTGGTGGATGGTGTTTTGGCTTTTTCTCCGGGAGAATATTTCTTGAATTTCGGTAAAAGCGATACGTTCATAACCCGGAGTGCCGCAAATATCGAAATCCCTGTTTTTATAACCTCGGCCGCCGATGAAAAAGACCAGTGGTGGTCCATTTTCCAGAGCATTCCGGCAGCCGATAAATTTTTTTTCATTCCTGCCAAAGAGGGAAAGCATGGATCAAAAGCGCTATGGGAAAGCTCACCCGAACACCAGTCTTACTGGCAGACCGTACGGGATTTCCTGGATCGCTATGTGGCCGGTCAGAGACCATCACGCCCGGCAAAATTAAGAGAAATTGAGTAGCATTATTCATTTTCTCTTATCAGGACCCGTTTTCAATTTTCGACTACGGATATCAGGAACAGGAAGGCTTGAATTAAAATAATTTCGAACGAATAAAATGTAATGATAATGTATTTTCCATGTTGTTTTAAATAAAATGATGAATATAATCAGTTTAAAAGAACCGTTTTGCGGTGAAAATAGATTGACTTCGCAGCTCATCCTTCAGATATTTGTAATAGCTGCTCAAGGTAATAAAAAGAGTAATTTTACTTTGGAAAATAATCATTTAAACTACTTTAATTATATAAATTACAGAATCCTATGGCAATAGAGAGATATATAGAGCCCACCTCCGGCCTGGTAGTCTTCACGGTTACGGGAGGTGGCAGAGTGAAGGATATGATTACTGCGCTGGAAGATCTTTTCGCGGCTCCCGAATTCAGAAAAAATGCAGATATATTATGGGATTTCTCAAAATGGCGGGCCGATCCACCGGAAGCGGGGGAACTTCGTGAACTGGTCTCTTTTCTGCACAAAAATAAAGATAAAAGAGGTTCGGGATATAAAGTATCCATCGTAGTTTCCCGGGATCTTGACTACGGACTGGCCCGCATGTTCGAAACTTATGCCGAGAATCTGCCCTTCACAATCCGGATCTTCCGCAAACGGCCGCCTGCCGAATCATGGTTAAAGCAGCCGGATTAGTCCTGAATTTCATTTAAAGAACCTTTAAACTAATAAGGAGGAATACAGTATGAAGACAAAACTGTTTTTGGCCGTGGTGCTGGTTTTTTCAGTGGTGATTTTTAACAGCTGTTCAAATAATGGCATGTTCGTAGGAGTGAATCAAACCAGTGTAGAGCTGGGAGAACCGAACTATGATATTGTCGCCACCAATATCCTGGGCCAATCCCGTGCCGGTTATCTTCTGGGCATGTCAATGTCCATGGGAGCAGCAACAAATACATTTGCCGTGGCACGTATTAACGGAACAGGCATGCTATACAAGGAAGCACTGGAAGATCTCTGGAAAAATTTTCAGGCAGAACACGGGAAAATAGACGGCCGTAAACTTGCCCTGGCCAATGTGAGATACGATTCCGAATCGTTGAATTTACTGGTATATACGGAAGTAAAGATTTTTGTTCGCGCGGATATTATTGAGTTTAAATAGTAAATTCCGGCTTTGTCAAAGAGATA
>CAYWTB010000146.1:0-6396 GCA_964461135.1 uncultured Caldithrix sp. | reverse complement strand
ACCAAATATCATGACTTATAATAATAAACTAAGAGTTTTGTGAAGCCCTATTTAACCGGAGGTTTATTATGAATTATCTATGGCAGAAACATACACTCATCTCCATTACGGCAGGTATTATCCTATTTATTATAACCATTATGGCATACCCGGGATTTGCCGCCGAAAGAGGCCTGGGCATTGGTGTTATCCTGGGTGAACCTACCGGCATCAGTCTGAAGAAATGGACCGATAACCGGCATGCTATTGATGGGGCAATTGCCTGGTCATTCGGAAATGAGGACGCTTTTCATCTGCATGCGGATTATCTGTTTCACAACTTCCGGGCTATCCGGATTGACAGAAGTACCATACCTTTTTATTATGGTATTGGTGCACGTTTTAAGTTTGAAAATGAAAACAAGTTCGGTGTACGCTTTCCCCTGGGTGTTACACTTTTCATACGAGAAGCCCCCATTGACCTCTTCCTGGAAATTGTGCCCATACTGGATCTGGCTCCCTCTACCGACTTAAACCTGAATGCCGCCATAGGGGCCAGGTATTACTTTCATTAGTCATGCGGGATTAAATGCGAAAGGATCAAGCGGGAGCAAATATCAGGTGGTTTCCTGTCGCTTCCAGCTGTAAAAAGCGATGCGGAATTGCTCAAAAAATTCCCAGGCGGCGTAGGGAAAGAGACTGATGTCCTTACTTTTACGGGGAGAGTTCAACCAGGGGAACAACAGCCTGAAAAACCGGTGTCCCATTTTCCGCTGAATTAATATTTCTCCCTCTTTGGAGCCCAGACCGAAAGAATAAGGTGGCAGGATATTAACAACCACATCACTGAACCAGAATGAAATTGTCAATTTCTTATTGGTGGCAACGCGACAGAACGGATCAATTAATTTTCTGAAAAATGGGCGGGATTTCTTAATCTCATCGTCCAGGAAACGTACCGCCTGAATATCCTGGAAATCCAAGGACAGTGTGGTACCGTCCTCAAAAATAATTCTTACCTGATTTTCCAGCAGGTCATACAGCTTGGGACGTCCCCGCAGAAAGGGAACCACCCCCAGAAACCACAAGGTAATCGCATACCAGATACACAAAACGCTGATAATGGCTCCCAGTAAAATTGTGTTCGCGGATTGTAAGAAGGTTTTATTCCCAAGAATGATTATATACGCATAAACCGGAAATATGGGAATGAGCATGGCTATGAGAGGCGGTATCAGGGTCTTTAGGGTACCCCAGATACTGCGCTTCCGGCTCTGGGCTTCATAGAGTTTCTGGATGGCTTCTTCTTTTCGCTGGAAGAATCCTTCAGATTCTTCCTTGGAAAAAATCTGCTTGTTTTTATTACCGGAGCGGCCCAGATATTCAGCCGCTTTTTCCCAGTTTTCAGCCTTTTCATAATGAAAAGCCAGCAATTCATAGAAATCATGCAGCCTGTCCGTATACAGATTTTCAATGGCTACTGCAATGGCTGCATGCAGTTCCTTGCGTTTATTTACCAGCATGGTATTATATGCGACTTCCTGAATGAGATAGTGTTTGAAAATATAATCAAATTCCCGAGCTTCCTGTTTTTCCAGAATCAATTCCAATGCCTTAAGTTCATTTAGTTCGCGGTCCAGATCAGTATTAATCTCTACCACTTTTTCCAGGATCGGCCGGGAGAATTCCCTCCCGATGACTGCCGCACTGAACAGAACACTTTTGATACTCTCCTGAATGGTATCAATACGGGCCATGATGATACCCTGAATGGTTCCCGGAATAACCGATTCAAAATCCCGCTGTAGAATTTTTACATCCCGCTGATTTACGGTGATTATATTTTTGTCCAGCAGTGTCTTAATCATTTCCTGTAAATAGAACGGATTACCTTCCGAACGCTTGAGGACAATTTCCTCAACCTGTTCCGGTATGTTATCCGCTTCCAATTGATAACGTATCAACTGCCTGGAATCTTCCCTGCTCAATCTGCTCAGGTTTATGACATCACCGAATTTTTCAATACTGGGCGAATGGGCATATTCGGGACGATACAGGCCGACCAGCAGTGTAGGGGGAGATTTGTGGTTTGAAAAAAGAAAATACAACAGTTCCTGCGAAAATTTGTCAATCCAATGCAGATCCTCCAGAATGAAAATGGTCCGATGCCTCTTAACATAATTCTGCAGAAGTTTTATGGTGGCGTCAAAAATTTTCTGCTTCCGCACAGATCCTTCTTCATCTTCCAGTGCATCATGACGGATACCCAGTATGGCCATTACATAGGGTAGATCCTTTTGCATATTCAATTCAGAAGCCCTGATGCTCAAGCTTCTCTTTACTTCTTGCTCGGGTGTTTCAAAATCCAGCTGAAGCATATTCCGGATCAGTGTATTCCAAAGATAATAAGGAGTATTGATTTCAAAGCCCGAACAGAATCCTTCTCTGGGAGTAATCCCCTTACTGACAGCCAGGCGGTAAATTTCATCTTTAAGCCGGCTTTTCCCGACTCCCGCTTCCCCTTTTACAAACAGATGAAATCCATTCTGATTTTTCGAAAAATCCAGCAGTCGTTCTAATTTCTGGATTTCTTTTTCTCTTCCTACAAAATATTTTCCTGCCGGGCGCTGGGAATCATGCCCGAATACTTCTTTTATTCCTCTGAGTTTGTAGACAATTACCGGTTCGGCTTTGCCGCGCACCGAGATGCGAAAGGGGCCCTCTGCGATGGCCAGAGTCGAAACGCTCTTAAAAGTGGTATCGCTCAAAAAAATTTCCCCGGGTGGTGCCAGATGCGCCAGCCGTGAGGATAAATTGACCGTATCTCCCACCACCGAATAATTCATACGCAGATCACTGCCTACATTTCCAGCCACCACAATACCGGAATGAAGACCGATATGCAGGGTGATTGGGTTTGATAAAGTGATCTGGCTGACTACATTGAATCTTTTGATGTCATCCATCATGTCCTGGGCACAGCGTACGGCCCTCTCAGGATCATTCTCATGAGCCAGCGGTGCACCAAAAATAAGCATGATGGCATCACCGATAAATTTGTCTATGGTTCCTTCATATTTGTGAACGGTAGTAATCAAACCCTTAAAACACTCATTCAGCAGGTTAGAAAGCACTTCCGGATCAATCTGTTCGGAGAGGGCAGTAAAACCAGTAACATCTGCAAACATGACTGTAACATTCCGGCGTTCACTTTCCAGCTTTTTGCCGGCATTCATAATTTTAGAGGCCAGCTCCGGTGGGATGTATTCTTTAATAAGGTCCAGGCGGTCTGCAACCGGGACAATGGTTGAAGTTGAACTGGATACGGGCGTGCCGCACTGCGGGCAGAATCGCGCATTATTGGGAACTTCAGCAGTACATGTCGGACACACCATAATTAGAGAACCTTTTTAAAAACCTTTCTTTACCTGCCGGATGCAGCTTACACTGGTTGCAAGTTGTTATTGTGACCTGCGCGGTGTAATCTTCCGATTACAAAATCTGGCCTTGCAACCCGATGTCAAAGTCCGGTATCTCAAAGTCATCCCATATCATCGGTTCAAAATCTTAGAAATTTAGGTTGTCATTTGTTTTATAATAAGAGAGTCGAAGAAAGTAAAAATTGACTGAGTAATACACGATTTATGATAAAAAATGTGTATAATCCTTTAACCTGCTATAATCACAAAGGGAAATTTTTGAGACAGTCAGATTGGAGTTCAATATTTACTGATGGGATAAAATCATATTATTTCAGGTGGATTTTCTCCTTTGCTTCAGGCGGATTCCCTGCCTTCACAATTATTCATAGCGCAATGCCTCCACCGGATCAACATTCGCTGCTTTTCTGGCAGGAAACAGACCTGCCACTACGCCGATGAAACCCAGCAGAAAGATGGAAACCCAGATCACTGAGGTGGAGAGCAGGGGACGCCCCAGAAATTGCATAGGACCATCCTGCGCAGGTATCATCCACATTAATTTTATGATACCGACCGATACCAGCAGACCCAGCGAACCCCCTATAAAGGCTATAAGTACAGATTCAAAAATGAACTGGAAAACAATGGTTTTTCGCCTGGCACCAACTGCTCTTTTAATGCCGATTTCTCTGGTGCGTTCTTTGGCTACCACAAACATGATATTCGCCACCCCCACCCCGGCGATGATCAGCGTCATGGTTCCGATTACTGCCAGAAAGATATTGATGCCACGAAAAACTTTCGCGCCTTCTTTTTCCATTTCAATAAAATTCCACATGGGGACCGCCCGTTCATCGGTGGGGTCGAATTGATATTTTTTGCCCAGTACCCGACGGATTTCCTTCTCCACGTACATCCCATCCTGTGAACGCACCGGCTTGACAATCATTTCATCCAGGTACTTGTCACCATAGATACTCCGGAAGGTGGTAAAAGGAATAATGGCCCTACGATCATCCGGTCCGTTATTCATGGAGGTCTGTAATTTTTTCGGCATGGTACCCACCACTTTGAACGGGATACCATCAAGCTCCACTATTTCGCCTATAGGATCAGGCCGGCCGAAGAGTTCTCCGGCAATTTCCCCACCCAGAAATACCACCCGTTTTCTCTCTTTCAGATCTTTTTCATTCAGAAAGCGGCCTCCCGCAGCGTGAAACGTCCGGCGAAGAAATTCAAATTCGGGGTAAACACCTTCCATGTAAGTGGAAACAATCTTATCTCCGGCCTTGAGACGGACATTACGTCCCAGTCCGGGTATGGCCACCTCAACCTGTGGAATATTCTGCTCAATAATCCGGCAATCCTCCTGCCGTAACCATACCCGCCTTCCTACCGGTAGGCCTTCCCATTTTTTAGTTGTCTGACCATTGTATACCCGGATAATACGATCTCCGGCATTCAGAAAACCTTCCTGCATCCTGAACGATAATCCTTCACCGAAGGCCATTAATAGCGTAACGGCCACAATACCCCAGGATATGGCAATGGTAGTAAGAAAAGCTCTGGTCTTCTGAGACCGGATATCCTCCAGAAATTCCCTGATAAGCATAAAAATTTGCATGTTGGTTCCTGGTTTTGGTATTACGATCAGTACCGTAAGCAGTCCACTATGTCCAGGCGGGAGGCTTTGCGGGCAGGAAAATATCCTGCCAGAAATCCGACTGCACCCAGAATGAGCATCGTGACCAGCGCCACGGCCATATTCAGTTCTGGGATGCCAACTGCTTCCTGGACATCTTTCATGGGCAGGGCGGCCATCAACCCTATAATTCCGGATGCCAGTGTGAATCCGATCAATGCACTCAGTCCGATGATGATGAATGTCTCGAAGATGAACTGCCCCATAATGTGGTGGCGTTTGGCACCCACCGCCCGCCGGATCCCGATTTCCATGGTGCGTTCCCGAACAACTACATACATGATATTTGCCAGACCGATTCCTCCCACCACCAGGGTGATGGCACCGATTATTCCCATAAAAATGGTAAAACCCATGGAAAAGTAGAAAATAAATCGATCAAATTCGGTGGTATCCCATATCCAGAGAGTTTCCGTATCCTTCGGATCAAATTTATATCTTTTCCCCAGCACAGTATAGACCTGGTTCCGGACTTCCTTTCCCAGCCGGGGATCTTCTATCTGGTAAACAATATTATTCACATAATGCCGTCCAAAAACCGACATATGGGTAGTCATGGGAATAAATGCCCGGTCCTGATCCCTCTGACTGTAGGAAGACGGCTGGGTTTTCTCCCTCATCACCCCGATCACCAGGAAGGGAATCTCATCAATGTAGACATATTGTCCGATGGCATCGCTGTTCTCACCAAACAGTAAATCTCGCAGTCTGTTACCGAGGAAAACCACCCGGCGTTTCAGTTCCAGGTCAGGCTCATTCAGCCAGCGCCCCCCCGGTTCCGGCCAGATGTTGCGCATGATTCCGTATTCGGGAATAATACCAGTTACATTGGGCCGGTTTATCTTTTCGCCCCTCCTTATGGCGGAACCCCATTTATGAAATTCGGGGCTGATCCGCTTAATGTCCTTAATCTCACTGCGAATCAGTCCCACGTCATCCACGGTGAGGCGTATCTGCCTGTCCCGGCCGTATCCTTCAAACGGAATACTGGTCTTGTTGGGCCAGACAAGGGCAATCCCTTCTCCCATACCGTGCATATTCTTGCTCATCTGCTTCTTAACCCCAACTCCGAAGGCCAGGAGTACGATTACCGTCAGGGTACCCCAGATAATGCCGAACATGGTCATTGCCGTCCGGGCTTTGTATTGCCGAAGATATTGCAGTATTTCTTTAAGATCTTCAAATATCTTCATCATATATACTAAGTTTTTGATTTATAACTCTAACCTGCTTTTGTAAATCCTGCCTTTCACGAAACTCATAAGTGATGATATTGCATAATATACGGGGTAT
>CAYWTB010000145.1:0-6490 GCA_964461135.1 uncultured Caldithrix sp. | reverse complement strand
GCGACGGTCTGACGGGCCTCTTCAACCATACCTACTTTTATCAACAGATCGACCTGGAAGTGAGACGCTACGTGCGTTATGGTGCGCTCGTCTCCCTGGTACTGATTGACATCGATGACTTCAAGAAGGTCAATGACACATACGGGCACCAGGAAGGCGACGGGATCCTGGCCGCGATGGGAAGAACCATTTTGCGCGTGGCAAGAGATTCGGACATTTGCTGTCGCTTTGGCGGAGAGGAGTTTGCGGTAATCCTGCCTTTGACTGATGTCCATGAAGCCGGCGTAATTGCCAACAGACTGAATATGGAACTTGTGGAACGTCTTCCTGGCGAACAGACAGTGACCGTTAGTATAGGCGTGGCCTCGTGCGGGAAAAAGACCGGTACGTATCGAGATCTCATGGAGAAAGCAGATGCTGCGCTATATCAAGCCAAGAGAAGCGGAAAGAACCGGGTAATGGTGGTCACGGATAAGTGAGCGGAATCGGATGTTAACGGGACAGGGCTGCCCAGCCACTGGATGCACACGGACTCAGGTAAGGTGCTGCACGCCTTCTCAGCGCCAGTGATTCAGAACGTTAAGCGTTTACAAATTAAGGACTATTCATAGCTCCTCTATATTTTGAAACAGAAAAACAAAAGTATACTGATTTTCATAATGACAGCATTGAACTACTTAATACCTTAATTATATTATCAATTTAAAATAGACGCTTTTATTCTTACTCCTTGACATGGCAAGTGGATTAGCTTAACTTAATTAGTCTTTTTAGAAATTCCAGCCTGTTCAGGATTAGCTTCTCACCAGTCTAGAATAACCCGAAAGTCAATAAATTTATATTTTATTATTTTTTATTTATTATATTTTATTATTTTTTATTTAAAGGAGTATTAGTAATGTCAGATCGAGTAAATGGAGTTGTGAAGTGGTTTAACGCCAGTAAAGGTTATGGTTTTATCTCAAGCCATGAAGGTCAGGATCTCTTTGTTCATTATAGTTCTATTCGTGAGAACGGTGGTTATCGTTCCCTGGAAGAGGGCCAGGAAGTTGAATTCACAATGGGAGAAGGTAAAAAAGGCCTCCAGGCACAAGATGTGGTGGTAATGTAATGATGTGAATTCCTGGCAGATCAAAAAAGTGCAGTATACCATTAAGTGATATCTGCTCTTTTTCAAAGAACCCCCAAAAAGCTAAAAAGCTGAGTAAACCATAAACAATTTAAAACAAATAAGGCTATGCTCACCAGTGTCGCTTTTTTTTAAGTCTAAACAGTACAGTAATGAAAGGAAAACAAGATGAATATTTATATCGGAAATCTATCACAGCAAGCGAACGAGGAAGACTTACGTAAAGCCTTTGAGGCGTTTGGAAATGTGAAGTCTGCCAATATTATTAAGGATAAGTTTAGCGGTACATCAAAAGGATTTGCTTTTGTAGAGATAGAAGCTAAAACGGAGGCTCAGGCAGCAATTCAGGAATTAAATGGCAGTGAATTAAAAGGGACCCGCATTATTGTAAACGAAGCCCGCCCCAAATCTGATAACCGGAGAAGCGGGGGAAACAGTCGTTGGTAAATATTTTTAGTTGTGACGAATGAAATAAAAAGTCATAAAAATTAAATCTTTATCAAGGGGGAAAATTATAATGCGCGATCAAGCACAAACCATGAACTGGATGTGCCCTATAAAATCGTTTCAAAATTGGTTATTTGACCAGTCCGAGAAAAAACCGGCTACAATTGAAGCGCAGGTTACTGAAGAGACAGTAAAAACAATTCGGGTAAAATATAAAAACCAGACTGCATGGTTGCAAAAATCTTTGCTAATGCTTGAACAAAACGAAGGAAATAAGGTTACCATCATCATTCCCCATTGGTTATTTATTCGCAAATTCACCAGTCTGAAACCAGCAAATCGCAGAAGATTGGGTCACATTTTGAGTGCTTTAAATGAGGTTATTCTTCCTAGAACGCGGAGAAGCAATGAAAGAATTTCCAGAGTTTGTCGTGAAGCATCTGATTGATAAGCCGGGAGAGGTTCGGGTTTCAGAAGTAAAGGGTGAACATCTAACCATTTATGAATTACATGTGGCCAAAGATGATATCGGAAAAGTGATTGGCAAAAAAGGGCAAACCGCGTCTGCAATTCGAACACTTCTAAGCGCAGTTTCTACAGCAAAAAAAGGAAACCACAGCATCCTGGAAATTCTTGACTAAACATAAAATGATATTAGCGAGGCAGAAACAGGTATGACAGGTCCGGGTCTGTCCCTGATTCAGAAACAGCTTCAAGTTTTAAAACCACAGCAAATTCTGGTTGCCAGCCTGTTGCAACTACCGATGTTGTTGTTGGAGCAAAAGATACAAATGGAGTTGCAAATAAATCCGGTATTGGAAGAAGCTGAGGAATTGGATGCTGTTCAAGAGGATGAAGATGATGAATTAGAGGAAAAGAAAGAAGAAACGGAAAAAATTCAGGAAGAATTCGCTACACTGGAGGAAAACAATAAAAGCGAAGATGATAAACTGAAGGATCAAGTTCAGGAGGATGTGAATCTTGAGGAGCTATTGCCCGATGATGAGGATCTGCCGGAGCCGCGCATGCCGTTGGATCACAATGAAGGAATACACGACCTGCCGGAGCCTTATCACGCTACCATGTCAGAACATTTACTTGATCAATTGCAGCTATTAAGCCTGCCAGAAATCGACTTCCGGATTGGTGAATATATCATTTACAGTTTGAGGGAGGACGGTTATCTGGATTTTGAGGTAAGTGTAGAATCAATCGCCCAGATTTTTGAAACCACGCCGGGACAAATAGAACGAGTTTTAAGGGTAATTCAAGAACTTAATCCTCCCGGCATTGCCGCCCGGAATCTTCAAGAGTGTTTGATCATTCAATTAGAAACAAAAAACGAGAATGGCAAATACGCCGTTCCGTTGCTTATTCTCAAAGAATGCTACCAGGATTTTTTTAACCACCGCTTTAAACAGGTTGCCGACCAGCTTGAAATCTCCCCGGATCAAGTTAAGGATTCCCTGGCAGCGATTAGCAAGTTAAATCCGAAGCCCGGCGAGGGGAATTCCGATGCCAAACGAAACCACATTATCCCCGATTTTTATGTGGAAAAAGTAGATGACGAGTTGGTCATATCTCTGAATGATTATAAAACACCCGGCCTGAGAATCAGCCATCACTACAAAAAGATGATCCGCCAACCCCAAAAGCTGGATAATGAGACCCGAAAATTTTTGAGAGAGAAAGTAAATTCAGCCAAGTGGTTTATAAAAGCCATCCAGCAACGCCGGGTAACCATGCAGAGAACCATGGAAGCCATTGTCGATAAACAGCGACCGTTTTTTGAGAAAGGCCCTGAGCATATCAAACCGATGATTATGAAAGATATCGCCGAGGAAATCGAGATGGATATTTCCACTGTCAGCCGTGTTTGCAAGGGCAAATATGTCGATACGGATTATGGGGTATTTGAATTAAAGTATTTTTTCAATGAAGGCATGGAGACCGATGAAGGCGAGGCGCTGAGCACGTTAAGGATAAAAGAACGCCTTAAAGAAATTATTACCGCAGAAAACCCCCGCAAACCCCTCAGCGATGAAACTTTAGGCAAAATGTTAAATAATGAAAGCATACCTATTGCCAGGCGTACCGTTTCAAAGTATCGCGAGCAATTGGATATTTCTGTTGCGCGATTAAGAAGAAATATTTAACACCTTATAAGGAGATTGGAAAAGAATGGCCAAACATTCTGAAAACCGTGCAAATCAATCTATAAATCAGTATCTTCAAGAAATTGGAGAAATCCCCTTATTAACTCCCGAGGAAGAAATTGAATTGGCGCAGCGAATAAAGCGGGAAGATCAGCGAGCATTGGAAAAATTAACCAGGGCGAATCTTCTCTTTGTAGTGAGCATCGCAAAGAAGTATCAAAATAAAGGACTTTCTTTTGGAGATTTAATCAATGAAGGAAACATAGGGCTGATTAAAGCGGCAACGCGGTTCGACGAAACCCGGGGATTCAAATTTATATCCTATGCGGTTTGGTGGATTCGCCAGGGGATTATGCAGGCTTTGGCCGATCAGTCTCGAATTGTACGCCTTCCGCTAAACCGGGTTGGTGCGATTACTAAAATTGGAAAAGCCTATTCCAAACTTGAACAGAAATATGAACGTGAGCCAAGCCCCGGCGAAATTGCAGAACAACTGGACATGAAAGATTTTGAAGTAACAGATACCCTGAGAGTTTCCGGACGACATTTGTCTATGGATACCCCATTTATTAATAGTGAAAACAATTCTTTGCTTGATGTCATTGAAAATGAGCATCAACCACCTCCCGATTCCGATTTGATAGGCAAATCCTTAAAAATTGAAATAGAGCGTACGTTGGCAACTTTGACAAAACGTGAGGCAGAGATTTTACGATTGTATTTTGGGCTTGGCTATGAGCATTCCATGACGTTAGAGGAAATTGGCGAGCGTTTTAACTTAACCCGGGAACGGATACGACAAATCAAAGAGAAAGCACTTCGACGATTACGCCATGCTTCGCGAAGCAGGGCTTTACGCGGATTTTTGGATTGATTTGCAAAAATGCGCAAAGAGTTTGCGTGCAATGCAGATTATTTTACCTTCTTTACCCTTTCATCCAATACTAAAACAATACGGCGCCGGCCGGTGGCGGTGTCGCGGGCACTTTGGTCCTGGCCAACAGGGATTCAATCCTTAATTTTTTATTGCATTGTTTCCATAATACATTTATTTTTCTACCAAGATTCTTGATAAGGCAGCCTAACCGTGAGAGATAGTATGACGTCGCATTTTCAAGAAATGTTAAGGGCATACTGATTCGCCAGGATATGAGATAACTTGATATGAATGAGTCCATTCAAGTATTTATTGTAGACGACAATCGCTTGCTCCGTGAGGGCCTGGTTTCCATGCTGGAAGAGCAGAAAGACTTCGTCGTTGTCGGCTCGGCGGCCAGCGGGCTCACGGCTTTGGAACAAATCAAAGAGTTGCGCCCGCAGGTGGCGCTTATAGACATTGGCATGCCGGACAAGGATGGGATAGAAGTGACTCAGGCTTTGTACCGGGATTTACCGGAAGTCAAAGTTATTATCCTCGGTATGCCCGACCTGACGGATGAGATCATGGCCTGTATCGAGGCCGGCGCTGTAGGATACGTGCTAAAAGAATCTTCATTTGACTTTCTGGTCGAAACGATTCGCTCGGCGAAGCGCGGTGAATCCTTTTGTTCTCCCCGGATGGCAGCGTCTTTATTCTCCCGCGTCGCGGAGTTAATGGGAGAGCGAATACCGCGAGAGGCAGTAAAATTGACGCCCCGTGAGGTGGAAATTATTAACAAGATTGCCGAAGGGTTGTCCAACAAAGAAATTGCCCAGCGGTTTTCCATCGAAGCACAGACCGTAAAAAATCATATCCATAATATTCTTGACAAGCTGCAACTGCATAACCGTCTGGAAGCGGTGCAATATGCCCGCGAGAGAAACCTTCTGAAAAAGAAATAATAGCAGAAACCAAAACTTTTCTGCCACAGGTACCAGTACTTTCCTGCCAAAAACCTTAACAAGGTCTATAATCAAAGTAGTCCTTTCCATAGACCATATTTGAACCTTTCGGTCTATTGTAACCCTGTTCTGAATTGATCATATTGATGCTGTTCATTTGAACAGTAACCGAAACTCACCATCGGAACGCTTTTGCCCGGTAGTTATCAAAGGTTTCCGATTCTGTATTAGCGGAGATTTAGAAAATATTAGGTAAAGGGTGCCGATGGGAAAGGCGGTATTATGATGCAAAAAATCAAAGTGTTGTTATCGAGCCGGCCAAAGTTGCTATCGGAAGTGATCCGATATCTGATTACGCGCCAACCGGATATGGAAATTGTTGGCGAAGTGCTTGACCCCCTGAAACTCCTGCGTGCCTCCAGGCAAACAGCGGTGGATGTGGTTATTATTACGCCGCTCAAGGCAAATGGGGAACCCAAGATATGTCATTTGTTGCTGTCGGAACATCCGCAGTTAAAAATTGTGACGCAGTCGGCAAATGGTGAGGCCGCCTATTTATACCAAGCGGGCGTAGACAAGCACCGTATCAAAGAACCGTCCGGGCACTCAATACTTGGCGCTATCCGGGAAGCCTTGCTGCCAATCGCTAGCAAATCAAAAAGGAGTAAATCTTGAAAGAAAAAAGATCAACTGTTTCGGATTCAGATGCGGTATTCATCGGATGGCAGGAAACACATTCGGGAGGCGTTTTTGCCCTCTATATCATAACCGTAGCAGGTCATCCATCGTACGGTTCTGCTGTTTCTGAAGAAACTCTAAACAAGCTGAACCTGCAGATCCCGAGACGACACACTTCTAAAGGCACGGGTAATAGCTTATACTCACCCTCCGTTTCTGAATTCTTGACTCAGCGTTGAGGTTTTATTACACTACAGGG
>CAYWTB010000144.1:0-6775 GCA_964461135.1 uncultured Caldithrix sp. | reverse complement strand
AACATTCTACTACAAACGCCAGGAGATTCATAACTTTTTACGACTTCAGGTTAATAAAGTCAGGAGAAATACCTTCATGTTCTGCAAACATAATGATTCCGGTTACCATAGCCGTGTTGACGGTGTCGATCAGAAGACCATGGTTTACGGAGAGCATACTTTAATGACCGAATTCCGGTTGAAGAAGGGAAGTATACTTCCCCGTCACAGCCATCCCTCTGAGCAAACCGGCTATATGATATCGGGGGAAATGATCCTGATCATCGGATCGGTGTCCCA
The DNA here is from genome assembly GCA_964461135.1 of uncultured Caldithrix sp. GTDB lineage: Bacteria > Calditrichota > Calditrichia > RBG-13-44-9 > RBG-13-44-9 > RQOF01. The sequence goes on along the minus strand of CAYWTB010000144.1, from coordinate 6,496 downwards.
TCGCTGTACACCGGGGGATAGCTGGTGTATTCCCTCAAATATGGAGCATCAGGGAGGTATCAGCGAAGATTCGCTGGTGGTGGAAATTTTTTCTCCGGTGAGAGAGGATTATCTGCCGGGAAAAAGAACCCGTGAATAAACGGTTCCCCTGTGAAGGAATCAAGAACATTCAATTTATGCTCTTAACTTCGGGGGATAACGTACATCTGATATGTGATAATTTGTTCCAAAATGGACGGGTATTAAGGGAAAGTTATAATAGGGATGGCAGATATGTTTCCTCCTTTAACCCAGTAGAAGTACAAATAAACGGCTTATTACCATCAACCGCTCTGCAACAAAATTTTTTTAATGATACTTTACGGGTAATCATAATTAAGTTTTCATTTTGTTTTGTTATCGAGAATAGAATATAATATTTTTATAAACAGATGATTATAATTAGTGAATCATAAATTTCAGGTATCAAAAATGCAAATACCATTAAATCAATTTGAACAATATATAGACGAAATCATTCTGGCACGCGGGTTATCATATTTTAAGAACGGCCGTGTGAACGAACCCGAAGAAATTACACCGGGCGTGTACGAATCAATTGTTGAAGGCACAGAGGATTATATCGTACATTTATCCATAAAAGATGGAAATATCGTAGAATATGCATGCAATTGTCCTTATGACCTGGGACCGATTTGTAAGCATGTTGTGGCTGTAATTTTTTACCTGCAACAGGAAGAATCAGAATTAAAAAAGAAATCTCCGATTTCCAAATCCACACCCCAAAAGGAACCTTTAAACCGGAAAACCATCGCAGACCAGGTAAATGAATTGCTCGAAAGTATTTCTCATGATGAGCTGAAACAATTTGTTCGTGAAAAAACAGAACAAAATCTTCCATTCAGAAATTTGTTTTTATCATCGTTTGCACAATATAACAAAGATGAATCAAAAGAGCTGTACCAGAAACAGGTAAAATCTATTCTACGTTCAACCTCAGACAGGCACGGTTTTATTAATTGGTCGGCATCGCACCAGGTAGGTAATGAAGTTGCAGATCTTTTAGTTTCTGCACAAAAGCAGTTTGAAAACCAAAATTACAAAAGTTCGTTTTTTATCTGTACAGCAGTAATGGAGCAAATGACAGAGGCACTGCAATATGCCGATGACAGCAATGGTGATATCGGAAATAGTATAGATTTTGCATTTGAAATATTGTACAAAATTGTGCAGGAAAAACTTCCCGAAGAAATAAGGAAAATCATTCTCGATTATTGCATTTCAGCTTTTGACAGACAAATTTATTTGGGATGGGATTGGCACCTGGATATGCTGCAGATTGCTTCGGAACTATTGAAGACGGACGAAGAAACCCAACATGTTTTAAACCAGATTGATAAAGCACAAGGATCTGAATACGAGAAGGAAAAAGCACAAAGCATTAAATACAATATCCTGAAAAAAACAAAAGGTGAAAAGGAAGCTGATAAATACCTGGAGCAAAATCTTTCCAATTCAAGATTCAGGGGAGAGGCTATTTCAAAAGCATTAAAGAATAAGAATTATGATAAAGCCATAACATTAGCCCGGGAGGGAGTAAACCATGACAAAAAGGAAAAGCCTGGCCTGGCAATGGAATGGTATGACTGGTTACTTAAAATTGCCCAGGCTCAAAATGATAAAGTAAAAATAATTGAGTATTCCCGTTTGCTTTTTGTTAATAACTTTCGGCACGAACAGGATTATTACCGGATATTAAAACAAAATTTTCCGGCTGAGGAGTGGAATACATTTATAAAAGAAGTCATCCAGGATATAACCAAAAGAAACAGGTGGCTTGACTCCGAATTGATAGCAGGTATTTACATCAAAGAAGAATGGTGGGATAATCTTTTGGAACTTGTTAAAAATTCGCCTTCCTTACGTACTATTGAACATTACGAAAAATATCTTTCAAAAGATTATTCTGATGAATTGGTCCATCTTTATTCAGAAGCCATTATGAAATATTTAAAAGACAACTTGGGAAGAAAACATTATCAAAATGCCTGCCGATATTTAAAAAGAATCATAAAGCTGGGAGCAAGGGAAAAAGCGAATAAAATTATAAAAATGTTACGAACCGAATATCCACAACGAAGGGCTTTAATGGAAGAATTAAGTCAAATATGATTTACCCCAAAATCATACAGCGGTTTGTGGTCAAATCCACCGGTTGGCCACGCCAGCTGAACCTTAGAATAAAATCATCACCGGAATATTTTGTTTAACAGCACAGATAATTGAAGGCAAATTCATATGAATAGATTAGAAACCATAGATTTATCTATTCGCAGAAGAAGATATTATAGTGATGAAAGCAGCCTGACAAACTGTCCGGAATGTGGTTCTTCTCTTATAGAATTCGATTGCCCGATACTCCTGCATGTTAAGTCTGAAAAGCACGAACATGAATTAATAACAAATCATTCTGGAAGCCATTTTTGTAAAAAATGCCCTGTCGTAGTCTTTGATATTGATAAAGTTGAGCGGGCTATAAAAATTGGAAGCAGGAACAACAAAAATCAAAGTTACTTTATTGCAGGAATAGTCGATTTGGATTCAATCCCGGAAGAAAAAAGATATCTGGAAATCGGAAGTGATGAGAATCCAATTCCTTTAGTACATTTTTTACCAGATTTAAACACAAAGAAATTTATGGAAGATAAGATACCAGGTAGAAATGAACCTTGCCCCTGTGGGAGTGGAAAGAAATACAAAAAGTGCTGTGGTAAATGAAAATTGGGCTAGGCTTTTTAAATTTATATGATTATATCCTGATCTTAGCAAACGGAAATAATAATGGGAATTTTTATATTTTTACCATAATCAGCAACAGGTTATGACAGATCTACCCCAAGTTGAATAATACCGTGATTACCTTTGTGTTCGTCCACTCTCTTAAAATAAACAATCATGTTCAGCTATTATACCTCCTGAAAAACTGAAAAATACAGTGAATGTCTCAGGTATTCATTTGTATGATGAACGTCATTTTTAATCCTAAAAAAGACCATCTAGCCAGTGTGTTCACATCATATTCTTTTCAACAAATATTTTCAGAAGGGGCATTTCCTTATAATCTTCATTTATTTTTCATTTTGCTTTGTTATAAATAATAGATTAGAATTTTAAAATGATTCAATCAAAAAAAGGAGGAATGTATGGCTGTTGTATTGTTAATCGGACGAATCATTGTGGGAATTTATTATTTTTATAATGCATTTAATCATTTTTCACACTCAAAAATGATGGCGGTTTATGTCGGTTCAAAGAATGTTCCGGAGCCCGGGCTGGCAGTGGTTGGCTCCGGTTTTCTTTTACTTATTGGTGGATTGAGTATCGGTTTTGGAATTCTGCCCTTGGTGGGAGTATGTGCAGTGGTTCTGTTCTTTCTGGGAGTCTCATTTAAAATACACAATTTCTGGGCTATCGCAGATGAGAAGGAAAAGATGAACCAAAGGATCCATTTTATAAAAAATATGGCTCTGATGGGTTCCACGCTGATGTTCCTGGGTATTCCCACTCCCTGGCCCCTGAGTTTTGGCTGGTAATAACACCGGGAAAAATAGATAGTGATTTAATGAGAGAATTACCTGTCCCAGATTTCGGGCAGGAAGGTAACACCTGCGGTGAATGCAGCCTACACAGCAATTTTTTAAGATTCGTGTTTTCACCGGTGACCATTCTACCTTTACCACGCAACACAAAATAAATACCGTTTAACAGGGGGGCGGTATTTAAAACCGCAACGTTATGTCCTTGAAGACGTGAAATTTATTTCGCATATTAGAGCTAATTTATCGCTATTTTCACCTGATACGGCCAGAATATGAACTTTGCCCCACTAGCTTCGGTACTCAATAAGATTCGCGGTCTAAGTTCCCGTCCGCAGAAAATAAAAAAATTCGGTACCTTCGGCGGCGTCTTTACCCCTGACGTGCTGACCATCCTGGGCGTTATCATGTATCTCCGTCTGGGATGGGTGGTTGGAAATGCGGGATTCCTGGGGACGGTTGTTATCATTTTACTGGCAAAATCCGTCACCATTTGCACCGGCTTATCCATGTCCTCCATTACCACCAATATTAAAATCGGTGCGGGGGGTGCGTATTCCATTATATCAAAATCCCTGGGACTGGAGGCTGGTGGCAGTATCGGAATTCCTTTTTATATCTCACTTACTCTTTCTGCGGCTTTATATATCATTGGTTTTACCGAGGGGTGGCTGAGGGTTTTTCCTCATCATAGCCCGTTCATGGTCTCTTCTCTGGCCTGGCTGGTCCTGCTGCTTGTGTCTTATACCAGTGCCCATTTTGCCATAAAAGTCCAGTATCTGATCATGACCATTATTGTAATTTCCCTGGTCTCATTTTTCTTAACTCCCTCGCAGCCAGTCGCTCATTTTACCCTGCTGGGAAAGTTCGAGAACGCCGGTTTCTGGAAAGTATTTGCTATATTTTTTCCTGCAGTTACCGGCATTATGGCGGGCGCAAATTTGTCCGGTGATTTGAAAGAACCCCGGCGGGCCATTCCCCTGGGCACCTTGAGTTCCATTATTGTGACCATGTTTATTTATGTTCTGATTGCCTATGTAAGCGCCAGAATCAGCACACCGGCCGAATTACGCACCAACCAGATGATTTTGGTGGACAAGGCCTTGTGGGGACCGGCGGTGATTGCCGGTATCATGGGGGCTACTCTCTCTTCGGCCCTGGGAAGCATGGTGGGAGCTCCCCGGGTTCTGCAGGCGCTGGCGGAACAGAAAACCGTTCCCTTTCACCAGTTTTTTGCAGCCAAAACCAAAGCAAATGAACCGCGCAATGCCGTCATTTTCACCGGGATTATCATAGAAATTTCTCTTCTGCTGGGAAATCTGGATTTCCTGGCCTCTCTTATAACCATGTTTTTTCTGATTACCTACGGTATGTTAAACCTGGTGGTTTTTATCCAGCAGAGCATGAAGATCATCAGTTTCAGACCCACCTTTAAAGTACCCAAATTTGTTCCCCTCATCGGTGCACTGGGCTGCCTGTTTATCATGTTTCTGATTAATCCGGTGTTCAGTTTTGTGGCCCTCACCAGCATCGTCATCCTTTATTTTTGGCTGGAACGGCGGGGATTGAAATCCAGCTGGGGCGATATCCGTGGCGGATTGTTTCTGGTGCTGGCAGAACGCGCTTCGCGCCTGGCCATGAAATATCCTCGTCATCAGATCAGCTGGAAACCGGATCTGCTGGTTCCCATCGATAATCCTAAAATCTGGTCCGGTCCGCTGCTCTTTATCCGGAATATCACCTACCCATCGGGAAGCATTTTTGCTTTTACTGTCAAAAACAACAAACTGGAAGAGGTTCAAAAAAGTCTGGATGATCTGGTTGTTCCCTTAGAAAATGAAGACATCCTGGTAAACGGAACCATCATAGAGGATGACAATTTTCTGCACGGTGCAAGACTGGTCATGCAAACTTTAAAAGCCAGCGCCTTCCGGCCCAATGTGCTTTTCCTTACCCTGGGAAAGGATAAAAAGAAGGATGAAACCATTGATACACTGGTGAGCGAAGCCGGTAAACAGGATCTGGGCGTGATGATTCTGCGACAGCATCCACGCATCGCCTTCGGTATGCAGAATACAGTAAACCTATGGTTGCGGGATAAAAGTCCCAACTGGCACCTGGCCATGCTGATCACCCTGCAGCTCCAGCGAAACTGGGAAGGAGCCATCAATCTGGTAACGGTGGCACCGGACAAATCCCAGGAAAGAAGGTTGTATAATTTTTTGGAGAGATTAAGCGATCAGGCCCGGTTGCCTTCCATGACGGATTTTCATGTACTGACGGGAACTTTTGAAAGTACCTTTGATAAGGTTCCACGTGCCGACATTAATATCTTCGGAGTCGGCAAGGTTCTGTCCTTCGATTTTATGCGCCGCTCAGTGGAGCTTACCCAATCTTCCTGCCTCTTTGTAAGGGACTCGGGCCGGGAAAGTGCACTGGTCTAAGTAAGTGGAAATAGCGGAATCAACAGGATTTACTCACATTGATCTGAACAACTGCAGGATACTTGGTGAATTCGGTGCAGTAAGGACTTTTCTGACGTGTATCCGGTGCTTCTGGTATGGTGCCAATCACCAGGAAAATGATTTGGTCGCGGTCATAGTAAATGACTGATCGTCCTGTATTCAGTGGCAGATGCCGATTGCATCCCATTGACAGGTCCATAAAAAAGCAGCATTGAATATAAGGTTGCGAGTCATTTGTTGAGATGGTACTGCATAACAATATATTCACATGTGGCGGTGAGGAACGAATCGGATTAACCAACGAAATCTGAAACGAAAATTTACAGCGCAGCAAAATGTTAGCCGAATGGTTTTGAAAAAAGAACGATTTTATTTAATTTGACTCCTGTTTTCCGCTTTGCAACACCCTAGAAATTTTTGAGGATAATTTGGCAT
>CAYWTB010000143.1:0-6830 GCA_964461135.1 uncultured Caldithrix sp. | reverse complement strand
ATCAGTAAAATAAGGGACTACAGCAGATTTTTTTGAAGCGTGCGGAAAACAGGAATGGTTTTGAAAAAAGAACGATTTTATTTAATTTGACTGGGCTAAACCGTAAAAGTCAATCAGGCAATTCATCTTCAATATCTGAAGGATTCAAAGTTTCCGGATTTTGATCATGCGAGTTTTTATTACTCTTTTCAGCAATTCTCTGTTTTTTCACATAGTGTGTTGAGTATGAAATATCTACATTTTGGTCACGATTATTTGAAAAACGCAAAACTATTTTATTTTTGCCCTTGCCCCATTTATTGTAAATCGTTCGAGATTCTTTTAATCCGATATCCTCAGCATGAAGCCTTAAAATTCTTAGTATCCGATTTGCGTTTGACAGATTACACAGTATCACTTTTTCCAGATAGGGGAATCGACCAAATCTCCAATTTTCATAATCATCATTTTTTAAGTAATCGAATTTTATAAAAACATCAATTGGACAAACAAAATCTTTATGTTGAAGAATTTCATAAACAAATCCTGTCACTTTTTCATAAAACTTGTCTTTTTTGATAGTCTTTCGGGTGATTTTTGTTATAAAAAGATTATTTCATCGAATTAATATTAAACTGTTCGTTTTATTTTTTTCGATTAAACCTTGAGGCCTATATTGCAGCGTCAATTGCAGCAAAAAACGATAGAATAGCAGGACTGATAGGAAAATGAACAAGCTCTATATCATAAAACATTCCCAAAGAAATCATTAAGGCTGTCAATATTGAGCCAACACCAGCAGCTTCAGAAATTCGGATTTAATTGGCAAAATATTGTTAATTTTTTTTCTAACATTTCTTTTTCCCTTAATGTTTTATTGCCTGGCTAACGTTTGGCGCAAAATTGAGGCTGCCACACTTTAAAATCTCTCAAATTGGGGACTCAAGCCGCGTGGCAGATTCCAAATTGATGTGCTTGTCAGAACGAGTAATATGATTACTCTTCAAACAGTTATAGATTACTTGGGACTTTTTGTGAAAAAGTATTTAGTACTAATCAAAACTGGTATTAGTACTGTGCAATTTAAAAGAAGAATAAGGTAAAAGTAAATTGTCCTCTCAAATGATAAAATAAATGGGCCTAAAAGCGAAGTCAAAATTGATAGAAAATATGCCCATTTGGATACTCGAAGAAGGCCGAAGATTAGAACTATATTTATTGCAAGAGCAAAAAACTGTATTGGCTTCGAAAATCCTATGATAAAATGAAATACACTAAAGACCGCCAAACTTATTATTGCAATCCATAAAACATTTGGTACACGGGACTTATCACTCATGATTATCTCCTTCAATTTAATATATTTCTCGGTTAACGTACAGGGCTTAAGCCCGAAGGCGTGGGCTAAGTTATATTTTAAAAGCCGGGAAATTCAAATTGATAATCCGGCAATCAAAAAACTCCGAGCCCTTCGCGTTAGTTTGATGCCCAGGTTCAATTAATTTCGTTTAGAATATTTCACTTTTCAAAGGGATTGAAATCCAGATTGCTGATCATATACTTTAGCTTGTAGCTCCTATCAGATTGTTTCTGCCATATGTTAAAATATGAACCATAATAAGCGGTAGGTTTAGACGAATCCTTGGTAACCAATGACATGCCAAATGTCCCTATCTCATAAACCATATTACCACATTCCCAGATTTCTGTAGAAGTACCATTTATTGATTGATATTTGACTCCCTTTTCTTTCAATTTATTTACTGCCTTTCGATACGCCTGCTTACCTTTTATGGGGGCTTGAAAAATAGGAAAAATAATAACATCATCGGTAAAATGAGACATTACTGTTTCATAATCGCCTGATAAAACCGCTCTATTAATCTCATCTCCCACTGATTCTAAAACCTTTCTGACATCTGCTTCCTGCGCAAAAATACTAAAATAACTAATAAAGATAAAACTAAATATGGTACACAGAAAAAGGTTGTTTGTCTTCATATCGTCCTCATGATTTTAGTTTTAACATAAAGGCCTGCGGCCAAGCTGCGCGAGCACGTTCAAGAAACTTCACGATGGCAGAAAAGACCGCGTGCTCGCGTGTTAGACTTGAGCTGTCCGTTAGGCTACCGGACAGGCCCGTCCAAGGTCCGTCTAAGGCCGGGTGGGCCCACCGTTGTATTGAAAAACACTCGGAGTTTTAACAAATCTAAATATGCTTAATCCTTTTTACCGGATTGATTGGTTTTCGGCTTTCCCGCCTGCGCTTCCACACTTATCTGCATAGCCTGAAAATCTTCAAAGCTCATGGAAAGCAATTGACCCAGAAAAACAACAATATCCCAGATATCCTGGTCTGACACTATGGGTCCCCAGGCGGGCATACCGGTATCTTTTATACCATTCTTGGTTATCCAGAAAAGCTCTGCCGCGCTCCACTCATCTGCCGTTTCCACTAATTTTGGAGGATCGGGATAGAGACCCCCGGCCATTTTTCCCTGCGAAATACCCGGAGCTCCATGGCAGCCGAGACACATGTGACGGTAATTATCGAAGCCTTTTACCAGGGCACTTGAATCGGTGGCGGAAGGGACTTGAATATCCTTTGCATGATGTGCAACCGACTTTTCCATAGTAGTTGATAATACCCAGCTGACAAATGCACTGTGATGATCCAGTGCGCTGACATTGTAAATACCGGAATAGATAAAGATCAGAAAAAAAACAGCCACAACAACGATTAAAATTCCCAGAAATATCAAGAGTTGTTTCATTGGACCTCCTCCAGTGTAAAAGGTTCTTATTCTGCCTTAAAAGTAAATCAATATACCGACTTTATGTTTTCCATAATGTCAGCTTACTGATGACGGAGATATTCATGCATCGCGGAGCAAACTCCTCGCAAAGCTTTCCCCACAATGTAATATAAGGTGTACTTTAAGAATTTTCGAACTGATTTATTTGTAAAAACATTTATTATGAGTCAGATGAGATTGGGTAAAAGAATTTTTTTTCTCGAAATGCCGGTCAGCGATCGGGAACAAACATCCGGTACAGATTTCGCAGGGCCAGGGCCGGATCCTGACAGATGCCGCTGTGTACCGGTGAAACCTGAATGATGGTGCTGCTGGGCGAAATCAGCCAGTGAAAACGTTGCGACTGACTCATGCTTTGGAGAGAATTTGCTAAGTCATTTCCTGTGCAAATGTTTTGAATCACCTTTAGGTGGGATCGAATCATTTCCAGATCGGCATGTGGGGCCAAGGATTTCAGGCGCTTCAACCGGAAATCGATCAGGGCATCCAGAAAATGGCGGGATCTGCAATAGAGGATCACACCGGCATTAATAAATTCCTGCCTTTCCACATATGGAACGATACGGATAACCGTATAATCATATGAGATGTGAGCGGGCACGAATGGCCTCCTCCGCGAAAATTTCCGACATCTGCAGCCTGTGGGTTAAATATTCAATATAGCCCTTCCGGTATTCATCGGGGCTGTTAAATAATTTGCCGGGTGGTAACCATGCATCCGGGATCAGCTCGGTTATCTCTTCGAAAAACGATTTTTTGAGGCGGGTGCCGGCATCCCGGTCGGCAACCTCAATATGGTCTGCCAGGAGCAGAAGCACATGGTGTTTAATGAAAGGAAAGGGTGTTTCACTTTGTTTCATATGATCCTGCCAGTTGTGATGAAAATTAAGGGTTGCACCATGATCAATCAACCAGATTTTACCCATGTGGATTAGCATATTCACATTGCGTGGCGAACGGTCCACATTGGTAACGAAGGCATCAAACCATACCAGCCTGGAGGCAAATTCGGCAGACGGTTCGGGTGGTGCCAGCAAATTAAAAGCAGATGAATGGCTAAGGAATTTCAATCCCAGATTGATACCGGCACTGGCCTTCAACAGGTCCTGTATTTCGGCATCCGGTTCGCTGCGTCCAACCACCGGATCGAGTTCCATGAGAACGATTTCCGGCACGTTAAACCCAAGCTGCCGGGCAATTTCGCCTGAAAGCAGCTCGGCAATCAATGCTCGTTCGCCCTGCCCGGCACCCAGGAATTTCATGGCATAAATTTCCCCGTCATCTGCCCGGATAATGGCCGGCAGCGATCCCCCTTCACGCAGAGGGTCAATATATTCAGTGGCTACAACCGTTCTCATTTTCTGCTGTCATTTCCTTTTTTATATAACAGGAGTAAACTTTATTCAAAAATTTTATATTATTATGACTGATCTGTTTTATTAGTTCCTTCACCGGAACGGAAAAATATACGGCTATTTTAACGATAGCGGTACATTTTTATGCGTAATATCCGGGAGTGCCGGCAATTAGGGCGTAGCCGGTAAATTAATTTTTATGATTATTGCCTTAAATCCGAAAAATAAAATTTAAAAGTCATTCCGACCGAAGTGAATGAAATGAGCGAAGTGCCTGTCCGGCGGCCAGACAGGGAGGAATCTATTGAACTTATAAAGATTTCTCGGCTACGTCCCAGTAAACCGGGACTTCGCTCGAAATGACTGGCTCACTAAGTATAAAAATAACAATATATTACCATAACATTCTCGGAGCAAAAGCAATAATCATATTAATTTCAGTTGCATATACCTTATAGGAATAATTTTGTCCTGCCGGAATGGGTGGCTAAAAGTGGAATCAGCGTAAAAAGACGATAATCGGCAGTTTCGCTGTCCGCCGGGGGAGTGAAAATGAGGGGTTCCAACTTAACATCTCTGACTGAACTGAAATTATTCAGGAAACAAAGGGGCAGGTTTCATCCTTGCTCCCTCTTTGGGTTGAATATGATAAAGTTGTAGTATGAAGTTTTGATGAAGGAATGATTTCAACACAACAGGAAATTTTGTAACTTTTCTCTTGGTCATCCATCTTTTCCTTTACAAATTCACAAAACTTTCTTATACTTTGCAAAATTTCAACCTGAAAGGAAAACCCGTTGCGAATTGAAAAAAGTGAGCGCATTGCACTGGTATGGCAGGAAAACAGGATCAGTTACACCAACCTCTTGCAGCATATTCACTATTATTCCACCCTCTTCCCCCCGGGGAAACTTCCAAAGTAGCAATTTTCTCCGGCAACCGGCTGGAATGGGTTCATGCATTCTATGCTGCCTGGAAGAATGAAGCCGTTCTGGTCCCCATCGATTTCATGGCTCCGGCAAAAGATGTTGCTTATATTTTGAATGATTGCCGGCCCGAAGTCATTTTCTGTTCACGGGATAATCCGGCAACATTTGAGCTCGCCCGTAAAATGTTGAATTATGACATAAAGGTATATCTCTTTGAGGATCAAAAATATAATATTGCTGACTATGTTCCGCTGGAAATAAATATTTCAGACCTGCAGAAGACCGCAGTGATTATTTATACCTCCGGAACCACCGGTTCTCCCAAGGGAGTCATGCCGTCTTTTGATAACCTGCAGGCCAATATTGAAGCAGTGTCCTGTGATATTCCCATCTTTACAACAACCAGGCTGGGGTTGATGGCCCAGCTTCCGTTACATCATATTCTCCCGCTGATGGGCACCCTCATAGCCCCAATTTCGGTGGGGGCAACCGTGGCATTTTCTCCCTCCAGGGTATCCGATGACATTATAACCACTCTTCAGAACAACGGGATCAGAATTATCATCGGTGTGCCGCGCCTGTATAAGGCTAGACGTAAGGGAATCATGGATAAAATAATTTCCGGGATTCTGCCCGTTTACTCTTCAGAGTGGCAGCGCTGCTAAGTTCGAAACCGTTCTCCCGAAAACTTTTCCGAAGAGTGCACGATAAGTTTGGGGGTAAAGTAGACTATATGGTTTGTGGCGGGGCGAAACTGGATGAAGATGTGGGGCGGGATTTTAAAACTCTCAGATTTGAGATACTGGAGGGATTTGGAATGACCGAGGCCGCGCCGATGATTACCTTTACCCGTCCTGGCCATTGGAAGATCAGTTCGGCCGGGCAGCCCATGCCCTGCCTGGAGGTAACCACCCGTGATGGAAAAATCGTGGCACGCGGCCGGAATATTATGCAGGAATATTACAACCGGCTACAAGAGACCGCTGAAGTACTCAGAGATGGCTGGTTGCATACCGGAGACCTGGGTTAGATGGCCCATAAATTTTCGTAATCTGATATAACATTCCTGCTAAAAATTTTTTATTTTCTTTTTATTGGATAAGTGTTGTAAAATATGCAGACCGTGCCGGGAATATAGGATGATTCCGGCCTGTTTTAAACAATACTCAATAAGGGGATTTTCCCATGGATAAAGAAATCATAGATCTTCGTAATTTAATGTTGATGATTAAGGAAAAAAAAGGCATGGATGCCAGCCTCGCACTGGAATTCGACTGCAAGATCGAAGTGGAAGATATTGAACCGCTGGTGAAAGTGATTAACTATTCTATCAATTATATCAGCCAGCTTGCAGATCAACCGATGCAAATAGCACTCTATGCAGGCGAAAAAAGTCACAGTCTGGCCTTCACCGTATTTACCAGCAAGACAGATTTCCCTCCCATCAGTGAAAAGGTTTCTCAGGCACTAGAACCCTACAAGGCCGTTCTTGCATTTAACAGCGAACCCGGAAAATTCGCCCAGATCCACCTGACGTTTAGGAAAGAGGATCAAAACGACCTGAATGCTTGACAAAAAGAATCATCATCAGTTCACATGTAAATTCTTAACCGAGCCGGTACAATAGTTTTTAAAGGCTCGTCATCTTTTAATCAAGGGTAAAAAAGAGGGCTCACCTTACTTCCTTAATTTATATATATGGTTCTTCTAAAAAAGAGTTGCTAAAGTAATGAACTTATAAAAGAAATGGA
>CAYWTB010000142.1:0-6900 GCA_964461135.1 uncultured Caldithrix sp. | reverse complement strand
TTCTATGGGTTTATCCCGTTCTTTCTACACCTACTACTGTCGAAGATGAGTTTAAAGGAACACTTGAAAAACTGGGCCTGGGATTCGATGCCTGGCATTTTTTCAAATACAAGTCCGCCGTAGAAGTCCTCAGCCGTAAAAACATGTCCGAAGCAGAACGGGAACAAAGTCAGGCGTATGTCAATGACTGGTATAATTTAACTTGCTCGGATATCAGTGAAAGCCGGGGCTTTACCGAAAAAAAATTCAATGACCTGGTGGATACCGTGGTTTTTTTCACTCCTGAGCAGGCATTACGCTACGGACTGGTGGACACTCTGGCACGCTGGTCCGCCATTGATAAAATAGTCGAGAAAATGAATGGCAGGAAAACATGGAAAATCTCCCCGGAAAATCTTTTTGCCAATGCCCTGCCCTCACCGCACTGGGGACGGAAAGCAAAAATTGCGGTAGTTTATGCCATTGGGGTTTGCGAGATGGACCAGGGAATTCGTGCACGATGGCTGGAGGGGGTATTCAATAAAGTCAGAAAAGATAAATCCATTAAGGTGGTGGTCTTCCGGGTGGATTCACCGGGTGGAGATGGCATGGCCAGTGATGTGGTGGCGCAGGCCCTGAAAAAATGCCGGCAGGAAAAACCGGTTATCGTCAGCCAGGGCCAGGTTGCCGGCTCCGGTGGCTACTGGTTGTCCATGTACGGCACCCGTATACTGGCGGCACCCAATACCATCACCGGCTCAATCGGCGTCATCGGCGGCTGGATCTATGACAGGGGTCTCAGTGAAAAGTTGGGCCTCACCTCCGATTATGTCAAAATAGGGGCCCATGCGGATCTGGGATTCGGAGTTGGGCTCGGCGGATTGCGCTTGCCTGCTCGGGATCTCACCCATGAAGAACGTAAACGAGTGGAAAATATATTCATGGACTATTATGATGACTTTATTAAAAAAGTCGCCAGTGGACGTGGTATGCCGGTGGGCAAAGTGGAGTCCATCGCCCAGGGACATTATTATTCCGGCTGGGCAGGCGTAAAAAACGGCCTGGTGGACTCCATTGGAAATTTGACAGATGCCATTGAGAGCGCCCGAATCAAGGCCGGCCTGAGGCCTGATGAAGTTATTGAAATCGTGCAGTATCCCGAAAATAACGGACTGATTAATCTGGGTGGAGTGATCAAAAAAGCGGATTCGCCGCTGGAAGAATCATTGGTTTACCGATACCTGAAATTGTTTTCACAACAACCCATGACACCTCTGCCCATGCTGCTTCCCGGAACCTATCCGGAAGCGGAACAATAAAAATTGAGTGGAGCTTTTTATCCTGGAATAAGGAAGACAACAAGATAACAAGATACAAGACACAAGAATTTTTGCAAAATATTAAATCGGAGTCTTTTGTACTTTGTACTTTGTACTTGCTATCTTGTATCTTGTGTCTTGTTGTCTTATACTCCAAGTGCAGTTCCACGCAAGACCAAAAAGTAATACAGAATCATTTTGTGTCAGGGTATCAGTACGGCCATGATGTCCATAACATTGGTACCGGTGGGTCCGGTTATAATCAGGCCAGAGGTTTTTTGCAAAAACGGGTAGGCGTTATTGTCCTGCAGGAAAACTGCCGGATCCAGGTTTTGCTCGCGGACCTTCTCCCACATGGCAGGATAGGCCATTCCACCGGCGGCATCGGTGGGCCCATCGCTACCATCGGTACCGCAGCTGAAAATCAGGTGCGTTTCCGGCACGTTTTTCATAGCCAGAAGCGCGGCCAGTGCCAGTTCCTGATTACGGCCGCCTATACCGCTTCCTTTCAAGGTAACGGTAGTTTCCCCGCCCAGCAGCAGGCAGGCCGGGCGGCTAACCGGCAGTCCGGTAGACAATATTTCCTGTGCCATTCCCGCCAGTACTTTGGCTACTTCACGCGCTTCACCCTGAATACGCGAGGACAGGATGAGAGTATTAAATCCCAGGGATTCTGCTTTCTGCCTGGCCACATATAGCGCATCCAGATTATTTCCCAGAATGATATTATAAACTTTCTCAAACAATGGATCACCCGCTTTGGGCGTTTCCGCCACCTGACCATCACATCCTTTACGGAAATAGTCCCTCACGCCGGCCGCAAGCTGATCAATCAAACCGTACCGTTCCATGATCTTCCAGGCGTCTCCGAAGGTTGAGGGATCCGGTGAGGTGGGGCCGGAGGCGATGGACGGCAGGGGATCTCCGATCACGTCCGAGAGGATGAGGCTGACGCAGGTGGCCGGGGCAACAGCCCGTGCCAGCTGTCCTCCCTTTACTAGGGAGAGATGTTTGCGCACCACATTAATCTCCTCAATATTAGCCCCGCTTCCCAGCAGCAGCTGGAACACCTTCTGAACGTCTTTTAAGGTGAGGCCTGCGGGAAGTTTTTCCAGCAGAGCCGAACCACCCCCCGAAAGCAGGCAGAACACAAGATCCTTATCTCCCGCCCCGTCTGCCGTCTGCAGAATCTGGGTGGTGGCATTCAGTCCGTTTTCGTCCAGTACCGGGTGTCCCGCCTCCAGGATGCGGATCTTACGGCAGGGCGCACCGTGACCGTATTTTACCGTCACCACACCGTAAAACAGCTTCTCACCCAGCAGATTTTCCATTTCCCGGGCCATCAGTGCGGAGGCTTTTCCTGCACCTACCACATATGTTTTTTCGAAATCTTTCAACTCCAACTGCAGAGAGTCAACAGTAAGCCGGGCATTCTCCAGACGAACTTTCCGTTGAATAACCCGTTCCGGTTTCACTGCCTCAATAGCCGCCTGAATAATGGCTTCGGCCGCTTCTCTCAGTTGATCCATCCTGTGCTCGCTTTTACCTGAAATTAGACAGACCTTATCGGTCATGCAACCCTTTTTCTCTGCTGAGGATTCAAGAGAATGATACACCCTAAAATTCCTTCGCTGCTTTATTATGTTTTCTGCTCGTTTGGAATAAGACAGGCAAACAGGGCAACTTATCCTGAGAGATTAGGTATGTGTAAAACAATCGTATTGTATAATATGGATTTATCCTCAAATGATCAGATCAGAATAAATTGCATCACATGGATTATATAGCATTTTATGGCAATCCATTTTTATAATTGTTTTTTAGATGTTCTTTTGCCTTGATGCAAAAGAACCAAAAAATCAAGACTGTCAGAAAAAATCTGGAAATTCAACGGTGCATCTCACTAAAATTCTTAAACTCGCCCGCACTCAATAGTAGAATATTAATTAAGTTTTTTTGCATTTATTGAGTGCTGGCTCAGACAGAAAGAATTTTTACGCTCGATGCTCCGGAATTTCGACTGATTTTTTCTGAAGGTCTCTTTTATTCAATGCATTCTCCTTAACCAGATAGTAATACCTATGCATAAGGAAGGCCTATCCGGCCTGACGGGTGGCCAGACGGGGGATTTAGGGGTAGGTCAAATAACATTAGAAACCGTCATATTTATTTGAACTATCTTTTCATATACGACAGGGCTTTCTAACTCATAAGCAACAGAAAATTTGTCCTATATCCTGTAAAACACGTCAGAAAATAAAACCACCTTCACCACCCTCTGCATTTTTACCGGAAACTTGTTTTATTATCAGGTGTTATATTGTAAATTAAAAATTCTAAAAAAAGGAGCCGTTCATTCGTATTCTGATATACCTGAAAGAATATCTTCTGCGTTACCGCTGGAAATTTGGCCTGGGGATCGTATTTGTCATTTTTACCAATATTTTTAAAGTGATCAATCCCCGCATCGTGCAGAGTGCCATCGATTCGCTGCAGCATAGTTTGCAACTTTACCATATCCGCAACGATGCCCTGTTGATTGTTGTGGTTTCCTTTGCGCAGGGTGTATTTATGTTTCTTATGCGGCGCACCATAATTGTGGCCTCGCGCGAAATTGAAAATGATCTGCGGAATGACGTGTTCTGGAAACTGGAGAGCCTTTCCGCCAGCTTCTATAACCAGCATCCCACCGGGGATATCATGAGCCGCACCACCAATGATATGAATGCGGTGCGTTCCGTACTGGGACCGGGGATTGCTTATTCGGTTAATACCATTGCGGCTTTTTTATTCGTTATTCCCATGATGCTGATCATCAGTCCCACCCTCACCGGACTGGCCCTGATTCCTTTTCCGGTCATGGCTATCCTGGTTAACCGTTTTGGGAAAGCCATTAACCGGCGTTATGAAAAAATTCAGGCTCAGCTGGGAACCATCAGCACCTTCGTGCAGGAAAACCTGTCCGGCATGTCCATTATCCAGGCTTTTGTGCGTGAAAAGCACCAAATCAAACGCTTTCAGGATTTAAATGAAGACTATATGGAGAAAAACCTCAGCTTCGCCAGGGTTTATGCCGCTTTTCACCCCAGCCTCATGTTTATCATCGGGTTGGCGGTGCTGCTGGTACTGCTGGGAGGCGGCAAGCTGGTGATCGACAAGACCATAACCATCGGAGAACTTACCGCCTTCATGCTCTACCTGGGCATGCTGGTGTGGCCCTCCATTGCCCTGGGATGGGTCATCGGGCTCTACCAGCAGGGAACCGCCTCCATGAAGCGTATTCGCCTGATTCTGGATGCTGAGCCGGACGTGCATGACGACCCCTATTTGCTGCTGCCTGATAAGGTTAACGGACGAATCGAATTCCGGGATCTCAGTTTCACTTACGAAGAAACGCCCGTTCTGAAAAATATCAGTTTTATTATTGAGCCCCATACCACGGTGGGTTTACTGGGACAAACCGGCAGCGGAAAAACCACCCTGGTACGCCTCATTCCCCATCTCTATCCGCTGGAAAAAGGAGTGCTTTTTATTGATGACCTCGACATCAATGAATACCAGCTGCAATCCCTGCGCAGCCAGATCGGGTATGTTACTCAGGACACGTTCCTGTTTTCTGACACCATTCATAACAATATTGCCTTTGCCCGGCACGATGCCAGCCGTGAAGAGGTCATCCGGGCGGCGCAGATTGCCGCCATTGACCAGGAGATCCAGGAATTCCCCGAAGGTTATGATTCATTCCTGGGCGAGCGCGGCATCAATATCTCGGGAGGTCAGAAACAGCGCGTTTCCATTGCCCGGGCCATCCTGGCCAATCCCCGGATCCTGATCCTGGACGATGCCTTCTCCGCCCTGGATACCTATACCGAGGAAGCCATCCTGAAAAACCTGAAAACCATTTTTCCTGACAAAACCGTTATACTGATTTCACACCGCATCAGCACCCTGCAGAATGCCGATCATATCATGGTATTGCAGGAGGGTCGGATCTCGGAGCAGGGAACCCACGCCGAGCTGATCACACAGGAAGGCTTATACGCCCAGGTTCATCGCAAGCAGCTGCTGGAGATGGAAATCGAGAGCGTGCAGTAGCGAAAGAACGTGTCATCGCGGTTCAGACGACCGGCAAGCTCTTCTCCACCCATTTACCGTTACCAACACATCTCTGCTTGACAATTTCCCTTAAAACCCGTAAGTTGAGATTGTAATCCTGTACATGCGGAAGGAACCAGGCACATGAGTCACCATTCACTCACTCACTCCGGCCTCCTCATTCCGGCTCAATCACCGGCAGTGAAATTTCACAGCCAGCCTCCCCACTTCTCCGCATTTTCTTCCTTCCCTTTTTTCTTTTGTCTTTTGTCTTTTGTCTTGCTTTTAACAGGATGTGAAAAGAACACCACCTCTCTCCTCCAACAGCACCTCACCCTGAGCCTGGACTATGCCGCCGTCACCGATGTCTGGTTTAATGTCCAAACCGGCAATATCGATTTACCGATGGACTTCAAGCTGCTGCGGGATGATTCCCTGGTACTACAAGGTAAATTAAATACAACGGACACTACCTTAACCGACACTCTTTTGCTACCGGCACATTCATATAGCTACCATCTGCAACTCTACAAGATCGGGGCTCTTTCTGCCCTGAGCAATGAACTAAGCATCACCACCATGGACACCACCAGTCATGAGTTTCAGTGGACATCCTATACCTTTGGTGGTTATCACGGCTCCAGTGAATTTCGTGATGTGGCTATTGTTAATGAAAATGATATCTGGGCGGTGGGAGATGTCACCGGAGACAGTTTACATCCGGAACTGGATTACAATGCAATACATTGGGATAGGAGTCAGTGGGAGTTGAAGCAAATACAATTCAGATATTTTTGTAACCAACCGAGCACTTTTCCGGCACCGGCAAATTGTATCTTAGGTTTCAATCATGATGATATATTCATCTCTGCTGGATCACAATTTACTCACTGGAATGGAAAAGTACAGGATGATTTAGAATGCGTTCCGGTATCATCCTATAAATTGTGGGGAACGGATGAAACCAACATATATGGTGTAGGGGCAATAGGCAAAATTGCTCATTACAACGGTACCTTCTGGCAAAATCTGGAAAGTGGAACTGATTTGCCAATCCGGGACATTTGGGGAGCCCTGAATCCTTCGACCGGAGAGACTGAAATACTGGCAGTGGCTTCCCTGAGAAACCAGGGTCGTAAAATGGACCTACTAAGAATATCGGATTTACAGGTGATCCCCGTGGATACTACCGGTCTTCATGTGAATGTAAACAGTGTTTGGTTTGAACCATCCCGAGTGTACTATGTGGCCGGAAATGGTCTCTTTAGGAAGAACCGACTTTCTGATACACACTGGAAAGATTTGCCGGATCTGCCTCTTATATACAAAGAAGCCGTCCGGGGAAATTCTCTGAATGATGTCTTCATAGTCGGCGACTTTGGTATGGTATCCCACTTCAACGGCAGGAGCTGGTATCACTATCAGTATAATGAGCTTCCCCTGATTAGCGGAGCGCCGCGTTTTTTAGTTAATGACTCAGTTCATGAATTAATTACACTACATAGAC
>CAYWTB010000141.1:0-7384 GCA_964461135.1 uncultured Caldithrix sp. | reverse complement strand
GGATACATTCCCATGCTGGTCTGGCCTTCTGCGCCAATGATTTTCACCATAACCGTTTTTTCGTTCTCTCCGGGAGCCCTGGGGAGATCCCAGGTTTTAGCGCAGGATTTCCAGTCTTTGATCGGTTTTCTTCCCTTCCCCTGGACCCAGCCGTTAGCTTCATAAAAATTGAAGAATTTCTCAGCATACATTTCAGGCTGCTGGATGTTCAATTCACGGAAATATTCAATAATCTGGTTCATGTCATCGGGCCGGCGTTTTTTCTCCCCCCTATAACCCCCCGCTTTTAAATCCTTATCCTTATCCTTATCCTTATCCTTACACCCTAGTAAGGGTCTGTTAAGGGGCTTAATAGCCCCTTCTTTTTCTTCTTTTTTCAGTAATCTCTCTTTTAAAAGAACAGGGATTCCATATTTTTCGAGTATTTGAATAACGGAAAAGTGGGCCCGATTACTCGGGTTAAGATTTTCTATTGAACATTTATATTGCCATTCAATAAAATCAACCAGGAACCATCGGCGGCCGCCATCCAGAACAATAATCTGTTTTTCCAAAATCCCTGCAGCTTTATTTTCATCGAACTTATACCCAATGAGGAAATTGGCCAGCTTAAAATTAACCTCCCATATCCCCGCATGATTACACTCATCACAGAGATAATTCCAGAGCGCCTTATATTCAACCGGTAAATCCAGAAACCAGGGCTTTTTCCATTTCTCGGTATCTGTTAGTCTTAAAGCCATTTATTCTCTTTTTTATAATGGTTTTGAATTTGATTATTTATTTTTTTAAGCTGAGAAAAACAGGTTTCATATCTCTGCCTGTCATTAGCAACATGCAGATAATAATCCATACGATTTTGTAGATTACATCTCAGCTCAAGCAGCTGCTTCAGGTTTGAATTGAACATATTTAATTGAGTCATGTCGGGATTCCTTAAAACACTATTGCCGTTTGATGAGAAAATCCCCTGATATAAGTAATCTGATATTTGCTTTTATGACGGGAGAGCTGCTGGTAATTAATAACACGCTCCTGCTTCAATAATCTCAGGATCCTCCCAGGACTCCCTGGAGTTATCTTTCTCTCATTCATAACAAATATTTCTAATTCTATTAATGAAAACGGCCGGCCGACATTTCTTGAACAAAAGTCCAAAACGATATGGCGGATATTCCGGTCCACCCTTTTCATATTCGCATAATGAGATTGCAAAGATGGCATTTGTTGAGTCATTATATTCTCCTATTAGAATATTTATGGATAAAATCCTTCAAATATCATTTTGGTCCTGCCACATTTTACACAAGTGGCATTTGGTTGATCGATTAATCCCTGATAATTCAGCAGTATTGAATCATCTGGTTTAACAAAACGACGACATTTCTCACATACTGGTACAAAAATAGTATTCCCCCAATCACCATTTTCTCCGCCCGGATCCGGGTAACAAATCCTTTTCATTCCCTCATATTCATACATGATTTAAAATCCTTCAATCCTCCGCTGGGGCGGTACCCAGCTAATTTTGAGTAATTTGAATAAATCAATTTCCTCCCGGATAAAATGAGGTTCATAACCGTAATAAAGGATCCCGCGGGCCGCATGATACCCCTGCCTGACCCATTCCTTTGCCAGGGAGTGGGAGAATTCAGCAGATCCCGTTCTAATGGCCAGGATAAGTCCCCAGTTGTTCTCATCTGCGATAAAGATATCTACCTTGATATTTCCGGGGAGGACCCGCTGGGTATATTTACCGGTAGGCTCTCCCTTAACCTTTTCATATTTATTCACGGCCTCAATAAAC
The DNA here is from genome assembly GCA_964461135.1 of uncultured Caldithrix sp. Lineage (GTDB taxonomy): Bacteria > Calditrichota > Calditrichia > RBG-13-44-9 > RBG-13-44-9 > RQOF01. Next base: position 5,577 of record CAYWTB010000141.1, on the reverse strand, counting down.
CCTGAATGAATGCTCTTCTCGGAAAAGAACAGATCCACCGGCTTGACTATCTTTTTGGGAATGCAGACGATCTCAATATCCCGGCACAACTGTTTCTCCCGTCTTATGGATCCGGCGATCTCGCTGCGCTCGCAGAACGGTTTCAGCTCCCCCAGGATCTGACGGGAATAATGTTTTGCATCCGATAAGATCAAACCGGGACTCCAATCTGATTAGATATCCGCCTGGCCTGTTTTACGGCTGCCAGACAGTCCATGCAGTCCCAGGTGATCTCGAATCGTTTAGTGAGATCGATGAGCGAATTCATCCGAGATTCCATTTCCTGAAAATCATTTTTAATGTTGCAGTAAAGTATATTCCGCACCTGGTTCGATATCCCGTCGCAGGCGGGATGCTTAATCTTCAAAACGAAGGCCTACAGGCCGGTCATGTGGTCATGAATTTGTTTCTTCAATTCGGTTAAATTGTCCTCATTCATTGCGAGCTCCTGTATTTGATTTTGAGCTTCATCTTTATTTTAATTTTGACCGCTTTTATCAGAGCCCAGAGGATGGCCACCATCAAGGAGCTGCTGCAGGCTTCCTCTCCGTTGATATAGGCATAATGAAATCCGCCATAACTATTGCAGCTGACCGTATATCCGCCGCGGTTGGGTGTATTCATATCACCAGTCCCTTGTTATGATCCGCTCCCGTTTGGTCGGCGAGCGAAGTAAGTTTTTTGCCTGTTTAAGTGCGTCCATGTATGCCGGAGCATTCATCAGCCAGCGATCCACCTGCAGACGGCTAAATTTTGTTTTTGTCACCGGCCCAGGGAAGTCTGGCCGGAGCCGGCGGAGCTCCCGGAAGGTATCTGTGTTGATATTTAGATATCTGGCGGTTTCTTTCGCAGACATCAACATCAGGCTTCCTCCAAAACACGCTGAACATTTTCCAAAATCATGCAGACTTTCACGGCATTAACATTTTTGAAACCGGCCATTTCATTCACAAGGCCATCGAGCAGCTGCTGGTGATAGTCCCGGGAGGAAGGTTCGAAGGTTGCATTCAGCTTCTCCTTCACCTGGAGCGCTTTATCGAATAATCTGATAAATTCAGAGTTATGCATGTTTTAACTCTCTCTCCCTTATTTTTTGAAGAAGGTAAGCTGTTGCATCCTCCACGCCATCCAGATAGGCATCCCGATCGCTTCCATTAAAAAGTGCCGGATCATGGACTATCTCGCGGATGAGATCATTGACGGCTGGAATGCTTCTTTCTCTGATAATCCGATAAAATTCCGGCAGAAGCGGCAAGATGCTGGGGCTTTGGGGTTTACCCTGCAGGACCAGCCAGGTCCAGCCCCGGGATTTATTGAATTCCTGATCGACCTGATCCAGTGTCAGGCCGACCTTTTTTAGAGCGGCCTCCAAAGCATGATGAACATGGGTTTTCATTTCCTACCTCCCTGTTAATAGACCAAACAATTTTAAGAATTCCCTTTCCGCTTTTTTCCAGTTCCACTTATAAATATTATGGATAAGGGGACTATTGGGTGCCTGTGTTTTCAGCATGGTTTTCAATTCGGCCCTCCATTGACAAATTCTTTGAAATTGACCTCCCGGCAGGCTGGGCACATGCCATGCGAATAATCATTTGGGTTGATAAAATGCATCAGGATCCGGCTCCTCAATCCCATGGGAAGCTGACACCAGGCACAGATCTTGACGGTGATCAGCCCCGCAAAAAATAGCCGGATCCTGAAGTATCGATTTTTCTTGATATTTTTTTGTTGTTTGGAATCTGAAGGATGCATATATTTTCCCCGGGAATATTTATAATATTTAAAAAACCCTGCAGCGGAGTAGAATAGGGGCTCTCCGCTGCGGGGCGGCGGTTAGGCCACAGACCTGGGTTGTGAGCGAAGTTTATCGTTTACAAACCGGTCGATGGTCTCGTTATCAGATATTCCATTGAAATATTTACTGACGGTGGCCTGGCGAACATCACAGGCCCGGGCGATATCTTCCTGTTTAAATCCTAACCGCCTCATTTTTAGATATTTATCAAGTCTGTCCATTTAGCCCCTTAATATTTTTTAGCATGCAAATTATTGTTGAAACAAATAATCCCTCACTAGCCTTTGCTCCAGATTTTCCAATAGGTGTAAAAAGAAGTGTTTACCATACACGGGATAGTTCCTCACTTGTTAATCTTTTTAAAATAGTTTTTGAATTGGCTTTTGATGTCGGAGCCGGGGTTTTTGCTGCGTATATCTATGAAAAGACAAAAAATAAGAAAAAGCAGATATTGAAAATTAATTCTGTAGAAATAAAACTTGAGGGTGGTGAGGTTGATAGAATTACCATCCAGGAGGTAATAACAAAACAGAAGGATTAACATAAAAAAATACCAAAGTAATCCGATTCTAAAATATTTTCTATCTCTATGGTTCATTTTATGATTTAGTGTTTGTTCAGAATAAATATAATTAGGAAGATCGAATTTGTCAAGAATAAAATTAGGATTATCTAATTTATATGATTGGTGAACGGATTAAAAATTTACTCAAGGCAAGACATCTTAAACAAAAACAATTAGCTATAGGTGCTGGGGTATCTGAAGCAACTATGAGTGACATTTTAAAATCAAAACATGATCCGGGTGTTCACACTATCAGAAGGATTGCAGAATATCTTGATGTTGATCTTAACTGGCTCATAACCGGTAAGTATTTAGAAGAGAGAAGGGCCGAGACTAATCAGAGCGTAAAGATATCGGGAAAAGATATTCACACTGAACATATTCATATTATTGGCAATGGAAATATTCTCTATGAACGAAGAGCTGATTATAAACCTGAGAAAATGGCAGAAATTATTGAAAAATGCCTGAGTTTATCTCCTGCCAGCAGGGATGCGGTCATAAAAATCATAGAAGTCTATTTAGATATAGATGAAAAAAGTGAAAAGAAAAAAAAGTAATTTGGGGGGTCAAATGAAAAAAAACATATTTTTATCAATAATCATCCTTTTTACTTGTGCTGGAATGCCTGGTATGCCAGGTCATATAACTGAGTCAACCTCGAAATTTGATAATTCAAAACAGTTGACAATGGAACCTGCCTGGGTCGGGGATGGCCCAATAAAATTCAGTCTTTTTAAAAGTACAAAAATGCCTAAAGATACTTTAATTCTGGAAGCTATTATTAAGGGAATTGAATCCATATCACAGGGTAATTCACTTCATTTCAATGTGGATGGTACGATTTATGATTTTAAATCCATAGATGATTTAACAGATTTTGAAGTCGAAGAAGGTTGGTATAGAAGTACTATATATGTTCCACCAGCTAGTTGGTCTTCAAAACGATATATAATTGATACCAAATTCTTAAACTTAATAAATAGTGCAAAGAACGTGATTGTGAAGTTGAACCTAAAAAATGAATTTGTAGAAAGTGAATTTTCAAAAGATAATCCTACAGCTGCGCGACCGGCATTTAAGAAATTTTATGAAAAAATGAAAACTTTGTAAACTATGATCCCTCGCAAAGACAATTTGAAAAAAAGACCTAACTATAAGGATCAAATTATGCTTTTCTTTTATAATACCATTCCCAGGTATTTTAACCAGGTATGCGCAAAGGATATCATTATAAAATCGTATAAACTTAACAGGCACGATAGAAGGGCCATCTCTAATATCATGGATTTTTATCTTAAAAGGGGAGGCTAATTGTGAATGAAAGGCCTGCTACACAAAGTCAATTAGAACATGCCAGAAAGCTTGGAATTGAAATCCCTCAAAATCCTACATTTAATCAAATACGTTATTTAATTGAAGAAGCAATGGAGATACGTGCGGGACCATCTCAATTGGAAATATTGAAGGAATTAAAAATTGAATTAGGGGAGGATGAATTTCCCTCTATTACAAGAGTCACAAATGCAATAAATAAAGAATATGGAGAGCAAAAATATATTGAATGGGCAAGGTGGTATATTTATGGAGTTTTCGCATTTTTATCCAATCTTAAAATAAATAATTTTAAAAAGTTTGGGTTCACTAAAGAAAAATCTTATAAACTATCTATTGAATTTTATAAAGATGAACCGGCACTGAATAGTTTAATAAGAGAATTAGAAAATAGTCCCGAAAAACAGTATACCATACTTGATTTTAGTTACGACACCCTATCGGGTAAATCGAGCCCGCGAACGATTGCATTTATGAAAGCAAAAGAATTACTAGAATCAGAATTTGATTTTCTTAAAAAAAGAAAAAAGAAAAATTGGATTTATTTAGTGTTGATTTTTTTAATAGTGATAATAATAATTATTTTAATATTGATATGCTTCCCCGGAAAGCTAGTTTAAAAAAAAGACGTAATTATAAGGATCAGATAAAACTCTCCTTTTATGATGCCAATCCCAGGTATTTCACCCCGGTATGCGCCGAGGAAGAAATCCCGAATGTAGTGGCTCACATCAATCATTTAATTACCCTGGGTAAATTTGCCCCGGAAGACTTCATCCCGGGATTACAGAAAGAGGCTATTAGCCTGATCCAGCTCTCGGAAGAATATCTCCAATATCGCCAAAAAGCAGCTGACCGTGGCCAGATCTCACAAGGGACCTACACTAATGATTATGAAGCCCTAAAAAAGTTTTCGGCATTTATTGGTACCGATAAGCCTATCAAATCAATTGTACGGGAGGATATCGATCGATTTGTCGATCATCTCCGAACCACCAAGAGCAAGAGAGACCGCGTCCATTCTTTTGGAGGTATCGGTGCCAAGATCCGGCATTTAAAAACAGCTTTTAATTATGCAGTCCAAATTGACTGGATAAACCGAAATCCTTTTTTAAAATATAAACTGCCGGAAGAGTCCAAAATAAAAGAAGAATTTCGATATTTCTATGATGAAGAGATCGAAAATCTTCGGAGCTATTTCGCAAATCAGCCCACCTACCAGCAGGACATATTTAATTTCGCTTTGAATACCGGCCTGAGAGCTTCAGGGATCATAGGGGCCCAGTTTCGCTGGATCCGGCCATCCGAAGGTGTTCAATATCTCAGGATTTTGGAGAAAGGGAATAAAAACCGAGATATCCCCCTCAATAAATTGGCTTTGGAAATCATCCAGCGCCGCCGTAGCTGGATTGATTCAGGACAATACCAGGAGATTATAAATGACTCTGTACCCCAAAATTATCATCATATTGCCTCTGGCAGGGCGAAACTGGGTTTCATCTTTTTTGAGATCTCGAGTGTTTCTGGAATTACCCATTTTTTCATAAAAGCAAAAACCCGGTTAAAAAAGAAGGGACTGATAGGGGAGGGCGTAACATTTCATTCAACCCGACACACTTTTGCCACCAAAAGCCTGGAAAGTGGCAAATCTATTGAATGGGTTCAAGAAGTGATGGGACATTCCGATATTAGAATTACACAGATCTATGCCAAGATCACCCGAAAGCATTTGAAGCGGGAATTTAAAGAGGATATTGTGTTTTGAACTCATATAATACAATTAAAAATTTTGGTTCTTCTAAAAAAGAGTTGCTAAAGTAATGAACTTATAAAAGAAATG
>CAYWTB010000140.1:0-7477 GCA_964461135.1 uncultured Caldithrix sp. | reverse complement strand
AGCTCCTTCCTGCCTACTGCCGACTGGATACTGGATCCTGGTCACTGGATACTGGATACTGGATGCTGGCTAAATCCTGGAGGATTTAGTCCTGACGAGACGACTTGAAGGAGTCAGGGTTGTCGGAAATCTTTGATCTTAGATCATCTCTTTTTGCCTGTCCGGTGAGCGACAGCGAGACTGGCCTGTCCGCCTGCCAGCTGCCCGCCTGGCATCGGACAGGCAGGCCAGGGTTACCAGACGGGCGGGCCAACTGCCTACTTTTTTCTTTAATGCTGTTTCCCTCCTGTCGCCAGGCAGGCTTTGATCTTTGATCTTTCGCATGGCGACCACTATGTGGTAATCTTGTCTTTCTGCCGACTGCCGACTGCCTACTATGTTATATCACCTGGAATCTGTGTCAGCCTTTCGCCTTGTGCCTTTTTCAAGCTGGTTCTTGATGCCTGAAACCTTTCTTTCCGCTCCGCGCCATGCGCTGGGCGACGTAAGTGTTTCGCTTTTTAAACTGCAATTTTTTGTAAAAAAAAGGGACTTCCCTCTCCTGCTTCCAGAAAGTCCCTTATAAACTGCAATGTAAATTTAATTTAGCGGCCTAACAAGTCATCCCGTTTCTTATTCCACTGAACCCAGTCTGAACTGGCATCCTCGATGGGATCAAAATCGGTTTTTTCAAACTGGCCGTCGGACCGGATACGAATCTGTTGCTGGGCTTTAACTATTTCAATCCACCGAGCTTCGCTCACATCAGAGGGTTCTGCCACATCCCGCGGTCCCGGCACGTCTCTGGGGGGGCCCACGGGTCCCATTTGCCGGGGTTGCTGTGGCTGAAGGTTGCCCATAGCCGGAGCCGCCGGTTTCACTTCCACTTCACCATCATACACCCGCAGGGTAGTCAGCGAATCTTTGGCAACATCCATCCGGTATATGGTGCCGCGCACCGCAATTACAGCAGTGGGAGATTTTACCGTCACATAGTCATCTTCGGCAAAAATTTTACGGATGGTTGCCCATAATTTCCCCACGCCCAGGAAAGAACTGGCCTTTACCGATTCCTGGGTTATCTCGATGTCTTCCAGGGTATAAATCGAATTTTCATCAATCCTGATGACATCTCCGTTTTTCAGGGTAATCTCACAACGGGATTCTCTTTTGGTTTCAATTTTGTCGCCGGAGAAGACATCCATGTTAAAATATGCCATTTTCAAATCCGATGATCCCTCGGGAATTACAAATACCCGGTTAATGGGAAAAGTGATTTTTCCCACAGGTTCGTGGCTGGTGGAGGTAAATGCGGCCAGTAATACAAAAATGCCCACCAGAGTGCCTCCACGGATAATATTTCGCATAGAGTCCTCCGTTCCTACCAGTTGCTTTTTAAGGTATAGAGTGTTAAAATTTTTCACAGTCTGTATTTATTTAATACGTACCAGATCACTGACATTAAAACCGGTTCCGGACATGATAATCGCTTTACATGCTTTGCCGTCGCCAATGTCCTGGACCACTTTTATTTTCCCGATCTTGCGTTCTTCACTGCCCAGGGAAATTCCCGTATCCGGATCGATAAGTTCTTCGCCCTGAGAATATATTGCAAATTCCATACCCGGTTTCACACCACCTGCAGATCCGGGTTTCATATAAAGAGTGCCATCATCATTTACTTTGATTACCTTCCCCTCCCAGGGAATTTTATTCATGGCCTTGGAGACATAATCCACACACTTCTCGATGGACTTACGGCTGGCTTTACCCAACAACGTCTGATCCCAGTGAGTTGGATTCCCAAAATCGATGTCACTAACATTTATTTTATCAACTCCGGTACTGCTCTCCTCACCTTCCGCGCTTTCCGCCAGCACAATTTCTCCCGTATTGGTATTCACCAGACGGACATCAACCACTGCCCTGGCCTGTCTCTTGGTTAATTTACCACCTATTCCCAGTTTTCCAATACCACCGCCCAGGCCGGATTTTTTCTCACCAAATTCCGATACACTTCCCATCACCATTAATTCCACTCCCAGCAGTTTGCCCACCTGGGCTGCACTCTGGGGAGTGACAGCTCCGGATAGCCCCAGCCCCTGTTCTTCCAGAATCTTGGATAATTCCTGACGTTCTATGACCATAAATTTACCACTTTTCACCAGCTCCGTTACCAGCATATCAGCCAGGCCCGTTCCGATATTATGCCCCCAGCCGCTGCGGTCTTCAAAATCCACTACAGCTAATCGTTTTTTCAATCCCTGCAGATCATCGGCAAACGCCTGCATTGCAATAATCAAACTTAACATACTTAAAAGTAAAAATTTCATCGGATAGTATCCTCCTGTGGTTTTAATTTAGCTACTTTGGCGGTAATTGTATTCTGGGTTACATTAATCACCTCAATAGCATAAGGTGAGAAATCTTTAATTGCCAGTTCTTCTGCCACCTGGTTGGCTGTACCCCGAACATCGATATCGAACAGTACCGTATTCTGCGAATAATCGCGCTGATAGATGTTCTGAATGCCCCGGATATAGTAAGGCAGCATATTTTTGATTTTCACCAGGTCAGAATAGGTTTCCACATTCATCAGGCGCAAATTAATGGTGGTTCCGCTGTAAACATCTTTCTGCCAGCGGTTAACAATTTTGTCACTCAGATCCTGTGCCGCCAGTTTGGCCGCCTTCTGCAGGGCCAGCGTTCCGCCGGTAAGCTGGTCTATGTGCGCAGCTGCAGCTTGCTGACTGGTGGTTGCCAGTATCGTTCCGTCATCCGCACGCAACGCCCGCAGACTGAGAGTTGCCTGGCAGGACATCATACCAGCCTGAATAAGTGCCGAGGGACCGCCGGGTGCCACTTTTGACACCGCCTTTCCTACAATCAGGACTTCGGCTCCCGATTGCGTGGCCAGCATCTGTGCCGCTTTCTCGTCGCCTTCCATAGTTGCCATTACCATGTCCTTCCCGATCTTCCGCATGGCGGCTTCCCTGTCCACAAACGGAAATCCTTTTTCCAGCAGCTGATTCATCACCTCATTTTCTGTGGTATTCATGTCAATTGACCAGGTATAATAATGAGTATCCATATTTCGTTCATCCACTATTATCATGAGGCGGGGTTTGCCCTTACGGGTCATTAACAGTCCCAGTGCTTCCAGATTGTCCTTCAGATTCCCCTTTCTCACTACCGCTTTAATAGTTACTTCCAGGATCGTTTCACCCTGGCGGGATTTATTGATCACCTGGTACCGTTCCACATATCCCTGGGCGTGGCTGTAAATCCGGTCTTCGATAGTCTGATAATTCTGAACCAGAACATCAGACTGAATGATGGTTCCGATTACCTGTTCCACAGCATTGCGGAGTGCATTGGCTACCGCATCATCCTCTGCCTTGGCTGCGTCGCCTGCTATTATGGCACCCATTCCGCGGGCCAGCACTTCCTGAGTCATATCGTCCGCCTGCATGGTTGAATACGATTGAGCAAAAGATGATGTCAACATAAGCGGAATAAAAATAAACACCAGCCATAACAAATTCTTAATCATGATTTATCCTTTGCTGAGATCATTGTAAGTGAAAAAAGCGAGGAACTCCCCTTAAAGGGAGTCCCTTACCTCTTCCGGTGGTTATTGGCCTGAGTTATTATCGTAATTAAAATGTATAATTACAATTTCGATTTCAGATTTCTGATAATATTTAACGCTTCGGTTCCGGAAACGGGCCCCAGCGGTTTAAAGGTACCGTCATCAAAACCCGGCATCACACCACGGGTGGATACGGTCATTATCGCGTTAAATACCGGCGAGGTTCCGTTCACATCGGCAAAAGGAGATGTCTGACCGAAAAAACGGGTTTCCAGCGAAGGATCATTCCAGTAGCGCACCATAAATTTTTCAATTAACCTGGCAAATTCCGCCCGGTCTACCTTCTCATCGGGATGAAATTTATTATCAGGCATGAGCTCCAGAACTCCTTTGTCCAGGGTTTCCTGAATGAAGGACTTTGCCCAGTGGTTTTCCGGAACATCGGGAGGTAATTCCCCCCCGGTTTTAATGGCATCAGTCTGTCCCATTACCGGTGCAGTGGGCGGACGAAAACCAGCCTGCGTGGGCTTGGGAGCTTCACGGAAAATCTTCTGCAGCGGCAGTTCCAGAGCAAACAGTACTGCCACATCCGAACGGGTAATTTCCTTCTGCCCGGCAATTTTCTGCAGTTCCGGCCGCTGCCCAGAAACAGCAGATTTATAGGCAGCAAGATCTTTAATTGCTTTATCGGCCTTCATATTTGTCTTGTCGAGTTCCAGCACCCTGCCATAGGCATCCTGTGCCTCATTATACATATTGGCCTGCTTGTACACATCTCCCAGAGTCATGTAACCTTCTACAGTCGCCCTTTTTTTGTCCGGCACCGAAGACTTGGGAACATCTTGAATAGCATTCCTGGCCTCTTTGATGGCATCCTCATGCTTACCCTCTTTCGATTTTACCTTGGCTCTCACAATTTTCGCCAGCACCCATTTCCCATCCAGATCCAGTGATTTATCAGCCATCTCCATTGCTGATTTTAGATTTTCTTCTTCCAGATATACCCAGGCCATTCCCTCATATGCCGGCGCAAATTTAGGATTCAGGCTGACGGCCTGTTGAAACTCATACATGGAATCATTATATTTTTCCTGATCCAGAAGCGTTTTACCCCGGTCATAATGGATTTCAGGACTATCTACCACCGATTGAGCTTTGCGGGCTTTCTGGCCTCCTCCACAACCAATAACGTAAAACAGGGCAAAGATGGTAAGGAAAATAACTGCTATCTTAATTTTCATATTTTATCTCCTAGTTTTAGTCCAGAATAAGCATCACTTTACACTGCTGCAGAAAGTTAAGGTTCTGTGCAGCTGCGCGGATCATATTAGCCTCCTGATTGGAAACCACCACGTCAGTATTATGAGTTCCAGAAATTTCCACCGCCTTAACCACCAGCGGATTGTTGGTAACCCTTTCATTGGCCCGTGCGCGATTCAGATCTTTTTCATATCCCACCACCCCGATCTGCAGTGCATAATCACGACTGACCGAACCGGTACCATAGACTTCTAGACCGTTTTGATCTATAATCTTCGGGGCCAGTGCCGGACGCAGGCCCAAACCACGTGCATCAATAATAAGTCCGGTGTACACGGTAGAACTGGGGGTCCCTTCATAACCATACGGCTGTCCCTGCATGGGGATATAATCCGGTAAGACCGTGCTGTAAATTCCGGAGAGAGGAACTTCCACTTCCACTTCCACACTGCCATCGCTCTTGTAACGGGTGTCAATTACCCTGAAATTGCGGACAGCACCTTCCACCCGGTTATAAATAACATCACTGACCACCATATATTCCTGCACGGTCACTTCCGATGTTATATTCATTCCCTGCACACGTTCCAGCAGATTTCTGAGGGCCACCCTTTTGGCAGCTTCAATGGCACTGGGTCTCTGTGCACCGATGGGTAAATTGGGATTAGGAGCTCCGATACCCACTTCCCGTATCATCTGGTCGGTCCAGTCAACCACACCACCACTGGGTGTCTTTTCCAGATACTGAGCATAAAATGCCACAGGAATCAAAATGATCAGGAAGAAAATTATTTTCTTACTCATAGTCACCTCCAAGAAAGTTAAACGTTTTTAAAACTAATGGCAGGCCTGAAAAAATGTTGTGATTTGATTTACTTAGCATATGGTCTGGTCGGATATTAGATTGAGCGGGTGACGGGACTCGAACCCGCGACCCTCAGCTTGGGAAGCTGATACTCTACCAGCTGAGTTACACCCGCACACATTATCGAGAAAAAATTTAGGACACGAATTGAAAAAAAACAATTAAAAAAAATAACCATAAAAAATCTGGTCCGATGTAAAATCGGACCAGAATAGAATAAATGAAAATAAAATTGATCTTTTGCATGACTGTCAGTATCAGCGGAAAACGTAACCCCGCCAGTTAGGATCGGAAATCTCGCCGCGTTTGCTGGAGTTTACCAGCCGGTATTGTCCAAATCCCTCTGTGTCCACAAAATCAAATTCAACACCACCTTCCACATTATGGTATTGCCATATTTCATAAGGATTCTCATTTTGACCACTGGGATATCTTTCAATCTGGTCGGGAGGGCCATACAAAATATAAACTCGTCCCATATCCGTCTGCCAACCCTTAGTACCACCACTTCTAAAATTTTCATTGGTGTAGTCAACCCTTGAATAATAGTCTTCCAGAAGGTCGGGATTTTCCCGCGTCCGGGTTTTCCAGAACCTCAGCAGAAATTCTTTTTTGCTGTCAACAGAATTAAGTAAATTGTAAATCTGAATTTCCGATTTGTTGGCCAGATATTGAGCCTGGGTAAATTTACGGTCCAGCTCATCTCCCGTCATATATGCAAACTGGCTTTCTGCATAGCTCAATTCCTGTTCATCCCGCACAACTATAATATCGGGATTGTGCACATAGAAGTTTCTTCGCCTGTATACCGATTCATTATTCGCCGGATCTGAAACCGCAAATATGAGAGTATACAAACCGGACTCCAGTTTACTAACGTTGAAAGTACCTTTTTCTACCGTGGAATTTACATTCCGGCTGCGTCCATATTCACGCTTTAATCGGATGTTCCCGTCCCGGTCCGCTACTACTACCTGAACAGATACCTTCTCACCGGGATCACCTGCAGATTTCTTCAAATTATACAGTTCCAGATAATAAAACAGCATCGGCATTCCTTTACCATACAGAAGAGAAGGATTAGGGATCACCTGCATGGTATTTTTATAATAGGCGTTATCTGACTCCGTAACATGAGTGATAATATTCGTGCATAACTCAATATCACTTATGGTCACGTGTTCACTTTTAAAAGATAACACCGACACTTCATGTGACAGGGTGTCCTGATCATTGGAAAGGCGAAAAAGATATTTACCTTCCGGCAGAATCAATTTCAGCATCCCGACCGTCCCCTCGTTCAAACCCGATGACAGTGAGCCATTTCCCTGTAAATCCAGGTTAATATGATCATTAACCAGCACGGAATCGGTGCCCGCCTTGAGAAGTTCAAAATCAAGGGCTGCCGATGCCGGTGCCACTATGTTTTTCTCCAGGCTGTCCGCCATTTTAACATAGGCCGTATAGTAAACCTCTACATAGGTAGACGAACTGTCATACTGAAACCTGGCAAAATCCATTTTAAATTTTATAGGTGTGCTGCTGGCAAATGAGCCGGCAACACTTAGAAAAATTATGACAATTACCGAACGAATGATCCGTGAATACAGCATAAGGTTAACTCCCGCTTTTTAAAACCATGATATTTTTATAAATATGAGTAATAACTAATATCACCACTCAGATAATTATATTAAATATAAGGGACTTCCTTTTAAATTTAAATCTCTTCACAATAATGAATACCTGAACTCGTAAAAGATTACAAGTAATCCATCTTT
>CAYWTB010000139.1:0-7493 GCA_964461135.1 uncultured Caldithrix sp. | reverse complement strand
AATAACATTTCTTTCTGTACCATTTTTAACCTGTTCGCCATCAGTGGATTCTCCCGTGTTTGATCGGAAGAATCTACCATCAGTTTTCCTTATTAATGGTACACTTTGATGTGCCCACAACTGGTACACTTTGAGTGCCCCCTGACAGTCAGGAATCAGGTGCCAGGAAAAGAGGGGATAAAGGATAAGGGAAAAAGGGTAAAGGGTAAAGGCCAAGGCCAAAGGCACAAGGCTAAAGGCTAAAGGCTTCCCGACGATTCTGACTCCTCCAGTCGTCTCATCGGGACTAAACCTTCCATGGTTTAGCCAGCATCCAGAAAAATTACCCTTTTCTAAAATACTATCGCTAGGCATCTTTTCACTGTGAGATTCTTAAAACCAGAACTTGTTCTTCAATAATGACAAATATGACCCGATAATTTCCCACAGGGAATTTCCTCATTCCCCTGAATTTTCCTTTAAGAACCGGAAGTTTATCGGCATTTTCAGTTAATTCGTCATCAATGGCATCTAGAATATGTCCCGCCTCATCCTTGGAAAGTCGTTGTAAATCTTTATAAACAGATTTCTTAAAGACAATTTTAAAGGTCAAGCATTTTCCTTAAATCATTACCGGAAACAATTTCATCACCCGTATCATTCAGGCGATCCAGGGCAATTTGTAAATCGGCGTATTGTTCAATATAAGATTCCAATGCTTTCTGGATGTGAAATGACTTGGCTCTTTCAGTTTCCCGGGCAATATCGTCTAATTGCCCCACCAATTTATCAGGAATCCGAATGGATATTACCTTACTCATAATTGTCTCCTATTGTAATACAATGTGTACAAAAATTACACTGATTACAAGAAGTTTTGTTCCTGTTGAAATACATCATAAGATTAAAGACGCCTGCCTGTCGGAACATCGGCGCAGGCAGGAAAGATTAAGTTCAAATATACGGGATCCTGATCCTGCCACATTAGTGGCCATTTCGCGGAAGACTCATAAAGAAAAAAGGGTTCCCGATAACAACGCCTCCGTCCTGTCGGCTAATCGGGATGAGACTTGTCCCGCGAATGCGTAGATCTTTTGGCGAAGCCATCCCTTCTCGGGACAGGATTTCAAAAGGGAAAATTAAAAAAAGACTAAAGATGCCTGCCTACCGAAGCATCGGCGCAGGCAGGAAAGATTACCACGAAGTGGCCGCTTCGCGGAAGATTAAAAAAGTGAAAAGATAAAATGATTAAGGATTCCAGTGCAGTTTAATAGACCGGTAATTCAGGCATACATCAATTTGCCTTTAGGCTGTGGAATTTCGCGCCTAATCTCTTTTGCCGTTATTATCCATTCATCGATGATTTTTAAAGCATTTTTTACTGCATCTTCATAAGTCTTCCCATCAGCCATACAACCGGGCAATTCAGGAACCTCAACGATGAATGCGTTATCATCCGCACTCCAATAAATGATCATTTCATATCTGGGATTTACCATTATTTAATTCCTAATTTATACTTTAATATTATCGAACGAATTTGTTTTACCTGATAAACCTTGGCTTTTTTATCAGGTAACGGCTGAATATTTATTATTTCCTCTATACCCTCACAATGATATATAAAATGGCTTCCTCTAATTCGCTCTCCAAAACCCAAACTTTTGAGAAGCTGACGTACATCATTAAAATAAATATTTGCATCAGATGTTCCACTTAAGATTGTTTGGAGAAATTTGTCTCTTTTGGTCATAAGAATCTTTCATAATTTTTCAAATTAAAATAACAAGTAATTCTTAAATAAGTCAGTCTAAATATATCGGTTGCTTTGTTTTTATGGAGTTTTTTATTCTGATCCCGCCACATTAGTGGCCACCATCGTGGCAAAGATGGGACAAGGAAAAACAGTTGGCAGTTGGCAGTTGGCAGAGTAGGAAGTCTGCAGTTTCCAGTGGGCAGTAGGCAAAGAAGGCTCAAGGTTCAAGGCGCAAGGCGCAAGGCTAATACTCTTAAAGTATCTTGTATCTTGTATTTATCTTTTGTCTGTTGTCTTGCTTTTCACCGGCTTCTCGCCTTCTTGAACACAATGTTGTACACGGCTTTTGAAAAGTAGCGGATATCGGTGACAACGGGATGTTTCTGCTTGGCCTGCAGGTAGCGCTTTTCCGAGGCGATGATCTCCTCCAGTGATTTCGGCATGTCCGCGTAGTAGGGCGGAACCAGTCCCGGTTTGAACTGGATGCGCAGCTCCCGGGCATCCTTTGGATAGAGGTTGAAATAATGATCGCTCAGCGCCCGCACCCCCACCAGGTTCACATCTCCCCGGAAGTAATTCACCAGCTGGGGCAGCTCGTCGATGAAAAACCTGCGGAACAGCTTGCCCCACTCGGTGAGGCGGAAATCGTCATTGAACTTGCCATTGTCCTGCAGCTTGTGGTTCTCGTAGATGTATTCCTGCAGAAATTCCGAGTAGGGGTACATGGTACGCAGCTTGTGGACCTGCATGATTTCTCCGCCGTAGCCGATGCGTTTCAGGCGGATCAGCGGACCATAGGAGGGATTGCGTTCGAATGAGGGGGTTTTCACCTTGCGGGCTATATAGTAAAGGCTGTGGCCGATTTCCCGGCAGGCCAGCACTTTGAACCCGCAGAAATAGAGGCGCCCCAGCAGTTCCGCCCTGGAAAGCACCCGGTTGCGCCCGCGGGTGATGGCAAAATAAAGTTTATCCAGAACGGGCAGCTTGGGTAGCACCCGCCGGTAGATGAAGTTGAGGGGATAGAGAATTTCCGCAAAGGGGCGGGGATAGCGGGCAAAGAAGCGCCGGCGATGGGTGATGATAGTATCTGCGTTGCCCACGAAATAACCGCCGTTATAGAATTTCTTATGCACCTCCAGGAAGTAGCGGTTCAGGTAGCGGAAATCGTTTACCCGGTGCAGGTTGATGAACAGGTCCAGCGAGTTGTTGTCCAGGATCTCCACGTTGAAGGGAATGGGGGTATCGATGACCAGGGTTTCCAGGTGATCAATTTCATTCAGGTTCAGGTGGGCATCCAGGAATTCGAACAGCCGGGGAAACTTTTCGAGATAGGTATTGTGCAGTTTTTCCCGCACCGGCCGGATGGGCCGGTTATCGCGGGTCTTGCCGTTTTTGGGCGGAATATTGAGCCATTCCTGCTGCATGGCCCGGCGCACTTCTTCTACCGTCTCGATATCCCGGTTCAGCGAGCGCCGTATTTTCTGATTGAAATAAAACAGGGTGAACACGCCTTCGGCGATAAGAAGGCCCAGGAAGGTCCCGAAGATCTGCAGGCGGGAGTAGAAGAACAGGCGGAAGGCAAATACCAGCACCGCCATGGTGGCCACCATGATCACCGCCGCCCGGGCGTAGGGGGCAAAGGCATAATATATATTGCGGTATTTGCGGCTCTCAAATTTGCGGGTAAACAGGCCGGTGACCAGCCACAGACCGTAAATCAGGTACAGGGCTTTTTCGTATTCCTCCGGGAGATCAAAGGAACCCCGCTTGAAATAATTTAATGCAAAAAAAGTGGCGCTGATAAAAACAAAATCGGTAATCAGCAGGGAGATTGAGAAGTTTTTGTAGGAGGGTGTTTCGAGATGTAATTCGGTGGAACTATGTACAAATTTTCTTCCGCCCTTTAGATAATAACCGGAATATATGAGAATCTCCAAAAAAGTAAGCACTGTAACCGTACCAAAAATATGCAGGCGGGAAAAACCGGGCAGTCCAAGCAAAACCACCATGATGGCAAGACCGTACAGAATAAAAATATTCGACCTGACGAAAAGAAAGACGGTATTAATATAATTTTTGTAACGCGTCACATGGTATTTTTTAGTGAGTGCCGATATGGTAAATCCCAGAAGATAAAATGCAATCAAGAGTTTCAGGTAAGGTTCGGTAAGTGACAGGTTATCCCGCTTCAGGAAATACATCACAAGAAATGACAGCGTCAGAAGAAAAAAATCAATAACAAAAAAACCGGCAGAAAACCTGTTTATTTTTCTATTCATGACCTTTACAGAAATTATTCGTTATTAAAACCAATAAAAAGTAATCCATATTTTCGGAATTATTTATCTGGAAATTTAGTACAATTTAACAGATTGCGTCTGTGAAACAAATATTATATTGTTCCACTGTCCACATTTATTACCGAACCCGTTATGGATGAGGATCGGGAGGACAATAAGAACTCTATGGTTTCAGCTACTGCAGAAATATCGGTCTGTTTTTTGAGGGAGGTGCGCTTATAGATACGATCTTTCTGTTCCCCGGAGAGGGCACTGCTCATGCGGGTCTCCATGAATCCGGGGGCCACGCAGTTGGAGCGGATACCTTTTTCTCCCCATTCCCGTGCCACGGTCCGCGAAAATGCTTCCAGCGCTCCCTTGGAGGCAGCATACATGCTCAATCCCTTGTAGCCGGTATGGGCACTTACCGAGGAGATATGCACCAGGGATCCCGTCACATTATGAAGCAGCATATCGCGTATCACATACTTGGTGAGCATAATGGCTGAAAAAAGGTTGATCCGGAACATGTTCTCCAGACTATCCAGATTGGCATTGGTCACGATATCATCATAAGGAAAGGCAGCGTTGTTTATCAGTCCCCACAACGGACCGTGTTTTTTCAAGTGCGCCAGGTAGAATTCCTTGATCTGATCGGAATTTGCCAGATCGAATTCCAGGTGAACATATTTTTGTGGATATTTTGTAATCAGTTTTTTCATTTCGGGAGTCAATCGCCGGCTCACCCCGATCACCCCATATTCTTCTTTAGCCAGCAACAGCCGGGTAATGGCCGAACCGAGGTCTCCGGAATCGCCGGTCACTACAATATTTTTCATAAGCGTTCCTTTTTCCCGCTGCGGGTCAGTTGTAATTCCGGCACGAAGCGTACAATACGGGGGATCTTGAAATTCTGCAGCCGCTCCTGCAGACGGGCCAATATGCGGTCCTCCAGGAGTTCATCTTCAATCCTTTCCCCCTTTACAACTTCCGCCATCAGAATATTGCCGGTGACACGGTTGGCGCGGGCGGAAACACGGGCATCCAACACACCGGACACTTTCTTGATCTCCTCCTCCACTTCGTGGGGATTGACCTTATAACCTCCCACATTGATCATCTCGCTTTTACGGGAAACAAACCTGAAGCGATTCTCCCCGATTTTATCTACCAGGTCGCCGCTGTGGTACCACCCGTCCTGCAAATCCTGGCTGTCAAAGCTCCCCAGCAGGTCCCGGTGAACCAGCAATTCCCCCTCAGGGGAGATTCTGATATGTGCTTTTTGAGATTCTTCGATCTGAAAAATATCATTCTCCGAATGGAACAGACTGCCGGCTTCGGTGGAAGCATAGATGTTTCGGATCACTGCGTTGGGAAAGATCTGCCGCAGGGCGCCCTCCAGGGTGGGGTCAAATTTTTCACCTCCCAGGGTGCAGCGGCGGACCCTTAGCAAGGGAGTCCTGAGGTTAGTAAGAAGGCGACGGTAAAAGGTGGGCGTGGCGGAAATATTGGTAATTTTATGTTTGATAAATGCTTCCAGCAGATCGCCACCGGACAGCTCAAAAATATTAATCAGAGGATTCTGATTCAGGAATGCCTGCAGGAACACCTGGATCCCGGCAAAATGGGTGGGATTATAGGCGAATCCCCATACATCGTCAGCAAATTTGTTTCCGGTTTTCGCGGTGCGGGCCAGGCTGCGCAGGGTATGGATCACTTTTTTGGGGCGACCGGTGGTGCCGGAAGTGTAGATGACCACCTGCGATACTGAATGGTTTTCTTCCAGTCTTTTCAGAAGTGCCGGGAAATCCGATAAATTCTTAACCGAAACCGGCTGTTCCTGCTCCAGTTCAGAAAATGGTATTCCAAGGTTTTTTATCTCTGACTGTGAAAAATCAGCGTCCAGTAAATGGACCTCAGAACCGTTGGCGAAACCGGTAATGAGATCGACAAACACCCGGTAAGGATCTTTATGATAAATATATTTCTTTAATTCCGTTTTACGGTCAAGATCCTGTAGCAAATCGGTATAGGTTTTCTGCTGCCGGCGGGCTGGATCGATCCAGAATAAAGTCATTGAATTTTTTCCAGAATTTCCGAAACGGTTCGCACGAAACCATCCTCAAAAATATCAACTCCAAATTCATCTTCAATCCGAACGGTCAATTCAGCCAGATCGAATGAATCAAAGTTCAGATCATGCATTAACGAGGCATTTCCATTTAATGAGTTAATAATTTTACCGTTCTTTTTTTCTATCATTCTATTAATGATTGATAACAATTTATCTTCCACATCATACTCCTAATCCATTCGTTCGAATCTTATTCCATATCGAGAAAAATATCGTACCAGTTCTTCTCCCAATTTACTTGAACCATATCTTTGCAGATTAGAAATTGAAATTAACATGTCAAAATTTGATTTTTCAATCTGAGCATTGACAAGGCTTTCATTCATCAGCAAAATGACTGATCTCTCAGGTATAACCTCTTTAATTTTTTTTGAATCGACTAAAATGATTAAATTTTCAAATATTTTCGGATTTGACACTCTATAATGTTCAAAACTACTACTGTTAATTTTTTCTATTGAAAAACGATGATACTCAAGATAATCAATAAATTTTTCAATTATGTCTGTCAACAGTTGTTTTTTACTTCCTTCATTTAATGGTTTATGATATATATTGGGAAGAATTTTTAAGGGATATCCATGTGCCATTGAGTCTGAAGGAACATTCTGATTAATCAGGGTATTAGGGGCAATAATAACATTATCACCTATGGTGACGTCAGAAGTAATAAAAGTTCGCCAGGGTAACCAAACCTTTTTCCCAATATTTATTGGTCCGAATTTAACAGGATAACCTTCCAATGCAGACAACCAGGAACTGTGAGTGAATAAAAGCGAGTGTCCACCAATGGCTGAATCATCTTTTAGAACCACCGGACGAGTCGGATTGATATAAGTCATTTGCATTATTAGGCATCGTTTACCAATTTTGAGTAAGGAATCCTTATCAGAAATCCCACCAACATAGACTTGTTCTCTGATCCTTGTATCTTCATCAATTTCTATGGTTTCCGTATCCATATATGTCATGGCGCCAATAGTGACATTTCGTCTAATTTCAATTTTTCTAGCTCGGATAAATGTTAAAAATCCAATTTTGACATGATCACCAATAAAAACATATTTACCTTTTATGATGCTCCCCATTCCTAAATGGGCAGTCCGAGAAATTTTATATCCTCTTAATCTATAATAAAATTTTTTAACAAAACTGGGTAAAAAACCGATGAGGATAATGGACTTTAAAGGTATTCGATCTTTAGTTATCAGCATTTTAGTTTCTAACCTGAAGTCGTAAAAAGTTATGAATCTCCTGGCGTTTATAGTAGAATGTTTTTGATAATCAAGAAAACATAATCTAACTACAAACTACCAGGAGGTTTACAATGTTATACATCGGTTTG
>CAYWTB010000138.1:0-7558 GCA_964461135.1 uncultured Caldithrix sp. | reverse complement strand
AATTTAAAAACTTGGGGCACCTTCTCCTATTATTACTATAGAAATCTAGATAGTACATTACCGCCAATTCAAGCAGGGGAGAGAAATGACAGCAAACATCATAACCCTCGGTCGTATTCTTCTGGTTTTCGGGGTAATCGTCCTCTATCAATTAAATTTTTATATGCGCCTGCTTGCCGTACTACTGACCATTCTGGTTATCTACCTTGATTCTCTGGACGGTTATGTGGCACGAAAACTGGGAGTAGCCAGTGATTTTGGTGCGCTTTTTGACATTACCGGAGACCGCATTGTCGAGCACATTTACATCATTTTTTACACCGCTATGGGTCTGATTACCTTCTGGGTACCGGTCATCTTTATTACCCGAAGCTTCCTTGTGGATACCCTGCGAAGTGTGGCCTACAGCCGGGAAGGGAAGACACCATTCGGCCGGAAATCCATGATGAAATCCCACATAACCTACTTCCTTACCGCATCCCGCTTCAGCCGCGCTGTTTACGGAGCCTCCAAAGTTGTCGTATTTGTGCTGCTGGGCATTATTTTAGCGTTTCAAAAAGGCCTGCAGGAAGGTATAAACTGGATACCGGAAAACCTGCTGTCAGACATTTATTTGGCCACTCTTATCCTAGTGTGGATCATGGTGGCATTCAACCTGATACGGGGAATTCCCGTGCTTATTGACGGACGTTTTTACCTGTTCGAAAAATATTTTCCACGTTCACTGAAAGCGGATAATTAATTTCTTATGCGCTGGGCTGTTTTTGATGTGGATGGAACATTGTTTCCTCCATCATCCATGGAAAAAACCTTTATTCTCCTGATGCTGAGAAAAGGCGCACTGCCTTCCCGGAACATATTTTACTATTTTCTGGCGGGTATCTACCGGACATTTTCCGCCGGACCGGCGGAAGGTTTCAAAAGCAATAAATATTACCTGATGAACCTGCCGGTGAGGCCCATACACCAGGCAGCTCTGCATCTGATTAACCAGAGCATATGGCCGGCCATATCAAAAACCGGTAAAGACCGTATATCATTATACCGCAAAAAGCATTACAAAATTCTCATCATGAGCGGATCTCCCGATTTCCTGACCTACCCCCTGTGCCGGTATCTGAACCCGGATTATACAATTGCCGCAGATCTTGCCGTCAGACAATCTTGTTTTACCGGAAAGCTAAAGGGGTTACATCCCTACGGTAAACGGAAAACCCTACTTCTTCAACGGCTTAAAGATGAACTGGCAATTGATTTTGAACAGTCTGTAGTCTTTGCCAATCATCATGCGGATTATGACCACATGACACTTTTTGGAGAAGCGGTAGCGGTAAATCCCACGCCCCGCCTGGAGGCCATGGCACACATCCGTCACTGGCCTGTCGAAAAGTGGGAAGAAGAAATGGTCCGGGACAGCGGAAATTTTGGTAGTCAATTGAAAAACAAATAATGATTAGTTCATTTAACTCCTCCCGGTTGCAGACGATAATAAAAGAACAAAGCTGTCTTGATATAGGTGTATAGAATCGAATAACAACAAATGTCGCACAATTTATGTAAAAATCATCCCGCCACCACGGCTTCATATAAGTGTTATCACTGCCGCGCTGCCATATGTACCGCCTGCCGCAGAAAACTGGAACATCACTATTTCTGCGGATACAGCTGTTTTCTGAAATACAAATTTAATCATTTTTTAAGAAAGACGAAGCCATATGGTTTCCCGCTCCTGCTGGGGTCCCAGATTATAATTTTTCTGGTATTTTTCTGGGCATTTTTTCAAATCCAGCATCGCTTTAATTCCATCGCTGTTCAGGAAAAACAACAGGTCCGGCAGGATAGCGAATATTTTGATCATTTAAAAGACCTGCTGGTCAGCGATAATTTCAGCTTTATGGAAACTACTCTGCAAAAGGAAAGGGTGGTCGCAGATCACTCACACCTGCTTGAATTAACATGCAGGAAAGACTGGGTGGTAACCGTTTGGCGAAACGGTCAGCCGGTTGCCACACATGTGATTGCGAAAGACGGACCGACATCCATTCCCACTCCCCTTCAATATGGCCGTAATGAAATCCGCATTCTGGCCCTGGATCAGAAACAGCAGGTTGCTTATAAAGATCAGCTGTATGTTGAATACCGGAATGCCCGGGTTGAATTGTTTCGCCGTTCAATTGAAAGAGGCCGGACAGACGCTAAAAATATCGCCATCACATTCGACGCAGGCTCTGATGATTCCTACACCAGCGAAATTTTGACAATACTGAAAAATTGTAATCTTCAATGTACTCTGTTTCTCACCGGGAAATTCATGGAAAAATATCCGGAGCTGGTAAAGGAGATGGTATCCGCAGGCCATGAAATCGGGAACCATACATACAGCCATCCCAGACTGACCACTTATTCTCAAAATTCACAACATTTGATTCTGCCCGGAATCACCCGGGAATATCTTCACACCCAGTTGCAAAAAACCGACAGCGTGTTTTTTGCTATAACCGGTTCTCATCTTAAACCATACTGGCGGGCGCCTTTTGGCGAATATAATGCAGAAATTCTGACCTGGGCAGCTGAAGCCGGTTATCTGCACATCTACTGGACAGGCAGCTTTGACACCCATGACTGGGTAACCGATGAATCATCCGCACTTTTTCATAAACCACTTGAAGTTTATGATTCCATCATGACCGAAGAAAACAAAAATCCTTATGGCCTGAATGGTGTGATTATGTTAATGCACCTGGGATCGCAACGAAACGGTAATCACATCTTCGAAATTCTCCCCAGGCTTATTAATTCCATACGTGAACGGGGATATGTTCCGGTTAACGTCACCCAGCTGCTCAACTCCTGATCGTAAAAATTATCTCCGCAAATAGTCCATTTACCTGATTTCCATAAAAAATTTTCATTCTTGAATGCTATTCAAACAGAATGTATACTCATGAAACACACAGGAGGCCTCTTTCATGAAAAAGGATGACACCTTGTCCGTTTTTATAAAAATATCATTCCTGCTGATTCTTCCTTTTATGGCTTTTAACCAAACGTCAGCCGCTCAGCAGACATCTTTTCAGTTTTTCCCGGGAGGAATATTTAATCCGGCTATTCCTGCTCCGGACAAAATACTGGGTTTCCCGGTGGGAGACAGACCTGTACGATATACGGAAGCGGTAACCTATTGGGGGAATCTGGCCAACAGCACTCAGCGGGTCAGACTGGTGGAAATGGGAGAAACTTTTGAGGGAAGAACGCTGCATTATCTAATCATCAGCGATGAGACCAATATGCAGAACCTGGATCAAATTAAATCCGCCATCACCAAACTGGGCGATCCCCGGCTTATTTCGAGCGCTTCTGAATCCGGCCGGCTGATTAAGGAAACGCCAGCCATCGCCTGGATGATGTACGGAATACACGGGGACGAACTTTCCGGGCCGGACGCTGCCGTCCAGCTGGCATATCAGCTGGCCGCCGGAGAAGACAGCCTGACTAAGGCTTTCCGTAAAGAGCTGGTGGTCTGTATTCATCCCATGGAGAATCCAGACGGACGGGAACGCTTCCTGGCCCAAATGCAGGAATGGCACGGGGCCGTTTTACACACCGACGTGCAAAGCATCCAGCATACCGGGGTTTGGCCCTGGGGTCGCGGAAATCATTACCTGTTCGATCTTAACCGTGACTGGTTTCTTCTGGTTAATCCGGAGACGAAGGCACGAGTTAAGGCTATTCTGGAATGGACCCCCCAGCTGATAGTTGATGCCCATGAGATGGGTGCCCTCGATACTTACCTCTTTTCTCCCGGACGTGAACCTATCAATCCCCACATTAATAGTAAAATAATGGACTGGCTGCACCTGTTTTCCAGAGACCAGGCAAAAGCGCTGGATAAATACGGATGGAGTTATTATACACGGGAGTGGCTGGATGAATGGTATCCGGGTTATGGCAGCGGCTGGCCGCTTCTGCTCAGTTCGGTCGGGATCCTTTATGAACAGGCCGGTACCGATGGATCCTCGGTCAAACGCCGGGAGGGCACCATCCTGACTTACCGGGAAGCCGTACATCATCAATTCGTCAGTTCACTGGCCAATCTGACAACTGCAGCCCAAAACCGTTCCCGGCTTTTGACAGATTTTTATTCCCTGCGCAAAGAGGCGGTATCACCGGAAAAAAACAGGCCGGCGGCTTATTTCATTGTTCCCGGCAATAACCTGACCCGCTTAAATCAATTTATCCGGAAACTGCTCTTCCAGCATATAGAAGTTGAAAAATCAGAGTCGGAATTTACTCTCAACGCTCTTCATGGCTATTTGAATTCCGCTGTGGTAAGAAAAACTCTTCCCCGGGGGACTTACATTGTCCGGCTGAATCAGCCACTCAGCCCCCTCATCCGCGCGATTCTTGAGTTTGATCCCCGCATGTCCGACCTCTTCCTGGAGGACGAACGCTCATCACTGCTGAGGGATAAGGAAACCAGGATGTATGAGGTGAGTGCCTGGTCTCTGCCAATGGCCTATGATCTGGAAGTCTACTGGTCAGAAAGTATCCCGCCAATCAAAACCGGGAAAGTAAAGGTTGTCCCGGGAAATAATGGTAAGGTATCCACCGATGGACCGGGTTTCGGATACCTGTGTGACTATCAGGATGATGCCTCCGTCAGGGCCCTGGTTGGTCTATTCCGGGCCGGTGCAGTCATCCGGGTGGCGCAGCAACCATTCAGTATTAAAAGCGAAACTTTCAGCCGTGGATCTATCCTGCTGAGAAAAAATGAGAACGGGTCAGATCTTGCTGATATCGTGAATTCGGTGGCCCGAAACACCGGGACGCACTTTGTAGAAGTCCAATCTGCACTGGCTGGAAGCGGTCCCGACCTTGGCGGGAATGAATTTACTCTGCTAAGACCGCCCCGTATTGCCCTGGTGGGTGGCCCGCAAATCAACCTGACTAATTTTTCGGCTCTGTGGTTTTTACTGGACCAGAATATGAAAATCGATTATTCCATACTGAATTCCGGGGGCATTAACCGTTACGATCTGAGAAAATACAATGTACTGGTATTACCTTCCGGCTGGTCGGTTAAATCATATGAAAATATTTTAGGCAAGGAAGGAATTGCAAAATTAAAAAACTGGGTGCAGGAGGGAGGAACACTTATCGGAATTGAAGAAGCGGCTGCATTCCTGGCCGACAGCTCAACCGACCTTTGCCATACGAAAATCTTAAGACAAGTTCTTAAGCAACGGGAATTCTATGACAAATGGACAAGGCAGGAAGATAGAGTGAAGGTGGCAAAAATTGACAGTATCCGTATCTGGCAGGGAGGAGGATCTCCGGCGGACACTATCCGGATTAACCCTCTGGCTCAGGAACAACTTGAATGGCTGAAAAAAAAGGATGAACAGACTCGACTGTTTCAGCCCAGGGGGTCGATACTGCGTACGCGGGTGGATCATAAACACTGGATCAATTATGGGTTAAATTCCGAAGTTCCGGTTATTCTTTATACATCCTTTGCCTACCTGGCAACGGATCCGGTCCAAATTCCGGTGGTCTTCAGCGGGGCATCTGACCTTCGGCTGTCCGGTTTACTATGGCCGGTGGCCCGCTCCCGCTGGGCCAATACTGCTTACCTGACGGTGGAACGGGTGGGTAAAGGACAGATCATCCTTTTTGCGGGTGATCCCTTTTTCAGAGCATATTTCGAGGGAAGCAGCCGTTTTCTGATCAACAGCCTGTTACTGGGTCCCGGCTGCGGAACAGATCAGGGCATCCCCTGGTAATTTCACCTGGGGAGCACATGTTAAACCAGAGGAACTTATACCTCTAGAACCATTATTCTTCTCACAAATTTTCCCAAATAAATATGTTCGTGAGGCAATAATATATCTTTCACCATTTATCACTTTTGTATAATGATCAGGGTTATCTGAACCTTTGCTTTTATTTAATGAATCAACTATTTCTTCTGCTCTCATAACTATTGAATCAGAGGTATATTCATACTTACTGTATTCAATCATTTCTTCAAATAATTTTTCATTCGAAGATTTATTATTTTGTGCAAAAATAGTATTTAAAAATAAAATAATTATTAATAAAATTAGTCTCATTTATTATTACCTAACACGGAACTCACCGGAAACAAACACTGCGGCCAATAACTTTGAGAATGCATCGCTCATTCACGGATTAATTAACTTTGATGAGACCCGCCCATATTTGTTTTCCGGTGAAGTGAATTGATAGGCGTTTTTCAGTTTGATGATTTCCGACCCATTGTGTTCGTAGTATTTTAACTTTTATCGATTTTTCCCGTTTTGGCTCAAGCTTATGACCAATAGTAAAAATACTGCTTATGTCAGGAAATGTACTACCGTTTATTTCTCAATTTTTAAAATGGAGACCAAGAAGGATATCCATCGTAAGAAGGATTGTTTGTTAAATTTGTCAGTTCACTTCCATCCATATTCATAATGTAGATTTCAGCATTATATTCATACCACGCACGTCCGTCCGCTCCATACTCCTTTTCGTCAGGCACATCTTTGCGTAGACTATAAAAAGCTATTTTCTTTCCGTCTGGAGACCAAGATGGTGCCTGTTCAACAGAAGGGTTGTTTGTTAAATTTGTCTGCTCACTTCCATCAGCATTCATAACATAGATTTCATAATTTCCATCTCTACTTGACGCGAAAGCTATTTTTCTTCCATCTGAAGACCAAGAAAGACACCCATCCCAAGCGGGACTATCAGTTAACCTCGTTTGATTACTTCCATCTGAATTCATAACATAGACGTCTTCCTTTCCATTTCTTGTTGTTTGGAAAGCTATCTTCTTTCCATCTGGAGACCAAATTGGCTTTACATCATGAGCAGGATTATTTGTGAGTCTTGTTTGATTGCTTCCGTCCGTATTCATAATATATACATTCATGTTTCCATCTCCATCTCTCTCTGATGCGAAAACTATCTTCTTCCCATCTGGAGACCAAGAAGGAAAAGCATCATAAGCAGGATTATCTGTTAACCTTGTTTGATTACTTCCGTCTGCATTCATAATATAGACTTCAGCATTTCCATCTCTATTTGACCCGAATGCTATTTTCTTTCCATTGGGGGACCAAGAAGGATATTCATCAGCGGCAGGATTATTTGTTAAATTTTTTTGTTCACTTCCATCTGGATTCATAACATAGATTTCATGATTTCCATCTCTATATGAGGCAAAAGCTATCTTGGTTCTGCTTTCCAAATTATCATCAGAACTAACACGATCTTTACTACAACTAACACAAGTTCCTGCTAATATACTCAAAGATAGTATATAAGGAGTAAATCTATTTCTTAATCTAGCTAAAAAGACTCTTTCTTCTAATCTTTCATTTTTTCCCCAACCGGCTAATGTTAAAGCAGTTAAAGATAATCCTAAAAATTTTCTTCTATTAAGTTTTTTTTTCATTTTTTACCTCACTCACGTCATATTTGTCAGGTGATAAAAGTCGCCTAACGAGCCTGTCGAAAAAGTCTAACTAAAGATACATATTCAGAAATTAAT
>CAYWTB010000137.1:0-8385 GCA_964461135.1 uncultured Caldithrix sp. | reverse complement strand
ATTTCCATCCATGAAAAGTAGATTTGAAAATTCTATTTTTCGGAGGGGACTCAAGTATTGAAATCCAAAATTGTGTTTTTCTGACAACTATTTTAAGTTTAAAGCGTTATATTAGCGTTTGCAAAAATTTGTATTAAAAATTATTTTTAAGATCTTTCTTCAGGAGTTCCAATAATGAGATTGTATTATTACCCTTTGCTTATCATTCTTGTTTTATTTTTAAACCTCCCGGCCCAAACCAGTTTTATTCCACTGTCAATCGATCATTCATTTTTCCGCGGTAACGAAGATAATGTTTACATGGAAATTTACATGTCTTTCTATGAAACCAATCTGCAGTATGTTTCCCGGGACGACCATTATGTTGCGGAGTACACAGCTACTGCACAGATAATACAAAAGGACAGCATCCTGTTTGAGAAATTTGACCGCCGAAGAAGCGAGATAGATTCTCTTGAAGATATTTCACTTTACCGCAAATTCCTAAATTCATTTGCATTTTCCCTGAAGCCTGGAAGTTATCAGGCAAAAATAATCGTCCAGGATGAAAATTCCGGAAAAGCAGGAGAATATCTTTTTGATTTTAGCTGTTCATCCTTCCCCGCAGAAAATTTGTCACTCAGTACCATTGAGTTATGCAGTAAGATCAAATCGGATACACTTCAGAGTGCTTTCCATAAAAATTCTTTTCTTGCCATTCCTAATCCGGGAAGCCTTTTCAACGTGACTTTACCGGTTCTCTACTATTATACGGAATTATATAACATGAAGTATACTCCCGGCAATCCGGGACATTATAAGGTCCAGGTAAATATTCAGGATCTGGATGGAAACATTGTTAAAACTTATCCGGAGCGGGTGGTAACCAAACCCGGGAAATCTGCTGTAATCGTGGGGGGACATAATATCGTAACACTCCCCGCATCAACCTACACTCTTAACATGGAAATTCAGGACCTGGAAACTCGGGAAATAACCAGGTCTTCAAAACGATTTTCATTTCTGAAACCCGGGGGGAGTAAAACAGATGATACAGATTCCACTGATACCGGAGGATCGATTGATCTGGCAATCACCGAATATCTGCAATTTGATGAAAAGGCCCTGGATAAGGAATTTGAGAAAACAAACTTCATCTCCACGAAAAAAGAACGGGAAATTTTTAGTAATCTCAGCCTGGATGGGAAGAGAGTTTTTCTGGCTAAATTCTGGAAGAAATTTGATCCCACCCCCACCACAGAAGTCAATGAATTTAAGCGGAACTATTTTGAACTGATCCGGTATGCGGAGTTAAATTTTTCATCCATGAACAAGGAAGGTTGGGAAACCGACCGGGGGCGTATTCTGCTGAGCTATGGTTCTCCTAATGAAATCGAACGGTTTTATATGTCCATAGATATGAAACCCCATGAAATCTGGCACTATCATGAAATGGAAGGTGGCGTAATATTTGTCTTTGCAGATTTAACCGGATTCGGAGATTTCGATCTGGTTCATTCCACATATAGTAAGGAACTATATCAGCCGGATTGGGAAAGACTGGTCAGAAAAACACAGGCGGGTTACGATTATGACCAGCGATAATGCACAAGGCATGAACAGAGATAGCAGGCAATTTCCCCGGGATCGGCATAAAGCTAATCGGTTCAGGAAACCACAATCCCTTTTCGGTCCCGACAATTATTTCGAGGAGTTGAGCTGGCTTCACGGTCCAGACCACAATAATCCGACCGGGCATAACAATCCCGGTAATCCGCTATCCCTTTCAGGCAGAACAACTTTCTTGCGGCTGAGGAATGATGGTCCCGGTTATACTCAACATCCACCAGTGCGCCCATGGGGCACTGTACGCAGCCTTCCGGCTGCTCAGCAAACTCCGTGGCCGTCGCCCGGGCCATTTGTATGGACTGCTCATCCCAATAGGCAGGCTCGCCCCTCTCAATGACTTCAACACCCCTCATTTTTTGCAGAGTCAGCCGACCCTGATCAACATGAATATAACCAAATCCCTCAATTTTTGCATTTATTCCCGGTTCTAACTGATGGTAATAATTTCCCGAGATCAACAGATATATGGGATCTTCAAAATGCAACCGGTCAAGAAATGCATCTGCTAAAATAATAATAAAGCCACGGAAGGAAAGAAAACTTGTTTTAGGGTATACCTTATTGATAAAACGAGGCTTAACTCCCTTCACTCTCCCGGAAAAATCCACCGTTTTATGTTGCCTCTCCATCAGCCAGTCCTCAAAATACTCCAACTCTCTCTGAAATTCCTTGTATTTATCCGGCTCAATCTGAAGCTCGGGATAATTATGAATTTTCTCCTCATAAAAATCTCTGCATCCAAAGCATTTCCGGCCAACGTGGGAATAACCCCGATGGCAGGTGCTTTTTTTATTCAACTGCTTACATTTCCAGCGAAAATAAATGCAACCATGAGGATAACAGGATTTTTCTTTCAGGATATGATATACCGAAATTTTATTCTTAAATCCACTGTGAGATTCATGAATACAACGGAATATATTCATGCTTTTATATAAATTTTTCATATTCCACCTCATAAAAAAATAGCCAAAAAAGAATCAAACAACAAACTTTTAATTGATTTATTTAGATTCCTTCCACCTGGCTGAGGTATTTCATTCCTCAGAAAAAACCAGTCAAAAAACTTGATTATTTCTTGTAAATTAACCTCAAATATATTACTTTTTTTCAACATTTAATGGTTTGAAAGGATCTGTCCTCTCAATATTTTCGTGTTTAAGATTCCAGGGACTCTTCAAATGATCTTAAAATTATCGGTAAGGTGGCTTCGCTTCTATTCCCGATTCAAATATTATCCCGGATAATTAGTATCTATTTTAAAAGATATTTTCCTTTATTAAATTTGATTCGAAACATTGTATGATTCGATCATTAGTTGCTCGGACCGGCAGGCTGATAATTCTCGCGACAGCCAGCCGATCAGGGCCTCCCGGCCGCATCTGTTAACCTGGAAAATGTCAGATTTCTTTTCATCAAAATTAAACAGGAATTTATTAATCCCAAAAAAGAAAGAACTGTCTGCTATTTTACTCTCAAAGGATTTTGAACTTTGCCGTTTTACTCAAAAGAATATTTATAATATGAGGTGATTCCAGAATACTTGCCATAAATTCATTTAAACAATAATGAGAATCATAAAATGCCAGACATTTCTTCGCTGCTTATCAGTGCCGGTTACTCCCGGAGAATGAAAGAGTTCAAACCCCTCAAAAAATTCGAAGACCTTCCTTTTATCATCAACATCATCACAAAATTGTCAACTGTCAGTTCAGTAATCCGTGTTGTTACCGGATATCGCGGGGAGGATGTTCGGGAAGAGGTGAACCGGTGGTTGCAGCGAGAGCCCCTTGACAGCTGGCTGGAACCACCCCTGTTTTCCAGGCGGGATTGGAGCGTCATTTTGGACCGGGTAAACTTTGTTGATAATCCCGATTATGAGCGGGGAATGTTCGGTTCACTTCAACTGGGGTTAAGACAGTTACAATCAGCGCAATGGATACTTTACCATTTTGTCGATCAGCCCCATATCCCTTTTTCATTTTATAAAGAATTTGCCGCTCAACTGGACGACGGTTTTCATTGGATCCAGCCTTGTTTTGATGGGAAAAACGGTCATCCACTGCTCTTTCACCGGAAAATAGTTCCGCTTATTTTAACCGAACCTGTTTCAAGCAATCTGAAGACAATGTCCGGCTTGAGCGAGATACATAAAAAATTTTGGGATTGCAAATATCCACAAATCTTAAAAGATTTCGATACCCCATCGGATCTATTAACGGAGGACTATTAATGGAACTATTCGAACGGATGGCTGAATTGAACCGGCAAAACAGTCCCTTCGCCGTGGCAACAGTGGTGAAAACGGAAGGATCAGTTCCCGGGAAAGTGGGATTTAAAATTTTGGTGGAGAAAAATGGGCAGACCTGTGGCACTGTTGGTGGTGGTGCCCTGGAGAAAAAAACAATTCAGGAATGCCTGCACAGAATCAGTAACGGGGCATCGGGTCTGCAGGAATATATTCTCACTGAAAAGGCTGATAAAACAGGAAAAAAAAGAGATGCAGAGATCATTCCCATGATGTGTGAAGGCAAAGTAACCATTTTCTATGACATCAAACCGGCAGCTGCATCAGTGTACCTGTTCGGGGGCGGCCACGTGGGTTATGCTCTGTCATTTTTCCTGGCCCGTTTGGACTTGCACGTAATCCTGATCGATAACCGGGAAGAATTTGCCAATCCCGTTCAGAATCCACACGCACATGATATAATCTGCCGAGATTATTTGGAATACTCCGGGGAATTCAATCCCCCCGATAATTCTTACGCGGTAATAATGACCCACGGTCATAATTTTGACTACCAGATATTGAAAACGCTCTTACAGCGTAAACTGACCCTGAAATATATCGGGGTGATCGCTTCCCGTTCAAAAGCCCACCAGTTGAAAGCAAAATTAAAAACCGATCTGGGTGAAAAGTTTGATTTATCCCGGGTTTTTATTCCCATCGGTCTGGATATCGGGGGGGATTCCGAGACGGAAATTGCATTGAGTGTTGCTGCTGAAATTCAGGCCGTGAGACATAACCGGGATATTCCCCATTTGGCAGATAACATTTCCTAGAATTTGTTTGAAAAATTGAGCCGACTAACCATGGATTTTTAAAAGATAAAAGTAACCGGGCAGACGATTAACCGGTGAAACAGTCATCATCCAGCTGGACAAATAATCATTGTCACTGTCATTTGATCAGGATCATTTTCTGTATCCTGTCATACGTCCCGGCTTTAAAACGGTACATATAAATTCCCGACCCCAACGGTATGCCGTTCCCATTACGCCCATC
The DNA here is from genome assembly GCA_964461135.1 of uncultured Caldithrix sp. Lineage (GTDB taxonomy): Bacteria > Calditrichota > Calditrichia > RBG-13-44-9 > RBG-13-44-9 > RQOF01. Next base: position 3,491 of record CAYWTB010000137.1, on the reverse strand, counting down.
CCAGTGAATCCGGTGATAGCCCCGTTCCAGGGTCACATCATCCAGCAGCACTCGTACCCGTTGACCCAGAACATTAAAAATCTCCAGCCACACCGGCGACGGCTGCGGCAACTCGAATAGTATCACCGTCCCGCTGTTGAAGGGATTGGGAAAATTCTGGGACAGCTGATAGCTGTACGGCCAGTCATAGAGCTTATCCGGGTGTGCCGATGGGGCCCGCACCAGAAGACTGTCCCCCACACGGTTGGGTTTGTTGGATATGATCCTGAAGATGGTACCGCTCTCAGGCATCACCGCATCCAGATTCTCCGGAAAATCGGGATCGTTAACCGATCCACCATTCCAGTTCACAAGCACCATCGCGGACATTACTCCCTCTCCCACACCTGCAGTAAAACTACTCGATGCAGCAGATTCATACCCCGATTCTCCCGGTGTGCGGTCCAGCGGATTAAACCAGTAAATTGCATCGGTCTCCGGATCATTATCTCCCCCGGAAATCACATGATCTACGGGATTGATATTAAACAAACCATTGCTATCCAGATCCTTTACAAAAGGGATCATTCGGTAATCATCTTCCGTCTCTTCCGGACTTTTGATGCCGATATTCCACATTTCAAACGGCACATTGATCACCATCCCAATCGAATCCAGGATGCCAGCTGCTCCTCCATCCTCTGTAAAACGAAGTTCGTAATCAAAGGGAGAAATGCGGGACAGGTAATCCCCATTATGTGTAACGATGGCTTTAAAATGTGCAAAACTGCCATCTTTGGAACTGTCCATGGCCGCATGTACACCCCAGACACTCCGGTTTGTACTCTGCTGGAAATAACGGGTGGGCCGGTCTGTACCATAAGGGTAGAGGCCATTAATAAGAATGGGGAATCCAGTGCCATAAAAGGCAAAACACCCCATTTCCGGGGGATCTATCGGACCGGCGGCATTGGCCACCACCTGAAAACTGGCAAAACCCTGCAGCACCGGCCTCACCCGAAACTCGATCCCGTCTATCACCGGGTAGGCCGGATGTTCACCCGCCGGAAAGGTCTCCTCCCGCAATTTAATTTCCCCATTGCTGCGATCCCGTAACTGCCAGCCCAGAGCACCTTCTGCTGTGTCGCTTCTCTGTATAAAATGAATCACATACTCGTGACCGGTCAGGCGGGTGGGATCGGCCACAAATGCCTCGGTGTTGCTGGAAAATCCTTTCATAATCTCCACCGGCAGACTCTTTCCCCACAGGCTATCCGGCTCCCAGGGAATGATTGGATAACTCAAATCCTCCACCTGATAGAATCCGTCAAAGCCTAACCGGAGGCGAAAGGAAAGTGAGTTCCCGCTATAGGGTCCAGTAAGCAGAGCATATAAATCCGCACTTTCCACCAACTCTCCCGGTCCGATGGATTGAGAAGAGGTAAAGCTGTTACGCTGATTCCTTCCCTGCTCAACACTTACCCTCAGAAAATCGATCCCGTTCAGAGCATCCCGGTTCTTCAACCGGAAGGCAAGATGCACCTCTTCCCCATAGTTAACCTCCCCATCCTGACGCCCGTTCTCCCAGCTTACCTGAAAATCCTCTACCTGTGGGGGAGGCCGCAGTTGCAGGCGGGAATAGGTGGCGGTGAAGGTATCCCGGCCGGCCGAGCTGTTAACGATCAGATTCCCATCCACCGGATACTTCCGGTTCGGTACCGTAACCGTGTTACCCCAGATCCCGTCCCGGGAGAGGCTGTCTCCGTGCTGGCCGTCATCATACAGGGTGCGGGAAAAGGGTGGTTCGTATCCTGTGCTGGGTGTGAAATAAAGTTCCGCTGCAGACACCCCCTCAAAATCATCCAGGTTCAGGCTCACCTGCAGGTGGCTTCGTGAATCATCCGGATAGTCCAGCTGCGCGCTTGTATGGCGGGGAAAGTGTATGGTCGTTCCGTAAAAGCCCCGGATGGTCCGGATGTTATCCTTCAATCGAACGATATTGCTCAGGTGATCTCCCTTCGGATTTATTCCTCCTACCAGGGCGATCACCACTTCCTGGGTATCACCCGGCTGCAGCCGGAAAGGACCACTGCACTGGGCAAACCGCCTGTCACCTGGGCCAAAGTTATCTCCCATTCCGTCCACATCACCGGTACCGCTGACAGGATCACCGGATAGAGGAAATTTGGTTGATTTCCCTTTTTCCGGCCCGGCACCAATTATATATCTCATTAAATCATTCATAACCTCATTATTAGGAAAATATCCATTTAATATTTTATACCATTTAAGAGTGCTGGAATAATCATGAAAGTCAGGGATATTTAACCACAAATAATAAAAGAAAGAAGTTATGGGCAGGTTACGATAGTCCACTCTTCTGCTGAAATCAAATACTCCCTCATCTCCGCTGGACGGGACCAGGGGACCCTGTAACAAAGTGTACCCAAATGCAGGAGGTGGTAATCCAAATTTATCATATTCACCATCAGTTGAATAGGCATTATAGGCATATCCCAGTTGCAGGAGCGTATCGCAACCGAGAAAATCATTACCACTCTCTCCAATATCAGTGTCGGTCCACAGGGCCACAAATGCCGAATCAAAATCATATCCGGATTTATTGATCAGGCGGTATCGCCTGAAAACGGTCTCATTCAAGGTTGGATTTGTGTTAAAGCCCCACATCGTAACCTGCAATTCCAGACCGATAGGGGGAGATCCGTATAAATTAACTGTTTGTCCCGAATCCAGATCATTGCACACAAACCAGATCACCTGGTCGGCGTTTTGTAAACCCGGTTCCTCGCCCAGCTGCGGTTCATAGATCCCATTATGGTTCTCATCATAAAACGGGGCACCATAATCCACCGGCCACTGTTCCCAGTCCGTTTCATACTGAGAACGTACCGCATCAATCTGATCACGGGTGACCCGGGAGGGATCAAGGTTATTCAGTTCTGCAGCGTCCATCCATAACTCTTCATCGGACACACTCTGCCAGTCCCGCCGGATCCGGTAGATGCGCACCTGCGGATCGGAAGGATCCTGGGCTACACCCGGTGCAAGGATTCTCCCAGGCGCAGTTCCTACAATATAGGTCTGTCCACCTACTCGCAGGTCTGGTAAATTCGGGTTACCGTCCCGTACAAAACCACCCCAAACAATCCCATCCTGATAAACTACATTGGTGGTTCCTTTAGGATAATAAACACCAGCTTCCCACGCATAGGGATTGAAGCCAGACGTCCCATCCCATCCAATCCAGCCAGTTATATTATTGATATTGAACAGCGTATATCTGGTTATATCTGGTGACACGAGCCTCTGCCGGTTAAATCCCTCCTTCTGTCCCTGAACCATCAGGGGCAAAACCACTAGATAAACAAAGTAAAGCGCAAAATATCTGTTAATCTTAATTTGAAGCAACTAATCTCCTGTCCTAAAATTTTAGATCCTATCTTCTATAGGGCCAAATGACCCCTTCCCTGATTAACGTTAGATTAGTTCTG
>CAYWTB010000136.1:0-8416 GCA_964461135.1 uncultured Caldithrix sp. | reverse complement strand
CCCTGTAGTGTAATAAAACCTCAACGCTGAGTCAAGAATTCAGAAACGGAGGGTTACAATCAGAAATCGCCAGGGCCATAGCCAATCAGATTCTTGTAAAAATGACGCCTGAGGATGAATTGTATCTCGCTCAAAAGCGTCTGGTGAATCCTGAAACTTATTCCCTGTATTTAAAGGGGATGTATCATATCAATCAAAGAACAGAAACGGGCATGAACAAAGGCTTAGAACTCCTGCACAAAGCTGTTGAAAATGACCCAAACGAGCCACTGGCGCAGGCTGGAGTTGCTTTAGGCTATTGCATGATTGCACATACACCGGCACCACCGACTGAAGCCTCAGAGAGATCCAGGGAAGCTGCATTAAAAGCCCTGGCACTGGATGAAAATCTGGCAGAAGTTCATCTGGCAATGGCCATGATTAGTATCTATTTCGATCTGGATAAGGGACGGGCAAGGCACTATTATAAACGGGCACTGGAAATAAATCCCAGCCTGCACCTCGGATTGATGCATTATTCATGGTTTTTACTATTCATGGAAGACTCGGATGAAATCCCCGCATTGATGAACCGGGCAATGGAAATTGACCCACTATCCCCTGTTTATCCTGCGGAGTACGGGTGGATGTGCTTTTTCAGGCGTGAATTCGACAAATCCATCGAGTTCGCCCAAAAATCGCTTGAGCTGCAGCCGGATTCGCCTTTTGCCCTTTTTGTGATGGGTGAGAGCTACGCCGGGAAAAAAATGTATGATGAAGCCATCAAATATCAGAAAAAAAGCGCGGAACTGGTTCCCTACTGGGCATTTGGATTAGGTCATACTTATGCACTGGCAGGAAAAAAAGCTAAAGCACTGGAGGTTGCCAAAAAGCTGGAAACGAGTAACACGCTTTGGGACACCTGGGGATTATCAGTCATTTACGCCGGTCTGAAAGAAGATGAAAAATTTTATTACTGGTCCGAGCAGGCTATTGAAAGACGGCATCCCTATATTCAATGGACAAAGCGATTTGTCCAATACTTTGGTGACTATCTGGAAAAACCAAGATTCTTAGAATTGATTGGACCACTGAATTTACCTGATGTAGATTTAACACGAAGATGACGTATCTTATAATTTACCAGTTTTAATTAGTTGTTCAGAATGTATTTTTAACCTAACTGGAAGAATGAAATTGCCCGGGAAACTAATCAATAATCCTGATCTTTTCGAACTGGCCAAAATTCTTGGACAGCAAACTGATTTTAATGAAGTCGTCCGTCTTGTCGCTCAAAAATCGGCACAGTTTCTAAATGCTGATCTGGCCCTGATCCTGATGGTCAATCCCGATACACGTGAGACCGTTAAAACCATTATTCAGGACGGGAAATCGGTCGAACAACTCGAATACCGCGATATCCACATCCATGTTGGGGGCTGGATCATTAGCAAAGGGAAACCGTTCCTAAGCATGGATATTGTTAAGGACAGAAATTTATTGAACTTTTACAGTCTGTCGAAGCTGCTACCACTTGTGATGCAAATGACAAACGCTTTTTGAATGGGTTATTTCAAAACACAACAGCAAAGTCCGTTGCCGGAGTCCCGCTCATCAGTGAGGGTTTAATCATCGGCGCTCTGATATTAATTTTTCAGAAAACTACCCTTTCAGATGAAAATAGTATTCTGGAATCTCTGGGCAATATTGCGGCCCTTTCCGCCCCGTTTCTGCGGAATGTGCAGAAAATCAGACAGTTTTTCCGTAAGGGTATTCCTGAATCCAGCCTTATATTAAAATACAACAATGCCGGCTTGATCGGGAAGGGTGTTGCTGATTGGTCATACGGGTACCGGTAAGGAACTGATCGCCAGGGCAATCCACAATTTCAGCGTCCGGGTTAACGAGCCGTTTATCGCTATCGATTGCGGCGCTTTGCCGGATACTCTTCTGGAAAGTGAATTGTTTGGCCACAAACGCGGAGCTTACACAGGAGCAGGCGCTGACCGGAAGGGATTATTTCAGGAGGCACATGGCGGCACTCTCTTTCTTGATGAGATCAATAATCTGCATCCGGATATGCAATCCAAAATGCTGCGCGTTTTACAGGAGAACGAAATACGGCCCATCGGCGGCAATGTCACCATCCCCATCGATGTGCGCATAATAGCCGCTTCGAGTATGCCGCTGAAAAGCCTGGTGGAAACGCGTCAGTTTCGGGAAGATTTGTTTTTCAGGTTGCACGTCTATCCGATACATATTCCGGATCTGAGCGAGCGCCGGGATGATATTCCTCTTCTCGCCCGTCACTTTTTGGAACAGTTTACCCATAAACAAAACAAAAAAGCCAGCCATTTTCAGGAAGTTATTGTTGAATTCATGAAACGAAGAAATTGGAAAGGCAATATCCGGGAGCTTGAAAATTTTATTGAGAGAATGATAACCGTTACACCTCCGAATGCCTTAACCATTAATGCTGATTATTTCCCCATGGATTTGAAAAGAGATTTTGAAAATTTCAGGCAGGAAGTGAATGCAGAAAAAAAATCAGAATCAATTAAAAAACGATTGAGTAAATATGAGGCTGAAATCATTAGAGATGCGCTCATTGAATGTGGTTGGAACCAATCAAAAGCAGCTCGCAAATTGCAGACTTCAGAAAGCAATATCCGAAATAAAATAAGTCAGTTTAATATCCGGAAAGAATAACTTCCTTTAAAAGGTTCGTTTTATTTTTCGAATCTAACCCCAATAAAAATAATAAACCTCAAAATTCCCTCGCAAAATATTGCGGATTTTTGCGATTCATTCAATCCGTTTATAACCATCCCGTCCCGCCTAAGTAAATGTATTTCAATCGTTTGATCGGTGTTTGAAAAATTCATGGTACATTTTCTGAGATGTGTCTGCTTTACCTAGAATCAAAGAGGGCGGTACAGAATTACAGAGGTCTAAAAGAAACATTGAGGGGCATGAAGAGAGCAAAATTTCTCGAAAGGAGGTGAGAAAAGATATCAAAAAGTATCTTCTTAATTCATATCCATAATTGAGAGATTCATTATTTCAAATCAGTTATTAAAAAAATTCTAGGAGGATGTTATGAAAGCTTTACTGATTATGTTTTTAATTATCGGTACCAGTTTGCTCTTTTTTGGCTGCTCCGATGAAAGTGCTTTAGCTCCTGAATTAGGTCAAACTGGTCAGGTGACAAACTTTCTGGCAAAAAAACCGATTTCAGATTCAACCATATATGACTTCGTTGGTCATCTTGGGATACTCGATCCCCAGGGAAGATTACTTGGGTGGACAGGGACTATTAGCGGAGATATCAACGGAGTAATAAAATGGTGGATGGTTCCGCCAATGTCATACACCGGACAGGCATCCCACTACGAAGACAGATTCGAAATCTGGAATGCTGATGAGACAGAGTTGCTCCTAGCCGGAGATGAGGCGGGTACGACCACAGCTCGTCTTGGGAAAAACAGTAATTGGCGGACGAACGGCACAGTTACGGAAGCGTATGGAGAATTCGAGGATTGGCTTGGACGCAACAATCATGCAGAAGGACATTTTACCTGGGCAGCCCCTGGCTTACCAGACCACGGCACTGGCACATTTAGAATAAACTAATAATTAAGAGCAGGGCTGGCAAATCTTGGTGGTATGTAAATGATAGAATAAAAGAGGACTATATAGAACAGCAGAGATCTAAAAGAAACCTTGAGGGGCATGGAGAGAGCAAAATTTCTCGAAAGGGGTGAAAAGATAACAAAAAGTATATTCTTAATTCATATCCATAATTGAGAGATTTATTACTCTTTAAATCAGCTTCAATCAAAATTTTGGAGGATGTCATGAAACGTTTAATTCTTATGTTTTTGGTCATTGCAACAGTTATGATTTTCTTTGGTTGCTCAGAAAATAATGCCTTAGATCCTGAGCTAAACCAAAATGATCAGGCTCCAGCTTTTTTGGCGAAAAAAGTTTTTACCTACTTTAGTGGGACTGAAACATTTATTGCCTTTCTCGATCCGGGTAAGACCATTATTTTACCAAGTGGGGCAGGGTGCTGATTAGAGGCAGTGTTGTCCAGACCGAGGATATAATGAATGATCCACGTGTCACTGGGATGCCCATCTGGATTGTCAATTTGGATATATATCCAGATGGAAGTGATAAACGGTGGGGCACCGGCGAATTGGACATCCCGAACATGGGGAAATGGGACATGACCTTTGTAGGATGGTTGTCTCTTCAAGATGGCGTAACATATGAAGTTAAGGGTCACGGGAAAGATGATTTTAGCGGAATGAAGGCTCACTGGACATACCGCAAGCCTATAGGAGATTCTCTTTTTACGGTAAATGGATATATCGTTGAGAATAATTAAAATTCAACTGTTCTACGATACAAGTATTCTAGGCGTTATTGTACAAAAAATTAATCGAAAATGTTCCTTAAGATTCTTGGTTGGAATTAAAAGTAATTTATGCAATGGCAAGGGGATTTTACATTTGAAATTAAAAAAGGCGGCCATCTGTACCGCCCGATTATTTTTAAATGTTCAAGGCCTCTTTCACTTTATCGAAGAAGCCCTTCTTCTTGGGAGGCTGGACGTTTTCCGTCGTTATCAATTCCTCCAGTAGTTCCTTTTCCCGGGGAGTCAGTCTGGTGGGGGTCCAAACCTTTACTTCAACCAGAAGATCGCCATGACGGTAGGCGTTTAGCTCGGGAAATCCTTTTCCGCGCAGTCGAAAAATTTTCCCACTCTGCGTCCCGGCAGGTATGGTAATCTTCACCATTTTATTCTGTTTCTCTTTTCCTTCACCTTCCATCTCAAGTGTAGGAATTTCAACTTCTGTTCCCAGTGCCACTTCCGGAAAACTCAGATTCAAGTCAAAAATCACATCATGTCCGTTCCGGATGAAGAAATCATGCGGTTTTTCCTCCATTACCACGATAAGGTCACCCGCCGGACCATTGTTTGGTCCGGCATTGCCTTGCACGCTAAGCGTCAGATAATTCCCTTCTGCCACTCCCGGCGGAACAGTCACTTCCACGGTATCTTCCCCGTGAACAATACCTTCTCCCCGGCAGGTCGGGCAGGGATCCGTAATAGTGGTTCCCCGACCCCCGCAACGCGGACAGGTGTTTATATTAACAAAACGTCCGAACAGCGACTGGGAAACCTGGCGGACTTCCCCTTTTCCCTCGCACTGCGGGCAGGTGGCAGGCCGGGATCCCTTCTTGGCACCACTGCCTTCGCAGGTATCACATGCCACCAGTTTCTTGATTTTTATCTGTCTGGTCACACCCACCGCAATTTCTTCCAGCGTTAACTTCAGCCGAACCTGCAAATCCCTTCCCCGTCGCTGATTCCGACGCCCGCTGCGCCCTGTCTGACCACCAAAAAATTCATCAAATATGCTGCCAAACCCGCTACCGAATACCTCCCGGAAAATATCAAAGGGATCATGAAATCCGCCACCCCCGGTTCCCCCGCCCCGCAAGCCTTCATGACCAAAACGATCATACATGGCTTTTTTATTTTTATCCCGTAAAACCTCGTAAGCTTCGGCTACTTCTTTAAATTTATCTTCGGCGTCCGTGTCTCCCTGGTTGGTATCAGGATGGTACTTCATGGCCAGTTTACGGTAAGCCACCTTGATTTCCTCATCAGTGGCCGTCCGGCTTACTCCTAAAATTTTATAATAATCTCGTTTGGTCGTCATTGTTTATCCTGTTGCTCCCTTTCAATTCTTCTCATTAAACTAAAGTATCGTGTGAGTCACTTGCTCAATTTAAGAAGACTGTAAATTGACAGGTTTACCGGCACATTTATAAATTTGCCTCAATCAGTTCCGATAATGTCTGGGCGGTATATTCTACCAGAGGAATCAGATGGCCATAATCCATTCGGGTGGGTCCTACAATTCCAAGGGTCCCATGTACCTCACCGAGCTTATAGCGGGCAGTGATTATACTGCAATTTTTCATTTTTATTTCATTAATCTCATCCCCGATCAAAACATTAAGATTCTCTGCCTCTCCGCTCTGATCCAGAAGATGAATGATTATGTTTTTATCTTCCAGAACTTCAACCACGCTGTATAGCTCCGGATGATTGGAGAATTCCGGTTGTCGTAAAAAATTATGTGTACCGGTGACGAAAATAGTGCTGTTTTCCGAAAAATCAAATATCCGATCCGCAGTATCGATGAACAAATGCATCAGACCCGATTTTTCATCCCGGATATCATTAACTATTTCTTCAAATTTAGTTCTGATTTCGCGGATTTTCAGACCATCCAGACGCTCATTCAGCATCTGCTTCAAAATATCCAGCTGCTTATCCGGTATGGAAGATTCTATTTCAAGAATAATGGTTTTTACAATACCGCTTTTGATAGAAATGATCATTAAAAGACGTTCGCTTCCCAGTCGGCTGATCTCCATACGGTGAAAAATGCCCTCATCCAACTGGGGCGAAATAAGAATACTTAACTGTTTAGATAAATGCGCCAGTATATGGGAGGACTCCCGGAAAACATTTTCATAATCTCCGCTGCTCAGTACCATGACCTTCCTGATTTTCTCCTTTACTTCCTGAGAGAGACGACTCCTTTTTAGCATCTGATCAACAAAAATACGGTACCCAGCGGATGTGGGTATACGTCCCGACGAGGTATGGGGCTGATATATATACCCCTTTCCCTCCAGTTCGGCCATGATGTTGCGAATGGTTGCCGGGCTGAACGAGAGTGAACTGAAACGGGAAATATAATGAGAGGCGACCGGATTTGCTGTCAAAATAAAACTCTTTACGATCGTATAAAGAACCAGTTTCTCCCGTTCGTTCAATGCTTTAAACTCTTCTCTCATATTCCCATTATCGTTTAATGAAAGTTGAAAATTAAGGCAAATTGGATTCCGTTATCAAGCATGTTTTATAATCACGTTCACTTTTTTAGTTCCCGGCTCTTAAATTACACCGGATTTCCCTTAAAGTTACAGTTAAATTATACAGGAACAAATAAATCCTTAATCAGACAAATTGAAAAAGAACACGGTAATTTATGGAACTTTCCTTTTCTGGTCGCTGTTCCTCCTATGTGTTTAAAATTTACCCGGGTGTATAAAGATGCAGGAATTTTATCAAGAGAATAACTGGAAAGAAATATTGACCAGGCTGGCAAACATTCGTCAGCAGGATGATTACTCATCCGCCAATGTCGAATTTATTCGGGATCAGTTGCAGTCGCCCGATGAAAGAATCAGGGGTGGAGCGGCCCTTACTGCCGGTGGCTGTGTGTGGGAACCCTATGTTCTGGATATCCTGCTGGACATGTCTGAAAACGAGGTAGAGGAAGCTATACGAAAGGCATCCATTCAATCCCTGGGTGAAGTGATCTACGAAGGGGTTATGCGTAATTATGAAGACGATGCCGGTTCCGATACCAACCTGGATTTTTATGAAGAATGGGATGAATTACAGGATGAAACACTGAAGGATGATTACCGCCGGGTGAAAAATGTCCTTCTTTCCTTTATTCAGAATGAATTTGAAGATCTGGGGGTACGGGAATCCAGCCTCATTGCTATCAGTGATCTGGGCTTTCTGGAACCCGTCAAAGAGGCGATACAGGATTTCATTAATTATGAAGATACATCATCAAAACTGGCAGCCCTGCAGGCGATGGGGAAATATCCGCATTTCTGGATTGACCAGCTGGCTGGCCATCTGGAAACCGGCTACCCTAAACCGATCATCATAGTGGCTATCAATTCCAGCTATTCTTCAGATTCAATTGTCCTGGCCCGGCAAATTGAAAAATTTCTGCAAAGTGATGATCCGGATATCTTATCCTATGCCCTATTGACACTGGCAAACATTAATAAAACCGAACATCTGGGACAGATCCTGCAACAATTCAGCCTATCAGAGAATCAAAATGTGCGCAAGGCTGCCCGTGAAGCCCTGAAAAACTTTTCCAGTATGAATTTTACTGATTTCATGGAGAAGGAACTGGGATTTGAGGAGTAACATTCCTCGGGTCATATCCCTTACCGCATTACGGATTCAAGGCTCAAATGACTCATAAAGCGAAGATTCCAAGGGAGTTGTTATGACATATATTATTACAGAACCCTGCGAAGGGGTTTGTAATACTGCTTGTGTGGAAGTATGCCCGGTGGACTGTATTTATCCTCCGGAAGGATTTTCCTTAACCCGTAAAGATAAGACACGTCTGAAAAAATTGAACCAGCAATTATACATCCATCCGGAAGAGTGTATCGACTGCGGAGCTTGCCAGCCGGAATGCCCTGTAGACGCCATTTTCCCGGACGATGAAGTGCCGGAAAAATGGAAACACTTTATTCTCGACTTTGACAGTTACGGGCCATTTTAGGGATTTCCTGAATTCAAAAATCC
>CAYWTB010000135.1:0-8522 GCA_964461135.1 uncultured Caldithrix sp. | reverse complement strand
TACCCCGTATATTATGCAATATCATCACTTATGAGTTTCGTGAAAGGCAGTAAACCTCCGGTTAAACCTTGATTAGAATGTGCACCTGAAAATTTAATGAAAACCAGCGGCATCGTACAACTCACGATATTAAATACAGTATATTCGGTTTCAGTATAAAAAAGACCGCTATACTTCAGTGTGAAATATCGGGTCATTCCATTCCCACGGAGACATCGTAAATACTCCAGGAAAATTTTTACCGATTGAACAGGCACCCTCAGTAGGTTCCGATTGACGGATCGATATTGCGGGCATAGGCTGCCAGTCCGCCATTCATGCTGTAAACATGTGCCCATCCCTCACTTCGGATCCAGGCGGTTACCAGGGCACTGCGGATACCATGATGGCAGATCACAATAATTTCTTCATCCTTACGCAGGGCCCGTTCCGGCAGTGCTTTCAGTTTTTCTTTATTAATTCTGCTGAGCGGAGAAAACTCTACGTTGGGATGAATAATTCGCGCTTTCTCCAGTTCTTCCGACTCACGGACATCAAGCAGAATAAATTTTTCTCCGGATTTAATTTTATGGTCTACTTCATTAATAGAAATTTCCGGGGCACTATAAAAATTTGGCATGTTTTAAAAATAATCATTTGACTGATTCAGGGCAGGATCGCCGGCACAAAAGTGCAACATAGAGTAATAACCGAAAAAGGATTCGTATCAGATGATTTTAAAACATCCCGTTCCACCTACCGGATTATGAACGGCATGAATTTTATAACGTTAAGACCCTTCGATTAAAATCATATAACCTGCAAAATTTTCAACCACCAAGGTACACTAAGTCATAAAAAGAAAGAGTACCAAAGAACCATATTTTTTGAATCAATTTATATGTTAATAGTTTTGACTTCGTGACAATGAGTTCTGAATCATTGATTTTTATTAAATATTGCATGATAATTAATTGCATGTCATTGTACCGGGAGGGACCACCATGTGGCGAGGAGTAAAAGTGAAGAATCAATTCCCTTAGAATCTTGCCGCATTAACTTTCCCCGGGATAAACCCAGGAACATGGAGATTGCCTGCCTGCAGCAGGCGGGCCGCGACATCCATGTCTCGCCACATAGTGGCCACTTCCGTGGCAATGACAGCCCAATTAGTTTCGGAGCCAAAACTATATACAAATAAATTTATTCCCCCCTTTTTTTAAATCTGCCAATGTCTTTGATTCCTCTTGTCCTCCTGCCTTCAGGCAATATGGTCCTTCAAAAATTCATAAATCTTGTCCATGCCGATGCGGACCTGCTCCATGCTGTCTCTTTCCCTCACCGTCACAGTCCGGTCCTGCAGGGTCTGGCCATCTATGGTGATGCAGTAGGGAGTACCTGCTTCGTCCTGCCGGCGGTATCTGCGACCCACAGATCCGGCCGCATCATAAAACACCTTAAAATCCCGGCGAAGTTCATCAAACAGCTTTGAAGCTGTTTCCGGCATACCTTCCTTGTTCACCAGCGGGAATACGGCGGCCTTAATGGGAGCAATCTGCGGTTTCAGATGCAGAACCACTCTCTCGGGCTCTTCTTCGTAAGCATCCACCAGTACTGTTAACATCAGACGATCCACCCCGGTCGAGGTTTCTATGATAAACGGGATATATTTCTCATTGGCTTCCTGATCGTAATATCGTAGATCCTTCCCGGAATATTCCTGGTGCCGTGAGAGGTCAAAGTCTGTCCGGTTATGTATTCCTTCAATTTCACTCCAGCCGAATGGGAATTCATATTCAATATCAAAAGCGGCCTTGGCATAGTGAGCCAGCTCTTTCTGGCTGTGCTGGTGGAAACGCAATTTTTCGTGACGGATTCCCAGACGGTCATACCAGGCGATTCTCTGCTCTTTCCAGTAAAGGAACCAATCCTCATCTGCTCCCGGTTTTACAAAATATTGCATTTCCATCTGTTCAAACTCACGTGTTCTGAAAATGAAATTACCGGGAGTGATCTCGTTACGAAATGCCTTGCCGATCTGGGCGATGCCAAATGGTATCTTCTGCCTGCCGGCTTCTCTGACATTGTGAAAATTGACATATATTCCCTGGGCTGTTTCGGGTCTCAGGTAGACGATACTGGCTTCATCTTCCACCGGTCCCATAAAGGTTTTAAACATCAGATTGAACTGGCGTGGTTCGGTCAGTTCTCCCCCGCAATTGGGACAGCCCTTGCTGAGATCTATCTGGTCCGCTTTCCAGCGCATTTTGCAGGTCTTGCAATCCACCAGCGGATCGGTGAAACCTTCCACATGACCGGAGGCCTCCCAGATACGGGGATGCATCAGAATACTGGAATCCAGGCCTTCAATGTCATCGCGTTCATATACCATGGTTTTCCACCACAACTCACGAATGTTCTTTTTTAATTCGGTACCCAGGGGTCCATAATCATAACAGCTGTTGAGGCCACCGTAGATTTCGCTGCTCTGAAATACATAGCCGCGCCGTTTGGCCAGGGAGCTGAGTTTGTCCATAACCTTATTTAAAGTTTTTTGTGCCACACTCATTCCTCATTATTAAATGTATCAAGTTGAACGCAGTTAACGTATAAAGGTTGATTGCTATAATTTTAATCAAATCTGAAAAATCCGTGTATTACGTTTTATAAATTAACATATCGGCAAAAACGGCTCCATCCGTATGCCCCGCCCGATGTTTACACTAAAATAAGGTGCAAATATAATTATGGAAGATACATTTTCAAAGATCTTAATTGCAGGTTTTGCTCGGTATGGTAATTGATGTGGGATAACAGCAGATCAACCAACGGCTGGAGCTGAATGTCGGGATTGTCTTTTTCCGGACCCGGAATAATATCTGCTGGATCTGCGCTCTGCAGATGTATCAGCAGCTCCCACTGATGCCGGGAGAGCTCTGCAGAAGTTCCGGAGGACACAGGCTGGCAATCCTGGCAAAAGACAGCCCCATTTACCACATCGGGTTTCACCGGGAAGGATTGTGGCATCTTTCCACATCTTCGGCATTGGGAAAAATTCCATCCGAATCCCAGATAATCGCTGATGTGCAGCAGAAAATAAAGCAGGAAAATCAGATAATGTGAACCGGAGAACCGGTTTAGCGAATTCATGATCTGCACGGTGGATTGAAAAATTGAACGGGAATTTTCATTCTCATGTATTAATGCCCGCAGTAGTTCTGCCATGGAAAAGGCAACCATGGTGGATTCCAGGTCTTCACGGATATTTGAAAAGGGATTCAGAAGATCCGCCTGGGACAGTATCTGCAGGTTACGGCTCTCTTTTATGGAAACGATAACTTCCACATGGTTGAGATTTTCCAGAATCCCGCGAAAGGTGCTGGCGGGCCGCAGGGCTCCCCGGGCAATCACTTTCAGTATTCCCTTATCGGCCGTAAAGAGATGTATGATTTTGCTGGATTCGCTCCAGCGCATTCCGTATAAAACCAGTGCTTCGGTTTTCAGGTTTTCACTCATAAGTGCTCATCAGATAAAAGGCTTTCCCTGCAACACTCGTGTTGTTGCCGGGAAAATAAGACCCCAACCCTTCCGGAAGCAATGACATTCCTAAATAAGCAGAACAAAATCAGCTTTTAATTCCCATATATGATTTTGCTAACTCTGATCCGGTTATATTTTTTTCATTTTTTTAATTAGATACTCTCACAAAAGATAACCGGTTCACAAAAACTAATAAAAAATAAATCATAGAAAATTATGGAATCCGAAAGTAAGAAGGGAAAAATAGATCATCAGGCCGATGACATCATTAAAAGTGGCAACGAAAGGTCCTGTAGCCAGTGCGGGATCCACCTCCATTTTTTTGAATAACATGGGGACAACCGCCCCGAAAAGCGAGGCATTCAGAATGATGATAATCAGGGAAACTGCCAGCAGCATACCGAAGAGAATATCCCGGTCCCACAGATAGATAATGACGAAGATCAGGGAGCCGAGCACAAGGCCGTTCAGAATCGCTACCAGGATTTCTTTTTTAAGTCACCGCCAGGCCCCTCCGAAGTTGATTTCGCCGGTGGCCAGACCCCGGACCACAATAACACTGGATTGTTGTCCCACGCTGCCTCCCATGGCCATAACCATCGGAATGAAAAAGGTGGAAGCAATGATCTGTTCAATGGTTCCTTCGAAATGTTTCATGATAAAAGCCGCCAGAATCTGTCCGATAAAGGAAATTATGAGCCAGGGAAGCCGAGCCCGGGTAATCTGGATAATACTGTTTTCCAGGACCACTTCTTCACCGGTTCCGGCTAGGCGGGCGAGATCTTCCCCAATCTCTTCATTGATGACGTCCACGATATCATCAACCCCGTGATGCGGCCCAGCAGTTTATTGCGTCTATTGACCACGGGAGCAACCATAAGGTCATATTTTTTAAACACCCGCGCCACTTCCTTCTGGTCCATCTGGACATTGATGGAAATCAGCTCTTTCTCGGAAATATCCTGAACTTTTGTGTCCGATGAGGCGAGAATAAGATCGTGCAATGAGACCGCTCCGATCAGAGTGCCGAAATCATCAATGACAAAACAGTAAAAAATGTTTTCAATTTCTTCATGTTTTTTTCTGATTTCATCGATCGCCATCTGGACCGTAGCTGTACCCGGCACGGCCACAAATTCCTTGGCCATAATACGCCCGGCGGTATCTTCCGGATAGAGCAAGAGCTCCTGGATTTCTTCGGAATTTTCCTCCTCTACATGTTCCAGAATTTCCGCGGCCTGCCCGGGTGAAAGCTCGGAAATCAAATCGGCTGCATCATCCGAATCCATTTCATTCACCATCTCTGCAATCTGCCGGGTGTCCATTTCTTCCAGAACATCTTCCACCACATTCTCTTCCAGTTCCACCAGTACTTCACTGCCGGTTTCCGGTGGCAGCAGGGAAAATATAGCGCGCCGCTCTTCCTCATTAAGATGTGAGAGAATTTCTGCAATATCGGAAGGATGCAAATCGGCAATGACCGGCATGGCGAAACTGGCCCTTTCCTGCCTGATCAGATACCGCAAATTGTCAAGGACCTCTGCAAGATCCCTGTCCTTAACTAATCTGGTCATATGATGAACGCTTTTGAACGACCTGTAACTGATTGGAAAGATCTATGAATTCCGATACTGACAAATCTTCCGGCCTGCGGGTTAAATCCAGCTCAATCTGATGCAATATAGTCTGTGGATAGAGGGCAGACAATGTGTTTCGCAGCATTTTCCGGCGTTGTCCGAAGGTCTGGCGGACGATTTCCCGGAATAATCCCATATTGACTACCCTGCTTTCAGCATCAGGAAGAAAATCAAGGCTGATAATACCTGAGTCTACCTTCGGGCGCGGATAAAACAGGTGTGAGGGAACGGTGAAAAGATATTTTACTTGTGCATAAAACTGGCAGAATACTGAAAGAATTCCAAACTGTTTGGAGCCAGGGGGAGCAGCCATTCGTTGAGCGACTTCTTTTTGAATCATAAACACGGCTTGTTCAATGAGTGATGTGTGGTCCAGGGTTTTAAAAATAATGGGCGAAGTTATATGGTAGGGAAGATTCCCGATTATATATTTCTTTCTCTCCGGATAGGATAAAAGAAGTTTTTTAAGATCAATTTCAAGGAAATCCTCCTGCAGGACAGAGAGATTTGCAGGATTTCCCAAGGAGCTTTTCAGTTCGTGCGCCAGCCGCGGATCTATTTCCACGCTCACCAGGGTGTCGGTTTTATTCAGGAGCTGTTGGGTTAAAATGCCGGTTCCTGCTCCGATTTCAATAATAATACCGGATTGCTGTATTTCCAGGGAATCAGCTATTTTAGCCGCGATGTTCGGGTCTTTAAGGAAATTTTGACTCCATTTTTTTCGCGGCCGAGGGTATTTTTGCTCATCTCTCATTTTCAATTCCAGCCTGGCGTAATCGGAATTATTTTGCTACTTCCGGAATTTTGTCCTCAATTTGATAACGGATAATGGATTTCTATTGCCATTTCATGTTATTAGAAAAGTTGAATATTTAAGGTGTTCCGTACATTTAAGTTGAAAAGCGATTCAGTATTTTCTTCAGGGTGGTTAAGATTTTAAGATGACTTCCGGGCCAATACAAAAACATCATCCGGCATATTTAATTTCGATTTAATTAAAGGGATGATAATTTCAGCTGATATTGTCGTTTTCTTTCGAGAAGCATTCCAACTATTTCCCGTGCCAATTTTGCCTGCCGCAAGAAGTAGAATTTACAGTAGTAAAATTTCCCTGTGTTCTGATATGAAAAATATAGGCTGATTCCCCTTCAATTCCAAAGTAAAATGAACTTCAATATAGAAGACGTTTAATCATTATTGAAATTGAGTCTGTTGCCACTTCCCAGCATTTTTTCCCGCAATGGAGTGCTGCAATGGATATCGACAGTGTATCATAAACAGGTTTGGATCCTCTATTTGTGGACCGCTCTGACTTTTTTCCTGGTGGGTTTTAGTGAGGCTCTAACATGAGGTTACAGTTGGGAACCCCGGAGAACGCCCTCCCTTGGGTCAAGTTTTAAAATTTATAAACTCAATAATTATAGGGACATGGGAGCTCATATTTTTATTATAAGTAACATTAAAGTAACAAAATGAAGGTTTTTTATTGATTTTCAAAGAAGAATTGAAACTGTTTTTTAATAATAATTTTGTTACTTGAAATCAACTTTATTATCCTAATATTTAGACGTTTTACTCCTGCATATATAACCCAAATTTCTCTACCCCAGCACCACTTGACAAATCCGTAAAAAATAGGTAATATACCTGCAACTATTAGATTTCTATTTGATTGCATTACCCGATCAACCTTTAGGGGCTAAAATCATACCCTGTAAGTGACGTGGCAGAGCTGTCGAGAAATATTCGTATTCGTTTCATTAGCAGTAATTTTGCAAGGTTTTATTTTATTCTTCTCCAATTTCCATCATATATCCATATAACGGGTAAATATGGAAAATCAGTACCAAATTTTTCCACATTTTGAAGTGAATAGTGTTATATTATGGAAAATAGGTATGCTATAAGGGTGTTATCAAGCATAATTTTCCACATATTGACAAGTTAGGCATAAATTCTGGTTTTGCTTATCAAAAAGTATTTAATATCACGGAAAGGAGAGAGTAATGTTTCGAAAAAATTTTCTCTCAATAATGATATTTATCTATACTTCTCTTATCATCATAATCCCACTTTCTGCACAAGAAGAGAATGAAAAAATTATTAAAAGTGATGGGATCGGCAAAGAAATTAAAGCAGAAAAATTTCAAAGTCAGAATTTATTAAAACATCAGACAGCAAGTTTAGATTCTGAAAAAATAGAAGAACACCAGAATTTTGTTTATAAAGAGTCTGGTACAGCATTTTATTTTGAATTGTTGGGTAAGGGATTCTACTCATTTAATGTCGATTATCGAAAAAATAAATCAGAAGCTATGAGTTTGGGTATACAACAGGTCGAAAATGCTTTTATCCCCAGTTTAATGTATTATCGTTTTCGCGGGGAGACATATAGGACTGAGATTGGGGGTGGCTTTAGTGGTATATTTGATCATGGTTTTGCGTCAGTAATGATTCATGGAGTTTATGGATATAGATATCAAAAAAAGAATGGACCGTTATTTCGAATAAGTTTTATCCCATTTATTGGTATACCATTTAAAAGTGATGGTCGGTTTGTCATTATGCCATGGGTTGGCATAAGTTTGGGTTATAGTTTATAATTACATCATAATACTATATTAAGATAGTTACATTATTAAAATATGCCTAACTATGCATCCAGTTGACAAAAGGGCGGACATTAAAATCCAGAAAAATAGTGCGTTAATCAAAGTCCAAATTCATTTATAAAGATCGATGCGTCAAATGCCCTTTTGCAACTGATGCTTGCGTTAGGCCACAGCCTCGTGGATGAGGACAGGATATGTGGTTTTTGGTTAAAACGATTGATTTACTCCGCAGGATCGGAGGCTATTTTGAAACCAGCAGCATAAATTCCAGCAACCAGGGGATTTTTAAGCAGAAATTGCTTTACGATAATTAATGTTGCCTGTACTTTGAACACGATGATTAGATGTTGTACATTCGTATCTATTAAGATAAGGAGGGCACATGATACTTATTAAAAAGATATTCTATATTTGCCTACTTTTTGTGCTTCTATCTACTTCGCTTTGGGGACAAACTTATCAAAGGGGTTTATTCACAGATTCAAGAGATGGCCACACGTACAGCACGGTTAAAATCGGGGATCAGGTATGGCTGGCGCAAAACCTGAATTATGCCACCGAAAACGGGAGTTGGCCAGTACCAGGTGATTCGGCTGGCATGCAATTTGGCAGATTCTACACTTGGGAGGCAGCAAAAGAAGCAGTTCCAGCGGGATGGCATCTCCCCAGTAAGCAAGAGTTCGAAAAATTAGCAGGCACCCTAGTGTCATGTCAACATTATATTGTTGGGTATTATGTTGACTTTTAAGATAAT
>CAYWTB010000134.1:0-8922 GCA_964461135.1 uncultured Caldithrix sp. | reverse complement strand
ATTTTAATAAAATTAATTAACATTTTACGGAGTAAAAGTAGGAATCATTAAAATTATTTAATCAGTTCCAGCTTTATACTTTTTTTATAAATTCCTGCTGATAATTGAGCAACATACACTCCCGAACTGACCATTTTACCACTGTCGTCGGTTCCATTCCAATTAATTTCATATTCTCCCGCCGGTTGAACCGTCTGAACGAGCTTGCGTATTTTGCGTCCTGTCAAATCATAAATTGCTAAATTAACCAAAACGGCCCGCGGCAAATTATACCGAATCACAGTCGATTGATTAAACGGATTGGGATAATTCTGAAATAAACGAAAACCATCTATGACAGAGGTTTGAAAAGCATTGTCCATGCCTAAAACACATACCCCATATTGAATTCCGTTTATGATGCAGCAACTCAGAATCATATCTCCAAAAGGACATCCGCCTTCCACATCCTGCCGGATCAATCCAAAATCACTTTGCAAATAGTCAGTGTACATCCACAAACTATCCACCTCACTTTTTCCCCAGAACTCAATGACTTTAACTTCATTCAATATAGGTGTTGTGAAGATATCAGTAACAACAGCCCAATACCATTCCGAATTACTGGTATACCATTTTTCACCTAATTTGGCATCTAATTTATAGTAGAGGGTTGTATCTTTGGGACCCGGGAGAAATACTTTTTTAGCAGTTGTATCAACATAATAAATCCATCCACCTACCTCTACCAGATAGTTTCCATCGGGTAGAAGTGAATCTAAAGTCACTGTTTTAGTCGAATAACCAAATGGATTACAACTGGGATCGTAATGTTCATATTCCCAGTAATCATCCAGATGATGCGGAAAAAGACGTAATGGGTCTATAGATTGAGCGACTGACAGGGATGTAATCGACCACAAAAAAATCTCAGCGGCTAAAATCAACCTATGGTAATCAAACCCCATATTTTACTCCGGAATTTATGATAATCCTTTCTTTTACTTGCTCAATATTACTTGATTTTGAATTAACAATAATCTATTCGATTTTAATGAATTTATCAAGAGTAAACTTAAAGTTTTCAAATATTTGGGAATAATCCCTGTGCCCAACCATAAATCGTGGGGCCATTTTAGATTGATAATTACCGACGCTATTTCTAATTTAATAATTTGAAAGTAAATTACCAATCCTATATCTATCGGCTGACTTGAAAATCATCCTCGAATAAATCCGATGTTGCCGGCAATTTTCTGGCAGGAGATAAATCACAGAGTATTTTAAAATTGCCTGGTTATTTAATTTCCCATGAGTTTTTGACGACGTTTAAGCCGCTGGATTCACATAAGCGCATAATCTGTATAAAATTTTATTCAACACACCAAAGAGTCAAGAACAAGCAAGCCCTCCCGCCAGAGTCCGGCATTAGACGGGGTCGCTTAAAGCGCTAGTTAGGCCAATTAATTTGGCACTGTTTTAATAATCTGAAAATGATTAAGCAACTAGTGCCTTTTCTGCTTCTTTTGGTAAACGTATAGCAACGAAAAGTTCTTTCGGAAATAAATAATCTTCACCGGATTCATCAAAAACTCTTATAAAATCTCGCTTTTCTGCGGTTGTATCATTCCTCAATTGGTATACTTTTCCCTTTTCCAGAGAGGCCTCGTATCCTTCATTATTAATACAAATAACAAAATTTGATTGCATGGTATCTCTATGCTTTAATTAATAAATTTTTTTATTTTAAATTCTTTTTTACCGATTCCATGAGCTTCATACCAATGTATTTCCACCAAATATTTTGAACCATTTTCCAATTCTATTGTTGCATTACCTTTTAATTTACGCCACCTGCCTTCGCCATATACCTTCTTTAATCTTCTTAACTCCTTAATATTTTTACCACTCGCTACGACCTTAATTTTGTCGATAGAACCAACAATTTTAAATTTCATCAACTATCATCCGACAAAAAAAATTTATACATAATCTTTGTCTTTTTAATAATACATATATTAAGTGATTTTTGCCAATGGAATATTTTGATTTAAATTTTAAATCTTTCGGGTCTAACTCCTGGATTGTTGTATAAACATATTGTTGAAATTTATTCCCTAATCCCAGTTTTATTAAAAAAATTGTTTTGAAGGGTTTTCCAATTTGCCACGAGTTTTAACTTCTGTACAAATTAGTCCCCTGACTATCCGGTGATAAATCCCCATTTTTTGGATATTTCTTCATTCCTAGCGATGAATCGTGGGGCAATTTTGGTCTGAATTTGGCCGGCACTATTTCCAATTCAAAAATTAGAAGGCATGATTGTCTACTTTGCTCCGAAAATATTTCACTGTATAATTCTTTATCATTAAAAAACAAAATAATCAGGTGCTTAGAAACTGATTCTATTGACCTTCAGAAAAAATCAGTCAAAATTCCGGCGAGCAGAACGGCTGAAATTCTGACTGTCTGAGTACCAAGCACTCAACAAATATAATACATTGGATTAGAATCTATGGGATTGAGTACTGGGGACGATTTTCAGAATTTCAGTGAAGCGAGCCGTTGAATTTTCTGATTTTTTCTGATAGTCGTGACCTTTTGGTTCTTTTTTGTCAGTAGAAAAGAACACCATAAAAAAATAATGTAAATGAATAACTATCATAAAAGGCAAACTATACTATAGAAATATATTATTCATCTCCTAAATTTACTGTAAATACAGTTGGAATCTTGAGATGCACAAGAAATTCTACTCTTCCGGAATAAATCAAAATTTCCAGAGCCAAAGCAATAATCATATTAAAAAAAGAAATATTGAGATAACCGGCGATTCTACCGCGAGTCATCAATCACAGTCAAGTTTTATCTTACAATGAAATGAAGTTCGGTGGTTTTTATCCGATTTTATAGTTCCCATGAATTAAAATTCATGGGCAGATTTCTTTTCAATCAGAGCGGTTAGCGATTCCATTAAAAGGGATCCGGCAATTTGGCGGCGGTAGTCGCTGCTGGAACGGATATCGCTGATGGGGGCTATCTCCTCCCGCAGCTGGCCGTCGGCTTTCTCTATGATTTCCCGGCTGAGCGGCCGGTTGCGCAGCAACTCCTCGGTGCGGCCGGCCCGTTTTATCTGGGGAGACACACTCCCGGCACAGATGCGGATATCCAGCAGGCGCTTTCCCTCCAACCATCCCAGTACCGCCAGGGACAGCTTGCTGATGGCCATGGAATAGCGCGGTCCCACCTTGCGGAAATACCAGAAGAGGTTATCCGGTTCAGGAAACGGCAGGTAAATGTAAGCGATGTAGCGGTTATTTTTCAGGCTGGTCAGCCCCGGACCCAGCATCACATCCGGCAGCTTCATTTTTTGGAACTCTCCCCTCTCTCGCGGACCAATCCACAGTGAGGCATCCAGTACCGACAGTACCGGCAGGGTATCCCCGGCAGGCGAGGCATTGGCGATGTTTCCACCCAGGGTGGCCCGGTTCTGGATCTGCACCGAACCGATCTGCCGGCAGGCATCCACCAGGATGGGAAGTTGCTGCCGCACCCCTTCATCCCGGATGATGTCGCTCAACGGCACCGCCGCCCCGATCAGAACACCCGCCTCATCAAAACGGAGGGTGTCATGCATTTCGCTCACACTCTCCAGGCTCACCAGGCACCGGGCGGATTTCCAGCGCTGCTCATGAATCATGATATCGGTGCCCCCCGCCACGTAGGTGACTGGGGAGGTTACTCCCCGCAGTAAACTGTCCAGCTCATCCAGATTTTTCGGCAGATATGAGGGTATTTCCATCCGTCTTTCCCAGTAATTGATGAACGGCTTTAAGCAGATCCTTCCTGTTCTGTAAATCCATAAAAACCTCCAGAATTTTGGAGTACCCGGTGCAGCGGCACATGTTTCCGGCCACCCTGAATTTCACCTCTTTCAGATCCAGCGGAAGCGGCGTTTCCTGCAGCACCGAGACAGCCGACATGACATATCCCGGCATGCAGAACCCGCATTGCACCGCACCGTGTTCGGTAAACGCCTGTTCCACCAGCTGAAAACCGGGCCAGTTCTGCAGACCTTCAATGGTGATCACCGCGCTGCCGGGCAGTTGAAAGGCCGGCACCAGGCAGGAGTTCACCCGCTTTCCGTTGAGGAGAACCGTGCAGGAACCGCACTCCCCTTTCCCGCAACCCTCCTTGCTTCCGGTAAGCTCCAGATCCTCCCGTAAAATATCCAACAGCCTTTTCTGCGGAGACAATTCAAGGGATCTGTCCTTGCCGTTGACATTGAATGTGATTTTCATATTTTCCTTGTTTTGTTTTCTTAAAAAATCAAAGGGAAAAGGGTAAAGGCTGTTTCCCGATAACCTTGACTATTTCATCCTTAATCTTTGATCTTTTATTTTTAATCTTGTCTTTCGCTAACTTCCAACTGGTTGTTGGCTAAATCTTGGATGATTTAGTCCCGCCTGGTCAACCGGAAGTTGACAGGGAGGCGGGGATCTTGATCTTTCCTGAACCCGGATTCCTGAAACCCGAATCCTAGAACCTTAATCCTTCATCCTTAATCCTTAATCTTTTCCCTTCCTTTCGCTTACCGCCATACGCTATGCGCTTTCCGCTTACCGCTCTGCGACAAAGAAAGCTGCCAGATCTTCCGGCAATACCGGGATACGGGTGAATTCCCGTCCGAAAATCATCCACAATGCCGATACCACTGCCGGTGCGGCACCGACAAATGGCAGTTCTCCCAGTCCCTTGGCACCAAACGGGCCGTAGGGATAGGGATTTTCCACAATACTCACTTCGAACTCCGGAGTTTCGGTAGGGGTGGGTATGATATAGTCTGTGAAACCGGTGATATCAAAATGGCCATCCTCCAGCCGTACTTTCTCGTACAGCGCATAACCGATGCCTTGCAGGGAGCCCCCTTCAATCTGCGCTACCGCCTGATCATAATTGATGGCCTTCCCGATATCATGGGAGGTGGTGTAACGGGTTACCCGGATTTCAAAAGTGAGCGGGTCCACTTCAACCTCCGCCACTGCTGCCGCCCAGGAAAACACCGGGTAGGCGTCCCCTTTCCAGCGAATGTCATCGAAGCGAATAACCGGTGGGTGATGATATTGCTTTTCCACATACAATCCGGAATATTTATTGGCCACTTCATTAAAGGGGTAACGATGTCCGTTGGACTGAAAAATCCCCTGCACATATTGAAAAGGACTGCCGTATTCCTTTTCCAGATTGTCCGACAGCTGTGAAATAATGTCCTGGGCGGCCTCAACCAGCAGGGAGCCCACGATCATGGTGGTGCGGGAGGCCACCGTAGGGCCGGAATCCGGTACCAGATCGGTATTCACCTCCGCCAGGTAAATGGAATCTCCACTAATTTCCAGCGCCCGGGCCAGGATGTTCTGCAGGGCGGTCTGCTCGCCCTGCCCCATCTCAGTGGCGGCGGTGTAGATCACAATACGTCCGTCCGGCTGGATTCCCACACGGATCTTCCCCTTAATTTTATTCTCACCGGTACCGGTGAATCCCGCACCGTGCAGCGAGAGGGACAATCCGATACCTTTCAGAAAGGTACCGCGGGGTGCGGGCGGGATCACGCCTTTCTCCAGCCGGGTCAGAATGGGAGCATTATGGGTGCGGAAATCTTCATATTTTCTCTGGTAATCGCTCCTGCCCAGAACATCATCCAGCGTTTCGGCTGAGGAGACGCTGTATTTTAACACCTGCCCGGTCGCGGTCTCCTGCCCTTCCCGGATCAGGTTGATCCGCCGCACTTTTTCCGGCTCCATCTGCAGGGTGGCGGCAATTTTTTCCACCAGCATCTCCATGGCAAACACCGCCTGGGGGCCGCCAAATCCCCGGAATGCCCCGGAGGGAACGGTATTGGTAGCCACTGCCCTGGCCCTGATGCTTACATGGGGTACATAATAACATCCCAGTGCGGTGAGTGCGCTGCGTGCCAGTACCACCGGGGACAGGGTGCAATACGCTCCTCCGTCCAGCAGAATATCCAGCTCTGCTCCCATAATCCGGCCAGCGGTATCCACATAAGCCGTATAGGTACTCAGGGAGGGATGCCGCTTGGTGGTAAAGCGCACATCTTCCTCTCGGCTGTAAAATATGCCTACCGGGTGACCGCATTTGGCCGCCAGCAGGGCGGCATGCCCGGCCAGCAAAGAGGGAAAATCCTCCTTCCCCCCGAAGGCACCACCAGTAGGGGATTGAATGACGGTAACATGCTTTTCACCTGCGAACAAATTGTTCAGCGCATTTTTGATATAATAGGGACACTGCATGGATCCGTAGATAGTGATGCGGTTAGCCTCCGGTATGGCGATAATACCCTGCGGTTCCAGGTAAAGATGTTCCTGGTAACCAGTTCCGGCCTCAACCGTGATCACCCGGGCGGCCCGCAGCCGGGCTTCCTCCAGGTTCCCGTGTGTTATCTCAATGGATTTAAAGACATTGTCATTCCGGAAAATATGAATGTCACTATTGGCGGAAGCCCGCATGTCGGACAGGGCGGGAAGCGGTTCATAGTCAACGGCAAGGTGGCGGGAGGCGTCCTCCAGCAGTTCCCGGTTTTCCGCGGCCAGCAGTGCCACCGGTTCTCCCAGGTAGTTGGCTGTTTCGTCCGCCAGGAAGGGCATATCATTCTCCAGCATGGACACATAATTATTGGGAATATCGCGGGCGGTAACCAGGGTGACCTGCCCCCAGTCGAAGGCGGGATCAGGATGAATAGCCAGGATTTTTGCCCGCTGGTGAGGACAGCGGATGGTCATGCCTGTCCACAAGCCGGGGATATTCATGTCCCGCACATAGCGGGTCTGTCCGCGAATTTTCTCCCGGGCATCCACCCGGAAATCCTGCGGATTTCTATTTCGTTTTTCGGGTTTCTTCATTTTTTTTCATGAATACGATTTCAGCTATCGGAAATATATAAAAGAGACAGTGCAAATTTGAAGGATAATTTTAAATATACCTTAATCCGTTCTCTTCCTCTGTCTAAATCCAGGCAGGCCTGTCCCCCTCTCGTGGCAAGCAAGAGTGTCAGGTTATTTTGATTAAAGATTTACTAAATTGCCTGGTATGAAACCCATTGAGCGAAATTTTTCAGAACATAACTTAATTTTGCCTTTACCAGAAAGGTCAAATGTGTGAGTATGGTGAAAGATTATAGATCAAAGACATTTTCGATAAAATTTAATAAGTACCTCATATCCGAGGTTACAAATGTCTAATTGCCTGTTCTTTTGCCTTGATGCAAAAGAACCAAAAAATCAAGACTGTCAGGAAAAATCTGGAAATTCAACGGTGCACCTCTCTAAAATTCTTAAACTCCCCCGCACTCAATACTAGAATAGCTATTAAAATTTTTTGAATATATTGAGTGCGGGGTCAAACAGAAAGAATTTTTACGTTCGGTGCACCGGAATTTCTGGCGATTTTTCCTGAAGGTCTATCTTAACTACATCATATTTTTAAACCGGACAGTAATACTTGGCAAGAGAGGGGGAATTTTGAGATCTGTTGTGAATTGAATATGCTTTTCAGGGGGTGAGTTTCTATAAGACCATATACCGGAAATTATACCGAATACTGTAATAAAACTGAATAGGCTGAACTAAGAACATAATCATAAAAAATGTTTTAAAAATTGGGGATGTTCAGATGAAATCGTTTTGATTTTTTGGTTCTGAGCTCACATCAGTTTTGAATTCAGCTCATCAGATTTCAGTAAAGAATTTATTCCAATGGCAGTAATTTTTCTGTCCATTGGGATGATCTCTTCTCCCGGAAATATCAGCCAGAGATGGGTCAAATCTAATTCTACCATGGCGGATCTCATGGACGGGGTAATGTGGGGGACATCCTGGTATTTAAATTCAACGCCCCATTTTGCTCCTTTTTTTTGAAAAAATAAATCAAGTTCAGCACCGGTATGCACGCCCCAGAAGTATATTTCATTTAAGTTAAAAAGTTTTACAAACATGTCCAGGGCAAATCCTTCCCATGAAGCGGCCAGCCGGGGATGTAGCAGTAATTGTTTGTCGTTTTCTACCGACAGAAATGAATGAAAAATCCCACTATCCTTGAAATATATTTTAGGTCTTTTAACCAGGCGCTTCTTGGTATTATAGAACCAGGGTAGCAGTTGTCTGATTAAGAAGGTACCGGTCAATATATCCAGGTATCGCTTAACCGTTTTATCTGTTAAACTCAGACTTCTGGCGATTTCGGTGGCATTGAAAATCTGACCATGATAATGTGACAGCATCGTCCAAAAACGACGAAGGGTAAGTGGATGAATCTGGATACCCAAATTCGGAACATCCCTTTCCAAAAAAGTTCGAATAAAATCGTCACGCCATTGCCAAGCCATCTGGTAATTTGCTGCCAGAAATGCTCGGGGAAAACCCCCTCGAATCCATAATTTCCGGGTTTGGGATGGATCAATATCATGCAGGGTAAAACCACCTAATTCCACGAAACTGATTCTTCCGGCTAAAGATTCGGAGGTTTGAGAAATCAGATCCCGGGAAGCACTGCCCAGGATAAGGAACCTTTTATTGGGATCATTATCAATAATCACCC
Organism: uncultured Caldithrix sp.; assembly: GCA_964461135.1. GTDB lineage: Bacteria > Calditrichota > Calditrichia > RBG-13-44-9 > RBG-13-44-9 > RQOF01. Next base: position 333 of record CAYWTB010000134.1, on the reverse strand, counting down.
GGAGTACCGGAAAGATTTCCGGCCGGCGTTGTATTTCGTCTATAATAATTAATCCATTTAGAGATTCCAGGGCCAGCATGGGATTTTCTAATCTGGCCAAATGCCGGGGATCCTCACAGTCAAACCGATGCACTTCAGGAAAAATATTTTGTCTGGCAAATTGGTGGGCCAGGGTGGTTTTTCCGCATTGGCGGGGACCCAGAATGGCAACCGCAGCCATAGATCTTATAAGATACTCTATTTTTTTTAATTCTGTGGTTCGAATAATTTCCATGACCTAATCCCATCTTCGACAGTTATAGGCATTTTTTAGGATTTTACCCTAGCTAACTT
>CAYWTB010000133.1:0-9164 GCA_964461135.1 uncultured Caldithrix sp. | reverse complement strand
TTCAAAAATATCAGAAAATATAAATCGGATCTGCCGCCAAGCGGCTTAGTTCAACCAGCATATTAAGCCGACTGAAAAGCGGTGTTTCAATTTAGTTTAGGTCTGTGGTTTCAATAAAGTTTATCCTAAATCTGAACGTCTGTGCGTCTAAGCTTTTCGGCGGCTTATACGCAACGCGTTAGGTATACACAAAATAAATAAAATGGATCTAAATTGAGGAAACATCGAATAAATAGAAGCTCTAGTAAGCATTTTTCCCATACCATAATCAAAGTGAAGACAAATAATGTTACAAACTGGATTTTATCAGCAATTGCATTAATTTCTTTTCTACTAAATTATTGGATTTATCATCAAAACAAACCTGTAACAAATCCAACCATACAGGAAGTAATACTTGGAATTAATAATCAAGTATTATCTGAACCCAAGTTTCTAACTGACTATTACTTGTCTGTAAAGATTTATAACTCGGGAAATAAACAAGTAACCATAAACGATTTTGGATTTAGGATTGAAGACTCAACTGAAACAAAATTTAGAACAAATGCTCATTAAATTAAAAATCCTACGATTGTTGGAGCCGAATCTGAAGCAACATTTTTATTTGCTATTGATTTTTTTCATGCATTACCTGATACAATAAAAATGAATAAATTAAAAGATCTTACTTATTATTTAAAACTCAAAAATTTTGAATATGATCATTGGAGAGAAAATATTAGAAAAGCAAAATCTGTTGGTTTAATTTATACAGGGATAGAATTAGATCCTAAAATTATTTTGACTATTACAATAAGATACTTTGATCAAAAGCTAAAAACCCACACTAGTAGTTTTTCAATTGACAGACTAAAATTGATTTCGATCAATTGAGTCATTAGTAACGAATGACAATAAACATATTACACTTGTTGGTTTAAATTTAGTGCTATACCTAACCGCAGCCCAGCCGTGTGCCGACATCTGAGTGACACCCCAACGCTGCTGGAAACTGGTTTTGCTGATAACAATACCCAGGCGGGGATTGTTAAAAGATATTTCTGCCCAAAGGCCGCTGTGAATAAACAGAAATGATAACATCAGAGATACTATTTTCGATTTTACGTTCATTGAAATTACTCCAATTTACCTTTCCAGGATTATTGATGGCCTATTCAATACTGCCGGCGGCTGATCCGGCACCATACATCTGGCCGGATTGAGAATCGATATACAACATAGCTGCGCCACCGATTCCTCCTTTACGCATTTTTACCTGATGACCCAGTTTCTCTAATTCATTCACAACCTCCTGAGAAATTATCGCTTGCAACCATAGACTGGCAATATCGGGTTGATCCTGTCCGAAGGAACCGGTGTAGTGTCCGGTAGCAAATCGCGGCACTTTTACCGCCTCTTCCGGTAACATCCCAAATTCGATGTTATCCAGTAAAAGCTGCAGTGCCACCTGATCCTGCAAGTCACCTCCGGCGATACTGACGGCCAGCACCGGCTTATCGTTTTTCATGATTAGTGTAGGGGTGAGGGTAATGCGGGGGCGTTTACCTGCTTCAATGCAGTTGGGATGTCCTTTCCAGTTATTCAGACTGACCAATCGTGCGCCATGAATTATACCGGTTTCACCGGCCGAGCCTGCTGTACTGCCCAATCCGCTGGGGGTGGCAACAACCACATTTCCCCAACGATCCGAAACACAAAGCGTGGTCGTTCCCCCCTGTACCGTTTGCGGAACCGGATGTGAACTTCGCGCTTTCATCCGATAAGGATCCCCGGGAATGATTTCATGAGAAGCTTTTTTCGGATCGATCAGTTGACGCCTGATGTCGCTATAACGTTCTGATAATAGCCTTGCAATCGGGATATTAGAAAAAAACGGATCGCCATAATAGGCATCACGATCTGCCAGTGCCAGTTTCATTGATTCGATGATCGTATGAATATAATCCGATGAGAGAAGTCCCATACTTTTCAGATCAAATCCTTTCAGCAATTGCAGTGTTTGGAGCAGATAAGGGCCCTGAGTCCAGGGACCGCATTTGTAAACAGTGTAACCCCGGTAGTTTATTTTCAGTGGTTCTTCAATCCGAGTCACATGAGAGATCAAATCTTTTTTCCTGAGAAACCCACCTTTGTCCTGGTACCAGACATCCAAAGCATCAGCAATATCTCCACGGTAAAAACGATTGGAAACAGCCTGCAATTTTTCCGCCCGATCACCGATAGCTGTCCGCTCCGAATCCACCAGTTTACGAAGTGTTCCGGCCAGATCCGCATACCAGTTACACCCCGTGTCCACCGTGTCTCCATCGGAGGTATCGATGTACCAGCTGGTTCCGCCGGCATCCAGAATTCGAACGACAGGCGAAGCCACCTCTTCAAAGGACATGGTACCATTCTTCTGCAACATGGTAACCAGTAAATCAATCACCGCCGGCACTGCTGCGGCTTTAATACTGCTGCCGGGAATTCCATTGGCCAAAAACCACTCAATTGCTTCCGGATCCAGAGGAGCAGCCCCCTGCCCCGAAAAAACCTTTACATCATTCTTCCGGACATCATAGATGATAACGGGTACTTCTCCACCGATACAAAAGGCTCCTACCGCTTTCACACTTAATACCAGCAAGGCCGAAGCAGCTGCATCAATCGCATTTCCGCCTTTCTGTAACATTTCAAGTCCGGCGGAAACTGCTTCCGGTTTTCCGGCGACAATAACCCCGTTTTCACCACTGGCCTTCCAACTGATTTCCCCGGCCAGTGCCAGGTGAGAGACAAGCAGAAGCACAACAAGTACGATAGTTCTATTACATTTAAAAAATTTCATGCTCTTTTCCTCCGTCACATGTTGAAAAAACTCTCCTGAGCCAGGTCAGAACCGATCAAAATGTCGAACATTAACTTTTCGCTCTGCCGGTATTAAAATCAAAACTGTTTCAATATTTCAGTGCAGAAACCTGCATCATTCTTCAATATCCGACACAATTAAAACTTTTCTTTTAAGGAAAATCCAATGGCTGACAATTAAAACTTTTAATTAAAGCTAAACAGCTAAGCATCCTCATAATCTGCTTTATCCCGCAAAAACAGGATTTTACTTCTCCAAATTGTTTACCCGGAATACTCCGGTTTCCATTTTTCTATAGCACCGGTTTCCATTGCCCGGTTTGCCATACTCACACATATGGAAACATCACGTCCATTGTCTACATTGGACTGGGGCATTTTGCCGTCCCGCACACAACTGGCAAAATCCAGAAACATGGCCATAGTGGTCTCATAATCATCTGTAGTGTTGTTTTTTACAGTGATCGGAATCGCTTCACTACGTGCCCAGGCTCGGCGAGTCGCGCTGGTGATTGCTTCCAGCGACTCATCTGCTTCTTCCAATATCTTGTTAACCTGCTTGGGTTCGGCATAAAAATGAGCCTCCTGACCTTCTTCTTTGTGCAAGGTGATGGTACCTTCCGTACCCATAAAGATCATGGAAACGTCCTCAAAAGCATTGGTGGTAATAGCCTGAAAAGTGGCTTTGATTCCTCCCGGATATTCAAAGATGGTGGTAACATTATCGTAGGTTTCGCGCCCGTCTTTCCAATAATCGATACCACCGAATCCGGTTACTTTTTCAGGCAACGCTTTGAGAAACCAGTTAACCACATTGATATGATGGGAACACAATTCTGCGGTGAGTCCGCCCGAGTACTCGCGGTACATGCGCCAGTTGAGTAACCTTTCGAATTTCGGATCAGGCACTTCCACACGCCAGTTGGTATTTCGATTATAATTACAGCGAATGTGTGTGATCTTTCCGCAGGCGCCATTATGAATCATTTGATGAACCTCATTAAACAGCGGACTGCTCTGCCACTGATACGCCACCTGGAAAACGCTTTTGGATTTTTTTACCGCCCTGGAAAGCAAAAGTGCTTCTTCCACATTCATGGTCATGGTTTTTTGACAAACGATATGCTTTCCGGTTTCCAGAGTATCCAGAGCCATCTGGTGATGCAGGTATTGGGGAGTGCAAATTAGAACAGCATCCAGATCTCTATTTCCCAGAAGTTTTCGGTATTCCTGGTACCCTTTGGCTCCTTTTTCGGCATATTTCAATCCATTGGCCAGATGAGGAGGATAGATATCACAGCAGGCCACAACTTTAATTCCCGGTGTTCCTTTCATGATTTCTATTTCCCAGGCACCGCGATCGCCGGTGCCGATCACACCCATTAAGATGGTATCACTCGGCGCTGCTTTCTTCCCGGTCTCTGCGAATGCGTTCATCCCAATGGAAATTCCTGCCGCTGCAGCGGCAGAAGTCTGGATGAATTTTCTCCGTGACATTTTTCCGGACATCAGGAGTTCTCCTTTTTGATGAGTAGGTTGTAAGGCGTTGGCACTTAATAAGTTGGTTAGTGGTTATTGTTTTCTGCTCATTGTTTATTACCTTTATCGCCTGCCGGGTATACCATAATTTCTACCGGTTGGCGCAGGCGTTTCTCCCAATATTTGATTGGCTCAAAACGATCCGTTTCTCCGATTCTAAAAACAAGATACGCATTCTCCTCCAGGTAGCGGCTTCCTTCGGGAACATAGGTCAGATGGTCATGGATTAATCGTCGATTCCAGTACTTTCTATCCAGCCATTCACCTATTTGAGTATGCGGAAAATAGGTGGGGGATAATTCACCCCGGCGGTTATGATTATCATACCGGAGGCGAATAGTCCTGTAGGCAAATCCATGTTCACTATTATAAAAGCAAATCCAGGGAGCATCATTTTCTATGGGTTGCTTCTCCAGGAGTTTATAGCGGTCTTTAAACCGCACATCGATGATTTCACCGTCGGGCCGCTGAAACACCAGGTGGGTAAACATGCTGTCGGTCGTCATTTCATCATTTCGAAGCAGTTCCAGGGGAAGATCTCTTATAAATTCCATCTCGGAGGTGAAACGAAAGTACGGTACACCGGCATAAAATTTATAAGTGGCACTCAACATGATTTCCGGATGATCGGGGGCCGCATCCTGCCTCATCGTTCTGATAAGGTAATCACCTGAGGCAACCAGATACTCCCGAGGATTTTCCCAGTGAGCGATGGTAGTATAATACTCCAGTTCCTGTCGTTTGAAATTGGGGGCCCAATGAATGCGGTCCTCAGCGTTAGTCAACAACTGGTTAAATCCAAGTTTAATTAACAATTCCTGCAACTGCCCCGAGGAATGAGTTTTAGGCTCCGGCCCCTTTCGTTTGGTTAAATCAGCCCGGTAATATTCATTTTCTATTATTAATTCCAGACCCCTGCCCTCAATTTTCAGATCAGTAGGAGAGTGACCGCCAGCCTTTTCTTGGCACAACAGGAAGGTTCGGGTAGAATTTGCAGCAATGTCTACCGGAAAGATAATTTTAACAACAGCAATGTTTTTATCCGGAACATTACGTTCCTGAATCGACTGACAGAAAATTTTTTCACCCGAGGCGATGTCTATTGCCACGATATCCCTACTTTGCTTTCCTGAATCCCGGAAAGCGAGCTGCAGGGGAAATTCCACATACTCCTTTTCCCGTTCCAGTCCGGCAGTTTCTCTCAGGATTATTCTCGCCAGCAATGAATCCTGCCCGGCCAGCAGAGAAACCAGGAGATGGAGAAAAAAAACGGCCAGGATAATGCACTTTGTTTGTTTCATTTTTTTGACCTTGCGGTTGAGCCGGGGCTGATGACATCTCTTATCTCAGATGGGACATCACCCTGACATTTCTTCTCTCTGTTTTGGACTGACACCACACCACCATTCCGCGCCTTATTTCAGGGATGACACAGCTCATTTCACCGTCTTTCCAGGTTCCATTGATCTTTTCCAACTTTCCCAGATAATCCAGTATGTAAACCCGGGCGCTTTGCTCCGCCGGGAAAGTAATATTCACATTATTCTCAGGAAGCTGTTGGTCGTTTTCCCTGCTCTTCAATCCTTTAAAATTGGCAATGAACACACAGGGCTTGCCATCAACCCTGGCGATCTGGGTGGAGATGAAAGGAGAAGCGCTGATTCTCACAGAAAATTGCTGACTCAGTACACTTTTAAATGAATTCAGGAGATTAACAAATTCGGCTCCTTCAGAATTTCCACTCCAGGCTGACTGATCAAAACCAGCCCTCGCCTCTTTAAAGTACGCTTTGCCCGGGCAATCCATCTGATAGAGAAAACCTTCTCCGGATAGCTGGGGTTGCTGCCATTGTTCCTCACTGAAAGTAAACAGGGAATGCAAGGCGTTTTTCATTCGCTTGCTGCCATCCTGATTAAAGTCACCACTCCGACCGGTGATCCACAACTTTCCACCGGAGCTGATATAACTTTTCCAGGCAGCCAGTTCGGATTCCGAGACGCACTTCACGTCAGGTAGAATGAGAACTTTGCCGTGAAAGTCCTGCAGGGTACGTGGGGTAACAATTTGAAATTCGAGATGGCTTTCCAGCAACATTGACATAAAACCGGTATAGGAAGCGAAAAATTCATCAGTAAAGTAATCACGGGTTTTGGGTGAAAAATAGACGCCTACCGGATTTATGGGTGTCCGGAGCAGGTAGAGTGTCTTTTCGTTGGCAGCAATCCAGTTGAATATTTCAATCCGGGTAGGATAGTCATTGGAGCCTGACATCACATGGCCTCGGGCATCCCAGAAATTAGTTCCGGCCATAACCTGGGAAAGTGCCAGATTTTTCATGGATTCCTGCGGCCCTAGTTTTTTCTGATTATCCCAGGAATAACTCAGCATCCAGGAGGCTTTTCCTTCGGCAAATGCCCGGAAGGTATACATCCCGATCATATAGTTAAACCAGTCTTTGGGATTACGTGCCACAGCCATATACCCGCCGGCACTGTATTCATGCGCAATAACATCCACCACCGGATACATATCATACACATCGGCACCGACTCTTACTGCGTCCTCCCCATATCCCGGATAAATTTCCGCAATGGTCATACACTTGGGATTTACGGATTTAGCATTTTTGTCTATATCTGCCATAAATTCGGTCAGCGTTTTAATTCGGAAATCCACCCATTTCCGGAAATTGGGGTCGCTGAAATCGCCCAGTTTGAAATCGGTTTTTGCGTTTAAACCGGTCTCTTTCTTAAAGGCGGCCACAGTATACTCATCAAAACTGGCCCAACTGTCTTCCCAACCATCAAAATGAGTCATCCAGTAGGGAATGTCCACATATATTCCATCAATGCCGGTGGCAGCAATCTGGCGTACCCTTTCCATATAAATGGTGCGCCATTCTTCCGGGAAGGGGCTAATCCAGACGTCCTCATCGCCTTCACTGATCCAGAAGGCGGTGCCTCCTCCAAAAATAGCCGGTTCTCCGGAAATCTTTCGCTGTACCCAATCAGGATGGTCTTTGAAAAAGGAGTGCTCGCTTTGATCTGCATTGGCAGTAATGCATTCCAGACCGGCTATATAGACAAAGGCGTAATTATTGATGGCATGGGCTTTTTCAGCAATGGCCTTGATGGCCTGCAACTTTTCCGTGGGATCAAGAAAGCTTTCGTAACGGCCGGGAATATCGTTGTCAGTTTCAATGCCAAACATATTGGACTGCTGGGCATCCTTAATGATGCTGTCCACCCGGTCCAGACTCAATCCGTGCCCACCGATGCGAACATAATGCGTCCAGTTCTGTTCAACTGCTGCGGACTCGCTATTTGGGCTGGTACAGGTTGAGGTTAAAAAAAACACGAAAACTGTCATTGCAAAAAAACAAATCTGAAACATCTTCATGGATTTACCTCCTCATTAAAACAAATTTGAATTATTCAAAAATGAACGTGCCAAATTTTTCGAATTCATGAAAGCGTTTTTCGACAAGTTGCCAGGACCAGTACTCCATCATACCAGAATCGTAATCACAGCGGTACAGATTGGCCCGCCAGCGGGTTCCAGACCGGGGTGGAATATTTCCCAGTGGCTTCAACAGTTCATAAGGAATAAAAAATTCCGCTGTCCAGGCAGTGATAGGGGCACCGCTCTTCTTTTCCGAACCCTGAACACTCGTGGCATGCCGGACGCGGCGGTCACCTTCATAATGCCAGGGAAGCCATCCCCGTAAACGGCCTTTCAGATTGGGCACCAATAGTGGCAACTCATAATTCATGGGCGATAATTCATATTCAAAATAAATGGGAAATTGTTCTTCTGGCCACAGGAAAACTTCCACCACGTCTTCATTCCACAAATCCAGAAAATCAGAATCCATTGTCGCAGTCAGTTTTTCATCATGGCAGTGAAACAGAAAATAAAGGCCGGAATCCGAGTACAACACCTTAACCTGAGTCCGCAGATTTCGCTGGTTGTTTTTCCGGGGAAGAAGATCAATCCAGTTGGCATTTGCCCATTCCGGTGAACTGCCATCTCCGGTAATCTTAAAATTTTTACATTTTTTAACCAGGATTTCACTTGAGAGATTTTGAGCTTGATCAATCAGGGCCATCATGATGACGGGAAAAAACAATATACCAAAAAAACCAATCTGCAGCAGAACGTTTTTCATGGAAAATCCCATTTTTTCTGAATGATTTTCCCTGCAGTTTTCATCCTGAAAGATGATTTACCATCAGCGTAAATTGGGTTGCAGGGTCAGTGAACTATCCGGATTGGTTTTCTGATGGCAGGCCCAATTCACCGGGTGTTTCAGTCCTTTCACTTCCAGTTCCGCTTTTACTTTCAGGCCTTTCCAGTCCGTTCCGGGAGGCAGGAAAAACTGGGCCTGCCGCACCTTTCCGGACAATGGATAACCGGCATCCAGACAACCACTTACATTTACTTTCCCATCATCACTGAAAACAGTGATCCGCAATACTCCCGGAACACCACTGATACCGTCGTTTACAAATCCCATTACCAGCCCGGGATGGCCATCTTTTTCAAATGTCCAGATCCAGGATGGTCGTATCCGATAACCTACCCGTCGGGCGATATGCTCGATAGGATCCGGGTATTTCTCGTAATAACTTAATATATTCCGGGCAGCCAGATTATGCCAGTTCCATAAAGACCAGTAATTGGCACCCACGTCTATGACATGGGCAATAATGTTTTCAGTATAACTGAAGTTTAACAGTTAAAAAAATTCAATTCAATAAAAACATATACTTAGCCTG
>CAYWTB010000132.1:0-9294 GCA_964461135.1 uncultured Caldithrix sp. | reverse complement strand
ATAAAACAAATACTTGTTAGAGAAAACAGCTATTTTTATGAATTTTTCAGGTTAACTGATGTACTGAAGCAAAATTTTTTAAAAAAACACTTTTCTTAAATAAACCAGGCAATAATCATTTTTTTTATTTTCAGCCGGATGAATGAATTTTAAGGGATCTTTCACTTCGCCTGTAGGATTTCTGCGATTTTTTCTAAATTTTCATCCATATCTGCCAGTGTGGAATCAATCTGCGATTTCGTTCCTTTCCAGTCATCAATGGAAACATTAGTGAGTTCTCCCAGGTCCTGGTTCAAATTTTCTTCCAGGATTTCCAGATCAGCAATATATGGCTCAAGATTTTTTTTCTCAACTTCATCATTTTCTGTTTTTGCGCGCAGTTCAGCAATCTTCATATCCAGCCGGTCAACTGCAGACTGTACTTTTTCCTGATATATTATTCGTTCTTTATCAAACTGAACAAATTTTTCATCATTATGACACGAACCTGTCACCATTATTAAAACAAGGGTGAAAACTGTGATTAAAAAAATCTGCTTCCGTAACATTGAATATATCTCCTTTCATTAGTGAATATCCACAGCTCCAAACTTCTCAACTGCTGATTACGTTTAATCCTGCTTATTTTCATGTTTTGCATCTTTGGCTATCTGGTTCAGGGTCCTGCCGCTCAAAACCAATTTCTTCTCGCTGCTCACCGGATTCCGGCGGGCATCGGCTTGCTCATCATTCTTTTTTATCAACAGCCAGTTTTTATTCTTTCCCTTCCCGGCATGGATTAATGCATAACCTCCCTTGATTTTCTTACCGTCCAGCCGGAACAGAACATGTCCATTTTTAATTGCCTCACTCATTGATAATTTTTTTCCATCCTTGTCATTCATATTCTGGTAGGTACCGGCATCCCAGATCATCACGGTTCCTCCTCCGTATTCATCTTCCCGAATAGTACCTTCAAAATCGGCGTAATCCACCGGATGATCTTCGGTCTGAACAGCCAGATGTTTTTCAGAAGGGACAGTAGAAGGCCCCTTGGGAACCGCCCAGGATTTAAGTACGCCATCCACCTCCAGACGAAAATCATAATGGAGGTTTGAAGCGTCATGCTTTTGAATCACAAAAATTGCCTGTTTACTTTTTGAAGAATTTTTGGAAACTCCAAAGGGTTCGGAGGTACGGTCAAAATCCCTCTTTTTATGATATTCTTTAAGAAAATCTGATTTTTTCATGTTGAACATTTCCTGTTATTTTATCAGGATGGAAAAGGATAGGGTGGTGTCTGGGATTCTTCCTCCATCTCGTTTTCCCAGAGAGAAATGTTGGAATCGACCTGAGATATGGTTGATTTTATTCTGTCTTTCAAAGGATTCCACTCTGCTTCTTTGACCGTATCGATGCCATGTGTCTGTTTTAATAACCGGTTTCTAATATCTTCCAGCATAATGATTCTTTTGTGCAGTGGATCCACCCCGGAGGAAGCATCCGGGGGAAGTTGTTGCCTTAATGACATAATTTCCTTATCAATCCTTAAAATTGTTTTATCAACATTCATCCGGGTCTGGAGTTTTTTCTGCCGGAAACTCTCTGACTCTTTCTTAGCACACTGATTTATGATCCCAATCAAAAGAAAAGAAAAAGACAAAACTCCTCCTCATTTTATCTCCTTTTAAATTTTTTCAGAAAGTAGAATTCAAAATGTTTATATAAGGGTCTTGGCTTACCGCCGGGGAAAATTAATCATTATTCAGATCAACTTTCATGGACAAGAATTCCAGCAGATCTTTAAGCGCAATTATTCCCACCAGTTTTCCATGATCCACAACCATCAGCCGGCTGTTTCCCGACTGCCTCATAACTGCCAGGGCCTGCACGGCATCAGCATTAACATCAATGGTATTATCCGAAGTGCACTTTTCCGCAAATTCGCCTACGGTGTGTTCATGCCTTTCCGCTCGGGTAATATCTTTGACCTGCCTGACATGTATACACCCCTTCAGGCTGGAATCATCCACAATGGGAAAAATTTTATAGTGAAATTTATAAATATAATCTTCAACCAGCTGATCAATATTCAGGGAGGAGCTGATCGTCACCGGATCTTTTTTCATAAAGCGCCGGATCGGCTCGCCTTCCAGTTCCTTACGCATGATCATAGCCTGGTAGGACTGATTTGAAGCCCCCCGCAGGAATAGACCGATTAAAAACCACCAGACTCCCCCGATGATATCACCGTTAATAAAGCTCAGTACACCCAGGATAATCAGGAGAATTCCAAAGCCGGATCCGATGCGTGAGGCCACCCGTGTCGCCCAGCGGAGATTTTTCTTCCAGGCCCACAGTATGGAACGAAGAACCCGTCCACCGTCCAGCGGAAAAGCAGGAATCAGATTGAAAGCAGCAAGGATCAGATTAATAAATCCCAGATAGACCAAAACACCCAGAAAGGGTTTGCTCCATGAACCACCTTCGCCGATCTGGTATATTAGCAGGAAAACACCTCCGATGATAATACTGGCGATGGGTCCGGCAATAGCCATGAGCAATTCGGATTTTGCATTTTTGGGTTCATCCGTCATTTCCGCCACGCCCCCAAAAATGAACAATGTGATTCCGCGCATGGGTATTCCATAACTGCGCGCCACCAGAGAGTGCGAGAGCTCATGAAAAATAATGGAAAAGAACAACCCAATGGCACCTGCAACACCCATCCACCAGTACGTTGCGGCGGAAAAATTTTTGAAGTAGGACGGGAACACCCCGCTTGCCAGGGACCAGGTAATCAGAATCGCCAGTATCAGCCAGCTTAGATCAATCTTTACTTCAAATCCGAATAATGTAAACAGTTTGAAACCTTTACCAAACATGTCTTATTTCCTCCCCTTCATAATGTTAATTTTGTGTGTTAATTTTGTTCAGGTCCTGTTTTATACCGTTACCGGATATAATTGGAACACATATTCTACACCCGTGCCGTTTGTCAGATCTTTCATCACATCTGAATCCTGATAATGCCGAGTCATTTTTTATCTCAAAAACCTCTCTTTCAGACAGAAAATACATCTGCTGCAAGTATCAAACGGGCAATCTTGAAGGGAAAATCCATTTTCTGGCTGATTCCAGCTGATAGATGATCTGTTCCATGTCAGACTGGGTCAGACTACCGTTTAGAGTCATTTCTATTTTATTTCCATCCTACCAATAAATATAATACATTTGTCCCTCCATTCTGGCTCTGAATAATAAAATAACCCGTTATTCCATATCGCCGCGGCGGGTAATAGAAAGAACGTAAATTTTTATTTTTCCTCCCAGTATTTAGGTCGGCCATAAAAATCGTATAACCTTACTTCATATTCCCGGTTTACCGGTTTGGATGGATCAAATTCCGGACTTTTTTCAATAAGGTTTCTTTTTAGATCAAGATAAACTTTTTCATCGGCCCAGTCAATTTTCTTAATCCAGCTGGGTGACAGAATAACTTCTTTACTCCAGGGTAACCAATTCTTTGTATCCACCACTACATACCGGATGATCCAGTTTTCATCCTCTGCGATGAAGTCGTCAACATGCCCGATCTCTCCGTCCCTGGCCTGAATATAATAACCACTGACTTCCCGGGTACTCCGGAGATGCGGATTATCATGTGTCTTGTATTTATCTTTCTGATCCTTTTCGGCACGGGCAATCAGCAATGCTGTTTCCGGAATGTGTGTACCTACCACTTCCCAGTAATTGGGCCAGCTATAATATTGCATCAGCTCCATTTCATGCTGTCGGTATACCGGTTTTTTTGCATCAATTGACGGGCTCCCTTCAATCTGTTTTCGGGTCAGTTTTACATCAATCTGCTTTTTCTCCCAATCCGGTTGTTCCAAAGAATGGGGCGAAATTAGAACACGCCGCCCTGCCAGCCAGTTGCCGGTATCCACTACTGCATAGCGCATTACCCAGGCTCTGTCATCAAAATAGAACTCATGAACTTCACCCACCTTCCCATCACGGGCAATTAATTTATAGCCCCTCAGTTCTTTTATACTTCTTAACATCATATGTCTCCTTTTTCATTTTCCGATATGTATAAAAAAGTATTATTAAAGAATTTATATTCATATCTCCAGTGATGAGAGATAAAACCGGATTGATTTTTCCCCGCCGTTGCAAGTAAATCCTTACTCCGCCCTCTACCACGGCAATCGTTCCGGGACACTCCGCCGCTTTCTATTGCCGTTCCGTCCTATCTTCCTTTCAGCTGGCCGGAAGAAATTCGTAAAGCATATTTCTGAATTGTTTATAATAATCCCGGATCACATGAACATTATCCTGATGCATCAGGATATCGTCCTCTATGGAATCCGGTGCTTCACTCAGGATGAGAACAGGAATATTTTCATCCACATCCCTCACGTTGAAAATAAATTCCAATGGATCGACGTCCAGATTATTCCTTTCATAAATTACAAACCTGAACTTTTTATGCCTCAGATTGGAAATCGCGGTTTCAATATTGTCCCTTACGAAAGGAGTAAATCCCATTTCAAATAAATCATCACTCAAACTGCTATGGCCTTTATGAGCCAATACTAGAACGAGATTAGCTGCAGACATGTTATCTCATGATTTTTAGAAAAGATAATTGATTTTGGATTAGATACATTTCCGAGAGGTCATTCTGCCTATTATTTAACAGACCAGAATCAAACAGAATAATATCAATAGATTCCCGCGATAAAAGGGGTAAAAGATCGGATACCTCTCTCAGATAAAATGCAGAGCTGGCAAATTCGGAAAAAACTTTATTCACCCGGGTTCTTAATCTTTTATCCCGGGACAGGAGGAGCGCTTTTTTTGAATCAGAGTTCATCCAACAATCCTTTAAATGATTCATTTTCCGCCTGGGGTATATAATCTTCCATCACCGGAAAACTGTTCAGATTTTTTTCAATCGCCGCCTGCAGGAATGAATCCACCCACCAGAAAATATCATACTTACGTACAATTTGTCTCAACTTTTTCATCGGTTCACGAATATGTTTATGAGACATTTCATAGGCTTGATTGATGGCTGCCGCCATACCGGCAATGTCGTGCGGATTAACCAGAATGGCATAATCCTGAAACTGGGCAGCTGCACCGGCAAATTCACTCATAACCAGTATACCGTTCGCCTCAATATTGGAAGCGCAATATTCTTTAGCCACAAGATTCATACCATCCTTCAGCGGCGTAATAAGAGCGATGTCGGAGGTCCGGTAATATGCCACCAGCATCGAGCGTTTCAGACTGGTGAACATGTAATGCACCGGAATCCAGCCGGGCCGGGTGAACTGACCGTTAATCTCGCCCACCAGGCGGTCAATTTCAATTTTTAAATTCGCATACCTGGTAATTTCACGCCGGCTGGGTACCAAAATCTGAACAAAGGTAATTTTTTCCTGCAATTCGGGATAATGACTCAAAGCATAACGGAAGGCACGCAGTCTTTCAGGAATACCCTTGCTGTAATCCATCCGGTCAATACCGAACATGATTATCCGATCTGAGAAATTTTTGCGTATCTCCTGTACGCGCCGGGTGACTTCCGGCGTCTCCGCCAGTTGGGTAAATTCCTTAAAATCAATGCTGATAGGGAAAACGCCCACTCTTATATCGCGATCATTCGTACGGATGGAAATCACCTGTCCCTTGCCTGATACCCGGATGTCCTGAATAAACATGCGGATGCATTGCAGAAAATTCCGCCGGTCGCGCATGGTCTGAAAACCAACCAGATCATAATCCAGCAGCGCATTTAAAATTTCAAACCGCCAGGGAAGCCGGATAAATATGTCCGGCGGAGGAAACGGAATATGCAGGAAGAAAGCCAGTTTGTTGGAAATTCCCAGACCGCGCAGTGAGGACGCCAGACCGATAAGATGATAATCATGTACCCAGATGAAACTATCATTCTGGATATTTTCGTAGGTAACCCGGGCAAATTTGTTATTGACCTCCTGATAAGTCTCCCAGTATTCCGGCTTAAAATTGCAATGAGCAATAAAATCATGAAACAGCGGCCACAGGATTTCATTGGCAAATCCCTGGTAGTAATTTTGTTTTTCCTCCATGGTCAGATTTACTGCCTTCAGCTGATAGCCCAGCGTTTTTCTCTCTTCCCGCAATAATCGGTCAATCTCTATCTGATCATTCATAACATGTCCTGGCCAACCGATCCATATTCCTCCCCGGTTTTTTAACACCGGTGCCATGGCCGTTACCAGCCCTCCTGAACCTGGTTCAACCCTCCAGCTTTTATCTGCCTTCTGCTTAAGCACTATAGGTAAGCGGTTAGAGACGATAATGAGTGTATTTTGAGAAATGTCATGTTTATTCATTGTTTTCCCTGCTTATTAAATTAACAGACCTCAATCCATCTGTTGAGGAAATCCACCAGTTCATCCGGTGGTTTAATCCATACATCTGCCTGAGTATCCCTCCATTTTTTTCTTACAAGAACCGATAATCCTCTGCCCTTGAGACGTGCAAACGCATCCTCGTCGGTGAAATCATCTCCCAGGTATGCTACTTTTTGAGCTCCCGGGATCTCGGCAAGTACTTCCGTTACGGCACTTCCTTTATTTTTCCCCGGCGACCTGAGTTCCAGCCCTCCATCAAACTGCTTTAGCAGCAACTGATGATTTCCGGCTATAGTTTTCCAGGATTCTTCCACTTTTTTTCTGACATCTTTAACTTTGTTCTCATCCATACCCCGCCAGTGAAACGCCAGACAACCGGGTTTGCGTTCCAGCCGATTCTTCAGATTGATATCCGTTATACATTCTTCGGCTTTTTGAAGTCCCCGGCGGGAATCTTCATCAATATCCGACACCTCATAGGTGCCATCGGTCTTCAGACGTTCTATACCATGGGAGCCCCAGATCTCCGGAATATCATCCATACCCAGCAGTGGAATAATATCTCTGGTGTATCTGCCGGTTACAATCACCAGACGGGTGGATGCACAGGTAAGTAGTTTCTGCAAAATTTCCCGAATACCGGGGTAAGGTAAAGCGTTATCAGGATTTTCCTGAAAGGGAGCTAGTGTACCATCATAATCCAGAAAAAGCACTTTCTGATCTTCATCAGCAAGTTGATCAAAGAATTTCTCCAGATTTACTTTTTGATTCAGAATTTTCATTTTTTCATTTTCAGTTTGATGAAAAATGGTTAAATCCTTTTATTTCAGTTCAATTCTGTCCATTTCATTATTAAGTAAAGCGTAAATCAGTGTCAGATATTCGCGCAAATGCCGGGTTATCAGAAAATTTTCCCGTACAAATTCTTTAGCTTTCATGCCCATATCCTCTAAACGGCCACGGTTATGCAGCAGATATCTGATGCGAAACGCCGCTCCTTCAGGGGTATTCACCAAAAATCCGGTATGGTAATCCACCACCTGGATGCGAATACCGCCGGTGTCTCCCCCTATCACCGGTTTCATCTTCCACATAGCTTCACTGACGGTAAGCCCGAATCCTTCCCGGATAGATTTCTGCAGAACAATCGTTGCTGCTCTCTGCAGTGCATTGATCGTCCGGTGAGCATCGCCGGGGAGTGATAAAATCTTTATATCGGCATCATCCATGGCTACCATGCGGACTTCATTTAAGACCATTTCACCTTCGGGATCATCAGAAGCCCCTCCCCCTGCTAGTACCAACTGAAGATCCGGTATAAATTTTTTAGCATATTTATACGCCTGGATAACTCCCAGTGGATCTTTAAAGCGATCAAAACGGGAAACCTGCAGAATCATCGGTCGGTTGCGATCAATTCCGAATTCGCGATAAACCTGGTTTATTTCCCTTTTATGCAATTCCACATTTTTTTCATGCAGCGGATCTATGCTGGGGGCAATAAGATAGATGGGATGGTTGAGTTGCTGGGCGAAATTAGATAGGGAGAAGATACTGGCATCATATGCATTGACATATTTTCTCAGATATTTCCAGACTTGTCTGAAGGGCCGGCTCATATCAATATGACATCTCCACACCCATTTGCCTTTCCTGTCCTGAAGAAAACTTGCCAGGGGCAAGGGTTGTGGATCATGAATGACTACCAGGTCAGCCTCACGCAGGCTGTTGCCCAGAACTTCTGCGGTATTCCGGTTTGTCTGTTCATAAGCCTTCAGCAGATTATCAGGTAGATTCAGCTGCATTCCCTGCAACGCATTGTGGAAAGCCTTGGTACATTGATAAAATTCAGGATCACCATGAATAACTTCCCAGGTAGTCTGAATTCCCAGTTCTTTCATCAGCGGCACCATCTTATGAAGAATTTCTGCTACCCCTCCCCCAATTTTAGTAGAATTCACATGTACCAATTTCAAACCTTTCAGAGGTTCGGCCAGCTGCCTTAGATGTTCGGTAACTTCCGGACCAGCATATTTGGTATATTCTTCCAGCATCATACTCACCTGTCACCTGCCTGGAAATGCATCTGAAATATTTCCGCCAACTCGTTTCGCAAATCAATCAGAGAAGAAAAGTAAGGATCTATTTTGGCGATTTTTTCCGTCAGACCGGAAAAATCGTCCCCAAAATATTGAATCCAGTTTTGAAAGTCATCGATTCCGGTCTGGGTACGACGTCTGGCATCAACAAAATGGTAAAAAATGCTTCCCAGAGGCAAATGGGGAATAAGCTCATTGAAATCCTGCGGATGGTTAACTTTCTGTCCGGTATCAAAGATGACAATTTGAGACCGGATAAATTCAAACTGCCGGTCCCGGCTGGTCCAGAGGGGATAGTCCACTTCGTCCAGACGCTGTTCGATGATATCGATGAGTTCAAGCCTGAGGTCTTCCAGGGTATTAAAATCCTTGGGATCAATCACCGCCAGTCGTTCCGCCAGAATCTTATCATGCAGATAACCGGAAGCCCACAAGGCGAAATCGTTATGGTATCCGGGATCATCAAAACGCGGTCGTAATAATCCCCCCCAGAAGTGGTAATATATGCTGTCCTGTGTTATCATGTTCAACTGTTCTTTCAATTCAGCCAAATTTTGAGACCGTATACCGGTGGCCACGGCAATTAATGCACAATCTTTAATCTCAAAAGGCTGAACTTCTGTCATTTTCAGTCGGCTCATTTTAGTAGACGGTTAATTACGGAATTCGGGTAATGCGACGAGCTGTTATATCATATAAAGTATAATCTGTTTTGAAATCAACCTGTTTGTTATCCTTTTAACTCTCCTATCCTGAAGTCGTAAAAAGTTATGAATCTCCTGGCGTTTGTAGTAGAATGTTTT
>CAYWTB010000131.1:0-9623 GCA_964461135.1 uncultured Caldithrix sp. | reverse complement strand
AATTTAAAAACTTGGGGCACCTTCTCCTATTATTACTATAGAAATCTAGATAGTATTTATTCCCTGGTCCTCCGGCGTAATGACGGAATTTGAATACCAGCTTTATGCTAAAAATCTGCCGGCAAACCAGATAAACAAAACCTGGTGGGAACTTAAGAAGAAATATCAGGGTATTGTTCCGCCTGAACAGCGGGGTGAACAGTACTGTGACCCCTGTTCCAAGACTCATATTATCGATGATGCCGCTCAATATTATGACTATGCTCTCTCTTACATCCTGCTGTTTCAGTTTCATGAATTCATTTCCAACACCATCCTGGGACAGGATCCCCATGCCACCGATTATTACGGAAGTATAGAAACAGGGGATTTCCTTAGAAAAATAATGTACCCGGGTGCCACTGAAGACTGGCAGAAACTGCTGCTGGCCAGCATTGGCGAAGAGATGAGCGCCCAGGCAATGGTGAACTATTTTCAACCGCTAATGGATTACCTGGTAAAGCAGAATAAAGGCCGGAAATATACCCTGCCTGAAGAGTTTGGTAAAGAATAAGTTTCTTACACAGCCAGGGAAGAAAGGATTGGATTAATTTTCCGGGCACCAGGAATCTACCGCTTTTGAAGAAAAAGAGACTTCAATTAAGCGAATTCATCCGGAAATCTGTATTCATTTTAACTTTTAAGTATTTCTATCTTTGTGTCCGGTAATCAAGAATGATCCCGTTTAGACAATTTCTCAGACATTCCTGCGTGCTTATTGAGGACTTGTGTAAGGGAATCAATTTCTGCTGCTTTTCACTGTGATACGGTTCCGCATTATAGTCTGTCAGGTTATGGGATCCTTTTCTGAGGAACGAGATCCGAAACGTGCATCAGACAATTCAACCTTGATATTTTAATATGAAAAAATCAGCCATCTTTGCGCCGACAACAGGCAGCAGCAGGGTAATATTCCTGTTTCTCTGCACATTAATGACCGTTAGCTGCACCACCAGGGACAATTTTCTACCCGAGGATATCTACGGTTATAAACTCAGTGAAAAAATAACCGGGAAACAGGCAAAAGAGATGGTAGACAAACTGCATTTCAGGGAAGTAGGCCCCCATAAAAACGAGATCGGTTTTTATCATAATGAATCGGGACCATTAACAGTATATGTTTCCCGTTATGATGATGGCTCAGAGGCAGATAGCGGATTTCAGAATATGAGCGGGAAAATTATGGAGGACCAGCAGGTTTTTATCATGGGTAAGTATCTGATGATCCGGGGCAGGCGGGTTTTTCGCTGCTTCGGACTGGGACAAACTCATTTTATTTTTACCCATGGCAGAAATCTTATCTGGATGTCGGTTAATACCATCAGGGCCATGAATATAATTGAAGCTTACCTGAACAATATCGGTTAACTGCCGGCTGACGCCCTGGCCAGAAAAGAGTGTCCGCAACAAATCAGGTCGTCCATCTCTTCCGGTTCACGGGAAAAATTACAGCAGTTGATCGATGCGGTCCCTTACATACTGTTCATTTCCCGAACCAATCTTGAAATCGGTCAGGTTCCCGTTCCTGTCTATAAAAATAAGGGTGGGAATTCCACTGACGTAATAGGCTTCAAAACCCTTCTTATCCTGTGCAATGGCCACCGGGTAGCTCATTTCGTGACGTCTTACAAAATCTCCTGTCAGCCGGATTTCATCTTTTGGCTCCACCCTGCCCAACCTCTGAATATCATCACTGTAACGGCCATAAAGACGGGTATAACCCAGCACAATCAATCCCTTATCCTTTTTATTTTTATACTCATCCACCAGGGTGGTAATGACGGCCCGGCACGGAGAACACCAGGGAGCCCAGAAATCAACCACTACTACTTTGCCCTTAAGACTGCTGAGTTTAACCGGACGGGAATTCAGCCAGGTTTCCGCAAAAAGTTCAGGTGCCGGTTTTCCGATCATATCAATTAAATTCAGAGTGGCTTGCAGAGAATGCACATCTACCGAATCCTTTAATTCTTCCATACCCTGCCGGAGTGTAGCAACCGCCTTATCCATATCCCCCTGCTGCTTTTCAATTAACGCCAGATTCTGGTAAATATAACTGCGATAGGTCAGATCATTATCCGGCCACCGATTCAGAGCAAGCAGTTTTCGCGAATATTTTTCCTGAGCACCCAATTGTGGCGCATCATAGGCAAAATTCATTAAAACATCTATATATTGATCATTAATATCCACCTGCTCTTCCAGTTGCTGAAAAAGGATAAATGCCTCTCCCATTTTCCCTGTGTTCTGCAGGACACGCACTTTCTGGAATCGGGCAAATTTAGACCAGGAAGATTTATCTTCGATGATTTTATCCAGTTTCACCAGGGCTGTATCATAGGCTTTCAGTTCAATCAACACTTCTGCCCGGGTCAGCTCCAGCGCATTGCTGGACGGTTTTTCCCGGTACTGATCCAGCAGCATCTGTAGATCAGCCTGACGGTTCTCCTTAAGGCTGCGGTAGACGGAATCACTGTCAACAGTTCCCATCAATTTCTGATATTTGGTTAACAAGGCGGCATATGCCCCCCCCATTGCTCTGGCATTTTCATCCCGGGAATCTTTCGAACAGCCCAGGGCAAATAATATAAGCAATCCTGCAACGATTAATTTCTTCGCCATTTCAAAATCTCCTCAGAATTAAAAAAATAGATTATTGTTTCTTTCGCTCCCAACAGACCTTACTGATAGAAATAATCATTATTCTCAAAACAGTAAAGTCACCATCTACTATACGGATTTTATCGACCTTCAGAAAAAATCAGTGTAAATTCCGGGGAGCAGAACGTCCGAAATTCTGACTGTTTGAGGACCCAGCACTCAATATTATATAACACAATATAAAAGAGAACAGGCCAGTGAGTGCTGGGGAGGAGTTTCAGAATTTCAGTGAAGCGAGCCGTTGAATTTCCTGATTTTTTCTGACAGTCTCGACCTTTTGGTTCTTTTCTGTCAAGAGAAAAGAATAACCTAAAAATGACATTATCGATTAATAACCTTAAGATAGGATAATTTATTTTCCGCAAATATAGTAGTGATCTATTCATTTTACCATTAATTCTTCTAAAATTTATAATGCTAAATAATATTTCCACTTTCTGGCAAAATCAAAAATTTAGGAGTAAATCAAGCACGTAAAAATTTCCTTCGCTCAGGGTCATTGGTACGGCCACTGATTCTGTTTTTTTAGCTTTTGTTCCAGTCCGAATTTTTTAAATAAATTCACCATGTCTTCCCTGCTTTTTCTGGAAAAAGCAACATCCCGCCGATTGGCCAGCTTTTGAACCAGGATCGTCATAACGGCAGTTGCATCGGACAGGTATTTAATATTCACCTTATCGAAGGTATCGGTCTGTGAATGATAGGTATGACTCATGTTTTCATCCAACCTGGCATTCAGGGTTATGATAGGTATACCCTGCAGCATAAAGGGCATATGGTCGCCGTTGGTCCATGGCCGGCTGGTGACTCCGTCCGTTAAATCATACCCTTGCAGGGAGTCCGCCAATTCCTGCAGCAGAGGAATAAATTCATCAAATCCCATGGCATTAAAACCGGTGGGCGATCCGGTCATATCCATATTAATCATAAGCGGAATATCCTCATCCTGGTGAACCTTCACATAATTTTTGGAGCCGAATAATCCCAGTTCTTCCCCATTGAACCATACAAATTCGATAGAATAATAATTACGGGGACTGTAAAGTTTCATCAGCCTTGCCACATCAAACAGCATGGCGGTACCGAGTCCGTTATCGATACTGCCCTGCGCAAGATCCCAGGAATCAACATGCGCTCCTGCCACGATTTTCCGCGGGTTTTCACCCGGCAATGACGCTATAAGATTATCAGCCCGGATATCCTGGCAGTATGATCTGACGCTGATCTCCAGCACCACTGTCTCATTCTCTTCCAGCAGGCGACGGATCCACAGGCCTTCTTCACGGGTAAGACTGAAGGCCGGTACCGGAAGGTTGTGGCCGTCAAAATCACCGGTACCTGCCAGATTTATGTCTCCCGGCCTCTCATTAATAAAAAGGATAGCCCGGGAGCCATTCAGGCCGGCCGCGGTAATGACCTCCTGGCGAAGGAGACGCGGTTTTGCGACGGCGACCTCCGAGGTCACCAGAACAATTTTATTATTCACATTCTGTCCGCTAAAATCCTGCGGATAACCCTGGTTCAGGTAAACAACCTCTCCATTAAATGAGGATTGTGCCTGGGTATATCCCAGAGCCACGGCTTTCAGATGCCGGCGGGACGGTACTGTCATCACAATTTCATCGTCACCCCTGAACCAGCCCGGCATGTTAAAGCTTTCCGTACGGGGCTCGTACCCGGCCGCCCGAAGTTCGCGGGATAAAATTTCGAGTGTTATTTTGTTAGCCGCAGTCCCCGCCAGACGACCTCCTGCCTGGTCACTGATTTCTCTCAATATCCGGTAAGCGCGATTTTCGAGACGGGCCGAACCGGCAATCTCCGGCCACTGCTGTGCTGTCTGGGAAAATCCCTGCTGCAGCAGGATACAACACGTAAAAAAAATAAAAGAAATTAATCGGTGCATTTGTTACGACTTCTTATCTCAAGAAATTCACAAAGCGGAGAAATATTTCCGGAAAGTTAAAATATATTCAAACTCTGCGGCATCAGCCGGTTTGAATACCTGATTCGATATTTTCTTTCAACAAAGTAATTAGACATCCAGCAGCATGCGCGCCGGATCTTCCAGTAATTCTTTTACCCGCACCAGAAAACTGACCGATTCCTTGCCGTCTATGACCTGGTGGTCATAAGAAAGCGCCACATACATCATGGGACGAATAACGACCTGCCCGCTAATGGCAACTGGTCTCTCTTCAATCTTATGCATGCCCAGAATAGCAGTCTGGGGAACATTGATGATGGGAGTGGACAGCAGAGAGCCGAATACTCCCCCATTGGTAATTGAGAATGTACCGCCGGTCATTTCCTCAATGGTCAGTTTATTGTCACGGGCTTTAGTGGCCAGATAATCCACCGTTTGTTCAATCCGGGCCAGGCTCATACGATTTGCATCAAAAACAACCGGAACCACCAGTCCCTTGGGCGTAGAAACGGCAATGGAGATGTCACAGTAATCATGATAAACGATTTCATCCTCATCCAGCATGGCATTTACCGGCGGAAATTCCTGCAGGGCGATGCAACATGCTTTAACAAAAAAAGACATGAAACCCAGTTTAATATCATATTTTTTCTGAAAAAGATCCTTGTATTTATTACGAACCTCCATTACGGCGCTCATATCAAGCTCATTGAACGTGGTGAGCATGGCTGTTTCATTCTTAGCCTCCACCATCCGCCGGGAAATGGTTTTCCGCAGGGTTGACATTTTGGAACGGCGTTCATTCCGTTCCGCATCCGTTCGCGGACCTGCATCAGCCTGTGCTTTCGGTTCCACTTCAGGGACTTCCAGACGGTCCACCTCCTCATCCTTCACTTCTTCCCGGGTTTGCAGTGATGCCTGGCGTGGCTTGCCGGATTCATCAATCACCCGCTGTACATCGGTCTTGGTAATCCTGCCGCCGGCTCCGCTGCCTGTCACATCCCGTAGCTTCAATCCGGCTTCTGTCAGAAGTCGGGAGGCAACCGGCGAGATGCGGGCCGGTTTCTCTTCGGAAACCTTGCCAGTGTCCTCCTCCGCCGCCCAGGCTCCTTCTTCCTTCTCTCCCGGTTCTGTCTCCTTCTCCTTCCGGGGCTCAGGCTGTTCCTGCGGTTTTTCTGCTTCCCTTTCTTCTTTTTTGGGCTTTTCAGCTTTCGCAGCCGGTTTTTTGACATCGGTATCTATTTCTGCAATCTTCTGGCCGATGGGCAGCGTTTCGCCCTCTTTTGCCATTATTTTCAGCACACCATCCTTCTCCGATCGCACTTCCAGGGTAGCTTTTTCAGATTCTATTTCGCACAGGACATCATCCATTTCCACGTAATCGCCGTCTTTTTTTAGCCATTGTCCGATTGTGACTTCATTAATGGATTCCCCGACAGACGGTATTTTCACTTCAAATTTCATATGCTGTCCTCTCAATAATTGGCATTTTATGCACTCACTTTTTTATTTTTTTGCACCTATTGCTGCCTGCAATATTTTTTCCTGATCGATATTGTGCTGTTTATGAAATCCGGTTGCAGGTGTGGCACTTTCTTCCCGGGAAATATACTGCAGTTTCACCGCATCATATTTCCTCATAAGAAACGGCATGGCTCCGAAATTTGCCGGCTCCTCCTGAACCCACAGATGCTTTTTAGCCTGAGTGTATTTTCCGATAATTTTCTGCAGGGTCTTCTCCGGCAAAGGATACAACTGCTCCAGCCGCACGATGGCGGTTTCCTTCTTCTGCAGTTCCTCCCGCCTCTCCAGCAGATCATAGTAAATTTTTCCACTGCACAGGATTACCTTTTTAACATCCTTCACCCTCACCCCATGATCATCAATAACCGGCTGAAAATGCCCTTTCACAAAATCCTTCACCGGGCTCACACAGCGGGGATGTCTTAACAGACTCTTGGGCGTGAACACAATCAGCGGAGTCCGGAAGGGGATTTTCATATGCCTGCGGATGAGATGGAAGAAATTTGCCGGTGTTGTGCAGTTTGCCAGCACCATATTATTTTTAGCACATAGTTCCAGGTACCTCTCGATGCGTGCTGAGGAATGATCCGGTCCCTGGCCCTCGTAACCATGAGGCAGGAACATAACCAGTCCGTTCATGCGCTTCCATTTCTGTTCGGCACTGGAAATATATTCATCAATGATTACCTGGGCACCATTGGCAAAATCACCAAACTGAGCTTCCCAGATATTCAAAGTCTGAGGAGTTGTGCAGGAATAGCCGTATTCAAATCCCAGGCCGGCATACTCGGAAAGCAGGGAATTATAAATATTAAAACGGGAAGCAGGAGTCTGAACTTGCTGCAGGGGAACGTATTGCTCCTCGGTTTCCTCGTTCAGCAGAACCGCATGGCGGTGGGAGAAGGTGCCCCGCACCGAATCCTGACCGGCAATGCGGATGGATACGTCTTCCGCCAGCAAGGTGCCATAGGCAAGATATTCCCCGATGGCCCAGTCCGCCGTTTTCTCTTCCATCAGTTTCTGGTGTTGCCCCTCATACAGTTTGCGGATTTTATTAAAAACTTTTACGTCTTCTGGTATTGTCAGAATTTTATCCCCGATTTGCAGCAGAGATTTTTCCTCCACGCTGGAATCAATCGGTTTTTCATAATCGAAATCCTCCACCCGCTCGCTCTCATCGCACTTGTCCTTCACCATCTGGCTCCGGGAAACGCTTTTCTTGCTCTTGGTTTCTTCCAGCCGCTCCTGCAGCATCTTCATAAAGTGCCGTTCCATCTCTTTACCAAGGTCCTTATGCAGAACATCGCTCTGCATCAGTTTGCGGATATAGATCTCACGCGGATCGGGATGCCGGGCAATAATCTCATACAATTTCGGCTGGGTGAAACGCGGCTCATCCCCCTCATTATGACCATATTTGCGGTAACCCAGCAGATCAATGAAAACATCGGTATGGAAGATCTGCCGGTATTCCATGGCCAGCTGAATGGCAAATACCACCGCTTCCACATCATCAGCATTCACATGGAATACGGGAGAAAGCGTAACCTTGGCCACGTCCGAACAATAGGTAC
Organism: uncultured Caldithrix sp.; assembly: GCA_964461135.1. Classification (GTDB taxonomy): domain Bacteria; phylum Calditrichota; class Calditrichia; order RBG-13-44-9; family RBG-13-44-9; genus RQOF01. Next base: position 1,901 of record CAYWTB010000131.1, on the reverse strand, counting down.
TGGAACGCCCTTCCAGATAATTGGTGGTAAATCCCAGCTGGTTGTTTATCACTAGGTGAATAGTTCCGCCGGTATGATAAGCGGGAAGCTGCGACATCTGAATGACCTCATAGACAATGCCCTGCGCAGCAATAGCCGCATCGCCATGCACCAGAATGGGAACCACCCGGGTATAATCATCATTATAGTTCAGTTCCATTTTTGCTCTGGCAATTCCCTGTACAATGGGATCCACCGATTCCAGGTGGGATGCATTGGGTGCCACGGTAAGCTGAACCTCCTGGCCATTGCGCGCCTTCACCCGACCGGTATATCCCAGATGATATTTGACATCACCGGCAAAAACCGATTCGGCATATTCTTCCCCTTCAAACTCATTGAAAATTTCTTCATAGGATTTATTCAGAATGTTGGCCAACACATTCAAACGACCCCGGTGGGGCATGCCGATGATAAATTCCTCGATACCCATTTCCACACCCTTTTCAATAATCGCATCCAGGCCGGGAATAAGCGTTTCACCGCCCTGCAGGGAAAACCGCTTCTGGCCTACATATTTGGTATGCAGGAAATTTTCAAAAACCACTGCCTGATTAAGTTTTTGCAGAATCTGCCGTTTCTCATCAATTGAAAATTGAGGAGCATTGCGAGAAGACTCCATTTTTGTTTTCAGCCACCAGACCTTGGCGGGTTCACGAATAAACATAAATTCCGCTCCGATGGAGTGACAATAGGTCTGCTTAAGATGTTCCAGAATATCGCGCAGAGTCGCCGGACCCATTCCGATCTCAATCCCGGCCTGGAAAGTTGTATCCAGATCTTCATCGCTCAGATTAAAGTTGACCAGGTCCAGGGTGGGGCTATATTGCCGCCGGGTGCGCACCGGATTAGTCTTGGTGAAAAGGTGGCCTCTGTTGCGGTAAGCCAGAATGAGATTTAACACCCGCATTTCCTTCTGAATGTGTGCCGGTACTGCTTCTTCCCTGGCCTTCCCGTCCATGGAGCGGGCAAACTCAAAACCCTGGAAGAACTTCTGCCAACCAGGATCCACGGCCTCGGGATTCTTCAGGTAGTCCTTGTACAGTGATTCGATAAATTGAGGATGGGCGTGATGAATATATGATAATTTTTCCATGCAATTCAATCCTGATTTATTCAACTCTTCTATAGTTTATAAAATTACATGATAACTCAATTAAAATCAATTGGCAATCCAATTAAACGTGAAGTTACTTACAGTGAAGGAGGGAAAAACAAGATTAAAGATGAAGGATTAAGGATGAAAAATTAAAGATAAAGGGAAGAGTTGGCAGTCGGCAAAAAGGCTAAAGGCCCAAGGCTAAAAGTTGAAGGTGCCAGGTTTCAAGTAGCAGGAATCAGGACAAAAATGTCGCATAATGAAAGATTGGCAATCATGAATGTACTTTTTGAAAAATGCTGCTGTGAAATTTATGATTCCTGTAATGAGAATTGAGTTATTCATTGAACCAAGCCCCATAGGGACGACATGTAACAGCTTCTTATTGCTGGAGCAGTTACGGGCAAGGTAAGAGAAATCAGGCGCCAGGAATCAGGAACAGCCGGTCGGTCTCGCTATGGCTCACCGGAGAAGCAGAAAGGCAAGATAAAAGATTCCCGAAAACCCTGACTCCCTTCGGTCGTCTCGTCGGGATGAAAACTTGTCCCTGACAGGCCCGTCTAAAGCCAGGCAGGCCGGACAAGCGGGATCCCCCCCCGCCCAAGATTTCAAAGGAACACGGCCAAAGGCTTCCTCATCTCCATATTACCGACTGCCTCCTTTGTTCTTTGATCTTGCCCTTTTACTAGCTCCCGCCTTTCTTGAACCTATGTCTTGTCCTAAAATAGTTGACAATAATTGAACCTTTATGCCGCAAATTTTT
>CAYWTB010000130.1:0-9664 GCA_964461135.1 uncultured Caldithrix sp. | reverse complement strand
AACATAATCGTTTACCTAATTTTGTAGGTACTCATTTTTGTGATGAACCTAATTTTAATTCTAAAAACAAGGCCCGGGATAAAATCATTTAATCTGATAAACTAATTTCCCATTTCAGAAAAGCAAAACATTAGGAACATTCAGAAGAACCTCGGTCGTGATTACAAGTCAGCTGCCCGATGTTCCCGGTATTGCGATGGTGTCATTTTGTTGAAATAATAAAAGACTCTCAGAAAGGTTTCAGAAGAATTGAATCCGGCTTTTAATCCTATTGTGGCCACATCAAAATGATCAAATTCATGATCTCTCAGCATCCTCATCACTTCTTCGACCCTTAATTTGTTGATAAAATCAAAATAATTCTGTTTCAAATATTCATTAAAAACCCGGGATAGGTGAAAGGTAGGAATATCGAGATACCCGGCAAGTTCAGCGAGGGTTAACTGACTGTTCAGAAATGGCTTTTCATTTTTCATCAGGACATCCAATTTTTCCATAATCAGTTGTGCCTTTTCCGTCGTCAAGGGAAATTTTTCATAATCTGTCTGTGAAATATCTTTCATATTTCTCATAAATTGTTATTTTCACTTAAAAAATGTTGCTTCAAGCTCATCGTAAATGTAATATAAATATTTTGAAAGAATCCTCAAAACAAATCATCAAAGATATTGACTAAAAACGAATATATAGACTCTGATTCTGAAATCCGCCATCATGGTACATTTTAACCATATTTTTGATTTATAAGATGACACAAAATGACTGTATCGATCTTATTATGGGTGGCATTCCGTCTACTTCCGGCATCTGGGCAGATATGGGGTCAGGCAGGGGGGCATTTACCCTGGCACTGGCTGAGATTCTGCAACCAGGTGCGGAGATTTACTCCATTGAAATGGATAAGACGGCCCTGCAGCAGCAGGAAAAACTATTTTACCGGAAGCATCCTTCTCTCAGGGTGTATTTTTATCATGGGAATTTTGCTGATCCGTTAAATTTACCAGCCCTGGATGGAATTGTCATGGCCAATTCCCTTCATTATATCAGAGATAAAGAACCCGTTCTGCGACAATTCAGGAATTATCTGAAAACAACCGGCAGGTTCATACTGGTGGAGTACAATATTTTCAAGTCCACAACCTGGGTTCCGTATCCGATTCCCTTTGAGGAATGGCAGAAAAAATCTGTCAGGTGGGAATTTTATGAAACGCACCTGCTTGCCACAAAGCCAAGCCGGTACCACCGGGAGATTTATTCTGCCCTGAGTTTTAAAACCAAACAATGAGAGGAGTACCAATTAATCCATAAAAATCACCGTTCAATAATTCGGAGGAAATATGAATAGATTTTTCCAAACAATCATATATTCAGGGATACTATTAACACCCTTCCTGTGCTGGGGAGAAAACAGTGATTTGTCCACAGGCGGCTTTGAGGTGAAACATGTCATTACTCTGCCCGGTACTCCAGACGCTGTGTACGATGCAGTTACCGGAGATATCAGCCAGTGGTGGGATCATTCGTTTTCAGAGTCTCCCCTTAAATTATATATCGAACCCCGGCCGGGAGGCGGGTTCTATGAAATTTTTGATAAACAGGGTAACGGCGTAAAACATGCAGAAGTAATCCTTGCCGATCGGGGAAAGATGCTGCGTTTCAACGGTCCTCTGGGACTTTCCGGCAACGCCATTGACGTGGTCAGTACTTATACACTGGAACCAGTGGGAAATGATTCCACCCGGTTTAGCCTCACAGTGCACGCAGCAGGAGAAGTGAAGGACGGCCTGGTGGAAATTGTCAACAACGTCTGGTATCATTTTTTATTCGAACGATTAAAACCATATTTGATCAACCGCAGGATCCCGGAAAAATGAAATTATTTCATCCGGCTGTTTGTGTCATATTTTAACCAGCCGCCTGAAGTGATAACATAGAATTAAGAAGATCATACGATGAAAATGTCTGATCCACATGAATGATCAACAATGTCTCGATTTTCTGCAGTGGTGTCTGCCCGGACTGGCCATGCGCTGGGAAGGATTCCGTAAGGTACGGAAACAGGTATGTAAACGAATCCAAAAACGCATTAACGAATTAAGTTTGCCAGAAGCGGAAAATTACAGGGAATATTTGCAGACTCATCCTGCGGAATGGGAAGTGCTGGATTCACTCTGCTACATTACAGTATCCCGCTTTTACCGTGACCGTAAAGTCTTTGACCATATCCAGACAACTCTTCTGCCGGAACTGGCAGATGAAGCGGGCCGAACCGGGAAACGGGAAATCCGCATCTGGAGCGCCGGATGCTGTTCCGGCGAAGAACCCTATACAATAAATCTGATCTGGAAACTGGATATTGAGCCCGGCCTGAAGGAAAGGATAAATTTTACAATCATTGCCAGCGATTTAAATTCTTTTCTGCTAAACCGTGCCAGTGCAGGAATTTTCAGGCCGGGAAGCCTCAAACATCTGCCATCCCGATATCTCGAAGCCGGTTTTGACTGCATTGAAGGGAATTACAAACTCAGGGAAATATTTAAAAAAAATATAAATTTTCAGCAACAGGATATCCGGGTTGAAATGCCGGTGGGACTATTTCACCTGATTCTCTGCAGGAATTTGGTTTTCACCTATTCTGATCCTCTGTTACAAAAAAAAATCCTGAGACGGCTGGACCAAAAACTGAAGGGAAACGGCTATCTGGTAATCGGAGCGCACGAAAATCTTCCGACCGGTTTTACTCAGTTGACTCCTTTACCTGAAAACAGGCAGATTTACCGGAAAAAATGAGTGGATGGAAATATGGTTTGGCTCCGGAGATCCTTTCAATAATTTTCCTGAAGGCAAAATCATACCCGCTTATTATATCTGGCAGACACCGTAATAATCTTCTGCTCAGCTATTTTTCTCTTTCAGTATTTTTTCCAGTTCCTTCAGAAGTCCCAGCTGCCCTTTCAGGATCTTTTCTTCCGCCTCAGGAAAGGAGAACCAGGCTCCCCGGTCCACTTCCGGAAATTCCTGCTTTTTTCCGCTTCGGGGAGGCCATTCCATGGAAAATGTATTGCTTACCAGATTGTCCGGATCAATATCTCCCGCCACGGCCCAGACGTGAACTTCTTTTCCTCCGGGTTGTGTAACCGGTGTCAGCATTTCAAAATCTCCATCAACGAAACGACCCGTTTCTTCACCAAACTCACGTCTGGCTGCGGTCAGGGGATCTTCATCAGGATTGAATTCTCCCTTTGGTATAGACCATGCCCCTTCATCCTTATTCCGCCAGAATGGTCCCCCGGGATGAACCAGGAATACTTGAGCCGTTCCCTTCCGCTCCCGGTATAATAGAATACCAGCACTCTTTTTTCCCACAATTATTTCCCTCAGGGTTTCTGGAACTCACGATTTACCGGAAAAACAATTCCGGGACGGTTTTCATTAAAACTCATTCCAGATTTGAATGAGCGGTAATCTCCACCCCTTTTAATGCCTGGGATACCGGGCAGGTAATCCTGGCTTTATCAACAAATTCAGAGAATTTATCAGCGTCAATTCCGCCGACCTTACCACTGGTAGTAAGTTCAATTTTGGTAATTTTGAATCCCTGCTCGGCCCGCTCCAGGTGAACTTTTGCTGTGGTTTGAATTTTTTGCGGTTCAAATCCGGCTTGCGCCAGCTCATTGGACAGAGCCATGGAGAAACAACCAGCCAGGGCAGCGCCGATCAGTTCCTCGGGATTGGTGCCCGTCCCTTCCTGAAAACGGGAGGCAAAAGAATATTTTCCAGTGAATACTCCCCGGCCCACTTCCATGCTTCCTTTGCCACTCTTCAAATTTCCTTCCCAGACCGCGGATGATTTTCTTACTGGCATAACTATCTCCTTTTATTTAACAATTCCGATTTTACCATTTACATTTAGCGGCTCAATTGATGCCGTTTCTTGCCAATTGAATTAGGTTTAGCAGAAATTCCATTCAGATATTCTCCTCCGTATCGACCGGCAGCATATTACATCTCCTGATCATATTCTTTGCTGCTGACAGATTCAATCAGCTTTCGTTTGGTATTCCACAAATTCTCGCTCAAAGATACATGATAAATATGAGGATTAATCAACCGTTTGACCCCCGAATCCAGCCGCTCCAGATCTTTTTTACGAATCCGCCTGATATCCTCAATTTCAGGAAAATCATAAACCAATTTCCCCTGCTGTAAAATTTCCCGGAGCAACTGTTCCATGCCGGCAATCTGATTCCGGGTAAGAACCCTCAAGGATCCCGGATCGGTGGGATGGTGAAGAATAATTTTGTCCATTCCCCTGATATTCTCAGCTTCTTCCGTCAAGAGATCTGCCGTGGCAATATCGCGGTTATCGTAAATCCGCCAGACATTTTTTCGGCCGGGGTTGGGGATCTTCTGAAGGCTTTCTGATATTTTGATAGCCGGTATCCATTTATTATCATGGTACACACCGGTTAACTTATACACGCCGCCCAGAGCCGGATATCCGGCGGAAGTAATGAGTCGTGTTCCTACCCCGTACACCAGCCGGCTGATGAGCTGATCCGGATCCAGGCCATAACGGGGTCCTTCTTCCTTGATCTGGGTAATGATCTGCCAGATATTCAGTTCATCCAGTTCATTGGACAAGACAATTTTGCTGTCGGTGAATCCTGCTTCATTCAGCATTTTTGCGGCTTTCAGGCTCAGATGGGCCAGGTCTCCCGAATCCAGTCGGATTCCCAGCGGTTTATGACCTTTTTTCTTCAATTTTTCGAAAATCTTTATGGCATTGGGAATTCCGCTCTGCAGGGTGTCTATGGTATCCACCAGCAGAATGCAGTTATCCGGATACAGGTCTGCGAATGCTTCAAAGGAATCCAGCTCACTCATTCCGATGGCCAGAAAAAACTGAACCATGCTGTGGGAATGGGTACCTTTCGGGGGATATCCCAATACGTGGGATATACCCACATTGGAGGAAAAATCCGCACCACCGATCAGGGCAGCTCTCACACCAGCGTTGGCACCACGGTCCTGTCCCCGCCGGGTTCCGAATTCCAGCAGCATCTGTCCCATACCGCTCAGGCTGATCCTGCTGGCCTTGGTAGCAATCAGGATCTGGTAATTCAGCTGGTTCAACAGGGCCGTTTCCAGAATCTGGGCCATGGCCAGCGGACCGGTAACCACAGTGAGCGGGACATCGGGATGTATTACCCGTCCTTCCGGAATGGCCTGCAGGCTGATCTCTTTGAATGAGCCGTGGTTTCTCAGCCAGGTCAGGAAATCATCCTGGAACACGGGTTTTCCGGCATCATCTCTGTGCTTTCGCAGGGTATCAATATCCTCCTCCGTAAAATGGACATCGGTCATCCAGTCAACAAACCATTCCAGACCGGCATTGATACAGTAGCCGGCCTTGTGGCTGTCATAATCCGGATACTCACGGAAAAAATGATCGAAATGAACTTTTGTTTCATGGTATCCCAGCTTAAAAAATAACTGGGCCATGGTAAGTTCATACTGATCGGTAAACAGGATCCCTTCAATGAGCCTTTGATTAAACTTCTTCATGTTGCGCCTTCTCTTTTTACCCGGGTCAAAAAGTGAATTTTAATTTACATCTTTTTTCTTTTATTTCTTTCTGAAATTTTACGGTTATAGGGAAAGACAAATATTTTATTTTCAACTTCACCATTCTTCACTAAAATGCACATGATTATTGTGTTCTTTCTTCATTCTTCTTAATCCAATAAAAAGAACAATTATAATGCCAGCAGAAGAAAATTTGTCTGTATATTTATGTTATTAATGGGTTTACGGGAGTTTGCTTATGAATCAAATTTTGCTTAATTATGCTGCCTTACGAAAGTATTTCCGGAGATGTACCTTTTACCGGGGAACACACACGATTAAATTCGAAGCACGAATTACGAAATTCGAAACAAATTCGAATTATCAAAATTCAAATTCTTATTTTGTGTATTATCGATTCAAATATCTTCATGAGTTCCGTGGATTCGCACATTAGTTCGGTTTTTTTATTTTCATACTCCATCAAAGGAACACTCAGCGCTAACCAATACCGTGATTCCTTGGCCTCCTTGCGGCAGATTTTTATACGCATCACAAAATCTTTTTTACTCAATGATTCATTCGCTTCAATATAATTTGCACCCACCGAACCAGCTGATCTCATTAACTGTTTGCCAATTTCACCATTCGTAATCCGTCTAGGCAATTTCTCAACATAATCAATTACATTTTTTGTAAACCGAAATGTTCTCTCCTCAAGATCATATTTTATCCCGAAACTCGCTTTCATATCTTTGTTCAATTGCAAGAATCAAACCAAAAATTTTGGGATATTTGAAAGGTGGTATATTTCGGATTTGATGCTTGGAATTTCGAAATTACACAAAAAGCTGATCATCGAGATCAGCTTTTTGTGTGGTGGCACCTCCCCGAATCGAACGGGGGACACACGGATTTTCAGATAGATTCGGGGAGTTTTATAAATAATTGGAAATTATATATTTCCATAATTATCAATAAATTACAAATTGACTTAACACGACATTATGCGAAAAAATTGTCAAAAAAGTACACAATATTTACACAAGCCATAATTACAATAATTAATACTTCTCCTAGAAAAAGTCTTTTAGATTTACATATTCATTATACATAATATTAGTTCTTGACAAGAATGCATCAAAAAATTAATTTATTGATGTATCCTTGATTTCCAAAATAATTATGGTGTGGTTTTCGGAAACCAATCATTTCTATATATTGGGATTCTGTAAATTGTATATATCCAAGGTGCATTAATAAGATATATGAGCGTTATCTATAAGGAAAAAGCCCTGAGGTTTATCCGGGCTTAATTGCCTCTTACGATAAACGCCGGGCTTTTTTTAGTCTTTTTAACTTCATCAATATAAATTATATGTAGGAAAATGTCAATATGATTCTTACAAATGAAAAAAATTGGGATGATTGGGGAATTAAAGAAGAAGCACATAAATTTTTCCTAATTAGGTGGCATGAAATATTTAATGAATATACTTATGACTCTTGGCAGGTTCGAACAAGTAATATTAAATCAATTCTTGAAGAAATCTTAGCTCATATTGAAGTTGTTGAGGAGGTACATGATTCTCATCCCAATATAAAATCACTTATTGACGAAGCAAAACATACTGCAAAAACTGATATAATTATTAGAAAATATTTCATCTTCATGAACCAATACTTAAATGAATTAGACCGATTATATGAGAACAGCATAAGAAATTTTGAAAAAAGAGACTTAATAAGCTATCGTTCATGTCTTAAAATCATAATTGATTATTTGATCGATTACAAGAAAAAGTTATTTGATGAAATCTACCAGATGTTAAATAATCCTCCAGCAAAGTTTAAAAACGATCTTTATGCCCTAACGATGACCCTGGGTGTTGAGCTTAAAATAAGTGGATATTCTCTCAAAGCCCTAAGAAATAGTTACAACTTATTGATCAATCATAAAAATGGAAGTTTCATAAGGAGATTTGAATTATTACTAGAACATTTCAATGGCAAACCATATAAATATAATTGTTCATTTTTTGTTAATTGGTCATCCCTTTTACCGGACTTGAATCTAACAGGCTTGGAGGTACCTAAAATAATTTCAAATGAAAATAATGATTGTGAGGTGGAAAAATTTCTTGAGCAGGATAGTGAAGCTAAAATTGCATCAATTGAAGTCGAGGCAATGGATCCTTTTTCTGCAAGGGATATAGCCGAAAATAAACTTGATGAATTATTTTCAATTCAAAAACTCTATCAGATAACAAAGGTGGCTAGAATAAAACATCCTTATTCGCTTATTAAGAGGGAGGACAACGAAATAATCTGCGTTCCTTTTGATACATCACGGCATAAATATTTAAGAGATTCAAAAAATATTGCTCAGAGAATAATATCATTTACAGACTTTTTTAGAAAGTTAGATGATCATAGCGCAATTCAAATATCTAATGCCTTAAAATACCATAAGCTAGCATTGAGTACCATTTCAGATGAAGCGAGATTGGTAAATTTATGGATAGCATTAGAGTCACTTCTGTTAGATGGGGAAAAGGCAATAATTCAGAGAATATGTAAATATGTTCCAAAGATTAATTCAGGTAGATATCTTCACTCTGTTTTAACTGCCCTCGCAATTGATTTAAGGAAAATATGGCGAATTAAAGACACTAAAAATATCCTTAAATATTTAGAGTTTTCTAATGAGGAAATGTTGCATGTAGAGGATTTTTTAAAGATTTTACTTGATAAAAAATCTGGAAAAATATTAAAGGAGTTTAATAGACTAATTCGAGATCAATCCCTTCTAATTTACCGGATTTTTAGGATTCGTGATAATCTTTTAGTGGATCCAAAGGTATTCAGAAAATCTCTTGAAAATCATACAAATAACATTGAATGGCAAATTCGGAGAATTTACCGAGCAAGGAATTTCGTTATTCATAAAGGGGTTTCTCCACCAGGTACAAGGCACCTTATCCAGCACCTACACAGTTATTTTATCATTACAATTCATTCATTATTTTATGATCTCCAACGTAATGATTCTTGGAATATACGAGCTGCTTTTGAACATAGAAGACAATTATATGATCATCTAATTTTTAAATTAAAAGACTATAATAATCAACAAGTTTGCGCAAAAGAGCTGTTAGATCCAGAAAAATGTTTGTTTCCGATCTCGGGACCCCCTGCCTGGCCAAAAGTAGAAAATAAAGATAATTAATAAGGATTATATTTAGAGGAGTTATCTAAACATAATGAGAAAATTTGAGAATTACGAACAAGTGGCACAATATCTCTTGAATAAATTCAAAAATTATTTTGGTTTATCAGAGATTCAAAAAAAACAAAAAATAAGAGGACTCAATTCAAAAACAGAATGGGAAATAGATGCGAAAGGTGTTTGTGAGAATAATATTGGTTTTATCATAATTGAATGTAGAAGATATTTAACGTCTAAACAAAATCAAGAAAAAATTGGAGCACTTGCTTATAAAATAAAAGACACTGGGGCCCAAGGTGGAATTATCGTAAGCCCACTTGGATTACAAAAGGGGGCAAAAAAAATTGCTCAAAATGAAAACATTATTAACGTGATACTTGACCCCAATAGCACTTACAATGATTTTGCATTACAATTTTTAAATAAAATAATGTTAGGATTAAGCGATACAATACATTTTAGTGATGAGGTAAAAGTAATTATATCCAAGTGATATGCAGCCTGTAGAAATGATTTTAAAGTTTTAGATGATGAAAATTTATGTCACAATCGCACACCATAACCCTTCGAACAATTCATCAAACCTAAAATTAATAAACTTAAAAAATCTCAATATGTCTGAAAAATTAAACACATTTGTGTAAATGGATACCCTACCCCAGCACTATTGTTGAATACCGCCTGACCCCTAATCAAATAATCTGGTATTTCAAAAAGCCACAATTTTTTCTCGACTTTGACAGTTAATTTTCGTAAGTCATTGTTTTTATTGAAGAGTTTTTTCTGATTTTGCGATAGTTGTCCACACATTTGCTCATCTTCGACAGTAGTAGGTGTAGAAAGAACGGGATAAACCCATAGAATATA
>CAYWTB010000129.1:0-9807 GCA_964461135.1 uncultured Caldithrix sp. | reverse complement strand
ACACAACAAAGAGGTTTGTGAACTCAAATCTCATCCGGTCTACGGAAAATATATCCAGGAACTGCCAGAGGGCCGATTGAAGATAGACCATCAGAGAGTGGCCCAAGAGAGCCGGTACGACGGCAAATTCTTGATTGAAACCAGTGATGACACCCTTTCTCTTCCGGATATCGTTTTCGGATACAAGCAACTCTTTGATGTGGAACATGCCTTCAGATCACTGAAAAGCACACTGAAATTACGGCCTAATTATCACAGCAAAGACGAGCGCATCCGGTGTCATATCTTTCTTTGTTTTATTGCCTTGCTTCTGGTTCGTATCCTCGAGAATACCATCGGATTAACCTGGGCACGAGTCAGAGATGAAATGAAACGAATCTACTTGGGTGAATTTATTCAGAATGGCAGTACCATTCGCCTGCTGACGGATCTAACCCCGGAGCAAAAATCCATTCTGAATAAACTGGGTATTAAAGAACCATCAACAGTTCGGGATATACAGGTACAGAGATTTTGTAGTAACACGACTCGACCTGAATTATAACAGATATATTATTATATTTTATGGACTTATCCGTTTCTTTTTATACCTACTACTGTCGAAGATGGGCTAATGGTTGCCACCGTATAAAGGTTGGGGTGGGTAACGGATCCATAACGGCACCCAATTTGTACTGCCACTCACCTTTTAAGTCGATTGTTTGCCCTCCTGCAATCAATTGGTAAGGCTTATCTTTAACAAATCCGCCGCTACCAGTATTATTAATAACTCTGACAACAATAATATTTTCTCCGGCCTTAAGCACATTTTCCGGAACATCATATTTTCTTGGCGGGTACTGATATGAAGTTGTTCCCACAAATTTGCCATTAATATAAACCGAATCACTGTCAACTATCCTGCCCAATAATAACCTTGCCGGTTGATCAGCCATTGAAACCGGAAGGGAAATCCGTTTTCTGAACCAGACAACCCCGTTAACATGCCCCAATCCCTCGTCTTCCCAATAAGATGGAATCTGCATGGTTTGCCATGTGGATGTGTTACAAGCGGGATCAAACCATGGTTTCTCGCTATCTGAAAAACCTTCGTCGAGTTGTCGAATACGCCTGTACCATGCATCACTAATAGCTTTATCTTCTTCCAGGATTTGATTGACATACGTACTATCCTTAAATTTCATGGCAGTTTCAAGATAAGTAGGAAACGCTTTTAGGGCATCTTCGCTCAACCATGCTTCAGCTGGGGAACCGCCCACACTTGTATTTATTAAACCAATAGGTATCTGATATTTTTCAAATAATGTTTTGGCAAAGAAATAACCTATGGCTGTGAAATGAAGAATATTCTCCGGATTGGCCGGTTTCCAGTGACCGGATTTTAAATCTTCTTGCGGGGTGTTAAAATCATATCTCATGGGAACTGAAAATTGTCTGATAGCCGGATTATCGCAATGAGCGATCGCATCTGTGTAATTATCTTTCACCCTATCCATGGACAACGCCATATTCGACTGTCCCGAACATACCCAAACATCGCCAATCAGAATATTTTTAAGAATAATATGATTGCTGGCGGTAATTTCCATTCGGTAGGGCCCGCCAGATTTTGATGCCGAAAGTGTTACAATCCACTTCCCTTTTTTATCAGCAGTTGTATTGTATATTTTATTCAAAAAATTGATAGTTATTTTTTCACCAACATCCGCATACCCCCAGATTTTAACATTAGTATCTCTCTGTAAAACCATTCCATCGCTTATCAAACGTGGCAGCCTGACCTCAGAAAATACTGTTTGAAAAATTAACAGCACGGATAAACATAATATTGAAAGAAATATTTTTTGACTAAACTTCATAACTAAAATCCTTTCGAGTTTTATTTTGCACTTAAGGTTGTTAATCTCTGGAAAATTTTCTTCATATTACCTTTTGAGAATGCAATATTTTCCAGTTAATGATCAGAATCTCCCCCAAATATGGAAGTAAACATTATTACTGTTTCAAATCTGCCACACACATAATAATACAATAGAAATTATGGGAGGCAGATATGGAAAACAAGGGAATATTCCTGCCTGATCCCGGATACTCCGGTCAGAATATTATTTGATTGTTCCCCTAAAATTTTATTATATATGGGCCAACATCAAACATCCCAAAGTTTTCTTTATAGACCAACCTGCTTAACTTGTTTAGATATAAGGACTTATATTCGTAACATGGTTTTTTAGCAATTAAGCAGGATCATTAATGGCAGCTAAAATATACGATTCTACCAACGGATAAGAGTAATACCCGGAGACGGAGGAAGAATAATTCCCGCTATTGAATTGAACGATCATATTTTGCCCGGGGAATATGAACAGATGTTGGTCTCCCCAGCCGGCTGCAAAGAAACACCGGAATGTTTTTCCTCCGGTAATAAAATCTCTAATCCACCACTGGAAACCATATCCATGAGCCCAGGGAGTAGAGGTTGCTTCCACCTGTACTTCCTGTGATTCCATTATCCAATTTTCAGAAAGAATATGTTTTCCCTGCCACCATCCCTCAGTTAAAAACAGATGACCAATTTTAGCCAGATCCCGTGGACGTAAATAAAGACCGCCGGATGCAAAAAAGTCGCCGCTGCCAAATTGCTCCCAGATATATTCTTCAATTTCAAGCGGTTCGAATAAATAGTGTTCTGCAAACCTTCCCAAACTGAACTCTGAAGAGTGTTTAATTACTCCTCCCAGGACATTCGTATCTCCGCCCTTGTAAACGAAGGATGATCCTGGTGATGATAATAGCGGTTTTTCCAGAATATATTTTATGGGGTCGGCACTATAAAATAATCGCGTTATATCATTTCTGTAATCACCGTATGGATAGGTTGATTCATCCCAATCCAAGCCCGAGGTCATTGTAAGTAAATGTCTCAGGGTTATATTTGCTTTTTCGCCAACCAGGATATTCGAATATTGAGGTAAGTAATCAGACACTTTATCTTCAATACTACTTATATGACCTTGAGAAACAGCGATTCCAACCAATACGGATGTAACACTTTTAGTTACGGATGCCAAAAAATGTATTACGTCTCTATCGTATTGAATATAATCTCCATCCGATCCGGGAGGATTGTTACTGTATAAATATCCCTGAAAATATTCTTCAAATACAAGCTTATTATCCTTAATTATTAAAATGCTGTGTATCTTATGTTCATCTTCCTTATTAAGATGATCCATCATCTGAGCAATTGGCCTCGGGTTCAGTCTGACGGATGACAATGACGCCGTTTCCCAACCATCATCAATTTCTTCAGGGATTGTATAATTATAACTAAATTCAGGCTCACCTGCATATCGGCATGACAAAACCAAACAAAAAACTAATATGTTTTTTATTGCTGTCTCAGGTTTCATAAACCAATCCTAAAATAAATTAAAATTTTTTTCTAACATTCTGTTAACATAATGCGGTAGTAATGTTTCTGAACTTACACGCCGGGGAAAACCGATCATTTATTTCAAAACCGGCTGAGAGAGAAGGGCAGTGAAGAGCCGCCAGACTCTTTGCGATCAACTGAGAGCGCTATTTATGCCATAATTCATTTAATTTATTTATATTTAGGAAACTCTCCTCTCAGATCGGCATCCATTGAAATAGCATAATTCCAAAAAACCGTACCGAAATTATCAAAGATGAATTTAAAGCTGTAATTGGAGAATCGTTTTCTCGCCTCTTTTATATTCTTCCTGTTAATAAAATTTTTTATCGTTGTGACGCCCTGGTATTGCGAAAGCGGTTTTTGAAAAATATACCCATCACAAAAATCTTTAAGGGTGAATTTATCATAGCCATAGCGGTAAATTGTATTAGTCGCTGGTAAATCGCCAAATGGTGTACTCCGGGTATCGAATCCTGCTCTTTGGTATTCTTTTGGAATTGTTTTCATGAGGGTGTCTATAATGCCATCTATCGGATAATTACTCCCGTCTGAAGTACCCCAGGGATAATGAAAACAAATGGTAATTGCACGATCTCCTATCTGTTTGTAGACCATATTACCCACACGATGGTCAAAAAAATGACTGAATTTACCATTCTCAAGAATTGGATATTTGTAAGCAGTAAATGCGTGATGCATACCGCAATATATGAGTGCTTTTTCATTCCGATTCATAAATTCTTTCATAATTACTTTTGTCATGACATCATCATCATTACCGGTATTTTGGGGAATATTTAATCCGACAATTCTAAATTTTCTCTTTTCCCCGGGAACAGATCTGTTCAATTGCCAGGCTGATTTGAAAATATCGGTATACTCCTGATAGCCCCATAATTCAGACCAATTAAATAATATGGTATTTGCTGTTTCCTGACTATACTCTTTTGCACTGAGTAATGAATCGATTAATAACTGATCTTTATAAATCGCAAATTCCATCCCAAGGTTATAAATACCATTTTCATATAAAACAGGAATCAGAGATTGTATTAATTCAGCATCATGTTTGATTCTATGACGTTCGCCAATAAAAATAATATCATGATCCATAAATTTACTGACAACGTATTCTTCGGGTGTTCTATACTTATTTTTGACGTAATCCGAAAGCTCGGTTAGTTGAGCGATATCAATTCGGGGAAGTGGTAATTTTTCCCCATGATAGTTTTTTTGATAAAAAATTTTGATTGCCAAAATTAAGATGTAATCACGAAAGTAAAATAAAGCTGACAGGGAGATAAAAGTAATTACTAGTATTTTTAGAATTTTATTCATTTTATTTTCCCATTATATAGTTCAGGCATATCATTTTGGTTATCACCCCGTCGGGCTGCATCAGGTTTTCAGGAAAACCATCAACCATGGTATCATATTGATCAGATAGTGGGCGCCCACAGCATGTTCCCGGTTACTCTTGGCGAATAAGACTGCCAATGGGCACGCCAGAGAGAAGTCCTGTCGTCAGGAATCCCTCCAATGTTCGACCATGACCCAGGCCGAAGGTGATACCGCTAGAGAGCACGCGGCAGTAGCGGCCAGGACCGGAGGTGTTCGAAACGCTCGGTGCAGAAAGAAAAAGCACAGCCCGACATGGAATAATCTGAACCAGGTTTCTTCAGCGATACCCGAGAACCAGGGAAGGGAGAAGGGCATCCACCACCCGGTCACACAGGTGATGTCAGTGGCTGGTGAACCATCAGCGGCGTTGATCAGGTTCAGCGGAACGAACAACAGAGAACCCCAACACACGCTTCTTGCAGCATTACCGTACCGTCCCGCAATGAGTTGAATTTTACTCAGCCCGGGTACGGTGGAACAGCAATCCGCCGGCTAAAATATATACTGTCATAAATTCATTTCTAAAAACATATGGCACCGATTTCCCAGAAAAATGAATTTTATTGGGAAATATATATTTTAAAATTTTTCATCATATTTCGTCCAGAGAAAATCCCCCAGTTTCCAGGCTTCATCCACTGCTTTCTGTCCCCATTTCAGAGTATAGTCCGTCAGATATCGGGTGGCTCTTCTAGGATTCTTATTGTACAATTTCATGATCTCTTCTTCCACCTTCGGTTGATTATCAAAGAGTTCCTGTTGCAGGGGATTCCACGCGGCCGTCACGTTATGTCGCATGTCTCCCCAGCGCTGTGCGGTGAGGGTGCTCAGGCGGTTAAAGGCCCACCAGGCGGATTCCCGGGTGAAACCGGTAACCCGTCCCGGCACTTTATAGGCCGCCGGAAGGTCTGTACTTCCGGCATATATGGGAATATACAGGGTGGTCGCCACATTATCCAGCCCCAGCCAGGCCACGCCACCAATGAGATCCGGCAGCCAGTCCCGCACCTGGATGATGGTGGCGTACATGGTGTACCAGCGGGCGATAGTACGTTCACCCCGCCAACCCCAGCCCCCGTTGATCTTGAATAGGGATAGCATGTCATAAGGCATAAAAGGATTGGCCAGCGGGGATATTTCGTATTTTCCGCTGTGGGTTTCCCAGGTGATATTTTTTACCGGATTATAATCCGTTCCTTCATAATAGTCACGGAAAACAGATACCATTCTGGACAGAGTTACCAGGGAATCGGGTTTAACTGAAAAGGGGTAATTTTCCGATTCGGGAAGCAGATTCAGCGAAGGGGCCAGCAGGCTGAGCACCCGCCATTCCCGCCGCCGGCTGGCCAGAGACTGCCGTCCTTCCGGATCGTAGGCGTAATTAAACTGAAACGGCCCATCGTCCGGTTTCCACCAGCCGCTGTCCAGGGCCACCTGTGTGAGATTTTCTGAGGCCATATAATAGTCGGGTTGGTCCGGATCCACCTGCCGGATACGGCTGGCATTGGCGTTTACCGAAACCTGATCGTCAGGAACGCGCTGGGCTGCCCAGATGGAGCCCACCTTATTCCGGCCGGGTCCTAAAATCTCAAAATGCCACACTTCCAGGGGATCCGCAATGGTCAGGCATTCGCCTTCATCCCGCCAACCATATCTGGCAGTGAGCTCACCGGCCAGTCGTATGGCTTCACGGGCGGTAGTGCAGCGTTCCATAAGAATCTGCACCAGCCTCCATAAATCAATAAGACCGGAATCAGACTGCAGGGATTCCCGTCCTCCGAAAGTGGATTCTCCTATAGCCAGCTGGTGCTCATTCAGACAGGGCAGGGATGTATTTACATACCCCAGGGTTTTCTCCGCCTGCGGAATTTCCCCGATCGCTACTGCCTTGTAAGTGGGCATCGAAAGCGAGTCAAATTCTTCCATGCGGTACATGGTCATCATGGTTCCCGGTTTATGGTTACGGGCAGGCTGGATATCTATCCAGGCCCGGGCATTATGCTCATCCATGGTATGAGAAGTCATTACCGAACCATCAAAAGATGCCGCTTTGCCGACGGTAAGAGAGGTACAACCATCCGCGCGCTGCTGGGAAAAACCGGTATTTTGCAAGCCAAAGGTGATGTACAGGATCATTATAAATAAAACCCTTTGCAAATAATTGAAAATACGGATATTGATGACCATAAAAATGTCTCCCTGTGTCTGCTTGATTCGAAGATAAAGAAATATAGGAGCCTTAAGTGACTTCTCAAAATCATTAGTCCGTTTTTTTTCTTTCACCTTAAATTTAAGGATTTAACAAGAATAAAAAATCAGGCGCAAGTCTGCAGTCAGCAGTCGGCAAAATACAAGATCAAAGACCAAAGATCAAGGAAACCAGTAACCAGTGACCAGCATCTGGCATCCAGCATTCCCGACGACCCCGACTCCTTCCAGTTGTCTCGTCGAGATGAAATCATGCAGGATTTCACCAGTATCCAATATCCAGGATCAAGCTCAAACCCCAAGGCTTAAGGCTAAAAATAGGTTCCCGGGAGCCGGGAACCAGGAGGCGGAAGGGCAGGATCAAAGATGCCCGACGACTTTGACTCCCTCCGGTACTCCAGCCGGGACTAAATCTTCCATGATTTAGCCAGAATCAAGTCGGCAGTCTGCAGTCGGCCAAAAAAACAAAATCAAAGAAAAAAGATCGAAGAAAACTGTAACTATTTAGCAGTTGGCAAAAGGCAAGATAAAGTCCTGCGTGGCGAAAAAAGGTAGACAAGATTTAACACTAAAAGAAAATTAATCCAGTATCCAGAATCCAGTGACCAGCATCCAGTATCCCCAACCCCGGGTCCAACTCCAGTTGGCAGTCGTCAGAAAGGAGATCAAGAAACCTTGAGCCTCGGTCCTTTCGCCTTTTTCCTTTACCATTTCCCCTCAATAATCTTTCGCATGGAGAACACTGTGTGGTGAACTTGTTTATTTATAAATTGTTCTGACTCATTTGGCCGACCAGGGCGGAACAATGCCATTCATTCGGGAATAAGCGATGAGTTGTCCCAGATGTTCGTGGTCATGATTCAGGGTGCTGATAATGAAATTGCGCCGGCTGGTATCCCTGCCGAAAACATTGATCTGTGCATTTAGTTCGTTCTGGTTCAGAGAGGAAATAGATGTTCTTAAAGCCGCGAAAGACTCTTTGAGATTCGTTAATATTTGCTGCTTGTCCGTCGTGGCCGTCTCAAATTTTTTCGGATCGGATTCCATTTCGCGCGCAGATGAATCCAGACCAGCCATTTTACCAAATCCATTATTGGCGGAGGTAATGTGGCTAAATACCTCTGCGAATGAACGAATACCTTCTGCCGGACGCCAGTTTAATTTATCCTGGGGAATGGCGCTAAGCAGGTCTGTTAACCGTCCTTCCAGAAAATTGGTCTGACCGATAAATTCCGTTATTATGGCCGGCTCCTTCTTGTCACCCGCTGCCTGCATTTTCTGCGCGGGTAAAACAGTAAATGATAAACCGCAAACCATCACAATTATCAAAAAATAATTATATTTATGATTCATAACATGAGTCTCCTTTATTGTATTTGGTGAGTTTGATATGGACTGGATTTTAATTTTGAAATTTTCCCTTTTAATAAGAATGATTCTCAATTTAATGCAGGTTTCATAATAAAATCAATAAAATTCAGCTGAATTTAATTTTTTCTTTTCTTATTGGGTAAAATCACGAAGATCTGTCACTTCTCTAGAAAGCAGTAATAAAGAGATAGTGTAAAAATAGTTTCAGAGCGTAAGATTTCAGGTGGTCTGTAATAAAATTATTAATCTCCCCTTGCTATCCGGCTTGTTCATTTTTCATTTTATAGACATAAGCAAAGGTGTTTGCAAACTCCTCCAGGCTGGTCGGAGTGGTACTTTCTTTATCCCGCACTGCCTTTGCTAATACTTTTCCGGTGTTCAGCGAGTGAATGAAGATGTTCATATTATCAACCAGACTTTCTGATGTTCCCATCTGCATCCAGCCTTTTTTAAAGTCATCGGGGGAAATTTCAACATAACGCAGATCAGGTTTATTAATAGCTTTTCCATATACTTTTGCCACCTGATTGTAGGTCAGATCATGCTGGCCCAACAGATACTGGACATTGTGTCCCTTAAAATCCAGGGCAAGTAATCGTTTAGCTGCGTACGTGGCAATATCCCTGGTAGCGATCATATTCAGCGTCAGGTCGGCTTTCACGGGAGAACCCATGATACCCATCTGCTTTATCATATCCGCCATACCCAGGGTATTTTCCAGGAAATAGGTGGGACGAAGATGTAAAACATTCAGATCCTTAATGGAATTTAATTTTTGTTCCAGATAATGCAATCCGGTTACAATGCCGGTATCTTTTTCAAGATCGGCTCCCACGCTGCTCAGGGTAACCACATATTTGACACGCGTTTTAGCGACGGCAGAAACGATTGGATCTGCCAGCGATTTCTGAAAAGCGAAGTAATCCTTAGCCGTGAAATTAAAGGGGATCATGGCATAGACGGCGGTCGCCCCGCTAAAAGCCCGGATGACCAGTTTTTCATCCGAGATGTCACCCTGGAAGAGTTCGGCACCCTTGTCGGTCAGCTCCCTGGCTTTTTCAGGACTGCGGCTGATAATCCGAACTTGTTTTCCTGCGTCCAGCAGGGCATGGCTCAATGGTTTTCCGGTATTTCCTGTAGCTCCGGTGATGACATACATAATCTATCTCCTTTATGTTATTCATTAGTAATGGTATTTACTATTACGACAAATGTCGCTTTATAAATCACACCTTTTTTTAACTTGGATTTAGATCATAATACAATTTAATATATTCCCTGACGATTTTCATCGATCTTCCTGTTATTTCCTTAATGGCCCTCTCATCCAGGCTCTTCTTTATTAGAATTCTTATCTGATCATACTGTTTTATATAGCGGTCGACCGC
>CAYWTB010000128.1:0-10033 GCA_964461135.1 uncultured Caldithrix sp. | reverse complement strand
ATAATTTATATTCAAAACTGCAGATTTCCATCCGCTCCGGCGTAACCTGGATAAGGATATAGTCTTTTTCCGGATCTGGGTAGAAACGTGTCCAGCCGTCCTTCCAGTAATGCGCTTTTTTCTCCGGATCGTCTACCAGACGGGCAGTGCCGGCGACTGAGACATAACTTAATCCATCTGCGTCATAATAATAAACCATTACCTGCGGATTATTTTTAATTTGCTTCACTTTTCGACTATTAACAGATGTTCCCAGCCAGATAATCATATTCTCTTCCGGTGGGAAGGGAGACATGGCTCTTGCTTGTGGTTTACCTTTTTCATCCACCGTGATAAAGGTTCTGCATTTGGCAGAATCAATAATGGTGCGGGCAATTGTCAATAAGCTATCCGAGGAAATTCCCTCCGGATAGTCTTCAACCTTTTCCTGAGCCTTCAGAAAAGAGAGGACGAACAGGAAAATTAGGAAGAAAGTAAAATAACTGAGTTCTTTTGATGTAGGTTTCATCTTAACCTCCTGCTTTAAATATTAAAATAGATGGTATTTTGCCCTGGGGCATCAGTTGCGGCGAGACAGTGCTTATTTTGATCCGTAGTAATAACTTGTTTTAAAAGCCGTCAACTGAATACCCTTGTTAGGTCATACTTTGTTGGATAGAACCAGCGCCGCTTCTATGCCTCCTCTACACCCACTAAGATCACAGGATCGCCACCTGAAGAAATCCGAACAGCCTCCCCCGCCACCACCTGCATCTCCTGGGTGCTCATGGCCTGTTGCAAAGCCTGAGCCGATGGGAAGGGCATCGTGAACATTTGGTAATAGATAGGTCTGCCCTGCGGCGTCTCAACGAAGCGTGTCATCGCATAGGGCTGCACATGCTCTGGGATCTGCATCTTCTTGCGCAACAATTTGAGGTGCTCCTGGTAGTCCCGATCGAACTGGTCGGTGTCGGTCGGATAGGGATAGAGCACGAAGAGTTTTACTTCAGCCATTTTTTCCTCCTATTTGGTAATATGTAAAACAGTCCTCTTGAGCGGCCTAACTTGTTAATATGTGGAAAATTTTTCTTCATATCACCCATATAGCATCCCGATTTCCCCGTCATATCAGTTATCATGTACAAAACATGGAAAATCGGATCTAGAGTATTCAATCTATTGTAATGAATCCACTATAGGATGAAAAATAGTTGAGGGAAATATGGAAATCAAGAACTATTCAGGTGTAATTATAATTTATTATCCTCAGTATTTAGCCCAATCTGTTCTGCACTATCATAACAAACTCAATATGGTAGAGTCTCAAGTGCTTTCTTTTTTCTATCCAAAATAATATGTGTAAAAATTTGTGTGGTCGTAATTTGTGAATGCCCAAGAACCTCCTGAACGGTCCTTAGATTACCAGTTTCTTCCAGGATCATGGTAGCAGTAGTATGCCTGAGCATATGCACTACATTCCATTTTATATATGATTTAATCTCTACCAGGGCTTCTTTGATTTTTTTAGTAACCGTATCTGTTATATAATGGATAATTAAATCATTGACATCAAAAGTCTCATCAGAGATTCTATTTTTCATTTCATCAATCAGAGCAACTCTCAAGGGTTTAACTAAGGGAATGGATCTTTCTTTTCTCTTTCCTTTTAAAGTTAAGCGGTTACCAATCAGATTAACATCCCGCCATCGTAGACAGGGTAAAAAACACAAAAGGACCTCTTAAAGATATGTTTTTGGTCATTAAACGAAATCTGTTTTAAGCCGGACATTCATGATCGAAATTACAAAATAATCTAAGGGATGGATGGTAGGACACCGTGATCCATAGAGGTATCAGTATGTATCCCATCTTTACAATGGGATGGGCTATGGTAGGAAAAAACGACTTATTTTCCTGAATTAACTTATTCCTTAAAACACCGATGATATTCAGTACAACGGATTAAGTGGAAATTCTTTGAAGTTTTGAAACCAATGAAGCATGGCCAATTAAAAAATTGGTAAAATATAATTGAATTACTTTTTATAATTAAAGACTTCATCACCAGAATGATTTTCCTCTTCTAAAAGTTGGGTTTTGAGAGGATAAAATGAGTGTATGAACCGGTAAATTAAAGGAGGAAGATGTATGTGTCACAAGATTATCTGTTTGTCATTGATTTATGTTATTGGGTTATCGGTTTTTATTGCCAAGCCGGTATTGGGTCAATTCCGGGTTACTTCCACCTCTCCTGTATACGGAAGTACCAATGTTGACACATCAGTCACTTTTTCGATTACTTTTAATTCAGCCATTGATTCTTCCGCCCGCTTTCAGTTTCCAGAAGGTTTTTTTGTTAACCTCTACCTTTATCCCGACTCACTTATAGGGGAACCGGATTCTATCACACTCAGTCCTGATCTCAGTACTGTGTATGTCCATAATTTGCATCTTTTCGCCAATACCACCTATTATTTTGTCATTGTCAATGCAGTGAGCATTGCTGGTGATTCATTAGAAATCCCCTATCCCATTTTATTTACCACTGCTGCCAGTTTGCCATCTGCCACCGTTTCAGGGACTCTGAGCTATCCGGGTAATGACCCCACCGGAACATGGGTTGTATTGAGCAATGATAATCCCTTCGGGAGTGATGAGGGAGAAATCGTTAATGGGATAATCATTCCCAATAATACCGGCATGTTTACTATAGATTTAGTGGAAGCCGGAACTTTTTGGCCTTTGGCAGTCCAAAATTTTTATATTGGTCTGGATGGTGAAGTTGAATTTTACGCAGGTAGCGCTTTTGGTTTTTATGACCATAACGGGGACAATATCCCGGACAGCATTATCGTCCCCGGGGGTTCTCAAATCTCAGGAATTGATTTCTCCCTGGGTACCATCTTACCCCATACTGCAAGAGATCTCTTTCCTCAAGTCCAATCTGCCGCCCAGGGATGGTCCCCGGATGCCGACCTAGTCCAACTGTTTGGAGAACCGGAACCGGCAGGGAGTTCCTTGTTCTGGCAATATTTATTCTATTCAGGATCCCTGATGGATTATCAGGTTTGGTTTTCGATTGGTGGTATTCTCATCCAGGAGACCCTCAGTGAGGTTTTGGAAGACACCATGGCCATACCGGCCAATTGGTTGGATAGCGATTCCGTCATGACTATCGCTGAAGCTCATGGTGGCAGTGAGTTTCGGCAAAATTATCCCGATGCGGAAATCATAGGATTTTTAAGATATCTCAATTTCAATGAAAATAAGAATATATACCGATCCGGAATTATAAAAGCATCAACAGGAAAAGTAAACCTACTTTCTGATGAAAAATTCGTAGCACAAAAACAGAATTGGCTTTATCCCTCACCAATAAATTATTTAGATATTTCTCTTCCTGCCAGTTGGATGATCCAATATTATTCCTTTGCTGGTAATGAACAACTCATGTTACTTATTGAAGCAGAGAGTGGTGTTGTTTTAAATGAATTAACTACCGCAGAATCGGCTGAATCACCAGCGCTATTAGTTGCACAGAGCTGGGCTCCCGATAGCAAACTCTGGGGAATATATAGCCACACGTCAAACGTTGATTCAATAGGCAGGGCAGAAATGTGGATGTATATCTATTATTCTTCTTCCCTGGACTCTCTTCATGCAGTAGCGGTCTGGGGTAGGTTGCCAATTTTCGAGGGGCCAACGGGTTGGACTGCCCCGGATACTATTACATTACCATCCGGTTGGCTGGACAGCGATGCAGCCATTGCTGTGGCAGAAAATCAAGGCGGGGCAGCCTATCGAAATTCCAACCAGGATGTTTTTGTTCAGGCATCTTTACTCCGCTGGTTTCAGGGGCCAAATCCTGATTTAACTATCTGGAGATTTGTCTATACCTCATCCACAACCGATACGCTAGAGTTTCTGGTTAATGCTTTAACCGGTACTATTGTTGGAATTTCTGATCAGAAGCCACCCCTGGTGTTGGATAAATTCACTCTGTATCAAAATTTCCCCAATCCTTTCAACCCGATCACCACTATTGAATTTGATCTGCCTAAAACCAGCGAAGTAACCTTAAAAATCTTCAACATCCTCGGCGAAGAAGTGACAACACTGGTTTCAGGGAAATTGTCTACTGGCACACACACTTATGATTGGAACGCCTCTCACCTGGCGAGCGGGGTGTATCTGTATCAGTTAGAATCAGGTAAATATGTTATTACGAGGAAAATGATGCTTATGAAGTAACCTGACAGACACAACGATTCTTGAAATGAGCCTGTTGTTCAAAGGATAGCTGACTTTTTTTATGTGTATTTGAGTTCTGATAACATGAAACATCAAAGCGGATATTGCATACCTTACAAGGCGGAGATATTCCCGACACCTGACGTGTTGGCACGATTTTCCAAGATTACCGCGAAGTGGCCGCTTCGCCGAAGAATAAAGTTCAAAGAAAAACCATTTTAAGATAAGGGAACCAGGGGTGTCGGTGTGGTTAACTTTCTTGGAAGGGATAACACCTAAAAATGGGATTAGGGAATTTGAACAATTATTCTTTACTCTTACGGCCATTAATGTTAAGGTTTTCTTAAAACATTTATGTGTTCAAATTAATATTATCACAAAATAGTATTTTTCAAATCAGCTTAGTATTAACTCCCCTGTTATTAACCAAGTTTTTTGTCATTCTTAAGTAAGAATTTTCTCGTTCTATTCTTATATACTTGACAAAACGGAAATTTTTCTTTAATTTGACGCGTGGCTTACAGAAATGATACCTCGTCCAGGGAGCAGGGTATTCCAATATATGGCACATTTGGGATTTTATCGCCGCTATCATCCGAATTCCCGATAATCCTATTTCCCCGGTCATTTGTTAAATAAAGTATTAACTGATTAATACCTTGGCCTCTCGATCATTTATGGTTTCTTTTCCTAATTATCTGATATCATTTTAATAGAAGGGAGATGTCTATGTCCGTAAAGAATTCCATATCCCGCAGGGAATTTTTAAAGTGGGCAGCTGCAGCTCCGGTATCGGTTAGTTTTTTGCCGAGGCTTGCCCTGGCATTACAGGATGCGATTAAGGAATATCCCATTATCTGGCTTCAAACCTCTACCTGCAGCGGATGCTCGGTCTCCGTTATCAATACCATTCACCCAAGCATTAAAAACGTTATCCTTGAACAGGTTCTTCCGGGCAACAAACTTATTCTAACCTATCACGGAACTCTCATGGCAGCTACGGGTGCTCTTAGCATCGAGACTGCCCGTCAATCTGCCCAGAAATATCAGGGAAAATATATCCTGGTGGTTGAAGGTGCCATACCCACCAAATCCGACGGTGTTTATGGTTCCATTGGCGAAGACAATGGAAACCCGGTTTCCATGCTGAAGTGGATAGACTTTCTGGGAAGGAATACCATGGCCACGCTTACCGTGGGGACCTGTGCGGCCTATGGAGGACTTCCTTCGGCGGCACCCAATCCCAGTGGTAGCAAGGGGGTCTCTGAAGTTTATGAGATGCTGAATATTACTACGCCCGTCATCAATATTCCTGGTTGTCCAGCACATCCGGACTGGTTTATCGGTACGGTAGCAAAAATATTACTGTACGGAATGCCAACCGCGAAGGAGCTCGATGAATTCGGGCGTCTGAAACTCTTCTTCAGCCGTACTGTGCACAACCATTGCATAAACCGCGATTATCTGGACGATGGAATTATGGCTGAGAAGTTTGGCGACGAAGGATGTTTGCTGGAACTGGGATGTAAAGGACCGTTTACCCGTGCTGATTGTCCCATCCGGCAATGGAATGGCGGCGTTAACTGGTGTATCAATGCCGGAGCACTCTGCATCGGTTGTACCGAAAAGGGATTTCCCGATGAACATTCACCCATTTTCCAGAGGAGGTAACCACCATGGGAACCGTACATCAAATCATCTCGATTGATCCTATGACCCGTATTGAGGGGCATTTAAAGATTGAAGTCACCCTCGATAATAAAAAAGTGGTGGACGCCAAATCGGAGGGGACCTTATACCGGGGATTTGAACAAATTCTCATTGGTCGGGAGCCGGTGGATGCAGTGCAGATTACCCAGCGGTTTTGTGGTGTCTGTCCAACACCTCACGCTATTGCCTCCTCCCAGGCCCTGGATGACGCCTTTGGTATCACCCCTCCCGACAATGGCCGCGTAATCAGAAACATAATGCAGGGAGCAAACTCGATCCAGTCGCATGTACTGCATTTCTACCATCTGGCTTCGCTGGACTATTTTAAGGGCCCTGAGGTTCCTCCATTTATTCCGCGTTACGAAGCGGACTATCGTGTTCCAAAATCAGTGCAGGATTCGCTTACTGAACACTATATTCAGGCCTATCAGGCCCGACTGAAAGCACACGAACTGTGTGCCATCTGGTCGGGAAAAATGCCACATATGGCGTCGATTGTTCCCGGAGGCGTTACTATCCGGCCACGAATTGATAATATTACCACCTCCCTCTGGCGCTTAAAAGAACTCACCGATTTTATCGACAATATCTATCTTCCGGACGTGATTACGCTGGCGCAGATTTATCGGGATTATCTGCGAATTGGTCCGAGTTGTGGAAAATTATTAGCCTACGGTCAGGTCGATCTGGATGCTAATCCCGACGTTACCAAACGGAAACGACTTTTCCCAATGGGGCGAATAGTCAATGGTAAACTTGAAAATTTAGATCCCAAAAAGATAACTGAGGACATCAAATATTCCAGATACGACTTGCCCAGCCATGCCCATCCCACCAGGGGAGAAACACATCCAAATCCTCAAAAAGCGAATGCTTATAGTTGGTTAAAGGCCCCGCGGTACGATGGCCAGGTATACGAGGTTGGACCATTGGCTCGAATCAAAATTGCCTATGCCAGCCAAACAAATCCGAAATTGAACAAGCTGGTTGACGACACATTGAATACTTTGGGTGTTGGTCCGGAAGCCCTCTGTTCGGTCATGGGCCGACATTTGGCTCGCGCGTTGGAGTGTAAAATAATTGCCGACGAGATGTCTAATATGATTTTACAGGTTAAGCTGGATCAGCCGGTCTGCACGGATCATCAGATACCCAAATCGGCCGAGGGCATGGGATTGTGGGGCGCCGCCCGGGGAGCGTTGGGACATTGGATAAAAATTGAAGATTATAAAATTGCCCGATATCAGGCAGTTGTTCCCACCACCTGGAACGCCTCACCAAAGGATGACAAGGATCAGCCCGGCCCGGTTGAGCAAGCCATGATCGGATCCGTTGTGGAAGACAGCGACAACCCGTTTGTTTTAGCGAGAATTGTCCGCTCTTTCGATCCCTGTCTTGCCTGCGCTGTCCATTTAATGGAACCCGGTAAAGCGGTAAAGAAATTTAAAATTTGTTAAGGAGAATCTATCGGGATTAGAAAAAGAATATAATAAAATATGATTATTGCTTTAGCTCCGAAACTGATCAGGCTGTCATTGTCCCGGAAGGGACAATGACACTCATTTTATTATCATACAATATCTATTAAAAATCAATAATTTAGAACCCATTTTTTCGGATTAAAAGCAATAATCATATATTAAAATTCGGGATTCATGGCCCATAATCGCATCCTTGTCCTGGGAATTGGTAACCTTCTGCTTTCTGATGAGGGGCTAGGCATCCACGTAATCCGGGAGCTTCAGAAGGAATCATTCCCCCAAAACATATCTCTGGTAGATGGTGGTACGGGGGGTTTTGAATTGATCCGGTTTTTCCGGGGCATTGATAAAGTAATCATTATAGACGCCTTAAAGTCAGATGAAAAGCCCGGCTCTGTTTTTAGATTTACACCGGAAGAGCTGGGTTTATCCGAATTCCGTCCTTATTCTGCTCATCAGGGAGGATTAGCAGAACTTCTGAATGAAATTAAAAACCTCAATCCCATGCCCGAAATAATCATCTATGGTATCGCTGTGGGAGAAATTGTGCAATATAGTATGAAACTAAGCCAGGATGTTGAAAAGATAATTCCGGCTCTCATATCTACCATAAGTAAAGAAATCGAAAACGGAATAAAATAAATTGCCACCCATACTTTAAATTTAAAAAATTACTCTGACCCCTTCAGCTGTTCTCTTTTTGTTCTCGCAAATAAAAAATTATAACATATGATGTAATGAATTCCCAATGGATCCGCTATGGCCCTCTTAGAAAAATTTTAACAATTCTTATATCAGGTCCGGTCTTCATCTTCCTTTCACCCGTCTCTTTAGTACTTTGTTCTTCTTTTTGATTTTTTCTCAAAATTTGGTATATTAATAAACAAGCCAAATTTTGGAGTCAGAACATTCACCTGTTAGTTCCTTTAGTGCCGGGTTTTAACCTGAACAGTTAAAATCCTTCCACCCGTACCAGTGGCCACGAAAACCGGTTTTTGCGGGAGACTATCGCTTTTATGATTATCGATCCCGAAACGATATGAAAGGGCATTTTCTTCATAAAGTGGTTAGTAAATATTATAACAGGAAGGATTTACAATGAAAAATCCCGTTTTGCTCATCTTGTTATCGAACTTATTCCTTTCCGTTCCATTTCTTCCGGCTCAGGCTCCTGATACATCATGGACAAAAACATTTGGTGGAAGCAATGACGATAACGGTCGCTGGGTTCAGGAGACGGCTGATGGAGGATATATCATTACCGGAATTACCTCATCATCAGGAGCCGGTCAAAATGACGCCTGGCTAATCAAAACCGACGTGTCGGGTAATTTAACCTGATCACGTACCTATGGCGGCAGCAACCAAGACTATGGTTTCACGGTCCAGCAGACCGCTGCGGGGGCATACATCATTGGCGGACAGACTTCATCTTTCGGTGCGGGAGGAATGGATGCCTGGCTCATTAAAACAGATGACACCGGCAACATTGACCGGACGAAAACATATGGAACGAGCATGTATGAACTGGGTTACAGCGCCCGGCAGACTTTGGATTGGGGATATATCATTTGTTCTCAAACCCTTGCATACGGAGCCGGTGAACTTGATATCTGGCTGATCAAAGCGGATTCCCTGGGTGATACCCTCTGGACAAAAACCTATGGCGGCAGTGATTACAACTGGGGTCGTTTCGCTCAGCAGACCAGTGACAGTGGATACATTATTCTGGGCCAGACACAATCATTTGGCGCAGGTAACACGGATCTATATGTCATAAAAACCGATGCCAGGGGGGATACCGTCTGGACAAAAACCTACGGGGGAAGGGCCTCCGAATACACCACCTCCATGCAACAGACCGGTGATGGCGGGTATATTATCCTGGGTACATCAACATTATTCAGTACCGGTGGATATGATGCATGGCTCATAAAAACTGACGCCGGCGGGGATACCCTTTGGACAAGGTCTTACGGCGGGAGTGAACAGGAAGAAGGTTATTTTGTTCAGCAGACCCATGATGGTGGCTACATACTCACCGGTTATACTTCATCATTTGGAAATGGCGGCTATGATGTGTTCATCGTAAAAACCAATGCTTCGGGTAATATGCTGTGGACAAAAACCGTGGGCGGGGATGGAGATGATATCGGATATTGTATACAGGAAACCGGTGATGGCGGGTATATAATCGTCGGTCGAACGGACTCCTATGGAGCCGGTGGAGATGATTTGTGGCTAATCAAGCTGGAACCCGATCTGAGCGGGATTCCTCCGGATAGTAAAATGAATATACCGGGACAGCCGGTCCTGTATCAAAACTACCCCAATCCCTTTAATCCTGTTACAACCATTGAGTTCAATCTGCCGAAGAGTAGTGAGGTGACTCTGAAGATTTTCAACATTCTCGGAGAGGAAGTAGCTACGCTGCTCTCTGAGAGGCTGTCTGCCGGTTCATATTCATACGAGTGGTCCCGGCCCGCCGGGATTGCCAGTGGTGTGTATTTGTACAGGTTACAGGCAGGTGACTATATCGAGACCAGGAAGATGGTGTTGATGAGATAGTGCCATATGGCCCCTCCTTTGTTGAAAAAGATTAATTTCAGAGT
>CAYWTB010000127.1:0-10224 GCA_964461135.1 uncultured Caldithrix sp. | reverse complement strand
TTCGGTCGGAATGACTTTTAAATTTTATTTTTCGGATTTAAGGCAATAATCATATTATTATTTATCCCATTACCTTTATTGTCTTGTCTTTGAGCTAATTGCTGGCCCCTGTTTTCTGCTTTCCGCTTTCTGCCCCGCTTTTCCGTCCATTTGATTTTCGTGATTTTGCAGATTATATTACTTTGCTTGTTTATAAATCTCGGAAACACTGACAATGAAATATCAGGAATCTGACCATGAAAAAATATCATGAAATATTGTTGAAAGAGTCAAAAGATCTTTGGCAGGCCATACTGGATCATCCCTTTCTAACCCTCACTGCCAAAACCCAAATTCCCGATTCAACTTTCCGCATCTGGATGCAACAAGACTACATTTTCGTGAGGGAGGCCATTCCCTTCATGGCCGTGCTGCTGGCAAAAAGTCCCCTCCCCCTGCGCTCAAATTTTATTCAGATCATGGTTGGGCTGGAGAAGGAACTGGAACTGTTCCGCAAAAATGCGCAGGATCACGGTGTCATCCTGGAAAACCTCCAGCCGGCCCCCATCTGTCACGCCTATATCCAGTTCCTGATGAATACCGCCTACCGGCAGAGTTTTGAAGAGGGATTCACCGTCCTCTACACGGCGGAAAAAGTTTACCTGGATTCCTGGATGCAGGTAAAAAATAATCTCAAAGGACAGAGCCCCTGGCAGGAATTTATTGATAACTGGACCAGTGAGGGCTTCCGGCAATATGTTGACTGGCTGGCTGACACCCTGGACCAGCTGCTGCAGTACAAACCGGAGCGGGAACTGGTTGCCATACGGGACCTGTTCCGCACCACCGCCCGCTATGAGTACCTGTTCTGGGAAATGGCCGTAAAGGAAGAAAAATGGGTGGTGTAAGGTAAAAAACAGGAACCAGGTTTCAGGAATCAGGTATGGCTTACCCCTGGCCAGTCATGAAATAGGTGTGGATCCCTTCTCATCAATTTTGACAAATCTCTTGCCTTCTTTTTAAAGAATCGACCCCCGCCTGCCAGGGGATAAATTGTATTCTTTAAAAACACAGGAAAAAATATCCGGCATGAATGTGGATTTTTTCCTGTTAATCCTGTCCCAAAAAAGTGAAAAGTTAAATGTGAAATTTCAAAGGGGTATTAAACAGTACGGAAGATCAACAACCGGCTCAAGGCTCAAGGTAACCTGATTAAGTATTTCACCGGCAGCCCTGCAAAAGTCAAAAGTTACCGTTACATGCTGACGACTGTCTTACCTTTTTCCTTTTTCCCGGACACCTTATTCCCTGAGCCTTGATTACGGTTCCTTCTTTCAACTTTCTGATCACCGGAATTTTTATTTCTTCAATTCCGCTTCCCCGGTACCTGTACTTATAAAATATTGCGGTTTATCCCCACCACGGGTAAAGGATTTTCTGACATAGCTGTTGCCATTCTCCTGATATTCTTTTTCATCATCAAATTTCTCGGGAGAAATGATCCGGCCCTTTCTGGCATGCGCCCTGAACTCAAAATAACCTTCAACCTTTTTCCCCTGCAGATCCAGGACGGCGTCACTGGTCCCGGAATTGATTTCCAGCTTAAAATCCTTCCCGGCAGGTTGGGTCACTTTTGCATCACCAGTGCCGGAACTGAAGTCAGCGTCCGAATCGATGGTGATTTTCCTGCCTTCCACCTTGCCGGTACCACTGCTGACCTCAAAATCACCCGCGCAATCCTCCGCGACAACATCACCGGTCCCGGAACTGAGGTCAAAAGTACCTCTGGAATTTTCCACCCGGATATTACCAGTGCCTGAGCTTAATTCATACTCACCGCCGGCGTCCGTCACCTCAATATTGCCGGTTCCTGATTTCACTTCAATGTCCAGCGTCACACCACTGACGGAAATATTGCCGGTCGCTGTTTTTAGATCAATTTCCAGGCCGGCGGGAACTTCCACCGTCCAGCCGGATGATCCTTCGCCTTCATCATGATCTCTGAATTTTTCTTCCAGGGTCAGCCGACCGGAATGCTCGCTGAAACGCGGTTCATAATCCTTCCCGCGGGAGTAAACCACGTGAACATGAACCCGGGAGTCCGGACTCTTTTTGATTTCGCACTGGCTGAGCACCAGTTTCAATTTTATGGATTTAATATTTTCGTATGTTTTATCAACTGTTTTTTCCTGCTGTGCAAGTAAAAAGCCTGAAAAAAGCCAATTGAATATAAGAAACAGTATTAGCAAATGTCGTAAATTCTTCATGGAATTAATCCTTTCCCTGATATTAAAGCCGGTCAACTCATTCGGGATCCGGCTATTTTTTTAAGGTAATTTTGCCGGACGCTGTTTCCATAATGATCACAGGTTCATCGCCGGAAACAGACACCGTCTTTCTCACATACTTCCTTCCATGCTTTTCGAAGGTTTCCTCTTTGTCAAATTCTAAAGGGGCCTCAATGCTTCTCGCATGACTGCCGCCAGTGAATTCATATTTCCCCTTCAGCGGATTTCCGTTATAATTCAGTTCAAGATTGCCGGATGCGGTTTCCAGGGTCAGATTAGTTGCCGGAGTTTTTGCAACGGATACCTCTATATCACCGGAAGCGGCGGATATCTCGCTTTCCGCATCCAGGAAAATTTTTACCGCCTCAATATCTCCGCTGGCGGTAGACAGTTCAAACTCACCTTTGGAGTCATCAATGTTTATATCGCCCGAGGCAGCACTGATTTCAATATCTCCATTGATATGCACGGCCTTGACGTCACCGCTGGCAACCGAAATCTCCACATTACCTCCGCTATCTTTCAGCATCACGTCCCCGCTGGCGGTCTTTACCTCAATATCTCCAGCACTGTTTTCAATAGTAATATTCCCTGAAGCGGTCTTTATATCCACCTCTTTGGTAAGCCCGTTCACGAAAACATCCCCGGAAGCGGTCACTAGCTCTATTTCTGTTTCCGGTGGCACAGTAACAGTCCAGGTAACGCTTCCGCTGGCCCGTCCGGACCAGTCCTCACTGAGTTTCAGGCGATCAGTGCGTTCATCAAATTCCGGTTTAAAGGCATCCGCCGGGTCAACTTTGATTTCCAGATCAACCGTTATTTGTGAAGATGGTCCTTTTTTAATAATACAATCACCACTCACGGTATGAATCTCCACCAGTTTCTTTACCGGAAATGTTTTGTTAATCTTTGACGGATTCTGCATGGAAAAAATATCCGAAAAAGACAACAAAAGCAGCAAAACAATCACATTTGCAATCACATTTTTCATGGCAATTCTCCTTTTAATAAATGATTTTCGTTAACCGGTTTTACACCTGAATTTTATTCTGTCCGAAATATAATATTTTCGCATTCTGCTGTCGCCCGGAATTGCAATGTAGAACCATAAATGTGTTTGAAATTGTATTTCCGGACACGGGACAGTCCGGGCTGCAGGAAACAGAACTCAATCATTTCGGGCTCCGGAATTCAGGTGTCGGTATTGGGACGGAGTCATGCCGGTAAATTTTCTGAAAGCAGTATTGAAGACGGATTTTGAATAGAAACCGCATTCGTAAAGAATCTCCAGAATATTTTTCCTCTCCCCGTCTTTTAAAAGCAGTTTTTTTGCCTCCTCTATCCGCCATTGATTGATATAATCGTTAAAGCTTAAAGCGAAATGTTCATTGATGATCCGGGACAGGTGGTTGGGATGGATTCTGAGCGCCTTTGCCAGAGATTTCAAATTCAGGTTGGGTTGCAGGAAAATTTTGTCCCTCTCCATAAGGATTAATAATTGGGGAACCGTTTCTGCAGCTTTCCTCGGATCCAGGGCTGAGGTTTTATATTTCTCCTGTTTTTTACGCTTTTTTTTCTGCTGCCGGAGGTAGAAAGTCGTGATAACCGCAACAGAGATTAAGAGAAGAAGGGAGCCCATGAAAAAAGGATGGCGATAAAACGGCAGATTTATACTGAATGCCAGGACGGTTTCGGCCTGCTGCCGGGAGGCGCCGTTGGGAACCGCTTTTAACATAAAGCGGTAATTACCCGGCTTCAGATCATAAAAATCAGCCTGCCGGAGCTCTGTTGACGTTGGCCTGGTCCACCCGGGACCGGCGTCCTCCAGCCGGTAGAAAAAATTCAGTTTGCGCGGTGACGCAAAGTCAGCTGCAGTAAACTGTATGCTGAGATGCTTTAAAGGATAGGTGAATGTAAGCGGCTGATCTGAGGGTACCGGCCGGCCCTCGGCCCGGATGCTTTCAATAACCGCCCGGGCAGCCGTTTGAGCCCAGGACGGTACTGCCGGACGGAAGATGGTAATTCCTTTGGCAGTTGGATAGTAAAGTCGCCCGTCTTCCCCTTTCCATACCGCCGGCTGTCCGTTAGCACTGCACCGGCTACTGGCCATCCCGTCATTCTCATCAAACCAGGCTGGAACAATAAAACGTCCTGTTCCCGGATCCGGGCTTTCCAGTTCACCACGCTTTATCCGGAATACGCCGTTGTAGGAACTTAACCAGAGACTGCCGGAATCATCCTCACAAATACTGAAAATATGATTGTCCGGTAAACCGTCTGCAGTGGTCCAGGTCCGAATACTGTCTCCTTTCAGGCGCATAAGTCCCCGCCCATTGGTCCCGATCCACAGGATTTCCTGCCGGTCTTCAAAAAGGGAAAGTACATCCGGTGCTATAAATCCGGTATCCGGGATTGCGGTAGTGAATGAGTTATCACGGTAAATAAACAGTCCTTCCCTGCTGCCGGCGTAGAGTTCTCCCTGCCGCCCCATCAGCAATACATTGATGTGATGAGATACCGGGCCGGCCGGGTTAATCTCCATTGATTTCCCCGCCGCCATGCGGTTCAATCCTCTGTCAGTACCAATCCATAACGTTCCGTTTTTATCCTGCAGCAAACTGCTAATCATCAGAGAGGTCAGCCCCTGTTCTCTTCCCAAATGTTTTATGGAACCGCTTTGGAAAGCATTCAAACCCTGGTCATGAGTGCCGATCCAGATGGTTCCTCCGGGATCTTCACACAGGGCGGTGACCTGATTGCTGCTCAATCCACCGCTGGTATTCCAGGTGTTGATGATTTTACCCTTTCTTAACCGACAGATGCCTCCGTTACTCATTCCAATCCAAAGATCACCTTGCATGTCCTGCAGGACGGCACTGGCAGCGCCCTCCGGCAGCCCCTCCCGGCTGCCGATGTTGTGCACGCGGCGGTTCTTCAAACAAAACAGGCCGTCTGCATCGCTCCCGATCCACAGGTTTTCATCCCGGTCACAAAAAAGGGTCCGTATATTATCGGTGGGAAAACCGTTGGAACCCGGCACACCGCTGAAACGGTTTCCCTTCATCCGCTTCAGACCATCCGCCATGGTTCCGACCCAAACGGTTCCCTGCGGATCCTCCAGCAGGGCTGTGACGGGCGTATAGGTGCTCCCCCATATGAACTGCACCCTGCCGTCGCCTCCATTTATGAGGTACAGGCCGTGCAAAGTCCCTATCCAGATATTATTCATCCGGTCAGCCAGCAGGGAGAGGACCGCCTCATCCTGCAATCCCTCGCGGTAGCCGTAACCGTGAATCACCCCGCTCTGAAACTGCATCAATCCGCCCCGCAGGGTTCCGATCCAGAGGAAACCCCGGCTGTCCATGGCCAGGGCAGTCACTATATGGTCATAAAGACCGTCCCGGGGAGTGTACTGCCGGAATCCCTCTTGATCGTAGTGGTTTAGGCCGTAATCCGTTCCGATCCAGAGCGTCCCCTGCCAGTCACTGGTAATGGACCGTATATGGTCATTGGACAGCCCATCCCGGGTGGTGAAGTATTGCCATTTCCCATCCTGCAGACAGCACACGCCACCGCCATCACTACCAATCCACAGGCGTCCGAATATATCTTCGTGCAGAGTCGTAATGCGGTCGTTTTTAAGTGCCGGGATATTAGCCGTGGTATAAATTTTAAATTTAAAACCATCGAATCGCACCAGCCCGGAGGGGGTTCCCACCCAGATAAAACCATCAGCGGTCTGCAGGATTGTTGAAATGGTGTTCTGAGGCAGGCCGTCTTCGCTTTTCCAGGACTGCCGGAGGTAGTCGGTCATTGCAGCGGAAGGATCCAGTGC
Organism: uncultured Caldithrix sp.; assembly: GCA_964461135.1. Classification (GTDB taxonomy): domain Bacteria; phylum Calditrichota; class Calditrichia; order RBG-13-44-9; family RBG-13-44-9; genus RQOF01. The sequence continues at coordinate 4,122 of CAYWTB010000127.1, read as the reverse complement.
CGGTAATGGAGATTCCAACCCGATGGCAATCAAAAAAGTTAAAAATGTCTGTCTAAAAACGGTACGTTTTTTCAAGTTCATCCTGTGGTTTTGCAGTGAATTCCACCTATGCAGCTTACGGTTCGGGAAGTATTTTGTTACCGCTGTAAGACATGGGATCTATCAGAAAAAGCCGGATTATCACCAGGAGGCCTCTACCTGGAATACGAAAGAAAAAAGATGAAAGGAATAACTCTATCATTGGATATTGATCGCCGGTTATTCACATTTCATCTTAGACATTTCACGCTCCCGGCCTGAGGTCTGACCGCTGACAGTTATATTTAAAATCAATTCATTTTCCGGATCCGCAGGTCCAAACCCTTAACATCTTTCAGCAATTTCTCCAATTCATTGACATCGGTATTGCCAAAATGGTATGGATACAATATTTTGGGCCTGAAACCCTTTACTGCATCAGCCACCATCTCAGCGGTCATGGTATAAGGCAGGTTCATGGGCAGGAAGGCAATGTCTATTCCTGATAATGTTTTCATTTCGGGAATATTTTCAGTATCCCCGGCGATATAGACTTTTTTATCTGCGAAGGTAATCACATAGCCGTTTCCCTCACCCCTGGGATGAAAAGGCTCCCCGCTATCCCTCTTGTGCACAATATTGTAGGCCGGAACCGCCTGAATAGTCAGTCCTTTCATTTCTCTCACCTCTCCGTTATTCATCACTGTTCCTTTTCCAATGCGGCTGGCACAGGCAGCCGTTAGGATCAGTTCGGTACCGGACTGGTTTAATTGTTCTATGGCGGCCGGATCCAGGTGATCTCCATGCTGGTGAGTCACAAGAATAATATCGGCTTTGGGAAGGGTGCTGTAATCTGCATACTGGTTTACCGGATCTACATGGATGATCATTTTATTAAAGGCAAGCATCAGCGTTCCATGCCCGATGAAGGTGATAACCAGATCGCCTCCCGTGGTGGAAATACTGTCTGATTCAAACGGATTATTGGCCGCAGATGATGACGCCGTGACAAAAATCACCAAAACGGCCAGCATGGTTTGTAATATAGCGGTGATCATGATTAATCTCCTCTGTTTATAGAAATCTTCAGTAATTTAGCCCATTACAGCGTAAAAGGGAAACGAACAATAATAATTGACGTCTGCGGAAGCCCGCAAACCGTAGTAAAACCTAAATGGCACCAGATTTAAAGAATTTTTAATCCGGTCGTCTGAATTGGCTGAAAAGCTTAGAATAGCTGAAAAGTAAGACCAGTTCAGGATTTCCGGAAGATTTTTCCCGTGTTCTCTCCTCAGGGAATAAACATTACAGATTAGTGATCTCCATCATCCGGCCCGCATAAAAAAAGTATAAGTTGTAATGCAGATCAATGATGGTCTGGCATTACTAACCACACGGAGGTAATGAATATGTTAGGTAAAGGTGCTATACTCTGTGTTTTCGGCTTTATTCTGGCTTTCTCTTCTCTTCAGATCAGGATGAGTAGGAACGTCCTTTCCTCATATAATAATTTCAATGATGAATATCTGGTCAGCCTCATTCATCACACTACCATGAGTAGTATAAATCTTGCTGTGAATAAGGTCTGGGCTACGAATATTCATACGGATGCATATTTAACGGTTATGAATTCCTGCTCCTCCAGTACCACCATTTCTCCGGTGGGACTGGACACCGTCAGGGTAAAAGTAAAATCCTGGGGGTATATTTACGAGGAAGAATTAAGGCATGAAGTGAGAAAGGCTGATTCCATTACGGCCTATTTTGCCAATAATATGCCCATTTCAAAATATTTCTGGTTTACCAATGATGAACAGGGGATCAACTGGATCACCGGTGATTCCGTGTGGGGGCCGATTCATACCAATGGCACCATTAAAACCAATGGATCCCCGGTTTTTCTCAATAAAGTCACCGCTTATCTGGGTATTTCCCCAGATCCATCCAGCAGTGCCGCACAATTTATCGGTGGCTGGGAAATAGGCATTTCCAATGACATTCCCACCGATATGAGCTATATCATCAGCGCCGCAAACCTGGGTAATGGAGCTGCACCTGTGAATGAAAAATGTAAGTATAATCTGCCGGTTACGTTTGATTTTCAAGCCGATGGCAGCATTATCCGGACGGTCCAGGGATTACCTACTGATACAGTATTGCTATCCGACATTGCCAGTCAAAATGCGATTTACAGTACGGAAGACATTCGGGTTAAGGGTGTATTCAACGGACAATTAACCATGCTGACCACCCAAAACATATGGATTGACGATGATCTGGTTTATGCAGATGATCCTCTGATCAATCCCGCATCAGATGACCTTTTAGGACTTGTAGCAGAGCAAAATATATACGTGACGGATAACGGCCCTAATAACAACCATGTAAATATTCAGGCAAGCATCATGTCCGTGGATGGTTCTTTTACCGCTCAGAATTACAATAGCCGTCCGGTGGCCGGAAATTTGAACCTGACCGGGAGTGTTGTGCAGAAACTGAGGGGGGCGGTGGGAACTTTCAGCGGTGGTTCTATCATGACCGGCTTCTTAAAACGATACCGATTTGATGACCGCCTGAATGAACAATATCCTCCCCATTACCCTTTTATAAAATCCCTGCGGCTTGTGGCCTGGTGGGAGTGAGGATAAAATAAAAGAGTAAAGATTATAGTAAAAAGAGAAGTAAACGAAACACGGATTCAGATAACCGGCAAAAAATAAAGGAAAAGAACAAAGAAAGATGACAGCAGTAACAGTCCGGCGCGGGCGGTTGGCAAAAACCCCCCTACCCGGAATGTTGAAGGCGGGATCCGGAGATCATTGATCAGAAGCAAAATACACATTATATAAGAAGATCTGAATTTCCTTATGTTTCAGTTCTTCTTTTTTTTATCGCAAATTCCTCAGGTTTTCACATATTCATCTCCAACATCGTTCATGAATGAGTCCACGAATTTTGCGAAAACTGAATATAGATTGGAGTAAAGAAAGCTTTTAGACTGCTTAATTCACAAAAAACGATATAATGTATCAAAGTTGTTATATCTAAAGAAATAAAATAGCCGCGGTCTTCAGACCGGGGATTAAAGAATCCACTATATTCGGACGTTAGCACCTATTTGTGAATTAGACGGGTTAGCAATCAGCCAAGGATGAAAAAAAGTAAAAAGAAGTATCCTCCTATCAATTTTTAATTAGTGAAAACTTCCGCCCAATGCCTGACGGGTGGGGAATTCGTGGATCCTTTTTTTCTTATCCTCTTTTTTCTGTTCTTCCTGTTTTTTTCCATCTAAAGAGTACCTTTGCAGCACGGAGACGTTTGTAAAAACCGATTCATTGAATCTTTATCCCTGACCTTTGTTAGTCTCTCTGTCTCATTACCTCCGACTGCTGTGAATAATTTTTGATTTTAATATGGTTCTTGTTATATTATGATGCTCTCGGGGTGTCTGCTGTAGGTTATGCAAGATTCTATTTAATATAGGAGGTCATCATGAATGTAAAAAGGTGGATTATTGCCAGCCTTGTTATTATGGTGGTGGACCAAGTCCTGGGATGGATCATTCATGGCTGGATGTTTTCCGGAATGTATGAAGCAACCGCCCAATTATGGCGGCCCATGGAAGAGATGATGCCCCTGATGTGGTTGATGTGGATTAGTAGTTTAATCTGGGCATTTATTTTTGTTTATGTTTTTGCCAAGGGATATGAAGGAAAAGGTTCTATTGAAGGTATTCGCTTTGGGATATTAATGGGAATATTCTTCGGTGTACCCATGAGCCTGGGAACTTATGCTTCTCAGCCAATCGGTACGGGACTGGCTTTTGTCTGGTTTCTCTCAACCCTCGTTGTCATGACAATTGAAGGCTTCCTCGCCGCTGTTATTTACAAGCCCGCGCCCAAGCCTGCTTAATTATACCGGGTATGGCCATTTGATATAAATTCTGATTTTTTAAAATAAGCGTCATTGATCAATATTTTATATCAAACAATTAAACAACTGCAACAAGAAATCACATGTTATACACCCTGAGAGCTTTAAATTTAGGCTCATCACAAAAATGAGTACCTACAAAATTAGGTAAACGATTATGTTTTTCAACCG
>CAYWTB010000126.1:0-10245 GCA_964461135.1 uncultured Caldithrix sp. | reverse complement strand
CAATGGAAGCTTTCTTAAATCTCAAAGTTGCACTTGGAACTTGAATCTAGGTTTATATTTATGTGTTACAGTCATTATTTTAACCGTTTAAGGAATAAAAATCAGTCCCGCTCAGGTTCGACAAATAGAGTTTTAGTTCGTTCTGCCATTACGCTGCCGGGGGGACTCCCCCTGGGTTTGCGCACATATTTAACCAGTGTATACATAACCGGCACATAACTGCTGGTTTTGGCCTGGCTGTTCCCGGCTGCCAGTCGGGCAGCTTTTTCCAATATATGGCGAGGTATATCTGACCGGCGGTTACTTTTTCTGATGATTACATGTGAACCCCCTGCTCCCTGTACATGTAACCAGACATCTTCTTTATGTGCAAATTGAAAGGTCATTTCATCATTAGAGCGGGCATTTTTACCCACCCAGATCTCCCAATTCCTGAAAAAATATTGCCGGTAAGGTCGGAATACTTCCTGCATGCGTTCATCATCAGTTTGGAGAATTTTCATATCAATAAGTTTCTTTTCGATCCTGAGCAAATCTTTCATGGACAAATCTTCATCGATAATCGTTTTAAGCTTCTGAAGCTGATTCTGTTGTTTTTCATGGTTAGTGATGGCTATCCTTACCTGTTTTGCCCGATGTGAAACTTCCCTGGCTTTATTAAAAAATGTGGCCGCATTATCTTTGAGAGGTATCTTAGGATTGACATTGACTTTAATCTTACGCTGGGACGGATCATACAGATCGATTAAATAAATTTCTGACTTCCCCTGTGGCAGGCCATGCATTTGTGCCAGAATTAACTCACCCATTTTCCGATAATAAGCCCGCTGTTCCCCTTCATCCGGCAAATGACGAAGATGATTGAGAAGATTTTCCAACTGTTCCAATTTCTTATCAAGCAGATTGCGGATTGCTGTACGCTTCTTAATGATGCTGTCAAGTTTCTGACGTGTGAATATATAATACGATAATGCATCATTTGTATCGTTATTCATAATACTTGTAAAAAATTGAAATATCTCCATTTCTGTTAGTGCAAAAGCTTCCGGATACATTCCTTTCAGGTATATCCGAACCGGATCTGTCTGACAATCTCTCAGGAATTTTTTCATTTCCCGATAAAAAGTTTCCCTCTCAACATCATTGAGAGATTTCATACCCATTGCCGCAGGCAGGGAGGATCTGGTGATTATTTCCTTTATAACGGTCCTGCTCATGAATAAAAGTTTTTTCTTTAAGAATTCTGTCAGAGAAAATTCGGGGTTTTCTTCACTTGCATACCGAAACTGCATGAAATCAATTTCCAGTGGATTAAGAAGCGGATTTGACTGAACCCTGTAATACAAACCCCTGATTTTTTTTTCACGTTTGAATGAGGATATAATTTTTTCTGAAAGATCAATGATTATAAAGTTTGTATTATTCCTGAAAAATTGCAGAATCAATTGATGGCTCCATTCCAGGAAACTTATCATTACTATACGGTCAACAGGTGAAATTGAAAGGCCAGATATTTCTTTATTAATCAACTCCTGCAGTACATTGGCAGATGCAGCAATTCTCCTGTGGGGGGATCTTAGAAGCATATAAGGATAACGGGCATCCGATGACAGTAACAGATCCATAAATGGATTCCCCTTTTTCTGGAGATTCAAAGTTAATTCATTTTTTTTCTGGGTAAAACTTGCTGCTATTAGGCTTCCCACTAAATGAGGCCGCAGAAAATCCAGCTGTCTCTTCAAGGTGATGTAGTGCAGTTCCATTTTATCAATTTAAACAAACAGAGGAATTGAACAAAAGAGGATTTATTACAAAAAGGTAAAAAGAGATCAGAAATAGTATATAAAGGGGATATTTTATTTTTTCTTGATGATGAAAAGAGTATAATCATCATTAAGGGGTTTATCAGCGCAGTGATCCAATACCCTCAGAGTAATTTCATCCTGAATTACCTCACAAGATTGATTTTGCTTATCTATGACGGTTTGGACCAGGTTTTTTTCACCAAAAAGTTCCCGTTTATCATCCATGGCCTCGATGACACCATCAGTATAGAGGACTAGTATATCTCCCTTCTCCATATTAATGGTATGAGTGTTGTATTCAAAAGGTACCACGCCGATGCAAACCCCGCCTTCGGATAATTTCTGGGGTTTCTGCTTTCGGGAAATCAGCAGAGGCGGATGGTGTCCGGCATTTACATACGTTACTTCTGATGTACGTTTGTCGTAACGTGCCATAAACAGTGTTATATAGCGGTCTGAGGTGGATAACTCCTCAATCAGGTGATTCAGTTTATGAAGAATAAGAATGAAATCGGTTGTGAAATCCAGATAGGCTTTCAGGGTGGCATGCAGAGTAGAGACCAGCAGAGCACCACTCACACCTTTCCCGCTCACATCGGCTATACAAAAAACAGTTTCATAATCATTAACAGGAAAAACACTGTAAAAATCGCCACCTATTCCTTTACTGGGGATATAAATACCGCTCATTTCAAGTCCGGGGATTTTGGGAAGATGATGAGGTATAATCAGTCTCTGGATTTCAGTCGCTACCATCAGGTCTTTTTCCATTTTCTCTTTTTCAATAGTACTGTGCAGCAGGCGGGAGTTTTCGATAGCCAGCGCTGCCAGAGTGGCAAAGAGGGTAAATGTGCGCAGGTCTTCCCTGGTAAACGCCCTGTTATCTTTACGGTTAAGTGCCTGAACTACTCCCAGTGTTTTATTGTTGTATTTCAGGGGTACACAAATGATACTTCTTGTGGTATATCCTGTTCGCTTATCGAAAGACTGGTCAAACCTGTCGTCTGCATAGGCATCGGGAATTAGGAGGGGTTTACCTTCCTGAGCAACCCAGCCTCCTATCCCCTGTCCAAGAGGCAGGCGAAGCAGTTTAACTTCTTTTCCCTTGGGTCCTAATGCCACTTTGAACTCAAGTTCGTGTGCTTTCTCGTCCAGAAGCATGAGGGAAGCCGATTCCGCATTCATGATTTGCATACATTTTTCAATAATAGACTCCAGCAGAATCTGCAAATCTTCCCCGCTCTCCAGCGCGTGGGAGACTTCGAGCAAACTGGACATTTCCTGAACAAAATTCTGCGTCTTATCTGAAGCATCACGTGAATTCCTGAGAAGTTCCATATTCCTCCAGAAGGAGGCAAGATAGCTGATAATCAGCTGACCAATCTTTAATTCAACCGATTTCACATCAACCGATTCGCTTCCAATTCCCAGAAAACCGTAACAATTCCCATTTTGCCGGATAGGATATAAAATATCGATCTCATAATATTTCATGAATTCTGAAATGGAGAGATGATTATTCACATTTTCCTTGGTCAGCACATCCTGATAAAAATTCAACCATGAAATTTTCCTGCTATGGTTAAATGGTTCTTTGGCTTTTCCACCAATGAGCAGAATGGGGGCGATCAAATGATCCTGAATATCGGGAAACAGGTAAATAGATTTGTAATCAAACAATTCTTTGAAATGTGTCAAAACCTTCTGGACTTCATCCGTGAGGGTATTTTGCATGTCCATCAACATATCCACCACTACTCTAACAATTAAACATGTCCCCTGCTGCCCGTTCTCTATCGGTTGTTAACCGAATGCAGCAAATCCGTTCTGTTATACAGGCAACAATCATATCATCGGATACATTCCCAATTTTTAAACCTTTAAAATGAAATATTTGAAATTTCAGGCGGAGAGGAAAAGGACCGTAAAAACGGTTCTTTTTCCTCTTTTGAAGAAAAGATTAAAACTATCTAAAAAATGAAAACTTAAGCGGTTAATCCCATCAATTATCTAATTTTTTCAGAAGTTGTTTAACCCGGTTCTGCAAATCGGAAAGATCATCTACAATCCATTCTTTATCAAGCAGGCCGCTTTCATGAACCTTGCGGCGGGTGAAATCACTGGTGGCCGCCACACAATGCATGTGTGCATTCAGAGCGGCCTTAATGCCAGCTGCCGAGTCCTCAATAACCAGACAGTCATCCGGCTTCATATTTATTTGATGAGCTACCAGCTGATAAATCTCGGGATCAGGTTTTCCATGTTCAACATCATCCCTGGTGGCAATAAAACGGAACTTCGGTCTCAATTCTAATATTTTAATAATTTTTTGGGCTTCATCACTGGTAGACATGGTAGCCAGTCCCGTAACATATTTTTTTTCGGTAACCCAGGTCAGAAGCCCCATATTATCTGGACAGGCAAAATTTTTTACAATTTTAGGATTCGATATCATATGGTCATAATAGCGCAAGCGGATCTGGACGTATGCCTGCCAGGGTTCCGATACCTCAAATTCATCTATATGCTCACGTGCTTTGTCTTCCAGCTTGAATTCGTCCATCAGTTTCGTCGCCACTTCTCTTCTGCTTAATCCTACAACGTCTTTAAATTTGGTGACAACGTCATCTTCCTTGACTTTATCGGGATTCAGTTCAACCGCCGCTTTTGCATACGACAACGCTTTCAGGGTTTCTATCTGGACCAGGGTCCCGTCAAGATCGAAAATAAATGCTTTTATCATGAAATACTTTCCATAATTTTTTGCAGACTGGCTTGTTGATCTTTGCCCAGATGAATTCTCAGAATTTTTCGCCCCGCCTCCTGCAGGGCCCGCTGGTCACCCAGGTGCTGAGCAGTCTTCAGAATTCCGAAGCTGATGGAAGACGTATCCTCACCGGGATCGTTGGGAATATCCGCATCTTCCGGCATATCAGCCGAAAACTGGACAAATAGTCCGTGTCCCGCATCTCCCTTGTGCAATTGACCGGTAGAGTGCAGGAATCTGGGGCCATAACCGAAAGTTGTGGCCATTTTATATTTCTCCTGCAGTTTTGTCCTCAAGTCCTGTAATTTTCTCTCCACCTTTATATCCGGTTTGATATACGCCTGAAGGGAGATATAGCCTCTACCTTTGGAATTGTTCAGACCTGGTTTCGCATCAGCAAAAAAATCAGCTAAAATATCAGTGATCGTGTTTCCCTTAAAATCTGCAAAAACCTTTATGTCATCCTTTTCCAGTACCGGTTTGGTTTCAGGTAATTTTCCTTTATCTTCATACTGAGCAACCACTTTCCTGGCCTGTTTTTTTGCCGCTTCTACATTTGGCTGGTTAAACGGATTGATCTTCAGGCGCCAGCCGGCGATGGCAGTGGCCGTTTCCCATTTAAAAAATTGCTGACCAAGATCATAGAGATCATCAAGATTTAATTGTATTACCGGATATCCGGATTCATATAATTTTTTTACCCGGTTATCATAAGTGGAATCATCTTTTAATTTCATGTACACAAATAAGCGATCTGCGGCATAGTACCTAGGTTCCAGTACAGCTTCTCCATCGACAGGCAGAATTCCTTTCCTTTCCTTGCCGGTACTTTCTGCAATAAGCTGTTCCACCCAAGCACCGAAATGTTCGATATCCGGGGACATAATGAATGTAATCTTATCCAAACCGAGCGAAGCCAGTTCGCCCATAATGGTTCCTAGACGGGCAGCTGATGTATCTCCTTCCGTAGGTGAATCATAATTTTCAAAGTTTCTCTGCAAAACTCGCCCTCTTTTCAGAAGCAACTTCACATCGACACCCACCAGAGCAGCCGGAACCAGGCCAAAATAGGTAAGTGCAGAATACCGACCTCCTATATTCGGGTCATTCAGAAATATCTTACGAAAGTTTAATCTATGAGCAATATCGATGAGCTCACTTCCGGGATCGGTAATCGCAATAAAATGTCGGGCTGCTTTTTCCCGGCTCAGTTTCTTCAGAGCCCGGTTATAATAGTATTTCATGAAGGACAGGGTTTCAGTGGTAGATCCGGATTTAGTGGAGACAATATAAAGCGTCTCTTGCGGATTAAGATCACGGGCATACTGCAGTACCATACCCGGATCGGTGCTGTCCAGAACATGCAGATTCAGATAGCCGTCTTTAACCCCGAACGTCTTCCGGAAAACTTCCGGCGCCAGGCTGGACCCTCCCATCCCCAGCAACAGGGCATTTTTAAACCCATCTTTGCGAAGTTCTTCAACAAATTGCGTCAGTTCCGGTAACGTTTTCCCCATTGTATCAATGCTGTGCAGCCATCCCAGGCGGTTGGTAATCTCTTCAGGATCAGGCTTCCATACGGTGTGATCATGTTTCCAAATTCTGGCCAGAATGTCTTCTTCCTTTAATTTCTTAAAGGTTGTATCAATATTGATCTTATAATCGCCCAGATATTCCATAAAATTTTCCCCATTTTTCTCTTACAGGTTTATATGTAACTGATATCTCTTACTAATTCAGACAGTATTAGATAAAAATTTTTTATGAAGATACAGTGAAGAATGACAGGATTTTCATTCTGCATGCAACTCTAAACTCATGGCTGCTCCAATAATTCCCGCCTCATTAGCCATCTTTGCAGCAAGGAGCTCAGCTTTCACATGCAGGTATGGAAAAAATTTCTGGGGATCTTCACTGATTCCACCACCAATAATAATAACATCAGGCGAAAAGAGGTGTTCCATTCGTTGCAGAAATTCATTTACCCTGGCACCCCAGTCTTTCCAGCTGAGATTTTCCTTTTCACGGATTACTGTGGCCGCCCATTTTTCAGCATCCTTCCCTCTCATTTCCATATGTCCAAATTCCGTGTTGGGGACCAGTTGTCCGTTATTAAATACCGCGCTACCTATGCCGGTGCCAAGGGTAAAGAACAATACCACCCCTCCCCCGCTATGATTCCATTTCCGGCCGACACCATGACGCATTTCAGCCAGGCCAGCGGCATCAGCATCATTGATGACCGAGGCAGGGCTCGAAATTTGCTTTTCCAGAGCATTTTTCAGCGAAAATTCCATCCATCCGTTATCAAGGTTTGCCGCGGAATAAATAATTCCGTTTTTAACAATACCGGGAAAACCACAACCAACCGGACCTTCCCAGTGGACAGATTTCACCATTTTTTTCAGAACCGATACTACCGATTCCGGGGTTGCCGGCCGCGGCGTTGCTTCCTTGCGGGGATCCTCTAATATTTTCCCCTGTATTATATCTACCGGTGCAACCTTGATTCCTGTTCCACCAATATCAATACCCAAAATATTTTCATGTGATTCTTTGTTTTTCTGCCCCATATCTACCTTTCGTACAAATGAATTTTTAATGGAAAAAGGGTTCCAATAATTGAAAGTTACAAAAAAATTGTCTTTCCAATATAATATTTATACAGGGAGATTCCAAAGTTGATCAGTCTTCTGAGACGTAAAGGTACAGGTTGGTCATAAACAGACAATCATCCCAGGCATATTTGCATATGAATAGTTCCGGTCGTCCATGTTTTGCTTTGCAGTCAAACACGAATGCTGGATAATGGGATTGGTAAAACCAGTATTTTGCTATTCTGTGGGGTAATTGAGCGGGATCTATGTTTCTCCAAAGCGGGTGTTATGAACAAAAAGCGGCAGGTTTTTCTAATTCTTTACCCTCAATCCTTCTTATTATGCAACATAATTTCATTAAAGGGCAGGGATTCCAGCTGCCACACCGTTTCATTATCCACCTCCCATCGAATGGAATTGAATGTTATAACGGTGTGATAAAAATGAGTCCAGCCCCCTTCACGACTATAATTCAGCTGAATTTTAAAAAGCAGATTTCCGTGATTCCTGAGGATATCAAATTTTCTGGCCAGATTAGATTGCACCAGCAGTTTTTGCAAGCGGGGAATAAGTATAATCCATTTACTTCCTTCGACCTCTTCCTGATGTTTATCCAGCTTAAAAGACCCTTCCGGATTTGAAACATTATTTTCAAACCGGAAATTTAGCTGTGGGAATTTAACCTGGAAGCTGTAATCAATCTGAACCTCAGATCGGTTATATTTCTCCCGTCCTACCGAAACTTCTTCTACCGGAACCACTACCAGGTACCTCGCGGGTAGTACTGCAGAAATATAATCATTCCATTTTCGTACCCGCAATTCCAGATTTGTCTGAGGACTGAGCGATGAATCACCCACCATATTAGCAGAATGAAGATTGCCGATGTAATCCTCCAGAAATGAATAAAAATCTTCACGGTTAATATTTTCCTGGGAATATGCCGGAGAAATTACGGTAATGAAATGCAGGATGATATAAACTAATATATATGAGGATTTCATAAATAATTCTCCTGACCGAAACAGTCAATTTAATTCGATTTTAAATTCAAATTCGAGTAGACAACTCATGTATAAAAATTAAAAACCATAAAATTTGGAGATACTATCTGGTACTCGGGTATAATTACAGCCGGTCAAAGTATAAATCGGAATAAAAAAAATTCTACCTATTTAAAATTGCCATTAATTAGTTAAAATGGGTATTTTAACTAATTTCACATACCCACTTGTCAACGTTGAACCGGAAATTTCGCCCGGACTTCGGAATATATTTCTCCTGCCAGGTGCAGGAAACTTGCCGGGCATCCCCAGGCATTACAGACACAGGCAATATTACAAAAATCAGCGTCATTTTGTAGAAAAAAAGCCACATACATGGCGCCCTCCCGGCAGTCATGCGGCGCATATTTAGGGAATTCTTTATCACATTCCGGACAATAGATCCTCAGAATTTCACCCTGCCGGAATTCCTGGCTAAATACTTTTCTACGGTCGTCCTGAAACGGGCTTAAATATACATGCTGACGGATAGTTTCTCCTTCGCAGACCACATGTATTGCAGGCTTCTCATCAAAATGGGGATTCGAGTCGCTGATCAGAGAATGGCCCTCGGGACAATAGAGCTGGTTTACCAGGACTTTTCTATCATGCACCAGCACACTCTTTGGTGATCCCAGGCCCTTAAAATGATCGGGCTGTGGAATGATCAATTTACCACGCTTATCAAAGATTGGCATGTCCTCTCTCCTACTATTTCTGAAAACATTCGAATCCCTATTGATAACAAATAAAAGTCCCGCTTTCAAAGAGGACTTTGAATTGGTCAACAATAGGCAGGACCACTCATGATAAACCTCACAAAACAAAAAGAGTAACCAATCCCCTGATATGTTCCGTCTGGAAAACCACCACCTGCTCGCAAGAACATACAATGAAAGATGCTTATTCTCTCATGAACGCCGTACCAGTTTCCTGTTTTACTTACAATAATAATATACAGGATATTATTTTCTTAATCAATTACTTTAGGGGGGTCGTAATACAACCAAAGTCTGACAATATGAGTAGATTTCGAAAAAAACAAGCTGCGGGGAAATGGAAAAGCAAGTTCTGATCAGGCAGACAACGAATGCCTGACCCGGTCTCTTGATCTGTCCAGGGTCATCAACACCATAGTCCGCATCCATTCTCTCATATAACATTCATGGCAACTGTCAAATTCATTTTTCAATGTAGCAAACTCTTCATCGGACAGGTGATCTGCAATACCTTCGTTCTGTAAAAGCTGCCTGAGATCATTTTTGGTAAAACAGGCGGGAATGATAATATCATTTCTTCTGCGCAGGTGAAGCAAAAGCTGATGAATATCCCGGTAGTCCAATCCCTTCACCCAATTTTTAATTTTTTCGAGCTTCGTCATAAGAGATTCCTCACGGGCTAACGGTATTTATTTTTATCAACGACCCGTTTCAGATAATCTTTACGGGAAAAAATATTTGATCCCAATGATTAACTACCTGACCTTGCGGCAAAAAAATTGAATAATATGACTATTTCTTTTAATATGTACGTCATTGTCCCGGGAGGGACCACTACATGGTAAGCGAAGCGTCGTCTGGTCGCGGCGGATAGGTCCGTCTTGCTGGAATGGTAGCTAGACAGGAAGCGATCTCATTTTCTTCAATTAAGCAAGGAGATTGCTTCGTCGCTTTCGCTCCTTGCCACATGGTGGTCCCTCCCGGGACAATGACAGTCAATTAATGATCATTCAAATTTCATTAAATATCAATGAGTTAAGACCTGATTTTCTGATGTAATGGAATAATCATATCATTAATATATTCTTAAACAATTTATGCTTAATCTGATGGATTTCAGATAAATATCTTTTATGGTCGCTTTGAGGGGAAACCGGAGATCCAGATGCCAGAATTTTCTAAAATATTGCGGGCATTTCCGGGCAATTCTTTATTATATTCTCAAATATGATCATGTCAGATTCCAGGTATTTACAGAGGATTACGTCCCTAATTTTGTGTAAAAAGAAATAAAGCTATAAAAAGTGAGTCATA
>CAYWTB010000125.1:0-10263 GCA_964461135.1 uncultured Caldithrix sp. | reverse complement strand
GTCAGCTTCGTTGTATGATATTACCTTTTTAACGATACTTTAGAAATTTAGGTAACATAATAATAAAATTGATTTATTTTGCGAGCTGTTTTCTTAGAATATGTGGAACCAAACCTTTCTGTCCTGTTAATTCTGCAGAAATTTGTTTATTAAATGAGGAAATTGAGTTAAACTGTGTTATATTTGATTTACTTAACCGGAAGGAAAGCCTGATTTAATTATGAGATCTCCCCTGCTTACCATATGGCTTTATGTCCGCCTTCTGTGGGGTGGTATATTTTCGCCTGTTGTGATCTATTCGCAGAAATTTTTTCCAGCACCGCGGCGAGCCAGCTATAAAAAAGGATTATCCGATTATTTTTTTCAGAATTAACCATTTCATGGGTCCTGCCCGGTTTTAAAACAATCAAAGATTACTTTAATCCCTCTCCTTTCTTGTTTTCAGGTGCAGATGGTGATAACTCTTCAAGTGCCATATTGGTTTGATAATCTTTAAGAAAAATGACAGAGAGAAATTTTTCACCCGGTTTATCTATTGTCTGTACTATAATGTCAGCCCGGGTTGGCATCCAGTAGTTTGAAATTTTAACCAGCTCCAGCCGGGTTGAAAGACCACTGGTGACTCGCTGATCCCTGAAAATCTGGGTATCCCAGCCATAACACAGCCACCGGTCCCCAACTTCCCTACACTTGGGGTAATTAACCACCCTCTCGTTGAGAGATTTAATTTCCACCTGCATAAGACGGCCCGATCGTAAAAATATTTTTTCTATTAAAGCCACCTGCCCCCCCGACTCATTTTCATAGGATACTTTTACGGTATCGCCCTGAAAATTAACCACCGTAGAATCGGGTAAATCATCAAGTGGAGACATAATCAAAAAGTTATGCCAATCCAGATAAAAACCGTAAAACTGGTTCTTAGTCTGTTGAATTTTTTCCAGGGCTTTTTTGCGATGCAGGCTGTCTGTAAGCAGAACTGATGGTTGCAGAATGTAATAAATTCTTCCCTTCCGGGTCCAGACAAACTTCAAAGGATAAGTTCCGGTGGTGTCTCCCAGACTCCGGGCGAATTCAAGAAAGGCATTGGTGGTAAAAAAACAGGAAAAATTCTCAATACCGGTCTGGAGAGTCGAATAATAATATCGTTCTGTTTGCTGCTTAAAATCCTCCCATTTGTTCTCACCGCCGGCGGCTTGGGTGGAAATAAATGTCATAATAATGAGCGGAAGCAGGTAAACAACCTTCATGTAAAACTCCTCTGCAGTTAAAATTCCGTTGAAGTTTAGTAAAAAATTATTCTTAAAACAGCAAGGATCAATTTTTTTTCTCATCCGGTCAGTCAATGGGCCCTGTTTCACGGGAGAGCTGCAAAAAGAATTTCAACTGAACAATTCCCCAGCATGAATCAAACGGATTTCAGATATATCCAAAAAATTATATGGGTGGGTATAAACTTCAGCAAATTGAAATAAGAATGCTCTCTTTTTATTGATAAACTCTATCTCTTAATTCCATCTTGCGGAAGCGGGACCGGTGGAAAGAGCCAATTTGCATATACAGAAATCCGATGTTAAAAAATTACCCTGTCCGGACAGGGGTACACAATATCACGGCCTCGTTAAAATATGTCGCGGTAAAAAGAGGATAAGTGTACCTGCGGATGAAAGCAGGGGAGGTTAAAAATTCGGAAATGAATTTAATAGGGTAAATCAGAATTTTATATTATTATTTTCGATGGCAGGTTGGCTTCTCAATAAATTTGTGGCTTAAGTGCTTTAAATTTTTATATGATTATGCCCTTTGCTCAGCATATTCAATTATTATACAAAATACAGTAGCATTTTTTAATAGTTTGTTTTGGCAACTCACCCCCTTGAATTCATATTCAATTTACAATCGATCTCATAATTCCTCCTCTCTTGTGTCACACCTGAAGGCAAATCCGTCTATCGACGGACATAAGAGAGGGGGACAGGGGGTGAGTTCATCTATCTGATAATTTATTTCACTTTATTTAATCCATTTTTATTTATTCTGCTTAATTCACAAAATACAATATAATGTATCAAAGTTGTTATATTCTTAGAAATTAAATGACCCCGGTCTTCAGACCGGGGATTAAAGAATCCAGAATATTTGGGCGTTAGCCCCTATTTGTGAATTAAGAAGGTTGTAATCATTCTGCTGTGTAAAGGACATAATCATAAATTTTTATTTCGGAGAATTAAGGACCAACATCCGGGATTTATCTGATATGGAATAGTAAAGAAACCTCTGCCCGCAGCCGGCAGCAGTTTTTTCAATGAAACACCGAAGCAAATATCCGGTAATTTTTAGTAATATCATCTACATAATCAATCGTCTGTTCATATCCATAGAAATAACCGTAGTCCGGTACTCCCAGCACCCAGACATCCAGGTGTAACCGCCAGTCTTTGGCTGTCAGACGGGGCAGGCATTGTTTTACCGCTTCCCAGGTTTGGGGATCGAGTTTGAGATAGCGGGCCATTTCCTGCGCATCCCATATACGTCCGACTCCGCAATTGTAAGCTGCCAGAGCCAGTTTCACACGGTTATCGCGGTCAGCATCCTGAAAATATTGCAGCTGTTTATACAGGTGGTAGATGCCGGCAGCTATATTTTGCCTGGGACTGTTGGCTATATAATCTATATCCATTTCCTGCCGGATTTCCATGGCAGTTGACGGCATTATCTGCATCAAGCCAATGGCCCCCACCTGGCTGCGCGCATCTTCCCTGAATCTGGATTCCTTCAGAATCTGCATGACAATAAGGCGCCAATCAAATCCATAGCGCTTGGAATATTTTCGAATTACCGGATAATAGTCTTCAATCTTCTTTTCAAAATCCCGGGGTAAAACCTTTTCACTGAATTCTTCAAACTGCTTTTTCTGATCGATCTGTTTCTTAACCCAGTAGGTAAGTGAATCCTGTTCTGCCTGGCTGCGTTCATGGGTGAATTGTGACCGGCATCCGCACATTAATACCCCTGCCACGGTCATGATAATGAACAGTTTTATCAAATTAACATTCATAGTAAAATTGGGTTACCCGAGACTACCTTTCTTTAAATTTGAACCGCAGGTTGACCTCCCGGCTGGCATCAAAACCGTTGCAGTGCAAGATAAGCCCCGCAAGATGCCTGCAAAGTGATACTAAGCACGCATCTTTCATTTAAAGAATAAACTCAGCCATGGATTGCCTGATTTTGTCACTGAAGCGGGCCACAGATGCACGGGGACCTCAGTTCAAACTCATGCCGATAATTAAACCGACAATCAGGCCAATCATAATAAAAATACCACAAACCACCACACCCACCGCCAGGTTCCCCTTTTCCAGTTCATTGGGAATATCAAAATGGGTAAAACGGTTGATCAGACGGTAGGTGATAATAGCCGAAGCTATACCCAGTATGACACCGCCGATGGCATAGATTGCATTCAGAAATAAGGGCGATTCGAACCACATTGAAAGACTCCCTGCATTATATTTTATGGTAGTTAATTTTTTTCATCCGCTTCATCTGTCCAGCGACTCAGGAACAGGTAAGCCAGGGCAGAGATCAGGATTCCTTCCAGGAACAAACCGGTGCCAATGGCCAGACCTACTGCCCCGATAATCCAGATGGAGGCCACAGTGGTTACCATTATTAGGGCCCCCTTGTTTTTTACGATAATGACGATGCCCAGCACGATAATTCCCAGCATGATGTTAACGGCAATGCGAAACGGTTCGGCGACTACAAGCGGGGTAAGGGTCAAAGCGACAATCATGAAAAGGCACGCTCCGATCCCTATCAGGACCAGGCTGGAAATTGAGGCGGGTTTATAGGCATCGGATCGTGGCAGACCGAGCAGAATTGCACATAGGCTCACCACCACAATTTTCGTCAGGTTCAGCACAACTAAATGTAAATAAGGCATTATTTCTTTCTCGGAATTTCTGAAAATTTAAAGCATTCCTGCGCAAGTTGTCAATTCATTTTTAGGAATGAAGGTGAACGCGGGGTCTGATGCTGATGATAAAATTCCAGCATGGCCTGCTGATGGTAAGCTTTCTGTCCATCATTGAAGTCCAGATCCTTCAGGCCGGTATGATCATCCACCGGGGGGAAATTGAAATAAAGATCTTCCAGATA
Source organism: uncultured Caldithrix sp. (assembly GCA_964461135.1). Classification (GTDB taxonomy): domain Bacteria; phylum Calditrichota; class Calditrichia; order RBG-13-44-9; family RBG-13-44-9; genus RQOF01. The sequence continues at coordinate 6,099 of CAYWTB010000125.1, read as the reverse complement.
CCAGGAAAAACCGGTGTGGTGATGAAGATTCGCCCACACCTGAAAGAGGGGAAGCAGTACATTCAGCATGAGAAGCCGGCAGCGCTGCGGCCCCATGGAATTCTGGGGCAGAGAGCTGAAACCCAGCAGGTGGGAAAATACCGGCTGGAATTCTATACTGAGGGGCAGACACAGAATGTTTTCAACCTTGCGGCAAAGTTGAGGAAGGGGATAACGCTGCATGAATTCCTCCAGCAGCGACTGAAAAAGCGATTGTCCCTGATAATGAAAAAGTATCTGGGCATAACCGGCCAGCCGGAAATAGGGATTATTAAACGGACGCAACCGTGAGAAATTCCACTGCAGTATCGATTGCCTGCGGACCGGCAGCACATGGGAAAGTTGCTTTTTCACATGAAAGACAAACCGGTACCAGAATTCATTTTGACTGGCCTCTTTTCGGCGAAGGGGTCTATCCAGAAGACCACCCTGCCAGGCCAGTAATGTCCAGAGAATTAGGGGAGAACGCTGCAGGGGATGAATACTGCCCAGCAACCTGGAGGGAGGAAGCAGAGCGACTAATTCCACAAAGGGAGAACTGTTCTTACTGTAACCCAGCACCCGGGCCAGCCCCAGATAAACAGCCGTTTCCCAGTCGAATCTTTCCGTCCAGGCACGGATTTCTGCCTGTTTACGCTGATTTCGCTGCCGGGCAAAACTGCGCATGTCGTTTTCCGAAAGATGAGGTAGCGCAGACATGTCTCTGGAAGGAAGGCGATCCTGCTGGAATTGCTTCATCAGCACTAACCATTTTTGTTGTGAAACAGTTAGGTTCCGGGAAATAACCAGGTGTGGGAATTTACGGATCAGGTCATCCGGCATCGCTTCCGGCTCGTTCCAGAGAACATGAAGAATGACCCGGCTGTAGCGACGGTCGGAATCATGACCATGGTTAAACCAGTCCTGCCAGTTAATATGACATTCGATGTCCCCGCGCATCTGCACCTCCCCCAGCCGGATAGAGGCATCGATATAATCCGGACCATTATCCGGATTGGGAGCGGGGAGGTCAAGCAGGGACAACTCCCGGCCGCAGGCAGTGTGAAGCGGTTTGTTCAGGAGATCCGGATTTCCCAGTGTCCAGAAGAGATAGTATTCGGGAATAACAGAAGTGACATTTTTACTTTTTTTAACTTGCATAAGACCCTCCCGCGTATTATAATTATTACAATCATAATATAATATATGTAATATGTAAAAACAAGCAGATTGGAAAAAAAATGCAAACATCTCAACCGGCCGGGAGAATACAGCAGGTGATGAAAAGGCTGCAGCTCACTCAAAAACAGTTATCCGAGATCCTGGGCATCAGCCAGCCGGCGGTCTCTCTTTACCTGCAGGGACGCATGCCTCCGGCGGACATCCTTTACCGCATCGCCAGGCTGGGCCACACTTCGGTGGAATGGCTGCTGAGCGGAAACGAAACTGCGCAAGCGGCGGCGGTTAGCGAAAAACCAGCCGTCTACGGGAATGACACAGTGCTGTTAGAATTGTGGAGTGAATTGTCCCTTGCCCTGCAGAAAGATATTCTAAACCTGCTGCGTCACATTTTGGAAAACTGCTAAAAATGCAGCAAAAATCAGTCCCTTACCCTGAAGAAACTGGCGGAAAAAGAAGCGAAAATTTTTGGGGGAGGAAATTCAAATTTTCAAAAGCGGTGGAATCACCGATTCAGGATTGTCGTCCATGCAGGGAGAGAACCATCTGGTAAAGCCGGTTAGATTCATCAAGTGGCTGGATCTGCTGCAGGGCCTGCAGAGCATCCTCAATATATCCTTTTATGCGGGCCTGGATCTCAGCCGCTATGCCCAGTTCGATTAGAGCCTGTTTCAATTGCTGCAGGGAACGGTATTCTGACATCCTGAGCGGGTACCGCTTGCCCAGCTCGGGTTTATCACGCAGAAGAGTAACGTAACTGAGCGCTACATAGGTCTTCTTATCCAGCTTAAGATCACTTCCCACTTTTTTACCCAGGGCGCTCTCCTCACCGGCATAGTCCAGCCAGTCATCCTGAATCTGGAATCCCGTTCCCAGTGAATCGCCAAAGCGGGCCATGGCAGCAACCTGCTCCTCTGTGCCGCCACCCAGAACAGCACCCAGCTGAGTGGACAGTTTAAAGAGCCAGGCAGTCTTTTTAGAGATCATATCGATATACTCCTGCGGTGATACGTGATCCCGTTTTTCAAATTCCTTATCAAGCGCCTGGCCTTCGCAAACCTTAATCAGGGTCTCATTGAAAAGTGATAATATGCGGGAAAGGTGGGTGGGATCACATTGCAGCAGTTTTTCATAAGCCAAACCCACCAGCAGGTCCCCTACCAGAATGGCAGCATCCTCGCCCCATTTCTTATGAACGGTGAAACGGCCCCTGCGCAGGTCGTCCTTATCCATAATATCATCATGGATCAGGGTAAAATCGTGAAAAAGTTCGATGCCGACTGCTGCCGGCATGGCGGCCTGTATGGTGCCACCCACAGCCTGGCAGGAAAGAATGGTAAGCAGGGGGCGAATCTTTTTGCCGGGGGAGTCTAAAAAATAAAGGATAGGTTCACGCAGCGAAACGGGAAATTCTTTTTTAACACTTTTCTGCAATGCCTGCTGAATATCATCAACCAGCGGAGCCAGTTGTTTAAATATGGCCACAGTTCAATCCATTACTTGAAATTTTGAAATATTTGGACAATCTCTGCCTTGTCACTGGTTTCCAGAAGCTGCTTCCCCAGGCTGCCTTCCCGGAAATTGCGGGTAATTTGCGCCAGAATCTTAATATGAGGGCCTGACGTATCCCGGGGAGAGATCACCAGAAAAATAAAATGGGCCGGCTTGCCATCCAGCGAATCAAAATCCAGTCCCCGGCGGCTCAATCCAAAATTGACCAGCAATTCGTTTGTGGCAGAACTTTTCGCATGCGGCACTGCCAGACCGCTTTCCAGACCGGTGCTCAAATACTGTTCGCGTTCCAGCAGGTCCCGCAGGCAGGTCTCACGGTCCTGAATCTTGCCGGTCTTCACCAGCAGATCAAGCAACTCCTCAATAACCTGATATTTGTTTTCACCTTTCAGATCATCAATAATCAGATTTTCATTCAATATCTCTTCGATTCCCATTCATCCTCCAATGATTCAAAAATCTAATATGATCAACTTTTATTTCCAAATGCAATTTCAGCGCAGTTATTCATATTATGGGTCATCACGGTGTAAAAATTTTCAGGTTTGTAAAATTTCCCTCTCCAGCTCCCCGTACATTCCAGTCCCTTTTATACACCTACTTTGGGTTTTCTATTCGTTACAGATACGACTCCAGGGTATCGTTTTCGAATAAACGGGCAATCTGCTGTTCGGCATCCAGAATTTTCATCTTGTGATAGTAACAACCTTTCTTTGAACAGAGCTCAATTATTCCCCCTTTAGGCAGACTGGCATAAAACATGGGTGAGGAGCATAGCCGGCAGGTTTCACCCTGGGCCCGGAGGCTGATTCCGCATTCCGGACAGAAAAAATCAACTACATCCCCTTTCTGTAGCTTAATTCCTTCTTCAATATTTTCGTGGCTGCCATATACCGGATCAATATAAATCAATCCCTCCTTGTTCTGATGTTTGACCTTCATCTTAATGGCCGGAAAACCATTGATTTTACGATCCTGGCTGACCAGTTGATGACCCGTGGGACAAAAAACATGTTCCACATGAATCTTTTTGGATGGGACTTCAACTTCGATTTCCAGTTTTTCTTTTTTTACCATGATTCATCCCCTGCAGTTAAATCTTAAAAGTATAACCTTCTGCCCACAACATCATAACGAGATGTGGTTATGCAGAAATATAAGATTAATTTGGCAATATCCGCATACAAAATTCATAAATATATTCATCCTGATGCGGAGACCGGTTTATGAATACCCGCTGTAAAATCGCCCCCGTCATCAGGTAATACATCAGTCGGATCAGCGTGCCAGGACCATTTTTCGCGCCGAAGAGAATTGCCCCGCCTGGAGTTTGTAAAAATAGATGCCGGAGGGCAGATTTTTGCCATCAAAAACAATCTCATGGGGCCCGGCGGCCTGCCACTGGCGCAGGCTGAATACCTGCTGACCCAGAATATTAAACACCCGTAAATCCACCTTACCCGCTTCTTTCAACTGATAAGGAATGACGGTGGACGGATTGAAGGGGTTAGGATAATTCTGATCCAGCCGGTAATCATACACCAGCGGACGACGGTCCGCAATACCGGTAGTTACAAAATCCGCATAGGACCGGGGCTGAATCTGATAACCCCCAAGGTAGGGGGCTGAACTGACAAACTGGGTACCAATGCCAGTGACAGTTACCGGCCAGGACGGCTGGGGATTACCTCCGATATCGGTGGAACCTACTATTCGCAGGACCAGATCTCCGGTACCATCGCTAATGGTCAGATTGTAACTGCTGTCCGGCGGGTTCACCACCCAGGTGCCGGAAACAAGGCTGGCATTGGAAATTTCAATCAGGCGGCTTTCATATTCCTCACCCATGTCTTCAATGGTGATACCAATGGGCGAAGGCAACGGATTCCCGCTGTTCAGAAGGGTGATTTTAAAATTAGTGATTTCCGCCTTGCCGCGGTATTGATCGATGGTACCAACCACCTGCAGGCTGTCTCCCGCCTGATACTGGGTGGAATCCGCCGTGTAATTATACCTGAAAACATTGATGCCTCCGGTATTATCCTGCATGTAGAAATCATAATTGCTGGTGGAAAATACACCGGTACTCACGGTGACAATTCCCTCCAGACGCACCAGGTAACCCAGGTTTAGGGGGATTCCGTCACTGTCCGTCTGCAGATGAAAGGTGCTGATATCGGGTATCCCGATCATGACCTTACTCTGGGCGGACGTGGACGAAACATCATTCCCCCAGGCCTTCACCCAGTAAGCCAGGCTGGCACCGTTCGGCAGGGGATTCAGCACCGCCTGGTACTGGTCACCGACGGTTGCCGTCATGGGGAGGGAATCCAGAGTGTTCATGTCCAGGGCGGTATAATAATACAGACGGACAGAGTCGACCACACCGGAAGCGATGGTCACATCACAGGTGATGACGATATTTTCACTGGCGGGAAATGGTTCATTGATCAAATTGCTGACTACCGGTGGATTTGTTACCGTACCGGAAACGACGCTCTCCCAGGTGGTACCAATACGTATTCCATCAAGATCAAGTCCTGGACTCGGAATTCCTTGAGTAGGTGTACCCTGTCTTAAGGCGACCGTTCCTAAATCGGATGCATCGGAACCAGTATCAGTTTGAGTCAAATCCGAGGGTGGCTCGCTACCTGAAATTGATGGATTAATCCAGAGTTTAACTTCATCATCAGCAGAACTGGCGGTGTTAAAAACATATTTCATAACAATTAAATATGTGGTATTAAGGGAATAGATAAAACTGGTATAAACTGGAGTGTTACTCGATTTTGACACCGCAAATGCAATATTATTTGAAGCGTCTTTTTCAACAAAAACCCTACCTCGAAAAGTAGTCCCAAGTGTTGCTGGACCCAGGTGAAAAAAATAAGTACCTGGAGAAGCCGCATCATTAATCTTCACCATAATGGCCGAATATACATTACCACTTGTTTGGTCCGGGAAATTTTTATTTACGTCTTCGGAACTACTCGTTGTATAAATTAATTCTACAGCATTCCCCATACCAGAACCAGGATAATCTGTGTAATTTAAACCCGGAGAAACAACCTGTATGGGATTATTTCCGGCTCCGCTATGCGCTGTCCATCCATAAAGAGTAAGACCGGTTCCCGCCGGATAATCAAAATTTTCTTCAAACAAAATCTGTGCCGGGGACAGCTTAATAAGCAAAAAAAGGGTTAACAGTAACGTTGCTGACTTCATAACTTCTCCTCAATTTTAAAACCACCCTTAAATTTCTCCCTGTTAATTAAAACCGCTTTAAATCATAATATAATAACTAAACCTTTTTATTTACATATTGACAATAAATTTACTAACCTGAAGTCGTAAAAAGTTATGAATCTCCTGGCGTTTGTAGTAGAATGT
>CAYWTB010000124.1:0-10454 GCA_964461135.1 uncultured Caldithrix sp. | reverse complement strand
CAAAAATATCAGAAAATATAAATCGGATCTGCCGCCAAGCGGCTTAGTTCAACCAAAGAATAGACTTGAACCGAGTGTCGGGATAACCAATCAAGGCCCTTTTGAAACTGAAAAATGTTTAAAAAATTAACTCGGTATGGAGTTTTGAAATTGATACGAATATTTTCATTAAATCAATATGTTTTTGAGGAGGTGAAATGAAATTCTACCTTAGTTTGGTCTTTTCAATAATTCTTGGCGGCCTGCTGTCAGCAGGTTTTTCTCAGACCGCAACGCTTCCCGCTTCTCCTTGGCCCTTCTTGGATACTAAAACGATTGGCGCTTACGATTTTATTAAAGCTCATCCAACTTTTGACGGACGTGGAGTGGTGATTATTATAGTGGATACCGGGGTAGATATGGGTGTTCCGGGATTGATCAAAACCAGCGAAGGTAAAGTAAAAGTAATTGATGCCAGGGATTTTTCCGGGCAGGGGGATATTCCTCTTAAAAAAGCAACTAATGATTCGAGTTATGGTGAATTAATTTTGCGCAGTGGGAAAATTCACCTTGGAGGTTTCCAGAAATTACAATATCAACCGGTTGATAGCGTTTACTGGATGGGTGCTATAGATGAGAAAAAATTGTTCCAGAATTCAGAAGTCAAAGATATTAATAATAATGGTAAGGAAAATGATATTTTTGCATTTTTAACCTTCCCGATAGATGATAAAGGTGAAAAACGCTGGGTGTATTATCTGGATGAGGATGGTGATGGCAATATTGATGATGATAAACCCCGTTTCAATTACCACTATGATTATGATACGTTTACCTTTCGGGGAAGGAATCCTAAAAATGAACAAACCTTTGTTACCGGAGTCCTGAACATTTATCCTGATCAGAAAATGGCTTCGTTACATATTCCTGATGGTTCTCATGGTACGCATTGTGCCGGTATCGCTGCCGGGTACCAGGTTTTTGGAGAACCTACCCTGAATGGTATTGCACCGGGAGCCCAGATTATATCGGCAAAAATTGGAAATAATCTTTATTCAGGGGGTATCAGTACCACCGGAGCAATGTTTAATGCCTATAATTTTGGTGTACAATGGTCACACGAACACCAGACGCCTGTGGTTTTTTCTATGAGCTATGGAATCGGTTCGGAAGTTGAAGGGAGATCTGATATCGAAAAATTTTTGAATACGATCATGGCTGAAAACGAAAAAATTCTGGTGGTTCTTTCTAATGGCAATGAAGGTCCTGGAATAGGAAGTACCGGTGATCCCTCTGCAGCGTTTCGGCCCATTTCTGTCGGAGCATTATTACCTTATATCATTGCCAGAGATAACTATGGTTTTTCAATTACTCATGATTGTATCTTTCATTTCAGTTCTAGAGGAGGAGAGGTAAATAAACCTGATTGTCTTGCACCGGGTGCGGCAGCATCGACCGTCCCTTTATGGGAGAAAGGCGAAAAAATGTGGGGGACTTCTATGGCCTGCCCCCAAATTTCAGGTGCCTCTACTCTTCTGATCAGTGTCGCTCTCCAGGAAAGAATACCTTATAACAATGCCCTTATTAAACGGGCACTGAAATATAGTGCCATACCTTTACCGGAATATACTCATCTGGATCAGGGAACGGGAGTCGCAAACATACCCGAAGCGTTTAAATTACTAAAGATGTATGCAAAACGTGGAGAAGTTGATAAAGTTCTGGATTATGAGGTTTCTACCTTAGATGCATTTTATCAGAATGATTCAGGTGAAACAGCATATTGGAGAACTGGCGATTATCTGCCTTCTGCCGATACAAAACAGGTGTATGAAATAAAAGTACTTTTTTCTGATCAGATGAATGCTGATCAAAAGGTTAATTTCTTCCGGGCTTATGATTTAAAAAGCGATCAACCGTGGTTCAAGCTGGATAAATCCGCTACCTATATAAAAGGGGAAAACCAGGCAAAAATCGGTGGTTATTTCGTGCCGAATTTGATTAAAGAACCGGGATTATATGTGGAGACTATCCGGGCCTATCCACACACCGGCGAGGGCCAAAATATTCCTGAATTCGAAATGATTAATACCGTAGTTAAACCTTATTTATTTGATACTAATAATGATTATACCTTGAAAATCAAAGGCAAATCTTTAAAAGCTGGGGGATATCATCGCTACTTTGTTTTAGTTCCCATGGGAGCATCTGCAATGAATGTTAAAATTAAGGCCAGCCCTGGCAAGTGGTGCGGAATACGTGGATATATTTTTAATCCCGCCGGACAGGAGGTATTACGAATGCCGGACATGGATCCCAAGAACAATAAACCGCTCACTGCAGTTGTGGCGGGTGATCAGCTGGTACCGGGAATCTGGGAGATCATTCCCTTTGCATACTTTGATCTTACAAGGATTTCAACTTATGATATAGTGATCAATTTTGATGGAATTCAATCCATTCCTTCCGTCATCTCACAATTGAATTATAAGGAAGGTCAAAATCCCGGAGGAGAACTCCGAGTAACAAATGTATTCCGATATTTCAGTGGTGAGGCAGAAGGGCAGCTGGATGGATATCAGATCTCTTGTAATTGCAAGATCACCGGGCCTATCTATCATCAGGATTTTGAAATCAATGAACAGATATCTCAGGTTCAATTTAATCTAAATGTAGATCATCAAACGTATGAATTATTTACTGATATGGCAGTGAACATTCGCGACAGTTCTGATAAAATACTAAAGACCGAAGCGTTTGATTATAAAAATTTATCATTTATTTTTAAACCGGAACAGTCCGGAATCTACACATTGGAAATAATCGCCGCTTTTACATACCCGGAAAAAGCCAAAGACAGCTGGGAATTGTTATTAACAGAAAAATATTATTTTCCCGACCCGGTAAAGATTATTGTGCAAAAAAATAATATAAATCATTTTTCGTTATATCCATACATACTCACTGATTTATTGTTTTTTTTAGAAGAACCGCCGCAACTTATTCCGGATGAATGTAATTATTCAGGTAAAATATTCTTTAAAAATGATGATGAACAAATAGTGGCTGAGCTGCCGGTATTGTTTAAGAAATAATAAAATCAGTTAAAGTTTTGGTGTTTTGGCTCTGGCTCAAAACTCCTCAGATTCATCTGATAGAATTGAATAGTTTTAGCTGGCTAGAATTTCCCGTAAGGGCACCCGGAAATGCAGGTTAAGCGAGGAAAACAGTTTCTGAATATAAGTCAGGTTTAATCCAAATGATTTTGTGAACTCAAGCGATTGAATATAAAAACCATAAAGCTTGTTTAATTCGTTTATTTCGTTCTGTGTTTCTTTCTGGATACGTAATTTTTTCTTTTGTTTTATAAGTACCAGCAATTGTTTAAGATAGGGTTCAAAATTATCGGAACGAACAATTCCGTTTTCCACAAAATAAATAAATTCTTCATTATTCGTCTCTAGTGCATCCAGGTATTTCTTTATGATAAATTCTACCGGTTTGGATTGGTAAATACCCGACCAGAATTTCAACTTTGACGATACGGTCTCACTGGGAGCTATACTGGACGTCATTTCCTGCAATGCTTTATCACAAAGAGCATTTAATCTCTTAATATAATCGTCCTGGAATTCCTTTAAACGATTGTGGATAATTTTTTCTATCTGGTCATTGTATAATCTTTCCAGGCGTTCTATAGTTTTTTTATCGTATTCATATCCTGACATTAAAGCAATATTATCGAGAGACTTTTCAAAATCTGCCAGGATTTTTTCTGCAACTAATTTTAATTCTTCTGCTTTCATCCGACCTGTTATTACCCTTCAATTAACCTTCCAACTCCCTTATCCCTATCATCGATTATAAACAGAAATACTTGATCCTGCACTATATAAACCGAAAGGAAATTATCACAAAAAACAGGCAGATTAATGATGTACTATCATTGCCGGCAGGTGTGTACCGGCTTCACTTTAAAACAGATGAATCCCATGCCTTTAATGATTGGAATGATGCTCTGCAACGGGATCCGGTGAGCTGGGGGATTTCCATACAGAAATATAAATAGGAGTAATATAAATTCTGAGGGAAGTAAATTATAAAGAGATAAATAAAATCGTGTCACCTTTTTAGTCATTAAAACCGATGAATTTTCGACACCGGATGATGTCTGTTCATATGGAGGAGATTTCTTTTTTTACGAAATTCAACAGGAAATCCAGGGTTTCCATCGGGTTGGTTCCATCGATAGCCGAATAAAGGAGAATTCCGATAATTAGGCATACCGATGTTATAAATATGATGATCAACAAACGACTGAAGAAAAATTTTAAAATACCGGAAAACCCGCTTCTGAATACAGTTCCCAGGAACATAATCACTACAAACAGAATGAAGGCAATTCCAAGAGCGTATAAAAATTTACCATACATGACGAATGTTCCTTCCTATTCATAATAATAAAGACAAAATCCATGCCAGTATTTTTAGTGATCTTGCATAATAACAGCTGGAAAAGGGTTCTCCATAGAATCAGTTCGGAATTAATAGAATATTGACAATACAGATCAAAACGATTATAATTTTGCAAATTACAGCTTTAAAAATTACCCTTCTTCAATTTGAAATGGCTGAAAGGGTCAAAATTTGTAAAAAATCTTTACTTATTGTACCTGATTTATTTAAAAACTACCTGACGTGATTACTATTTGATTTTTTAGTGTTTATCTGAGATGCTATTTTGATCTCATGACAGATTGATTGAGAGGTAATAAATCAAGGAGTAGAACCCGTTGTGCTAATTATTGCAGATTAATGAGAAATAGAATGGTAGTAATTAAATTTGAATACTTGTGTGAAATAATGGGCTAAAGTCCCGAAAGTAGTGAGGGATATCTTTTCCCGGGGCAGAAGCCCGGGGAAATTGAAAATGAAAATCTTATTTATTAACAGTTCAATAGTCCCGATTTTTAAATCGGGGTTCATGAGGGTCCAAATCCCCTTTTCCGCCACTTTAGGCCCGCATATTGTAACTGAGGGATCAGGATCTGCAACTAATAAAATAAGATGCTGGCTGTTTGCCAGGACTGCATGACATTAACATGAAAAATTGAAATATTAGATGCCTTTTTATCTTATCAGCATAAAAGGTGGGGTATACTGTATTTGAACAATTTATATAGCATGAATGAAATTGTAAATCCTGAATCTGAAATGTCCGGTTTGCTTATAAAAAAGAGTGCGCTATATTTTAAAGTATTCCAATTGGGAATCAGACAAATGAGTACTAATTTGACCGAGCTTCGCCAGGATTATCGGGAGAAACTATTAACAAGTTCCACAGTTGCAGCACATCCCGTTGAACAATTCCGCTGGTGGTTTGAGCAGGCCCAGCTTGCTCAACTTTATGAGCCTGATGCGATGGCCTTGGCTACTGCAGAGGAGGGGGGAAAACCGTCTGTACGAATGGTATTACTGAAAGGCTTTGATAAAAATGGTTTCATTTTTTTCACCAATTACCGAAGCAGGAAAGGAATTAATGAGAAATCCTGCCGCCGCATTAGTATTCTGGTGGAACAAACTGGAACGCCAGGTAAGGATTGAAGGAAAAGTTGTGAGATTATCTGAGAATGAATCAAGCAAATATTTCAGCAAACCTGTCCCCGCGGGAGTCAGCTGGCGGCCTGGGTATCTGCCCAGAGTCAACCCTTGGCCTCTTATAAAGTCCTTGTGCAGAAGTGGAAAGACTTTGATAGAAAATATAAGGATAAAACCGTCCCCAGACCGGATTTTTGGGGTGGGTTCAGAGTGAAACCCACCTGTATGGAGTTCTGGCAGGGACAGCCAAACCGGTTGCATGACTGAATTTCCTACACTTTGGATCCGAATGGGAAAAGGATGATTCAACGATTATCTCCGTAGTGATTCAAATTGTATACCGGCACCGGGATTTCGATGATTCTTTTATCATTGGCATGATTTTTACGACAGCCTCACTTCATTAAAAAGTGTCCGCAGCATAATATAAAAATGGGGATCCGATGGATATCGCTCGGTCAGGATGGTATAACGGTTAGTGAAAGGTCCTTCAGAAAATCTTAGTTTTTTTATTTGAAAAATTTATGACATAAGTGTTTCTCAGACATGGTGGTAACCTCTATCCCTTCGGTAGAATACCGGATAACTTAATTTCCGTTCATTGGTCCATCTGCAGCAGAAAGACCGGGCATTTCGGCTGGAATCGTTAATTCTTGTATTTAGCCAAGGGAAAAGTGGCCACGGAGCAGTGGTCACGAATTAGTAAAGTTAAACCACCTGTGTTAATAAAAATTATAAAGAAAAGGAATTAAAGAGCTATCAAACAAGGATGTTATTCCTGGATAATTCCGCCTCCCAGGCAGATCTCTCCGTCATAAAAAACGGCAAATTGTCCCGCCGCCAGCCCCTGATCCGGTTCTTCTAACCTAACCACCGCATTCTCATCGGATAAAAATTTTAGGATGCAATTATATATTTTTTCCCCATGCCTTACCTTTACCTGAAGATTCTCTTTTCGGGGATGTTTTCCTGAAATCCAGTTGAACTGTCCCACTTTGAATGACAGGTTCAGATCATCCCTGATCCGCATGTTTCGCGAAACATAGATCAGATTATGATCGATATCCTTTTTAACCACATACCAGGGTCCGCCTGAAAGCCCCAGGCCCTGGCGCTGGCCAATAGTATAAAACCAGTAACCCCTATGCTCTCCGATCTTCTCATTTTTTTCTATGTCAACGAAATTGCCTCTTTTTTCGCCCAGGTGAAATTTAACGAATTCAGAATATCGAATCTGACCCAGGAAACAGATACCCTGGCTATCTTTTCTAAACATGTTGGGAAGATCAAATTTCCGAGCCAGTTCCCGCACCTCTTTTTTGGTGTAATTTCCCAACGGAAAGCAGGCTCTGGCCAGCTGTTCCTGCGTCATATACGCCAGAAAATATGTCTGGTCTTTTACGGGGTCGGGTGATCGTTTCATGAGGAATTTCCCATTATTCTCTTCAATACCTGCATAATGACCCGAAGCAACCTTATCGTAACCGGTATTAATTTTGTCCATAAACAGACCGAATTTGATAAGCCGGTTGCAAAGCATGTCAGAATTGGGAGTTCGCCCCGCTTTGAGTTCCCGGATGGAATAAGTGACGATGGTATTCCAGTATTCCCTCTGGAAGGGCAGAATTTTTAATAGTACACTTGCCTGTTTGCACACCGCCCGTGCATATTGCAGATCATCTTCCCATGGACACTCTCCCAGGGAGGCTAATTCATCCTCCAGCCAGATTTTCAGATAAAATGCGGTGACATCATGTTTTTGTTCCTTGAGTATTCTTAAGGCCACTGAACTGTCCACACCGCCGGAAAGAAGAACTGCAATTTTCATGATCAGAATCTTTTTAAGAATTATTCAGTTAGCTCTGCATTAATTTCATTAATAATAATTTCAATTTCAACTGATGTTTTAAACTCAATAAGTGCTTTGATATACTTTATATGCTTCTTACGTTGCATTATTATATATCAAATATGAATTATTTAAATCAAATAACTAAAAGATAAAGCGAGAGTTCATTGATTTGTTAATTAATTTTCAGCTATATGAAAAAGCTAAAAAGAAGGTTGAATAATCAGGAACATTGGAGATGTTAATCTATTAAAGGAAGGACTTTGGTTATTCACCGGGACTAAAAGTGGAACATTCAGCCATAATAGCCATTAGTTCAGGCGAATTTTGCAGTCAAATTATTCAGATATATTATTCAATAAGTTGTATTAAAGGAGGAAATATTTTATGCCATTAGCAGAAAATAAGGTTTTTACTATCAATTATACTGTAAAGGATAAAGAAGGCAATGTTCTGGACACCACTAACAAAGATAAACCCTATTCATTTCTAAGTGGCCAGAATCAGATTTTACCGGAGTTGGAAAATAAAATAGGTGAGATGATAATTGGCAGCAAGAAGAAAATTGTTCTGCCTCCTGAGCAGGGATACGGGGAATATGATGAGAAAGCGGTGCGAGAAGTGAAACGCTCTGATTTTCCCGAGGATGTGGAGTTGAAAGAAGGAATGCGTTTTGTAGCGGATACCGGCGATGGCCGGCAACTTCCATTTATCATTACAAATATCGAAGAGAGTGAAATTAAAATCGATTTTAACCATCCCTATGCAGGAAAAACGCTGGAATTCAATGTTGAATTAATGAATGTAAGAGATGCCAGTGATGAAGAATTAATACATGGGCATGCTCACGGACCGGATGGTCATCACCACCATAATTAAGATTTAATTATAGTGCCATCCGTGTAATTGGAAAAAACTGATTAACGGGAGCGGATTGTCACGGTAGAGATTTCTGCAGGGGCCTGGTAGCGTACCGGGGCAAAGGTCAATCCGATCCCGTTGGTCACCAATACATTCAGATCCCCCAGTTTATATAATCCGCTGAAATAGGCTGTTTCAAACATACTCAGTGTGAAAGTTTGTCCCAGCGGTTTGAAGCGGAGCTGCCCTCCATGAGTATGTCCTGCCAGCACAAAGTTATAACCATGTTTCCGTGCACTGTGTATAATGAATTCAGATGGCTGGTGAACCAGGAGAATTTTCAGGTTGGCCTGCGGTGCAGCCGACAACAGTGTATCCAGAGCATTCTGAGAAATTTTCCGGCTGTATATCTGGGTAACCCCGGTCACCAGAACTGAGCTTCCTTTTATGTTCAGCAGATGTTGTTCGTTCTGCAGAAATTTCCACCCGCATTCTCTCATGCCTTCTGATATCCGCCCACCATCTGCCCAGTAATCGTGATCACCCATGCAGGCAATTTTTTCCACAGCTGATGAGAAGGAACAGACTGTCTGTAATCCCTGCGAAATGTAATCATCTCCGCTGGTTACCAGATCACCCGAGAAAAAAAGGATATCTGTGGGAATTTGCTGAAGTTTTTTCTGCAAATCGTGTAATTTTGACGTCTGTGTGTAACGGTCTACCTGTATATCTCCCACAAGGGTAATTTTCAAACCTTCCAGTGCTCCGGGTAAATTTTCACCGGATACTGTATATTCAGCAACATGAATCCGATAAGTGTCTGAATATATTCGGAGTCCCACATAGAAAGAGAAGAATACTATTAGAAACATTTTCAGATAGTTTAATATTCTGGGTACGAAAGGAATGCGGGGAATGGCTCTGATGGATAAAATCATGCTACTCACATCGAGTAGCAGAAAGTAGGGTAAAACTTCCACTGCAAGGATGAGACCCCACCAGTAAGGGAAAAGAAAAAGGAAATCCTGCGGCTGCAGCTCGTGCTGGAAAATGAACAGGTTTCTCAGATATCCTGTCAATGCATAGGATATCACCAGAAGGGGAAAGATGTTCAGATATCCGATAAAACCGAATACAAAAATTCTTACTGATTTTATCCTGTGGGGGAAAAATTCCCGGAAAACATTTTGAAGCCGCCAGCCAATATACAATTGGACCATCAAAATTACCGGACACAGATAGAGAAGCATACGTAAAAACCATGGCATATAAAATCTTCCCAGTGTATAAATCGAAAAATTATAAACGTCCAATATAATGATTACCCGTAGTTGAAGTAAAGACGGATTCAATTTGGATTCCATCAAAATCATAACTTATAAAAAGATCATATGACAACCGGGGACAGAATATCGTCATCAGAGATGGATGCGCTTTGAAAGTTTAACCGATAGAATACGTATACATCAGGTTGGTGTTTAGGGGCTAAAAACTACTGAAAAGTTAACTTAAATTGAAAAAAGCAGTCCTAAGGTTTTAATTAGATTAAACACCTGGTGATAATAGGAAAAATTTATGAAGCATTAAATTTTTCTTGGCAATTGTTTTACTCTTCGATTTCGAAAGAATTTGAAATAATTGTTTTACTGGCATTTCTCTCGGGCAAATAGACCTCAACTAATAAACGAAAAGTACCTGTTGATTCAAATATTTTTGATGGTTTTGAATGAGTAAATGTGTTATTTGATGGTATAGTATCCGGTAAGGTTGCACACTTAAGTGACATATACCAGAACCATAAATTATCTGACCAAACATTATTTTCTTTTTTTTGATAGAACATTTCCAGATAGGCGCCACATCTGAGACCGGTTATTATATCAAAACCGGATCTGTTTTCTAAATATATATTGATGCTATCTGATACGGTATATGAAAATTTATCGGTTGATAAACTAATCTGATCTATTGAATTCTCTACGCCGGTTAAATCTCTTCTGCAACTAAGGATTAATAAAAATATTAAAATACAAGCTGTAATTAACTTCCACATATTTCATTCTTTTTTTAAAAGTCCGGCTTTAGAGTGAATTAAATTTAGATATTTGGTAACACTAGTGTCCGGATGTTTCAAAAAATTGATTCTGTAACCTATTAATAAATTGCA
>CAYWTB010000123.1:0-10771 GCA_964461135.1 uncultured Caldithrix sp. | reverse complement strand
TGATGAGACAATATACAGAATATTATACGACATTACAAGCATGACATGACACTAGATAGAATAACGCCAAAGCGATGAACAGGATCGCTCCAACCCACTCCCAACGCCATGCTATGGCTAATATGATGACAACAATGTATACTGGAACTAGATGGATTAGTAGAGCAAGAATTGTTTGCCAAAAGTCATAACCTTCACTGAATACGTCTAAGGCAAACAGACTCAAAAACATTGCGAAAAGAACGCACATAATCCTCGGAGTCCAGAACAAAACTCGCTTTATGCTCTTATTCAATGGTTCCTCCTAAGTATTGCAGCCTAAGGTTTTCAATATATGGAAAAATTTACTTTATATCATCCTTAACAGC
Organism: uncultured Caldithrix sp.; assembly: GCA_964461135.1. Classification (GTDB taxonomy): domain Bacteria; phylum Calditrichota; class Calditrichia; order RBG-13-44-9; family RBG-13-44-9; genus RQOF01. The sequence continues at coordinate 10,403 of CAYWTB010000123.1, read as the reverse complement.
ACGTCAAATATTGCATATATTATGATATTAAAGGTAAAACATGGAAAAATTGAATAACATCGATGTGGATTTTTGAGAGGCTCAAATTTTTAAGTGCGCCTATTATTATCTTAGCGCATTAAAATCAGTTTTTTTGTAACCAAGTATATCCCTGTCTCCAAGCGGTACAAATATACTCCACTTGCCATTCCGGTAGCATCCCATTTAAAAGAATGATGACCGGATGGCAGTTTCCCGGAATGTATGGTAGCAACCTCCTCCCCCAGGATATTGAATATTTTCAGAGTTACCTTACCGGCATTGGGGAGATCAAATTCGATGGTGGTCACAGGATTAAAAGGGTTGGGATAGTTTTGATATAATCTAAACCCATTGTGTTGTGCCCAGGCTTCTCCGATGAAAACTGCAGCATTAAAAGTATAAATATCCTGATAAGTGAGCGGTTTGAAGGTGGATAAACGATAGATATCCCCGGGCAGTGGAGCGGTTACGCTGGGCGGTCCGCCAAAGTTGATCGCCCAGACCAATCGGGGTTGACCCACGCTGTCGGGCTCCAGTATATAGATGACATCAAACCTTGAAATGGAACCGTTGCTGCCTTGATCGTCATAGATAATTTCTGAGCGCCGGTTCTCAGTTTCGTTCCAGACGGTGAATTTCATGGGGATGGCCGGGGCACCAAAGGCAGTACTGGAAGTGTCCACATACTGATCGAAGACGGTGATAGTGTAATCAGTTGGATTGGCAAATCCCTGGTAAATGGTACCGCCAATATTTATGGAGGGTAAAAATATGTTGATCTCCAGGGTTGAGCTGCCAGTGAGCCAGTGACTGCTGTCCTGATTTACCTCTGCCGGATCGAAATCCCGGATTAACAGGCGCAGACCATCGAAATAGGGACCTTCAGTAAGACCATTCAGCTGGGTGGCATTTGACACCACCGTCATACCGGTGTTCATATCCTCTACATTATAAGTTTTTGCGGGTAATAGCGTGTCATTGAACGTGATGCGATACTGGTGTCCGGTTATTTGAGTTGGATTAACCACCAGGGCATTCAGGATAGCAGAAGCAGTGCCAGCCTGGTGTTGAAATATTGAACTGGGCAAGAGGGTGCGGGGATTTAATACCTCAAAAATATTGGAGGTATCAGCCACCTCATGGATTCCATCATTCGCTCTTAACCTCAATCGATAAAAGGGTGAGTTGGGAAATTGCGGTGTATTCCAGAGGTATAAACTGTCGCCGGGCAGATTGGGTGCCAGCAACTCCCAGCTTCTGCCGTCATCAGTGGAAATGTCTAGCGAAATCGTGAGCGGATCCCCATCTGCATCCGCTGCAAACCATCGCACGGCATTGATGCCGCTCCAGCTTTCACCACCACGGGGTGAGAATAACTCGATTTCCGGTGGCACATTGCCGGGATTATTGACTGTGAATCGTCCGCTGGTCTTTGCCAGCCCATAGCTGGTATCTCCCCGGGCAGCGATCTGCAGCATATAGCGGGTTCCGTCGGGCACCAGGTTGGTATTCCAGCTGTAGGTATTGCTGCCACCGGGGCCGGACCATTCCTCCCACCAGCTCTGACCACAATCATTACTTAAATAGATGTAGATGAAGACCGGCTCAGCCTGGGAATTCATTGACCAGGAGATATTGGTTTGTCCCGAGACAACCTGCCCGGCTTGGGGAGACAGGATATTCAGACCGACCGAATGTACCCCGGTGGCGATTTTGCTGAACACCCCGATGTGGTCAGAAGGATAAATATTATTGGCATTGGGTTGATTCAGGACCCGATCCGAACTGATGATTTCAACATATTCCCCACCCTTCAAAAATATATAATCGATACGGGCGTCCGGATTGTTTGAGGGGACAGTGTAACCCGGCTGGCCGGGATTAGCTTCTTCCCAGCTATCCAGGTAAACCGTACCATTGGTATCGGGGAGGGTCATCAACAGGATAGGTGGTGAACCGGGTATAGCGTTAAAATCTCCGCATATTATATTGGCTACTGCCACATGATCATTGTCTTTTGTTTCGACAAACGGCTTCATGGCTTGAACTTGCTGGATGCGAACCGGCTCCTGATCTCCGAAAGAGAGGTGGGTGTCAAAAAAATTGATGATACCGGCCGGAGAAAGAATCCGGCACCACAGAACCTTGCGGGCAAAAAGTCCGGGAGGCAGATCGAGAAAGTCGCTGTCAAGAATGAGATGCCGGCTCAGAATAGCGATCCCCTCATCGAATTGCCCCCATGAAAAATGAGTATAAGCGAAACGAAAATCGTAACGCAAACCGGTCCGGTAATAAAGTGAGTCAGCAAGCACTTTAGCCCGGTTGTCAGGTCCGACACCCGCAGCGGGATTCTGTACGATTTCCTGGAATCCGATAAAGTCCGGCTGCAGGATGGCCAGCTCTTCCAGAATCATGTGCTCACGGATCTCCCAATCGCTATCGGGTGCCCCGTAAATGTTAAAAGTGAGTATTTTTAAAGTATCGGAAGCCTGGGCGGTTATTGGATGATGGAATATCGTTATATAAATGATGATGCACAAAATAAGAAAGGTGTAAATCTTCATGATAGATTCCCTGATTTATGAAGTTGCATAAAATTGGATGAAAATATTTTTGAATGCAAGTAAGAACAGTACGGAAAGATAAAATAATTTTGGATTTTGGAACAGACCGGTTAAACACTAATAATGATCGCGGGCAAGATAATGATGGGAATTTTAGTTTTATTCAAAAAAAATAATATTGTATCGTCGTTTCTTTATCTTCGGTCCTGGAGACTCGATCCTCGATCATAAATCCTTTTGTCTTTATTCTTGAGTCTTTTTCCTTTAGCCTTAATTGTTGCTCTGTGCCACGTGTTATGTTATCACATTTATATCATCTTCCTTAAAAAAGCAAGGTGCACAGAGAAAGGCGAAATCAGCGACTCTAAAACCAGAACGCTATTCCCCATGCACTTTGCTCAACGCTATTTCAGGAGGACCATTTTTCGGATCTTTACATATCCGGCTGTTTCCAGCTTGTACAGATACACACCGCTGGCAATCCCGGCGGGCCGGGACCACTCATACGAATATGAACCGGCAGCCAGCCGATCTGAAACGAGAGTTACCACATCCTCTCCGAGTATATTGAATATTTTTAGAGTAACATTACTTGTTTTCGGCAGATCAAACTCAATAGTTGTACCCGGATTGAAAGGATTGGGGTAGTTTTGATATAACTGAAAGCGATCTGGCGCACTATGATCAGGATTTGTCAGATCAGTTACGATGCTGTCAGAAGAAAAAATAATTAAAAATTCACAATATGAGCTATCAAAATCTATTTGCACGTGATCACCAATTAATGCCCAGTCAGTAATATTTGAACCCTGCACGCTTTGAGGAATCAACATTGTTTTCAAAAAAATTGAGTTAGGCAGACTGTTTTTATTTAAAACACTGGCAAGTATTCTGAGTGAATCGAATTGAGCATAAACTGAAACAGTATCATTTGCTGAAATAAGCGTGTCACTATTTACTGATAAATAGTTACCTTCCTGAAAAAAGAGAGAATATGGATAGGGATTCCAGATGGAATGAAGACTGCATAACAATCTTCCATCTGTCGCAATCGGTATTTCTTTGAATAGACTGTCTGCAAACTGTATGATCCCGGAATCTTTCTTTATTCCCACAAAATCCCGGTGTTCAGTTGATTCGATGACCATACCTGTTCCATTAGTAACAGAAACTTCAGATATTACCGGCTCAGGTTCGTTAGCTTTATATGGATAAAGAACCGATAGAAATTTCGTATCAGAGGCATTTTTGTCAACATATAATGATGAATGGTATTCCCAGACTTGATAACGTGGTGCATGTTTTCTGTTAACGGTTGAAAAAGTTTCGGATCCGTCTTGGGCGATCACTTTGGCTTTTAAAATCATATTTCCGGCAAGCCATTTCGTTTCTTTGTTTTGAAAATCAGGCAGATAGGTTGCATTGCTGTCAAGCCCGTTTCCGTGTAACTGGAAGGTGAATTTTCTGGTGGTGTTGCTTTTTACATGGTCAGTCAAAATAAAATAACTCCTCCTGGGAAATAATACGCTGCGGCGAAAATCGGTCTTTTGATAGCGTGTGAAAATTTCTGCGAAATCAGTTTCCGGATGAGAGAAGGAATTTTTGATAAAAGCGTCAACACCATAAACATATTGCTCGGTCGTATTAATATAAAGGGCACTGTCCGGTCCCTGATCATCAACTAAAATCAGATTATGATGATCCCTCCATTTTATTTCGACACTATGATCATAATCATAGTAGCCGGGATGAAGGGCCAGGAGTTCTCCACCGGCAAAGATAATAAATGATGTCTCATCGGCGTGATTGTGCCCGCTTGGCAGAGATGAATTTGCATGTCGAGCCGTTCCGTGTTTACCGGATAGATGCATGTAAGTCGCTGAAGAATCCCAGGAACTGCGCATGCCAATACTTCCGGCTTCAGGTAAAAATTGGGTGGGCTGCCAATCAGCCGGTGGATTAGTGAAATCGACTGCATTGCATATGTAATCAGCACGAATATCATAGATTTCCGATAATTGACCGCTGAGCAAATTCTTATTTGCAGAACTTAATGGCCAGGCGTAATAATACGGATTAGAGGGAATGCCGCCCATGATACCCAGTTCAGGGAACATGGCATTCAAATAAGAATCCTCAACAGGTGTTAATTTCCCATCGGGCAGTTTCAGCTTACTTATTGAATCAAACAGTATCTTATATTTGGGATCAAACCACGGGTTGCGAACGTTTCGACCCAGAAAATTTTTAAGTGCTTTAAAGACCGGTATGGCATACTTCATTGCATATGTGAGATAATAGGTACCCTCTGAGTATCCGGCCTCCACTTGGGGAATACTCTGATTATCCCACAGAGTTTTATCAATATTAAACATTCCCAGATTGACCCAGTCGATTGGCTGGCGGTTAGCATCTGTCAAAGCAATATCATTAAAGGTGATTGCCCCGGCTACAAGCGCTGCGCTGTAAATGATACGTTAGTTGCTATACCGCGCATTTTGATGAAATAAGGGATTACTGGCACCGGTATATAAATTTCCAACGAATTCGTGAATGCGATCAGCGCCATTTTGCCAGAGTGTATCAGGATGAACATTTGCCCCCGCTAATAAATCATGTGCCTCACAGTATGCTATAATTTCTCTGGCTCGATATTGCCATTCATTAAAATTTAAAAATGAACTGACACTGATATCTGCATTTCTAAAACCGTCGAATACCTTCTTTTTTAAGGAATCCCGCTCCTGGGCGGTGAGCGGAATTATGGTATTGCCTGAGGGTTTTCGATTTAAGGCATAAAGAAAGGCGGCATTTTTGGTAATTTGCGCTCTTGTAAAGCGACTGCCGGGTACCTGTGAAACAGTACTGTAGATATCTTTGAATAAATCATGAAACAGCATATCAGCGGTAATTCTATCGATAATGAAGGTGGTATCTGCATCGGTAAACAGCATTCTGGGACGAAGGGTGATCTCTGCATGCCAGGTGCCGGATTGTGAGAAAGATTCGAAAGGCAGTATCAAACAAATTATGGTAATTGAGAATATAATTAAAAGTATTTTTATCATGGTGATTTATCCCTTTTTCTGGTACCCCCTTATATATCGGCCGGCAATATAATTTGTTTAGTTCTAAGGATTTGGAAAAGACAAGCGGGGGGTGAATTTTCTAAAAATTCACTCATGAGAACCAAATCCCGGGCCTATCTCCATTTAAAATTATTAAAATAGACACTGAAACCTCTTCTCAGCCCTTGAGCCGCACCATCAAGAAGGCGTTACAAAGTCTGTTTTATTTCACAAAAACCCAATTATGAACACATGTTGTTATATCTAAATCATTTAAGACTGATCTTTAGACCGGGGATAGAAGGAGTCCAGTATTTTTAGACTTTAGCTGATATTGGTAAATTGAGCAGGATAATAAATTTGCGGTTCATGCTAAACCAATAGCATAACCGGATCAGAGTATTCGGCTTAATTTGAATTTATCATCAGAGTTAATCAATTTCAAAAAGCTGAAAATGGATGTTTTGTAGTTCTTCAGTACAATAGACTTTTACATTAAGCCAATCGTTGTGCAAATATCCGAATTTATATGCGTGGATATTAGAAAAAATATCACCACAACAGTGCTCAGGATCCTTGAGGGAGTGTATGATTTTATATTCACCATCTTCATTGGTCCAGGTTCTTGCCACGGTATGCATATAAGGTTGAAAACCTATTTCGTTTATGTCATCCCCAAAATCATACTGCCACATGTGTACTAATGCTCTGTCTACGGGTGAGCCATCAGATTGATAAGTCACAATACCCGTTACTTGAATTATTTTCGGATAATCAAATACATTTACACAGTTGATTGAGGATAAGGTTATCAGTATAAGGGATGCAAAGAAAAGAGAATTTCTTTTTGTCAGACCAGCTTCGCCAATGCACATTTCCCACATATTTAGAGCTTTGAAGAACAATTTTTTCAATTCTGATACCGTTTTATTGCACTTTCAAAAATCCCATTTTTATGGTTATGTGAAACTCCTTTTTTATAGTGTCCGGAAATATAATACCCCATCCACATGTCCTTTCATGAAGTAAGCCCATTTCTAAATCAAATTAAATCCTACCGCATAAGTACCATCTTTTTGGCCTCTCTATATTTTCTTGCCGGTAAACAACACAGGTATACACAACTGGTAAGTTGACAAGAGTCCATGGGGCAGGAATATTTCCCCTTCTTCTATTTAATAAAAACTGAAATACCGAATAACATCAAATGATTAGTAACGTCTGTGTCTCCATTAAATTTTTGATATCTATATTCCAGCCGAAACGCTGCAGGGTATGGTAAGAGAATTTTAAGACCAGCCCCGCCATTAAAAATGGTCCATTTATCGTTTTCATCTCCCACTGAGGCGATCTTTGGAAAAAATGCTAACGTATTTGAATAACCAATTCCAACTAGAAAAACGGTACCAGATTGTTACTTTCACCATCGGCCTGTATATTGTAGACAATGTTTCCGGATAAGATCCATCCAGGATTTTCCTCTTTGTAATTACTGTATATTAACTCGGGTTCAATTTCGAGTCCATTAATTAGAAAATATCCAAAACTTAAGGAAAGATTAAGAGCAGTCCAAGCTTCTTCAGCTTCCTCAAATTTTCTTGACATATATGATGCTGCAACAGATAACTCTTTATTTCCCCTTTTGATCTGAGAAAATAGAAAATCTTCTTGAAGGAAAATGAAAATTAAAAGAAAAAGGAATAAATTTTTCATGCTCTGTTCCTATTTTTAGTTTAAACACTTTCATTTAACAAATTAATTTAACTTATTTTTTTATCAACGCCATCTTCCCGGTCTCAACACAGTCACGTGTCTCAATAATTTCGTTTGGAGAAATTGTGCTGAGAGGCAAATAGTTCAAGTTCTTCAGCTGTTAATTCCTGTGGAAAATGAGCATACTTCCGTATACCATTTAGTTGATCACGCGTAATGGGGTGATCTATACCCGGTTCCGGAGGTGTACCTGCTGCTAAAAGCACAAAACTGAATAGAGTAGGAATGGACACTATCCCAGTCACCGCCATGGGATTTTCTGCATCCGCTGAGGCCGCTGCAAGACCTAAAAGTATTGCCGGAACCAACTCGAATGCCACGATACTGGCTCCCCATTTTCTGTTAGAATAACCTTTTATAGTTAACTTTTGGATTTGATTAACCGGAACAATATGTAACTCATATACTGCACTTTCAGACGTTAATTTAGGAGGTGGAGCAACAACCACAAAAATCTCTGAATCCGATACCATCAGTAACTCACCCCTAATAAGGTTATTATCTGTTAATCGGACTTCTGTGTCGTCTCCTGTGGGCGATAAGTATGTGATTTTTGGAGCACAACCCTCAAATAATAAAATTAAGGCTATGCCCATTAACCATAATATTCTTGGTATCATATATCCTCCTGCAGCGGAATTCTGGAATGGAAAAATTCTCGCTCCAGTAATTCCCGGTTTTCTAACCAACTCTTTTTTAGTTGATGAATAGTCTCCTTATAATCAAATAATTGAAACTGGTAATCTCCCGGATTTTCTGTTAACCAATTTCACCGAAGCCACTCTATATAGTATCCTTTGGAGCGAACGAAAATGGAGACTTCTTTTTCCTGAGGAGCGATTATATTAAAATATAAGTAGTAAGATTCCCCGGGATTGGTAACCCAAAAGTCATCGTCATCATAGCGGATTTTTTCAATTATTTCAGGTCGTGGTTCTCCATTGTAGGCGTCTATACTCACCGGTGAGAGGTTGCTTACCCGGTATGGTATAGTACCATCAGGTTTCATCTCATAACCGATATAATCAATCATAAAGTGATCTGGGAAAAATTCCAGCCGGATATCCAATTCTCCATCCTCATTAATATCTCCCTCATTCACCGGAATACTCACTGCCAGCTCTTTCCAGGTAATGGGTCCCACATCACTGATAAAATCGCGCTTTTGATATTCCCCATGCTGATTCACTTTTACAGTAATGCCGGAATAAGATTTATAAACAGTTTGGAATAGAAGGGCGTAAATTGGATCCGTATTTATTTTTTTTGTCCATTCCAGGGCAGTTAATCCTTGTGAACCCAAAACAACATCATAAAATAAAACGGTGCTCAGCAGCGTATTGCGAAGTTTGAGGACCAGATTTAACTGACCCACTTCTGCAGACGGTATTTTCACGTCAAGATAATCCCGGTATTTAATATCGAATTTTGCCGAAAACATCAAAGGATCCGTCCTATAACACTGATTATCTCGTTTGAGAACCAATGAAAGGGCATCAGAGTTTTCTGAATTTGACACCTTAATCGGTGAGTAAAGTCTTCGGGTCATGACAAAATTGCCGTCCGGGGTAGGATACACGTTGGTGCCGGAAGGGTACTCCACTTTCTGAATGTTTAATAGATCAATATAATGTGTTTCCAGAGCCTCATTGGTTACTCGAATACTATATTTTCCGTCATTCTCAATCCCTTGATAAAGGAGGTCCAGATCCGTCTCTTGCTGATATTTTGAAATAGAATAGGAGAACAATTCCGCTTTTAATACCTGTTCATTTCCCTGATTTACATAGACGGTGGGACATGACCCGAAGCAGCATTTAGGGCAAGCAAGGCAGTAAAGTGATAAGGGGGCAAGTACAGATCCGTGTAAACCCAGGATGAACGACCCCAGATTGGAAGCGGGAGAACTTTCCAATTCATAGTAGGTCATGGCAATCACATTATCCAGGGGAAAATTATGAAGACGTAAGTTTTCATTGGATCCATCGATCCAGTGGCGGGTTCCTCGACCTAAAACCAGATGGTTTTTGACCTCAAAGCCATAGGGAAAAAGGACCAGCGAATTATCATTCAAAAACACCTTGGTAGGTGCAGAGATAATCATTTCTTTATCTGGAAGATTTTCCTTCTGCAGAAAAATCACCTTTTTACTGGGAAAACAACCCAGCAGAAGAAGAGAGAGGAGCGCTATTATCCATCTTGAACCCGACATAATTAAGTTTCCTTTGTTAAATTACCAATTCATTATTCGGTAATTAAAAGGTCAAAAAATATGCCAGGCAGCTTGAAAGCTGATTAACCGTGTAATATCAAGATTATCAGTCTATTTTCAATGGGTATCTATCTATTCAAAAATATACTTAAATAGACACTTGTATATTATAGTATACACTTAGGTGTATTGAATTATCTTACGGCCGTATCCATTTTTATTAGGACCAAAGGAGGATACCGCATCACTGTTATCATCCTCTTCTCAATGCACTCCATCATCTAAATCTTGTTCATAGATTAGATGATGCAAATTTTTAAACAGAGATCATTATTTATTCAGGGAAAATAGAAATCCAAATTTAATTTGAAAACCTATATTTTTTATCTGATTCGTATCCGCATTTTCTTCATCATATATATTAGTTAGTCCTCTGTAATAATATCCTTCTATAAAAAGAGATTTGCTTGAAAGTGGAAAAGTTATACCTACACCCAAGGTAAATCCAAATTCTACAGGTTTGGTATTTAATTCGTATTCTGGACCACCCTTAAATATATCGGATTGCACATCACCCATCCAAATGTCATCTGAATAGAGTTTCGTTTTTCCCATTCTGAACGAGACATTGCTACCTGCAATTATATGGGGCTTAATGCTGCCTCCTCCAAAAGAAGCTTGAAATAATATTGGTATTTCAATATAATTTGTTTTAACTCATCTTCGACAGTAGTAGGTGTAGAAAGAACGGGATAAACCCATAGA
>CAYWTB010000122.1:0-10953 GCA_964461135.1 uncultured Caldithrix sp. | reverse complement strand
TCAAAAATTTGCGGCTTAACGGTTCAATTATTGTCAACTATTTTAGGACAAGACAAAGTCTGCAGTTGGCAGTAAGCAGTCGGCAGAAAGGCTCAAGGCTAAAGGACAAAGATCAAAGGCTTCCCGCCTTCCGCTCTGCGCTTACCGCTGTGGAATTCCCATCTAAAGCCCGTCTAAAGCCCGACTTCAGGCCGGGCAGGCGTGTAATTCGTGGACAAAAAAGAACAGTCAGCAGTGGGGCAGTAGGCAAAAAAACAAGATTACTACGAAGTGGTCGCTACGCGAAAGATTCCCGAAAAATACGTTTTCCTCCGGAAAACAAATCGGGATGAAATTATCCCTGATTTCACAATTCGCCAGCATCCAGAATTCCGGATTCCCTATCAAACTCCAGTTGACATGGCCAGGCTAAAACATCCCTGTTTTAGCCAGCATCTAGTATCCAGTAACCAGTATCCAGAATCCATCTCTTTTTCTCTACATATCTGTTTTTTACATATGATTCTCTAATCCTGGAAATTCTTCCCCAATTGCGACATCCATGTCCCACTGTCACAGGCTTGTCACTTACCCGCAAGTTACATAATAACAATTATTTATCTATTTAATCGGTTGTTTTCCAGTGACATTCATGTCTCATTTCTTCGAAAGTGTTTAATTATTCAATAAATATAACTGTTTAATTATTAAATGGTTATGACAGCTATTTTTAAATTGGCATCATTTTTGAAGAAAAGCTAATGAATGTTTTCGTTTGATACAATGGACTCTAATAAACTGAAACACAATACAACGGAGGTTCTTTTATGAGTGGTTATTCATTAGTAAAACATGCGGCGCTGCTGGTAGTATTCTCACTGGTTCTGTCTGTTGCGTTTTTTGCCGGCTGCGAAAAAGAGAAAACTGTAACAGAGACGGTTACCGTGAGGGATACCATCACCATCCGCGATACTGTTGCCCTGCAGATTATCAGCGTGGATGAAGTATATGCCAGTCCGGACAGTATTGCGCAGGGTGGTAGCGTGGAACTGACGGCCGACGTTTCGAATTCCCAGCCGTTAGCGGGTCCTCTTACCTACTCCTGGTTTGCCGATGGCGGAGAATTTGATGCCAGTGATGCTGATACCGTCACCTGGAAAGCTCCCGGTGATATCGGTTCATACACCGTCAGTGTGCACGTGACTGACGGCGTTCATATCGGTATCGGGGTGGTGCGCATCGGAGTTGGCATGTATGCTCCCACCCAGACGCCCTATTATGTGGGCGGCCCATCTTGTGCATGCCATGAAATCAATAATCTGGTCAGCGAATGGGAACAAACGGGACATGCTCAAGCCTGGGAAACCCTGCTGGCAGGAGGGCATGTTGCATCCTACTGTATTCCCTGCCATACCGTGGGTTATTTTGTCGGATACAACCAGGTTCCCAACAGCGGAAACAGCGGTTATGATGAAGCCCCTATTGAGAAGTTTGAAAATGTGCAGTGTGAAGACTGCCATAGTCCCGCTTCGGAACATATTGCCAGTGGCGGAACTGCGCCCATGGTAGTGGATTATAACGCCATGAACTGCGGTAAATGCCATGAAGGTACACACCATCCCTATTATACCGAGTGGTCACAATCCGTGCACGGAACCGCTCTGGAAAGCCATGCTGCTGGTAGTTCATCTTGTCAAGGTTGCCACGAAGGTGTCGGCGGTGCCATCAGACTCGACGATGATCTGAGTATCTTCTATGGAGGTGGTAGTGTTGGGCGTCCGGATACGACCGAGTTTCCTTTAGAGCCAATCGTATGCCAGACCTGCCATTCCTCCCACAGCGCTGCTAATCCCGGGCAGTTGAGAACTGTGGCCAATGTAGTCCTGGTTGAGGCTAACGGGGAGCAACCGACAATAAGCGATGGCGGCGTCGGAAAGCTTTGTATGCACTGCCACCATGCCCGGCACAGCGCAGAGGAACAGCTGGAATTTGGTGACTCTCACTTCGGGCCCCATTTAAGTGCCCAAGGAGATATGCTGGCAGGAAAGAGCGGGTATGAAGGCGTAGCAGCGGCTGGTTTCGAATGGGGAAGGGCAATCCATCTCTATATTGAAAACAGCTGTAAAACCTGCCACCTGCAGACTCAGGAATATGGCAGTGAGGAGAATCCCGCAGTGACTGGTCACCTATTCGAGCCCACTGTGGAAGCCTGTGCATACTGCCATGGAACCATCTCCAGCTTTGAGGAAATTCCGGCTTCCGGTGACTTTGACGGTGACGGAACCGTTGAAGGATTACAGGTGGAAGTAGAAGGATTGTTGGAACTGCTTACCGAGGCGCTGGTTGCCGATGGTCTGGATACCGTGGGTACGGATGTTGCCGGTGCTCTGGGAGATACCGCAAAATCAACCCTTACACAGAGAGAAGCGGGATATAACCTGATCTTTGTTGAGGATGACGCCAGTATGGGCGTTCACAATCCCCGTTATGCGGTTAAACTTCTTCAGCAGAGCTATGAGTATCTGACCGGTAATCCTCCCGCAAACGCCGCAATTCTCAGGGATGAAGAACCGGCAGTTGCCAAGTGGTAGAATAGATTTTAATATCCTGTATTACCTTAAAAACCCTCCGGAGAAATTCGGGGGGTTTATTCTTTTTTATCGAATAATCTACTTTTTTACGACATATATGATCACCGCAACAATAGTAGTGGCACTGAAAAGAATCATGATAAGATCCGGCATTACCTTGAAATTCTTTATGATGGTCATCACAAAACGGGCTCCCAGCAGCAGTGCTACCAGCAAAGCGACGTAGGAAGCTGCCATATAGTTTCTGGACAAACCTATCGCACTTAGAATCAACAAAATCCCGGATACGGATCCCGCCACCAGGGAGGGTACACTCCCGGCTTTGGTATATCCGATGATTCCGCCGGTCAGACTGAAAATTCCAAACAGCAAAACAATAATTACGGTTATATTCATAAACATCCCCTTTATTCTGACGGATTATTACTTAAGGTAAAACTAAAATCTGAAAAAATAAAATCAATTTTCCGGCTTTTTTACTAAAGTTGTTTTGGACTCCGTTTATTTTAACGTATTTTTTATTGACTTATCTTACTTTTTCTTGAAAGGAAGAGGAGATTTTTTAAAAATGATAACGATCCCCCGGAGAATTTTAAACAATTTAGAAAAAGTGCAGGTGATCTATACCGATGTGGACGGGACCTTCGTGACCGACGGTTGCCTCTTCCGGCACCATGACGGCTACACCCTGAATAATGCACATGCGATTTACACGCTGTTAACCGAAGAGGTGGATGTGGTTATGATTTCGGGACGGGAAAAAGAAAAACTGAAGGAAACCGCCAGGATTCTGGGATTTAATAATTATATAGCCAATCTGGGAATTGAAATTGTTTATAACCAAGGTGAAAAAGTAATAACAAATTTCGGCGTGGAGGTCCCGGATCAGAACAGCCTGAAAAAATGGATAGAGCAGAGCGGGGTGGTTAATGCCCTCTTTAAGAAATACCCGGGAAAGGTGGCATATTACCAGCCATGGTCTGAAATACTTCGTACTCATCCCCTTCTTATCGGAGAACTTGACAACGCAGATGTCCAGAAATTTGTAGCCGGAAATTTTCCGGCTCTGCGGATTATTGACAACGGACGGGTTGCCCCTCATGAACAATTTGAACGGCCCCATGCTTATCATATCGTTCCCGTAAAAGTAGGAAAACGGGCTGCCGTAAAAATAGACAGGGCCGAGCGCGGACTGCAAAGTCAGAATCTTATCGGCATAGGAGATTCCATGGAGGATGTAAGTCTGGCCGACCAGGTGGCCGTTTTTTTTCTGCTGGATGAAACCGTCCCCGCTAAACTCGATAATGTAATACTGGTAAACAACTCGGACGGGGAAGGTTTCAGCCGAATCGTAAATTTTCTTAAGCAAAATGATTATTTGTGAGCAGCAGAGATGATTTAAGAGAAAGGTAAAGGAGAAAGGGAAAAAGGGAAAGGGGAAAAGGTTGATTGCTCACAGTTGACGGCCGATAGCCAATAACATAAAAAAAGCCCCGTTTAAATAAACAGGGCTTAAAACCTCTTCTGCAAACAGGATAAATCAGGCGGTCTTATTGTCGGATTTTTTTCGGCTGCCTCTACTTTTTGAAACCGTGGAATCACCGGCTGTTTTATCTGATTTTTGTTTCTGTCTGATGGAGTTATTTTCTACATTACCAGGCTTCCCATCCGGTAAAATAATCCAGGCGATAATATAGGTAAAAAGTACCGGAAAGAAACCGGACACCAGGAACAAAAGAACAGCCAGCAAGCGCAGAAGGTTGGGATCAATATTGTACAATTCCCCCAGTCCACCCAAAATTCCGGCAATTTTGCGATCGGTTTGAGAACGATATAATCTCTTCATAATATCTCCTGTTCCTTCAATTTAATATTTTCACTTAAAGAGAAAGTATCAGCTTTCCTTTTCCTCTTTAAGTCCATCCGCTTCCCCGCTAACCGGAGAGCTTTTAAAACGGTTTTTCACCAGCAGATAAATACCCACAACAATCAACAGAATGGGCCAGATAAACCGGAATGATTCTTCCCCCATCCAGAAAAGAATGGCCAGGACAATAAGGATAAAAGCAGGAATGAGAAGACCCTTTTCGCGGTTTCCCAACAGATACATAAAAAAGAAACCCAGACCCGGACCCAATAAAAATCCAGACCATAAATCATCCATATGATACCAGCCATGCAGGGCACTGTATTCAAACATCAAACCATACACCAGGAGAATGGTGCCCGGCATCAGTAATCCAAATTCCGTTCGGTTAGCCAGCCATCCGATCCAGAACAGAACACCACCACCGATAATTACCAGCGGCCATAAACCTTCCCACTCCAGACGAAACCAGTCCAGATTATTTCCCAGAAAGATAAAACCAATGGCAATCAATATAATTCCCCATATCAGAGACCTGGATTCCCGCTGCATAATTCCTCCGTTTAAATATCGCATATTAATTTCAAAATAATATGTACATAAATTAGTACGATTTCAAGTTTTTAAAGTTACTGGCATCTTTTAAACAATTTTCTTCAAAACAACTTTACCTCCTATTCATGCCTGTTTATTTTTCGATTACTGGTTATTGAAACATTGAAAGTCCAAACCAGAGAACACTAAAAAGGTACCGGATTCATAAAAGGAGGTAAAATGAATACAAGACAGTTGGAAAAGTATGGACCCATGCTTACAGAAATTGGCCTGGGTACCTGGGCGATAGGCGGACCCTGGGAATGGGGCTGGGGTCCTCAGGATGACCAGGAGTCCATTAAAACCATTCATAAGGCCCTGGATCTCGGCATTAACTGGATTGATACCGCGGCTTCCTACGGGTTGGGTCACTCGGAAGAGGTCATAGGAAAGGCTTTAAAAGGTAAACGTCAGAATGTATATATTGCCACCAAGTGCGGATTGGTATGGGATGAAAGCAAAGAAGGAAAAGTGAAAAATAATGGGCAGCCGGATAGCATTCTGAAAGAAGCGGAAAACAGCTTGAAGCGTTTACAGACGGACTATATCGATTTATACCAGATTCACTGGCCGGATCCACGCACCGCGGTAGAGGACAGCTGGCGGGCCATGATAAAATTAAAGGAAAGTGGTAAAGTACGTTTTATTGGCGTCAGTAATTTCAATGCGCGGCTTCTTGAAAAATGTGAGAGATTGGAACATGTCAATTCACTGCAGCCTCCCTACAGTCTGCTGAACCGCCGGGTGGAAGCGGAAATTCTGCCATGGTGCCGGCAACACGGCACCGGCGTGGTAACTTACAGTCCGATGCAATCCGGGATTCTGACCGCCAGCTTCGAAAAATCACGACTGGCTGCTGATGACTGGCGCCTGAAGAACTCCTTTTTCCAGGAACCTGCCTTCAGTACAAATTTGAAATTCGTGGAAAAAATCAGGCCAATTGCCCTGAAATATGGTAAAACGGTTGCCCAGCTTGCCATCCGCTGGGTTCTTATGAATCCCGCTGTAACATCGGCCATTGTAGGTGCCAGGAAACCTTCGCAGTTGGAAGAAACCATTGGAGGAACTGGCTGGTCAATTGCTTCGGAAGACATGATCCTTATTGACCACCTTAGCCGGGAGGCGTTCTCCTGAATAATATCCCAGGCGCTTATCCCGGTTGATTATGGTATTGCAATCCATTCGAATGATTCAACGTTCTGAATCCTGCTACACCTTCCTGTAATCCAAGAGAATAAAGACCACAGCGACCGTCTGTAAGAATTTCCTTCCACAATCACCAGTCAGAACAATTCTTCCCACTGAGGAAAGGAATAATACGGAAAAGTCAAAAACTAAGTTTTAGCCTGATCTATTCTTAAACTATCGATGACACAGGTTATATTCGCACTAATATCTTAAAACCAGATTCGTTTACAGAGTATCCAGGATTCGATTAAAATTTAAAAAAATCTTCGATATTCTTTATTTAATCTCTTGTTATTTATATTTCTCCGTGATCTGTGTAATTATTGGTGAATTATCCAGGTTAGATGTAAACACACCTAATTTTTCAGTACTTTTAATTCACTTATTGCGATACAATCAATCTTACACGGTCTCCATTCTGTATGACGGTTTTCACAACCCTGTCGTTTATGGTTACCTCATTCACCTCCCACTGCGATACCGAACAGAAGATGGCCGTGGAATTGCTGTTGCTCAGTAAGTTCTGGATATCACCCGTTAGAAATGTATACGTTCCGGGATTGTCATCCAGTCTGACAACAATTCCATGGGGGGAAAGTGGCGGGAGCAGTGGGAAAGTCCCACCCATTCTGGAATTAAAACCCGGGCGATTTCCCCGTCCCTGAAACATTCCCGGTCCGGCATGAGGTGGAAGTCCTCCCGGTAAAACATGCAGAATAACACCTGAATCAGTGCTTCCTCCGGTCCATTCGATGGTAAGATCCTGTGAGGGATCGAAAACCTGACCATTAGTAACGCTGGTAATTGCAATGAGAGCAGGTGGTGAATGAAGCACAACCGTACTTGCCAGGAACAGATCAGATCCCGACACTTCAAAATGATAATCGATATCCGGTATAAATGTTAACTGATCCTGCTGCAGGCTTCCGGGGAATGGTCTTAATGCATAAACAATTCCTCCCTGTCTGTTTACACGTTTTCCAAGTTCTATCTGATTATCGTTAAAGGAAATATTTACCGTACCCATATCTATGCCGCCATGCAAGGGACGCTGGAAAAGATCCGGTGCTTCCGGAAAGACCACAGCAAATGCATGTCCCCGGACATCGGAAGCAGGAAGTTGCGGATGTTGGAGATCTCTCCATCCAATGGAGAAGACCCCTTCCGTCTCAGTGAGTGGCATGCCGCCACCTTCAAAATAATCCAGCTGGGTTTCCACATCAGAAAAATATACATCTGTTTCTGAACCTGCCTCATTTACTGCCGGTTCATTGACTTCCGAACAGCCGGACCAAAATGCAATAAAAAACATGAATAAAACAGAAATTATATATACTTTCTTCACAACTTTTCCTCCATTATGACAGATATTTTGAATTTTTCGTTTACAAACTCCGGCTTCTGATAATCACGATGAAATATTATCCGAAACCGGAGTTTATAACATACAATTACTGGTCTGTATCCCTGAACGGCTTTGCCGGGGGACGGGGACTCTCAGGCCCGGCGGGGCTCCTGGGCCTTTCTCTGCCCCTGAACTTGCCTGCGGATAGCAGGTGAAGATCATAGATTTTCTGTTGTTCCGGAGAGAGAATATCGCGTACGGCCCGCTGGTGTAAGATTCGTTTCAGCTGAATCTGCTGTCCGATTGAAGCAATCTGTTCTGATAATTTCTTTGCCCGGCTTTCATCAAATTTCGCTTTCGTTAATTCCAGTTTTAACTCGGAACGCAGTTTCTGCATGTCTGATCTGAGCGGTAACATCTCTTTTTGTAATTCAAGCCGCATGTCCAGCAATTTCTTCTGTTGTTCATTCGAGAGGTCCAGTGCTTTCCAAATGCCCCTGTTCCCGTGCCAGCCCTCTCCCTGCTGTTTCGCAAGAATCACACCGCCCACAAGTAAAACGAAAAACATACTTAATATAAACCACTTCTTTTTCATGGTAACTCTCCTTTCTTTTTATTGAAAATTTTCGGTTCAATTCTACCGGAAGGACCGGGTGGTCGGAAACCTCCTCTTCGCTCCGGTATTGACGGTCTTTCATGCATGATATCATTAAAAAAACGTGCCTGTTGTTGTGTTGTCAGAAATTTTTTAGCATCTATCATTTTTTTAATGGCCAGCTGAGAAATATCCAACCGGAGTTCTGACATCTTCTTCAGTTCCTGTTCAACTTTTTTCATCGGAACCTGATTTTCCTGCAGTAATTGAAAAATTTCCTTTTCAAGCTCTCTGATCTGCAGGCGGGTCTCCCTGCTCTCTTCATTAAAGTCTCTCAACAATCTTATCAGCTGCTGTCTTTGCTCCCGGTTTAACCTTAAATCCGGTCTTTCCGCCGGCATGTCTGGAAATTCTCCAAATGCTTTATTGCCGGGTTTCCTGTTCTCATTCGTCAAACGGAGATAAATATAGCTTCCGATTGTCCCCAGATTTATAGCAATCAGAAATACTAATACTCCTATCAATACTTTTATCTTCATTGGGCATCCTCTTGCTGTTGTTGCAGATAATTTTCAAACCGATCCACCACACTGCCGGATGCAAAAGCCTGGTAATAAGCCTGGGTTATTCGCAGATCGTTTTCATCTGGCTGGGGCTGAAAGATATGATATCCCATAAAACCGCCCAGACTCAGGGCAAAGGCAATCAGCAGGCTGTACAGTGCTACGCGGAGCCACTGCGGGTCAAAGGTGATCTGTTTTTTGTTTTTAACTTGTTCTGCAAGAGCTTTCACCCGTGTCGGCAAATAGGGGTCGGGCTCCAGGGTCTTCAATCGGGAAACCTGAGGAGACTTCAAAACATCACTCATCTTTTGATAATAGTCCCGGCATTCCTTACATGATTCCAGATGCCTTTCCAGTTTTTTTTCCCGATCAGCCGATAGTTTGCCGTCCAGCCAAGCGGGGAAAAAATTTTTAACATGTGCATTATTCATGATATTTTGCTCTTTCTACTATATTAGACAGCAGAATTTGGTAAAACTTTCATCCGGCTTTAAAAATGTTTTAACCATGGTTCCAGCTTTTTTATGAGAATTTTTTTAGCGCGATGGAGACGGGTCTCGACTGTACTCACGGGCAGGGAGAGCATTCCGGAAATTTCCCTGCTGTTCATCCCTTCATATCTTTGCAGGATCAGGGGAGTCCTGTATTTCAGCGGCAGGGAATGAATCATACGCAATACCAAATTCTCAAGTTCTTTTTTTTCAATATGATTTTCGGGAGAAGGAAAAATATTTTTTTCCCGGTAGGCCATGCTGTCCTGATCCAGCCGTACAGCATCTTCGATATTCACATCCAGCAATCTGTACCAGCGCCGTCGGCCTTCTTTCTTCAGATAATTAATAAAATGATTAGTGGCAATGCGGTAAATCCAGGTATAATACTGAGATTTATGTTTAAAATTTTCCAGATTCTGATAAACCTTAACAAAAACATCCTGCGTCAGATCGCGGGCAATTTCCTCATTACCGGTAAAGCGGAACGCCAGATTCAGAATTCTGGCTCCGTAGGTTTGATACAATTCTTCAAAACTCATGTCGGGGCCAATTTAATCGGGCAGACAATGCGTTCCGGATGATCAATGATTTTTCCCCTCTGTAAAATCTGTTCATATTATATTAGACAACAAGAGTTAAAATAATTTTTATAGAAAAAATTTTCCCGGCAGGAACGAAAGATAAATGACTGCATGGTTGCCGGCAGCGGCAGAAAATGTCAAGAATTTTATTTAAGGAAGCAGGGCCAGCTTTTTTAATTCAATCATAATTTCTTTTTTAGCCGGGTTATCGGGAAGCAATAAGGGCCGACGGGGTTCTCCCCCAAACAAACCTACCTGATCCATGGTAAATTTCAGGCCGCCAATACCACAAATCGCCGTTGTCAGTTGATTGAGGCAAATAATCCTCAACTGTAACAGGCGGGCTTCTTCCACCCTTCCCTCCAGAACCAGCCGATAGATATCGATGCAAAGTTGAGGCGCAAAATTTGCAAAAGCCAGGATACCTCCCACCGCTCCCATTATCAAAGCGGGCACCAGTGTACTGGCTGATCCGGCAAGTACCTGAAATTCCTTCAGGTCAAGATGAATTATACTCTGCAAATAGGTCATATTCCCGGAACTGTCCTTAATACCGATGATATTATTATGTTCTCCGAGTCTGGCAACAGTTTCCGGTGGAACATCGAGCCCTGTAAATTTTGGTACATTATATATAATGAGTGGCAGGGGAGAATGCTCGGCCACTTCCAGAAAATATTTCTCCAGGATTTTCCCGGTCATCTGAGATTTATAGTAATGAGGAGGTACAATGAGAGCTGCATCTCCGCCGATGCGATGAACCTGTCTGATAAATTCAAGAGTAGTGCGTGTGGATTCCCGACCCGCACCAATTATAATCCGGAGGCCATCAGGCACATATTTTACTGCGGTTTCTATCAGTTGCAGGCTTTCGGTTTCCGTCATCATAACACTTTCACCGTTCGAACCCAGAAGGACATAACCGCTTAAATCAAATGCATTCCATTTCTTTATATTTTCTGCCAGATGAGTGTATGAGAATTCCTGATTAACAAAAGGAGTGACCATCGGCGGAAAAATACCATGCAGTTTCAACATTCCGTTCTCCAAAATTATTTATGATATAAATAAAATTTAAGTATGAAAAATTAATAAAATACAATCACTAGTGTCCGGTTATAAGTCAAATAATTCTAATTGGTTATAAGAATCGTGA
>CAYWTB010000121.1:0-12267 GCA_964461135.1 uncultured Caldithrix sp. | reverse complement strand
TTTTTGAATTCAGGAAATCCCTAAAATGGCCCGTAACTGTCAAAGTCGAGAAAAAAGGCCTCCCTGTTGTGGGGAGGCCTCTCTCCGGAAGTAATATAATTTCAATTATTCTGCTCCGGTGGCGTGGGTGGCGGTACATCTTCCACCGTGATATTCACCGAGATTTGGGAGGATTCTCCTCCTGGATCACGGGCCACAAATGTGACCGTGTAATTGCCCTGCTGATCCTGGCGGGGGATCCATGTAAAGGTCCGGCTGGAACCATTAAAGTTGGCTCCCGACGGAAGATTGTTTACCGTCAGCGTTACTTTTCCCTGATCTTCCCCATCCGGGTCATCCGCATCTATCGTAAAAGAAAGCGCCTCTCCTTCTTTCACGGTTTTGTTGCCTATACTCGTCATGGTAGGAGGACGGTTTACATTTTTAACATTTATGGAGACCCCCGTCTGGGCAGACAGTCCCTGCGGGTCTTTCACCATATATGTCATGGTATAATCCCCTGCCTGGTCATAACGCGGCGTCCAGGTTATGGTCCTGCTGCTGTTAAAATTGGCACCGGGAGGAAGGTCTTTTACTTCATAGCTGAGTTTGCCGGCATCCTCTTTATCCGGATCGCTGGCTTCCGGAAGAGTGCGGCTGAAGGATTCCCCTTCGTTAGCTTCCATGGGAGCAACAGTTGACAGCGACGGTTCACGGTCCACATTGGCAATGGTGATGGTAAGGGGAACTTCGGCCTTAAGACCGCCGGTATCGGACACCCGGTAGACCAGATTATACGTTCCCGCCTGCTCGTAAGTGGGAGTCCATTGAAAGGAGCGCGTGGCGGGATCAAAAGTGGCTCCGGCCGGCAGATTTTCCAGAGAATATGTTTTTTTTCCCACATTTCCTTTATGGGTATCACTTGATTGGGTAAAAAGGGATAAATTTACATGGTTTAAAACCCCGATTAACGATTTCGCTGGGGGATGGGTGGGTGGGCGATTAACATTCTCAATCTGTACAGATATGCTGCCGTCGGCCGTGGCGCCAAAGCTGTCCATTATGGTGTAATTCAGGTTATAAGTGCCGCTCTGGTCATATGTTGGCGTCCAGGAAATTTCTCCGGTGTTTGCATCCAGCTGCATTCCGGCAGGAAGGCCGGTGGTGGTTACCGACAATTTCCCCTGGTCCTCCTTATCCGGGTCACTCACCTTAAGGGTGAAAGCAAGCAGCTCGTTTTCCCGGCCGGTAACCGGTTCCATTTGAGCGGCTTCCGGCGGACGATTCACGTTATTAATGGTTATTGATATCTCTGTTCCGGCATTTAGCCCGGCAGAATCGGTTACCTGGGCCTGCAGGACATATTTCCCGCTCTGGTCATAAGTGGGGGTCCAGCTGAAGTCACCTTTGGTGCTGCTCATTGTTGCACCGGCGGGAAGGTTTGAAATGTGGTAGGTCAACTTACCGTCATCCTCCCTGTCGGGGTCCGAGCCCTGCAGGGTGAAACTGACCGGTTGTTCTTCATCGCCGGTAATAGCCGCAACAGCAGCCAGTTCAGGCGGCCGGTTTACATGATTAACCACAATATGGATGGTTTTTTCATTCATCAGCCCGGCCGGATCAGTTACCCGGAAAACAATCTTATCATAAAATCCGGATTGATCGTAGGTAGGCGTCCAGGTAAAGGCAAGTGTCTGTGGATTAAAGGTCGCTCCGGTCGGTAAATTCTGGGCGGAAAATACCAGTTTTCCATCATCTTCCTGATCCGGATCGCTTCCTGAAACGGTGAAAGACAGGATCGAATTTTCATCCACAGTCTGGTTAGCGACATCTGCCAGCACCGGTGGCCGGTTCACATGATTCACTGTTACCGGCATGGTTTTACTGTCGTTCAGCCGACCGTCACTGACGGTGAAGGTGTATGCATACTGTCCGGACTGGTCGTAGCCGGGCGTCCAGTTAAACATACCCGAGCTGGCATCCAGGATAGCCCCCAGGGGAAGATTGGCTGATGAAAAAGTCAGTTTGCCGCTGTCCTCCCGGTCAGGATCGCTGGCTGATAACGGAACCTGTAAAGCCATATTTTCGTCCACCGTCTGGGGAGGAATCTCTGCCAGAACCGGCGGACGGTTCACGTGGTTTATGGTAATGGAAATGGATTTCTGATCGGTCAAACCCTGCGGATCCTGTACTTTGAAGATGATGTCGGAATAGGCACCGGATTGCTCATAGGTCGGCGTCCAGCTGAATTTCAGAGAATCGGGATTAAATACCGCTCCCGGGGGCAGATTTTCTGCACTATAAGTCAGTTTTCCGGTGTCCTCCTTATCGGAATCGGAACCACTGATGATGAAGGTCAGCGTTTTGCTTTCATCGCTCACCTGATCCCCGATGGCTGTTAACAGCGGCGGCCGGTTGGCGTGATTCACGGTTATGGTGAAGTAGGTGGTATCAGAGAGTTTGCCGGCTTTCATCACGGCCCCAATGTTATCATAATTCCCGGATTGTTCGTAAGAGGGAGTCCAGCTGAATTGATGGGTTGCCGCATCGAAGGTTGCCCCGGCGGGCAGGTTGAACATGGAAAAACTGATCTTGTCCCGATCTTCTCTATCCGGTTCCTCTCCACTTAAGGACAGGCTGAGGGGCTGCGCTTCGTTCATGACCTGATCGGTGATTCCGGCAATCAGCGGTGAGCGGTCCACATGGGTGACGGTAATGGTAACAGCCTCGCGATCAACACCTCCCGCGCCATCATCCAGCACAAAATCCACAATATAGGCACCTGATTGATCAAAGGTGGGTTTCATTTGAAAAACCCGGTCGCTGGCATTGAAAGCTGCTCCCTGCGGTGCATTCTCAACCCGGTAGGAAAGGTTTCCGATATCTTCTTTATCGGGATCGGATCCTTCCGGTACCTGAATGGTCAGCAGGGAATCTTCCGGTATGGTGACGTTGGCAATGGGTGGAAGTTCCGGCAGCCGGTTTACATGGTTTACCGTAATGGTGATGGTGTCGGAATCGCTCAGTTTGCTGCCGGTTTTCTCGATAACGGTAAAAATTATGTTGGGATATACTCCGGACTGCTCATAAGTTGGTGTCCAGGTAAATAAGCCCGTATTGGTATTGAACTCGGAACCGGGGGGCAGATTCCGGCTCTCGAAATAGATGGCATCCCCGTCCGGATCGCTGGCGTTAAGCTGCAGGACAGAATTGGTGTTTTCGTCGATGGAAAAGTCAGCCAGGGGTTCCAGTTCCGGTTGGTTGTTATGACGCAAAATTTCCGTTTTAGTATCGGAAGACAGAAAAACATATACATCCTCTTTAAAGGAGGCATAGGTTTCACTGTCAGTCACGTAGCGGGCTTCCAGCCGGGGATGTGCCGGGTCATTGACCTTGACAATCAGAAGACCCATTTCCCGGTTGGATAAATAGGCATAATTTCCGCTTTTGAATACATGGTGGGTGAATCCCTCAGTTTCGAATCGTCCGATTTCCTTGGGAAGCCGGGGGGCCGAAATATCCAGAATGAGCAAGCCTCCGGGACCATCTGCAATGTAAGCCAGATTATCTTCCAGCTGGAATTGCAGGGCATGAAAACCGGTTTTATACTGAGTAATCTTAATGAGGTTGGAGGGATTGCTGGCATCATAAATAAGCAATCCGCCCTGTTTGGCTGCCACATAAAGTTTATTGTCCCGATATTTCAGGCTCCATACCCAGGTTTCGGGAATTTCCAGAGAAAGGGTTCTGGCATCATTAAGATTGCTGATATCCATCACACAAAATCCTTCTTTTCCCAGCGCCACATACATGTATGGATAATTAATATCCACCCAGTAGGCATCTCCCGGTGTTTTAATCCTGGCCACCTCATATGGCCTTTCAATATTGGAGATGTCAAATACAACTACTCCTTCCGCCTTGTTAGCTGCAAATAATCTGTTTTCGTACAGTGCCACATGGTAAACCATATCACTGGTTTTGATAAACGAAACTTTCCGGGGAGATTCAATATTGGAGACATCCCAGACCTGCACCCCTATCCAGAAATTTACGGTAAAAAGGTAGTTATTACGGTAAGTGACAAAACGTTCGCCATCCTTGACGGCAATGTCTCCATCCAGCGTGGGCGTAGGCAGGCTGGTAATAAATTCCGCCGTTGCGTGCTGTGCATGGGAGGTACTGGTGCCCATTGCCGCGAAAAGAATCAAAAATATAATTTGGATATAAGTGTAATAGGTTTTCATCAAGGATCCCCTGGTTATAAGTCTGATAGGTAGATGAAAATATTATCTTAAAATTTATCAAAATGCCACATAAAAATCAAGCAAACCCAAATTTAAAATTCTGGCATATTTCGGTAGCTGGAAATTAAACCTGTTTATGATAGACACAAAGTCAATAAAATAAATAATCGCATTAGTCTCTGATTTTAAAATTGCAGATACCCTGAGTTAGTAAATCAGCGAATTTAATGGTAACCACCATCCCATTATCGTCAGATACGGGTGTTTTTTTAGAAAAAATGTTATTACCTCCCATATAATCTTGCCGCTGAGATTATTGAAATCTCTCTGTAGTATTCAAATGACTGTTCCCGGATAACAACCGTTAAAATTTCCCGGCACCGGAAACTGATACAGCGGACTTTTTTTTGAAAAAGATATTTTCTATATTTATACGTTTGAAGATTTTTCAGGAGATCAAATGAATGCCGAAATAATATCCATCGGAAATGAATTACTGAACGGAAGCACCGTAAATACCAATGCGTCGTACATCGCCCGCAGGCTTCATGAATCCGGCGTAATGGTTACCAGCGAGCACTCGCTGCGTGACCGTGCAGAAGAGATCAAGGGCGCACTGGCACCGGCATTGGACCGCTCGGAGGTGGTAATTGTTACCGGGGGACTTGGTCCCACCCATGATGATATCACCAAAAATGTGATGGCTGAATTTTTCAACAGCGAACTGGTCTATAACGAAGATGTTTTCCGGAATATACAGCAAAGATTTGAGAAGAGGGGTATCACAATGCCTGCCGTAAACCGCGGGCAGGCCATGGTCCCGCAGTCCGCCGAACTTATTGCCAACCCGCTGGGCACCGCACCGGGTTTGCTTTTCCGACCCGAGAACCGGCTGGTTTTTGTTCTACCGGGTGTACCCCGCGAAATGGAATCCATTATGGAAGAGAGTGTAATTCCCTTTCTGCGGAAAAAGTGTCCCGAATGCCGGGTACAGGTGGACTTTTTCCGCACCACCGGTATTGCGGAATCGGTCATTTATGAACGGATCAGGAAAAATATGCCCGCCTTTTCATCCTATGAAATTGCATTTTTGCCCAAAGTGACCGGTGTGGATCTGCGGATTATCCGGTTGGGTGATGATATTAAGGATAAAGAAAAATTTGACAAATTTAAAAATATTTTGTATACTCATATCGGAGATCATTTATATTCTGTTGACAATCGAGAACTCGAAGCAGTCCTGGGAAACATGTTGACCTCAAGAGGACTGACTATTGCCGTTGCCGAAAGTGTGACCGGCGGCCTGGTGCAGGACCGGCTCACTAACGTGTCCGGCAGTTCCGGTTATTTTATGGGAGGGATAGTGGCTTACAGCAATGAAGCGAAAATAGGGTTTTTAAAGGTGCAAGCAGCCACCCTGGAAGCCGTGGGTGCGGTAAGTGAAGAAGTTGCCCGGGAAATGGCCCGGGGTGTGCAGGAAGCGTTCGGAACCGATATGGGTCTGGCCACCACAGGTATCGCAGGACCCACCGGGGGTACCGCCACCAAACCGGTGGGGCTGATGTATGCCGCCGTGGCATATCATTCCCGGGTGGAAGCCAGAAAATTCATGTTTGGTGAAAATCGTGAGGTGAACAAGCAACGTTCAGCCCAGGCCGCCATGGAAATGGCGCGGCGCTTTCTGATCAGCCTGGCAATAGTAGAGTAAAGATAACATGGAAACAATCAGGACATTTATAGCAGTTCCTTTGCCGGAGCGGATTCTGGCCGAACTCGGTAAACTCATTAATCATATGAAATCACTCAACCGTGATGTAAAGTGGGTCAGGCCGGACGCCATCCATCTTACCCTGAAATTTTTGGGCAATCTGTCGGAAGTTCAGCTGACCAGGGTGTTTGCGGGCATGGATCAGCTTTTTCAGAAGCCGCACGGGGCATTTTCACTGGTGGCCGCCGGGATGGGTGCCTTTCCCAATAACCGCAGGCCCCGGGTGCTGTGGGTGGGGGTGGAAGGCAGCGGAGTTCCTGAACTGCTCAACCTTCAGAAAAAAATAGAAACGGTTTTGGCAAAGCAGGGATTCTCGGAGGAAAAGCGGAATTTTTCGCCTCATCTTACCGTGGCCCGGATTAATTTGGCCGGACATCTGGAGCGCCTGATGGACGAATTTACCAACTATACTTTTCCTCCGCAAGAAATCACTGTGAAGGAAGTGCTGGTCATGAAGAGCGAGCTGAAACCGTCCGGTGCGATTTATAGTATTCAAAAATCATACAATTTAAATACTATTTGACAGGATGAACAGGATAATACAGTTTTCATTTGATCTTTAATCTTTAGTTCTATATTAGAACTTTAATCGGGCTGTTTAAATGAAGTATTGACCGCAAAATAAAATGCATATTAAAAGAAAGGTAAAATATGGCAACTCAGAATGAAGAAAAACAGAAAGCCGTAGGTCTAGCCATGTCCCAGATCGAACGTCAGTTCGGAAAGGGAGCCATCATGAGGCTGGGAGATCGTGCCAAGGTAAGTGTGGATGTCATTCCCTCCGGATCCATTTCCCTGGATTATGCCCTGGGCATCTGGGGCATTCCGCGGGGACGGATTATTGAAATATACGGTCCGGAGTCATCGGGAAAAACCACCCTGGCGCTGCACATCATCGCAGAAGCGCAAAAGCTGGGTGGCCTGGCGGCATTTATAGATGCCGAGCATGCACTGGATCCCACTTATTCCCGCAAGCTGGGAGTGGATACTGTTAATTTACTGGTATCGCAGCCTGATACTGGCGAACAGGCCCTGGAAATTGTGGAAACCCTGGTGCGCAGCGGGGCAATTGACGTAGTGGTGATCGACTCTGTGGCAGCGCTGGTTCCCCGTGCTGAACTGGAGGGAGAGATGGGCGATTCCCACATGGGACTGCAGGCCCGGCTCATGTCTCAGGCACTGCGTAAACTGACCGCAACAGTAAGTAAATCCAACACTTCGGTCATTTTTATCAACCAGCTGCGCGAGAAAATAGGTGTGATGTTTGGTAATCCTGAAACCACCACCGGCGGACGCGCTCTGAAGTTTTATACCTCAGTACGCCTGGATATCCGGCGCATCGCCTCCATCAAGGATGGGGAGAACACCGTTGGAAACCGTACCCGGGTGAAAGTAGTGAAAAATAAGATGGCGCCGCCCTTCCGCGAATGTGAATTTGATATTATGTACAATGAGGGCATTTCCAAGCAAGGTGATCTGCTGGACCTGGCCAGCAAATTGAATGTGGTTCAGAAGAGCGGAACCTGGTATTCCTTCGGTGAAGAGCGGCTGGGACAGGGGCGGGAGAATGTCAAGAATTTCCTGAAAGAAAATGCGGAGTTCAGCCGGAAAATTGAAAAACTGGTGAAAGAAAAACTGGGACTGATTTCGGAGAGCCAACCGGAGAAAGAGGTTGCTGAAAAGGGCAGCGGTAAAAAGAGCGAAAAAACGGAGAAGAGTCAGTAGTACGGGGCTAAAGGCTCAAGGCTAAAGGCTCAAGGCTAAAGTGTAACGTCTTGAAATAAGCTGTCAACTGTTTTTTAGAATTAGTGTAATTAGTGTAATTCGTGGACAGAAAAAAAGTGGACGGTGTGTATCAAAACAAGATTCCCGAAAAATACGTTTTCCTCCGGAAAAAAAATCGGGATGAAACCGTCCGTAGTTTCACAAAAACCGGGAATCAGGCCTAGAAGGTAAGTTATAAGGCACAAGGCACAAGGATAAAGGCTAAAGACTTCTCCGGAGCAGAATTCGTGTAATTCGTGGACCACTCTTGCCCACTGCAGAGACTGCCTACTGCTTGCCCGGCCTACCAGGCTTTAGACGGGCCGACTGGTCTCTTTAATCTTTCATCTTTAATCCTTAATCTTGTATTTACAATGCCCACTATTATCAACATGCATATGCGCCGGGGTCGTCCGGAGCGGTTTATCATCCTGCTGGACGACGAGCAGGAAGTGGTGTTGACGCCGGAAATTGTCCTGAAGTATGGGGTTGCACCGCAGCGTGAATTCAGTGATGAAGAATTTCTGATGTTGTTGCAGGAAGACGGTGTCCGCCAGGCCAAGGATCAGGCATTACGCTATCTGGCTAACCGGCCTCACAGCCGCCGGGAATTGATCCGCAAGATGCGGCAGAAAGGTTATAGTGCCGCGACCATAGAGCAGGCACTGGATGAGCTGGAGAAAATTGATCTGATCAATGATGAGCAGTTTACCCGCCTGTATATTCTGAATGAATTGCGCCTGCGGCCGTGTGGCAGGCTGATGCTGGTTCGCAGGCTGGCGGAGAAGGGAATTTCCCGAGAAATGTATGAACCACTGTTGAATCAGTTGCTTAGCGCTGAAGCGGAGCTGGAAATGGCGCGACAATTGGCTGCTAAATTTGGCAAAACTCATGCCCGTGACCGGGGCCGCAAGCTTCAGGAAAAGCTGGTCCGCTATCTGCAGGGGAAGGGATTTAGCTGGGAGCAGATCCGGGAAGCTATGCCATCCATCGAAGATGATAAGTAAACCATGATCAATTTTTTATATCTCCAGGAATTTGATTAACCAACCCTCGCCATGTATTCTGTTAATCCTGTCAAAAATCCGTTTTTTTCCCCACAAACCGTACCACCAGAAAAATTACCGCAAATCCCACCAGCAGCACCCACCAGTCGCTGATATTAAATCCCACCGGGAGGTAGCCGAAGAAGCAGGCGATGAGTCCCACCACAATCGCATAAGGCAGCTGGGTGCGCACATGATCGATATGGTCCGCTCCCGAGGCCATGGAAGACATGATGGTCGTATCCGAGATCGGCGAGCAGTGGTCCCCGAAGGTGGCTCCGGCCAGCACCGCCGCGGTGGTGCTCAGCATCAGGTTGGTGGCATGGGAGGGATCGATGCCGGGTGTGGCCAGCGGGAATTTGTAGGCCAGCGGTATGGCGATGGGCATCAGGATGGCCATGGTTCCCCAGGAGGTACCGGTGGCAAAACTGATCACCGCCGCGGTGACAAAGGTAATGAGCGGCAACCAGTGGGGGGTGAGAAACTGCCGGGTCAGATAAATCACATAATCGGCGGTATAGAGTTCCTGGCAGATGGCGCCGATGGCCCAGGCACTGGTGAGGATGATGGCGGCCAGCACCATGGAACGGATGCCCCTCACCCAGGCATCAAGTGCCTCCTGCAAGCCCATAATACGCTGGCTGAGGGAAAGAACTATGGCAGCAATGGAGCCCAGGAAGGAGGCCCACATGAGCACTGCAAAGGAATCTGCATTCCCCACCATGGTGCTGATCTGCCGGAGCCAACCCTCACCCGCCAGCGAAATCCCGGCCTCCCGCACATTCTCATAGCCGGTGTATACCAGCCCCAACACGACTGCGATTATCACCACTCCGATGGGAATCATGGCATTGTACCAGCGAAGCGGTGTGGAAGCGGCTGCGGTCACTTCCCGGTCGGTAAGATCCGCGATGGGTATCGCACCGTCCCGCAGCACCTTCCCGCTGCGGCGCGCCCGGATCTCCGCCGTGTACATGCTCCCGAAATCCCGCATCAGGAAGGCCACCAGGAATCCAAAAACCAGTGCATATATCGGGTAAAAATTATAGGGAATGGTTTTGATGAAAGTAATATAGGCATTATCGCTGACCCCCAGGCTACTGAAGGACTGGTTGATGAGGCTGATCTCATAACCAATCCAGGTTGAGATTATGGCAATATTGGCCACCGGGGCAGCGGTGGAATCCACCAGATAGGAAAGTTTCTCCCGGCTAATGCGCAGCTTGTCCGCCAGGGGACGCATGGTATTACCGACGATGAGAGTATTGGCATAATCGTCAAAAAAGATGAGTACGCCCATGGCCCAGGTAGCCAGTTGTCCCATGCGGGCATTCCTGGCCCTGGTACTGAGTTTTTCCACAATACCCTGCGTGCCGCCGGAATGGCTCATCACTCCCACCATGCCACCCAGTACCATGCTGAAAATGAGGATGGCAATGCGGTCCGGAGAAGCAATGGCGTTTACGATATATTCATCCAGGGTGTGCAGGAATCCCACCAGTGGATTGTAGTCATAAAGAAAAGTCACACCCAGCCAGATTCCGAAGAACAGGGCTACAATCACCTGGCGGGTGATCAGCGCCAGTAAAATGGCCAGCAGGGGAGGGAGAATGCTGAAAAATGAAGGCAGAGCCCGGGTATTGACAGTGGCGGAAAGACCTCCTAACTCAACCTGCAGGGTGGTTTTGCCGGTCTGTGCAATACTAAGGCCGCTGATGGTAATTGCTCCCGCGGTCCTGGCCTGAATATCCAGGGAATCCGAATACAGCACTTTTCCGGAGGGTGCCTCCCGGATGAGGCAGAAAATCCTTTCCCCGTTGTGTTCCAGGTAAAAAAGGGGCGAGGGATGCAGGATTATCTTGCTGTCAATATTTTTCAGCACCACCCGCGGATATTCGACGGTGAAATAATCCTTGTGGCCGGAAGGTTCCGTAAAGCCGTGCCGGGGCTGCAGGAAAAACAGCAGGATAAACAGGTAAAAAGCGTTTACTATCCCGGGACAATGAAAATTTCTGGTGACCATTATGAAAGGTTATTTTGATGAATTTGTTTTTTTATCCGCTTAATTCATAGCATGAATTTTAGTGCAAAGTTCAGACCGGCAGGCGCATTGGCCTGCCAACGAAAATCGGGTCATTAAAATAATGTTTTTAAAATTTATTAAAGTCAAATCTTAAATTTTTTGATTCCTGAAGATTGGTTCCCTGATCCTGCAGATCTTATCATAAATCCCTCTAAAATCAGTGGTATCTTTCCTGCCTTCTCGTTGCTTGTTCCGCGAATGATGGTTATATTAAACTTGTACAAAATGTCACGGTAACCGGACTGAATGGCTATAAATATAGAAAATATTCAGCAGAAATCCGCACCAATTTTTCCCTGGGGATCTTCCCGGCCCTATAATGCTTATGTGGACCACCTGAAAGAGCGCTTTGGAGGCCGGGTGCAGAAAGTGACGGTGGATGCCGGTTTCACCTGTCCGAACCGTGATGGAAGTAAGGGATATGGGGGATGCATTTATTGTAACAATGACAGTTTTAAACAGACCTATAATTCCCCGGACAGGACCATACCGGAGCAGATTGAAACCGGGATTTCCTTTCTGAGCCGCCGCTACAAAGCTGATCGTTTTATTGCTTATTTTCAGGCCTACAGCAATACGTATGCGCCATTGAAGCGACTGAAGGTTTTATATGAACAGGCGCTATCGCACCCCAAAGTGGTAGGTCTGGCCATTGGTACCCGCTCGGATTGTATCGATGAAGAAAAGATTGCCTATCTGGAACAGTTATCGGGAAATTACCATATCACTGTCGAATATGGGCTGGAATCTCCCTATGATAAATCACTTGCCTGGATTAATCGTCAACATGATTTTCAAAACTGGGTAAAGGCAGTAGAAATGACCGACGGCAGGGGCATTCATATTTGTTCACATATTATCCTGGGTTTCCCCACCGAGAGCCGGGAGGAGATGTTACAAACCGCAGATATCCTGTCCCGTTATCCCCTGGATTCACTCAAAATCCATCACCTCCATGTGGTGAAAAAGACGGCACTGGCCAAACGCTATAAGGATAAACCCTTTCATTTATTCGGCTACCAGGAATATATTCAGCTGGTTACGGATTTTTTACAGCGGCTGCGGCCGGATATCCGGATTCAGCGCTTATGCGGGGAGACCCATCCCGGTATGCTCATAACCCCCCAGTGGGGAGTGCGTTCCGACGTGCTGCAGCGGCGGGTGGAAATGGAAATGCAGAGAAAGAATGTATGGCAGGGGAAAACGAATCGCTTAACAAGTATTTAGCCTGCTTAATTCACAAAATAGGATATAATGAATCAAAGTTATTATATTCTTAGAAATTAAATGACCCCGGTGTTCAGACCGGGGATTAAAGAATCCATTATATTTGGGCGTTAGCCCCTATTTGTGAATTAAGCATTTATAAAAAGTTTCATC
>CAYWTB010000120.1:0-12423 GCA_964461135.1 uncultured Caldithrix sp. | reverse complement strand
AAACATAATCGTTTACCTAATTTTGTAGGTACTCATTTTTGTGATGAACCATATCTTAAAACTAGTTTCGTCTACAGAGTCTCCGGGATTCGATTAAAATTTTTAAAAAAATCTCCAATATTCTTTATTCAATCAATTGTTATTTGTATATCTCCGTGCACTCTGTGTAATTATTGGTGAATTTTTCAGGCTAGAAAATTACTCAATGTTATACCATTTTAGAATTCGCAGGGCCCGCAGGGTATTCCAGCGGCTGGGCTGTCCGGTTTTTTCCATTTCGAAGAAGGTTTTACCGGCATGGCGTTGCTGCAGGGGCCAGGTGCCATCCCTCCCGCGTTTGCGAAGCAGAATTTCAAGTGCATCATCCATTCTGTGGTCATAGGGTATCCGGGCTTCCTGGAAATAATCGAGTACCCGCAGGATGTCATAATGCCAGCGGGGAGGAAAGGAAAAACGGGTCATTCTGGGATCCACGATTTTTCCACTTCGGTGAGATTTTAACAGGTGGTGTTGAAGCAGAAATTCTACAGCCCTGTTTTCTGCGGCACCAATTTCTGATTTTCGTTCATTTTTCCGTAATCTGTATTGATGTAAGCCTTCCAGCACCGAAATAGTGGTGTGGAAAGAACTGTGAGTTGCCCCCCGGTATTTTTGACAATTCCAGCCGCCATCCGGCATCTGCTCCTTTAGTAAGTAAGCAACTAATTTTTCTAACCTGTCATCGGCATAATGGAAATAACTGAGAATTGAAAGAATCATGCCGGTTAAACAGGTTTCGCTGCATTTCATCGATTGGAAAAAATTAATTCCTCCATCGGTGTACAATCCTTTATCCAGTAGAAGCCGGCAAGAAATATGCACCCGGCTGGTGTCGGGGGGAATTCCCAACCGTCGCAGAAGAAGCAGGGTATAGGTAGTAGAAGTCCATTTCGGATTATAAAGCCCGCCATCAAATAAGCCGTCGGGTTCCTGAAATGATAATATTCTGGCGGCCCAACCCTCCCTTACGGTTCTGGCCCTTTCCTGGGCAATTACCGCTGGTTTCGTGTTCAGCAGATCCTGCAATGTTTGCCAGCGAATGGCCGGGTCACCTGCCAGCAGCCAGTTCACCGGATAAGTATTCATCATGGTTTCTCAGATAAATTTCAGATTATTTATACTTTCTACATAAACCATTTTCTTTGCTGATGAACGGCATCACCAAACCGTTTCATGAATATCATTTCCTCTTCAGGGAGAGGTCCCTCTTCCAGTGCCAGCAGATTTTCTTTCAGTTGATTCATGTTGCTGGGAGCCATCATGCAAACGTGCACATGAGGGTTGGACAGCACGAAGCGGTAGCACATGGAAGCTGTTGGGACAGGTGCATCCTTCGGCCAGGATTTTGGCCGTCGCAGCAGATAACGCCAACGGGTGGCTGTAAAGCTTATGATTCCCGGATTGCAGACCTCCAGATGGGGAAATATATCCTGTTCTGCGCCCCGGTGTGCCGCATTATAACGGATCATCATGGCATCCAGAGCTCCCTGAGCAGCCATTTCCCCTGCAAATTTGCGGTCATGGGTAGACATGCCAATGGCCCGGACCTTACCTTCTTCCCGCAACTTAACCAGTTCCTCACGGGCCTTTTCAGGAAACTCGGATGCCTTGCGAACACCCAGGAACATGAACAGGTCGATGGTGTCTGTTCCCCACTGGCGCAACCGTTTTTCCAGCGTTTTGCGAATATCAGGATATCCCCAGATGAGGTTATAGACACCGGTCGCGATCACCACCTTCTCCCGACCTGTTTTCACAATTTCCCGCATGGTACAGGTCATCTGGGTATCGATTCCGAATCCGAAAAAATAATTGATGCCGTGATCCAGGGCGTAATAGATGGCTTTCTTACCGGGACGATAGGTACCGGATAAACCGATCCGACACACCGGGATACCGGTTGAACCCAGGGTGGTGTGAGTAAAACTGGCTAAATTCATTTATCTTCCCTCGTATTGTGATCAAGGCTTGCATAGATGAAGTCTATCGGGACGCGAATGGTAATACGCCGTCACTTTCTGATGCTTTTATTTTGCCGGTTCGAACAGTGCAGACCATGCGCCCGCCGGATCCCGGATAACGGCATACCGACCGTGATCCCCCATACTTTTGGGTCCTGTATTAATTTTTCCACCAAGCTGACGGACCTGGTCAAGGCTTTTGTCCAGATTTTCAACAATTATATAGATGAGCCAGACAGGTGGCAAATCTGCATTGACTCCGCGGGCATGGCATACACCGGTAACGGCCTGGCCTGAATCCGGCAGATTCATGTTAAAATCGGAATAATCTCCCATGGAAACCTCGGAGGGATTCCAATCAACCACCCTGCTGTAAAAATCCCTGATTTTTTCGGCATCGGGTACCGTAAGATCCATCCAGGCGATGGAGCCCGTTTCGCGTTTATTTTCAGGCATTTGATTCCCCGGGTTTTAAGTGATCGGAAATCAAGTCATCACGGACTGTCGGATCATAAACAGACACCCTGACTTGTTGTTAGTTTAAATTCTTAGATATTGCGTGATAAAGAAACAGTAAATATTCCCTGTTTAACCGGAAGGTAATATGTGAATCATTTTTGTTTAATTCAAATAAATGATTGAAATTCGTTTAATAGTTCATGACAAAGTTTATGAATTCGTATCTGTTCTTTACATCCAGTTTCTGAAAAATACTATATATATGATTCTTTACGGTATGACTGGAAATAAACACGAAGCAGGACTCAAAGCCCACATCACTTTTGAAGATGGAAAAATGTATTCGATTTCGGAAGAGGAGGTAAGGTTGAAATGCTTCCCGAATCTGAAACGGTGTTCTTCATAGAGGGAAAACAAAGTATTTTTACCTTTGAATTTAATGCGCAGGGAAAGGTCAGAGAACTGGTGCTTCATTTCGGCGGGGAAGGTGGGAGAAAGATTGTCTTCAGGAAAGCGCAGTAAGCGAAAACCATTATAAATGACCTGATAACCAGTGTGTGTTCATGCAGGATGAAGAATCTATCTGAAATCAGAAATGAACGAAGCAGAAAGAATAGAGGAGAAATTTAAAAAAATGTGCAACTTTTATAATAATACGTTGTATATATACAACATGATGTTATATTTAGACAATAGTAATTATGTTAAGGAAACCATAAAATTACAGGGTCTGCAAAAGTATATGGAAAGTCGAAAGTTATATAACCGCATTGCCGTTCTGAGAATGGAAAAAAATATTTCAAGAAAGGAACTGGCACAAAGTATCGGTGTCAATTTTCAAACTATTGGTTATCTGGAAAGAGAAGAATATAATCCCAGTTTGGATCTGGCCTTTAAGATAAGTGATTACTTCGAATTGCCGATAGAATTTATTTTTTCGACAAAACCTTTCAAACCATTAAGCGAGGAGCTGAAAGAATTAAAAAACAATCCGAAAGGAGGAATCTAAAATGGAACGGAAATATTCGACCCGCCAAAACAGGATCTGGATTGCGACTAATTACTTATGTCTGGTCCTGGTGTTAACTCTTTTTTATATCGGTAAAAGTCTCGATTGGCCGCTGGGCATTTCTGTATTTGAAATTGTTATTCTTACCGTGTTTTTTATCTCATTCAGAAGAGCATTTATACTGACGAATTTCTGGCAGATGGTGCATTCATCAAAGAAAAGTCTGGATGAAAGAGAAATGGAGGTAGTTCTAAATG
Source organism: uncultured Caldithrix sp. (assembly GCA_964461135.1). Lineage (GTDB taxonomy): Bacteria > Calditrichota > Calditrichia > RBG-13-44-9 > RBG-13-44-9 > RQOF01. The sequence goes on along the minus strand of CAYWTB010000120.1, from coordinate 8,698 downwards.
CCTTAAAAAATTCATACACAATTTTTACGGTTGTATGCCTGGTAATAATTTATGGTTTTGCATTAGTTCAAAAGGACCCTGTTGATGTTGTCATTGCGGCTGGACTCCTTTACCTGGCGCATACGTTACCGGCTGCTATAGTGGGATGGTATGAAAAAAATATTGTTATGGAATATGAGTGACAAATAAAGGGGGTGAATGATGAAAACATTAAATGTAAGCAATGGAATAAAAATATTTATTTTACTTTTGCTACCGCTCATCTGCTTTCCGGCTGATAATACACCTCTTTCACCGGCCTCTTCACCGGGTCAGGATTTGAACCAGGACGCTTTGATTGCGGTGAGGGATTTTCTGAGAAAAGATCTGGAAGCCGATAATATTGTCGGTGCAGAGATCCTCATAATTAAAAATAGAAAAGCCTTATTACACGATGCATATGGCTGGAAGGACAGAGAAGACTCACTGACCATGGTAAAAAATACCGTCTTTAACATTCGCTCCATGTCCAAAACATTTACCGCTGCGGGGATACAAATTTTAATAAATCAGGGTAAATTAAAGCTGGATGATAAGGCGGCAACCTATCTTCGCGGCTTCAGAGGCGGAAAATCACAGACCATCACGATTGAGCATCTGCTTACCCATCGGAGCGGATTGCCCATTTCAATAATTACGGACTTTAAGGATTTTAACAAGTATAATTCTCTCATTGATATGGCCAATGCCATAGGAGAAACCGGGCCGGAAACAGAACCAGGAACCAGGTTTCAGTACAGTGATGCGGGGGTTGAGGTGCTCGGATCAATAATTGAAATCGTTTGCGGCATGCCGCTGTATGAATTCTTAAACGAGGTATTATTCTCTCCCCTGCAAATGACAGATACCTATCCGGTAACCGGACTTAATCGCAAAGGATATAACCGGATCGCCAGTTTATATGGAGGTACAAGCGGAAACTGGAAAAAATTCTGGACTCCCCGGGATGCACCGATTTATCCCTTCACCTGTGGATCGCAATCATTTTACTGTACTCCGATGGATTATGCCAGATTCCTGAATATGATTATGGCCGGAGGTATCCCGGATAATCAGGAAATATTAACCAGGGAAGCAGTAAAACGAATATTAACTCCCACTGATGAGTTCATTCTTCCCGGCACTGAAATGACATACCGGACGGGATTTCCCGATTATAAAGTTTTCCATGGACAAATGTCCATGCTGTTTATCAATCAGAAGAACCGCCTGGATGATCAACCGCTAATTTTTGGGTACGGTGGTTCGGACGGGACATTTGGTTGGGTATGTCCTGAAACTGAATTGATTGTACTTTATTTCAGCCAATCCCGAAACTTCTTAAATCCTTTTCCATTCCGGGAATTTGAAAAAATGCTTTATAGAAATTTTATTAATCCCGGTTGGAAAGAAAACCAATATGTAATACCTGAAAAATATAAAAGATACCTGGGATATTATTCTCCCGATGGTGCTGCCCGGAATGATGCAAAGTTTAAAATACTGGTAGAGAATGAAAATTTGGCCCTGGAAATACCCGGAAAGGGAATTTTTGAATTAAACAATCCGGATGATGAAGGGTTGTGGATATTTAAAATTACAGACTTATTAGCAGTTTCTTTTGTAAAAAATAAGACAGGAAACATAACGGGACTGTTATTGCACCAATCAACACCATTCCCCAAAATAAATGAGGAGAATCCGGCAGAAGAGATAAAATCGGAATATTCAGACTATTTGGGTACCTATAAAATGCTTCCCTTAAATAAGGAGATACATTTAATCAGGAAAAACAACCAGCTGGCGATCAGGTTTTCGGATACGCACACGGCGGAACTTACACCACCGGACAGTAAGGGAAGATGGTTCTTCAAAAATAGTAATAATTGTATTTATTTTGGATCTGACAAAGGAGGAAGGATTTTATCCTTCTACCTGGTGGAAAGACTGAGACTTTCCAGAATCGATTGATACAAGCCTCACAGAAAAAATTATTTAAGAGCCTATATTTATTTTTTCTAAATCTTTAATGTCCTACAACATGCATATAATCAGTGATCTAAAGTTACCTTCTCAATATAAAGTAAGTACAATATAAAAACTCTGCTGCCATTGAAATAGTATTTCTGGAAAGTTATGGCAATTGATGTAAATGGTCTGCACAGTCACAGTGTGTCATCAGGATTTCTTACGGATAATCGGTAAATCTTTTCAGAATCACTATTGAACATTTTTCAGGTTTGAACCGGCAGTCGGTACGTTCTCAGAAAATAAATTTGGAATCGGATGCGTTGCTCACTGAATCCATCCTACCGAACCTTTTTCCTATTCTATTGTAACCCCGGTTATTCTGTCCAGCCTCAATTTATTGTATTATTGAAAAATCCTGTTTCATAATGCCGAACTGTCTGATTCCAGCATGCCGAAGATATTTCCGGCCGGATCCTTACAGTAGACCAGCCACCCCACTCCCGGTATGGCGGATTTTGGCACGACAACTTTTCCGCCATATTTTTTTACTTCTTGCACTTTCTGATCGACTGAAACCACATCAATGGTGCAGATATAGGCGATAACGGCTTCACCGTCAATATCCCCCCGCCGTCCGATCAGCCCCCCATCAATTCCGGGGGTGTCGTTTTCTCCGGTTTTGATTAGCCAGTAATCCTGCGGTCCTTCCCATTTCTGGAACTGCCATCCGAAAATCTGGCTGTAAAATTTTATTGCAGCCTGAGGATCTTTGGCATGTATTTCGAAATGAATTACCCGGTTCATTAAAATGTCTCCTGTGCTTGGTTAATGCTTTATAAGATAATGAGAGATAAGCGAGTCGCAAAATAAAAATCCGGGTGCAGAAATTTTTTGACAATCCGTGAATAGAATTTCACTTTTGTTTACAACGGCTTTCCCGTAATTTATTATAAGTATTTTATGAAAAAGATACTTTTCATTGAATTATGGAGAAGTTTCAACCTATTCATTACGATATTTTCAGATCCCCTTTTTTTTAAAATTCTGTTAATTCGTAAGCGATCTCTTTTACTGAACTCCTCCGGGTCGGGTTTCGGGCAGAATTTTCACTCATTCACGACTGAAGATATTTAAGGTATACTAAGATGATTGAAAGGTAACCGCTAGAATGCCAAAATTTCCACAATTTGCAGAGCGCGTGAATCGCCTTCCGGGGTCCGTTTTTGAGAAGTTCCGTTCCAAAATGAAAGAGAAGGGATCATACATGATCCATCTGCACATTGGTGATACCTATATGCACCCGAAATATGACCTTCCGATTAATCCTGATTTTACGCAAAAAAGACCATACTTTAACCGCTATTGCAGCACCTTTGGAGTGGAAAGATTCCGGCGGGTGGTATCTGATAAATTAAACAGAGATAATGGTTTTTCGGTGGATGCGGATCATATTCTGGCCACCAGCGGAGCCACCAATGCACTGAGTGCCAGTGTGATTAGCCTGTTGAATCCGGGGGAAGAGTTACTGGTTCTGACACCCTGCTGGCCCTTCTTTCCCGGAATGGTGGAAATGGCAGATGCTACCGGTGTCCAGATCCCTTTTTATACAGAATTGTATGACAACCCGGATCTAAATATTAAAAACTATCTGGGAAAATTTCTTACGCAAAATACGGTGGCGCTTTATCTGAATACGCCCAACAATCCTTCGGGAAAAGTTCTGGATCGCCACCAGCTGCTGCAGGTAGCAGATTTTGCCAGAAATCACAAACTGTGGATCATTTCCGATGAGGCATATGACGGTCTGGTCTTCGATGGACGTGAACATATCTGCGTAGGAACCCTTCCGGAAATGCACCGGCAGACCATTTCCATTTTTACATTTTCAAAATCGTTTATGTTTGCCGGACTGCGGCTGGGCTACCTGGCTGCGGATCCAGATGTTGTTAAAATGATCAACAAAGCTCTCGTCCATCAATTGTACAGTCCTTCCACACTGTCCCAGTATATGATGGTAGAACCGGTAAAACAGCGTTACAACTGGATTCCCTGGCTATGTGAGGAATATCAGAAACTTCGGGATATGTTTGTTGACAGGCTTAAAATACCCGTGGTATCGCCGGAAGGAACATATTTCTTCTTTTTCCCGATAAAAAATTGTCTGCGGGGAAGAACCTACTGGGAAGTGATCGACCAGTTGATGGATGAAGGAGTCTCGGTCGCCCCGGGAGGCGATTTCGGTCAGGGTTTTGAGGATTTTATCCGGATCTGCTTTACCGGAGAACCGCCGGAACGGCTGAACAATGCTGTTGAGCGGCTGAACCGGGTGCTGGCGTGAGCCGGGTGGGAAAAAACAAGAAGACAAGAGACAAGACACAAGAAACAAGGAGTTTAAGGGGATTTTTACACTTTAGAGTATGCCCTTTTCGAAGAAGGCTAATGTCTGATTGCTGGCAGCACCATATAGCGGTAAATACATTCAAAAGACGATTGGATTAAAATGTTACGAATCGGATTTTATCAGTTTTATCCGGAGTTTGGAAAGGTTGAGGAGAATAGGACCCGGATTTTAAAGACATTGTCCCGAATCCAGGCGGATTTGATGGTTTTGCCTGAACTGGTTTTTACCGGTTATCACTTCAGGGACCGTTACGAGGCGGTAGGGGTGGCCGAGGATCCTTCGGACAGCCAGACAATAGAAAAGTTAACTGAAATGGCCCGGAAGAAAGATATGTACATTGTATCGGGATTTGCTGAGAAAAGCGGCGAAAAAATATATAACTCATCAGTTCTGGTCGGGCCGCAAGGACTTCTTCATGTATACAGGAAAATTCAACTGTTTTTCCATGAGAAAGAAATCTTCGAGCCGGGAGATATTCCGCTGGTGGTTCATGAGGTGAAGGGAGCGAAAGTAGGGATGATGATCTGCTTCGACTGGATTTTTCCGGAAATAAGCCGCATTTTGGCACTGAAAGGAGCGGAAATTATCTGCCATCCTTCCAACCTGGTATTGAGTTATTGCCAGAAAGCAATGATTACCCGTTGCCTGGAGAATAATTTTTTTGCGGTTACTGCCAACAGGTACGGGGCGGACAAGCGGCCCCACGGGATGTTGAAATTCACCGGGAAAAGTCAGATCGTTGCACCCAGAGGAGAGCTGCTTTATAGGGCAAAATCGCAGCAAGAAGAAATTTATATAGCTGAAATCGATCCGTCGTCAGCACGGGATAAAAAAATAACGGAACTGAATGATCTTTTTCAGGACCGGCGCCCCTCTTTCTATTCGGATATTTGCCGATAGCGGCAAAATGTTGTGTTCTTTCAAAGTAGGAATAATAACCGCAAGGGTGCGAACCATTTGACTACCGTAACGTATAATCAGCGCGGAGAGCTGTAACAATATAAATTTGAGGATATTATGGCAAAAAAAACGATACTTTGGGTCGATGATGAAATTGAATTCCTACAACCGCATATTCTGTTTTTAAAAGATAAAAATTATCAGGTGGAAATAGCTACCAATGCGGATGACGCATTAACGCTGTTAAAACAGAAGAACATAGACCTGGTATTGATGGACGAAATGATGCCGGGCAAGGACGGCCTCACTGCTCTGGGAGAAATCAAAGCGGTTAAACCGGGATTGCCTGTTATTATGATCACCAAGAATGAAGAAGAAAGTCTGATGGAGGATGCCATCGGATCCAAAGTGGATGACTATCTTACCAAGCCGGTAAATCCCAGCCAGATCCTGATGGCCTGCAAGAAATTACTCGAATCGCGGGATATCTCGCAACGCCGGCTTACCGAGTCTTATTCCAGCAGAATAAGTGAAATATCCATGAAGCTTATGCAGCCGCTGGACTACCCGGACTGGATCGATATTTACCGCAAACTGACCTCCTGGGATATGGATCTGCAGGGAGTGGATGAACAGCATATGCGTGAAGTAATTTATGATCAGCGCAAGGAATGCAATGTGGAATTCGGCAAGTACATTGAACGAAATTACCTGGAATGGATTAATGAACGAACGGATCGGCCGCGACTTTCAGTGGATGTGGTAAAGGATTTTGTTTATCCTGCAATGAGCCAGGGCAGGAAAGTGGTGTTCATGGTGATAGATTGTCTGAGACTGGACCAGTGGCTGACCCTGGAACCCTATTTTTATGAGGATTTTAATATCAGCAAGGACTATTATTTTTCCATACTGCCCACGTCTACACCTTTTGCCCGCAATGCGATTTTCAGCGGTTTGTATCCTCTGGATATTGAAAGGCGCTATCCGGAGCTGTGGGCCCAGGGTGAAGATGATGACTTTAGCCGGAACCGGTATGAAGAGAAATTAATGTACGATCAGTTACGTGTGCTAGGATTGAAATTAAAAAGCGAACCCAAATATGTGAAAATTCTGAATGCGGAGAATGCCAGGAACCTGGAAAGGAATATTCTGTCTTATTTGGATGCACCGATGCTGAGTGTCGTGGTTAATTTTGTGGATATTCTGGCTCACAGTCGCTCGGATCTGCCCATTCTGAAGGAAATTGCACCGGATGAGCCATCATACCGTTCCCTGACGCGCTCCTGGTTTGAACATTCTCCGCTCTACAATGTGTTCAAAATGCTGGCTCAGCAGGATGTGACCATCTACCTGACCAGTGATCATGGAAGTGTAAGAAGCCTGCGTGGAACAAAAGTGATTGGAGACCGGGAAACCAGCACAAATTTACGCTACAAGTTCGGACGTAATCTGAAAGTGGATGGCAAATATGCAATCTTCGTAAGAAACCCCAAAGAATTTAAACTACCCCAGCGCAATTTTAATGTTAATTATATTGTTGCCAAAGAGGATTATTATTTTGTATATCCGACCAACTATCACAAGTACCTGGCCTATTACCGGGACAGCTTCCAGCATGGTGGAATTTCTCTGGAGGAGATGATCTTGCCGGTCGTAAAGTTGGATCCCAAAAATGTCCAGGGTTAAGGGACGCGAAGGATACCCATGCCGGTTAATACAGTTAATAATTCCATCTTCCTGCAGCAGGAGATATCATCTCCGGAGGAGACAAAAAAAATTGCTTCCGGATTTGCCAGAACTTTGCAGGCCGGAGATGTAGTGGCATTCTATGGTGATCTGGGTTCAGGAAAAACATTTTTTATTAAAGCGATGTGCCGGGCGCTTGGTGTTAAGCAGGAAATAACCAGTCCTACCTTCACCATAATCAATGAATATATCACACCTAAAAATTTTTATATTTACCATTTTGATTTTTACCGCCTGGAACGCCAGGGAGAACTGCAGAATCTGGGACTGGAAGAATTTTTTTACAACGATTATATGTGTCTGATTGAGTGGGCTGATAAAATAAAATCTTATCTGCCTCCCCTTCGCTGGGAAGTATCCCTTGATTTTATACCCCGGCTGCCGGAGGCTCGGAAAATAACCATTGTCAAACGGTATGAAGACTGAAACGGAAACGGTTCATCTGCTGGGCATAGAAACCAGCGGCCTCACCTCCGGAGTGTATATCTCCAGCAATGCCAACCTGTTGGGGCAGGTATCGCTTAACATTAAAAACGTGCATTCGCGACGTCTTTCTCAGATGATTCATTACCTGCTGGATCAGACGGATTTAAAACTCCAAAACATTTCGGCAATCGTTCTTTCTGCAGGACCGGGTTCCTTTACCGGTTTGAGAATCGGTTACAGTCTTGCCAAAGGATTGGCGCATGCCCGGGAATTACCGATTCTGGAAATTCCTACTCTGGACATCTGGGCTTACCAGTACGGTATAACCGGGCTACCTGTGGTTGCCGTTATGGATGCCCACCGGGATGAATTATTTTGTGCACGTTATAGTTGGAAAAATGAGACGTTTCAGCGGGAGGGGGATTATCAGCTCCTGCATGTTTCCGCTCTATCCGATGTTTTGAAAACCGGTACACTCCTAACCGGTGCCGACCTGGAAAAATTGAGGGGCAAAATATTGCAGGCCACCGGAAGAAATGCTGTTCTGCCCTTTCCTTTTCCGCAGCAGCCGGAGGGATGGGCACTTCTGCAGCTGGGTTATCAGAAATTCATAAAAAAGGAATTCAGTCAGGCAGACACCTGCGAACCCATGTATATCAGAGCTTTTAAAGGGATTATGTGATGCTTATCCGCCGCATGAAACCGAAAGACCTGGCCGTTGTGGTTGAACTGGAAAAATCAATCTTCCCAGATCCCTGGTCACCTTCAAGCTTTGATTATGAAATCAATCAAAATCCCTTTTCTGTACCCCTTATCATGGAAGCCCAGGGGAAGATTTATGGTTATGCTATAATCTGGCGTATTTATGAGGAATTCCACATTGCCAATATTGCCATACGGCCGGATATGCAGAATAAAAAATTGGGCTCCTCCTTTTTAAAACACATACTGTCCCTGAAGGAGCATTGTGCCTATGCCATTCTGGAAGTCCGGCAAAGTAACCAGCGCGCTATACATATATATGAAAAATTCGGCTTTAAAACCATTACGAAAAGAGAACGCTATTACAAAAATGGCGAAACCGCCCTGGTAATGCAGAAAATTTTTAATGATAAACGGGGAGAGAATAACCCGGGCAATGATACAATACTTAATGATCATACTCTTTAAAAAATTTTTACATAACCTGAAGTCGTAAAAAGTTATGAATCTCCTGGCGTTTGTAGTAGAATGTTT
>CAYWTB010000119.1:0-12544 GCA_964461135.1 uncultured Caldithrix sp. | reverse complement strand
CAAAAACATTCTACTACAAACGCCAGGAGATTCATAACTTTTTACGACTTCAGGTGAATAAGTCTGATTTGGGGTTATTTTTGATCCTGATCTTGATAATTCATAACCATCAAGACACCAATGCCCATAGTTAGAAGGAATAACGTGTTAATATGAATACGGAAAATTAAACGGATTAATACAATTGAAGATGCATTTTCTTCCAATCCCTTAAATTCCCGGTGCAGTTACGTCCGGTAACATTTATGAATTAATCCGGTCAGTACGCATCACTCCCCCGGATAACTTCCAGGAAAGTAAGAATGAGAATTTTCAGATCGAACCACAGACTCCAGTTTTCAATGTAATAAAGATCGAACCTTATGCGCTCATCCAGCGGAGTATCCTGCTGACGCAATCCGTTGACCTGTGCCCAGCCGGTAATGCCGGTACGGACCCGGTGCCTTTCGGAATAGCGGGGAATCTGCCGGATATTCTCTTCCACGTAATAGCGCCTTTCCGGCCGGGGGCCCACCAAACTCATATCTCCCGTCAATACATTCCATAACTGGGGGAATTCATCCAGGCTGGTGCGTCGCAGGATTTTTCCGATAAATGTTACCCGCGGATCATTACGCACCACATCGATCAGCCCTTCCCTGGACTCTTCGCTGACATGCATGGATCGGAATTTAATCATGGCAAAATCCCGGTTGTCCATGGTTACCCGCCTCTGTTTGTAAAAAACCGGACCCCGCGATGTCAATTTGATCAATACCGCTATCACCAGAAAAAACGGAGACAGCAGTAGCAGGCCGGTACCGGACAGCAAAAGATCAAATCCCCGTTTCAGAAATCCCTGCCATCCGGAAAGTGTGAATGACTTCAATTGCAGAACAGGGAGTCCGCCTATTTCCAGATAGTTAAAATTGGAGGTGAGAATATCCAGGATATCCGGAACGTAAAAAATCTCGGTATTTTTCCCTTCCGTCAGGTTGACCAGCGCCAGCAGATGCTGATGATCCTTCTGGTTAAATGATACCAGAAGCCCGTCAAAATCGTCTTTTTTAAGAACCTCCGGCAATGAATTTATATTCCCCAGGTACGATAAAGGAAGGTCATTCAGTTTCTGATCTGATACATAACCCTTCATTTCCAGACTGTAATTTCGATCCCTCAAAACCTTGCCATATACCTGCTGGAGAAGTTGTCCCGATCCCACCAGGATAATCCGTAAAACATTAAATCCCCTGGAAAGAAACCGGTATTTCAGGCGGTGGAAAAATAATCTTCCGATCAGTAAGAACAGAATTGCGGTAAAAAAAATGAATACAAACACCAGCCGGGAATAGGAAAAACCACGATAAAAAAATGCAATGCTGAAAGCCACCAGAATAGCCTGCAAACTTACTTTAAAAATAACCGGAATATCCTGTGAAAAACTGGTGAAAATCCGTGTGCGGTAGGAGCGGTTTATACTGAAGAGAACAATATAAATAATGGCCAGCACTGCTGAGAAATAAAGATAGTTTTCCAGGGGCGGTATATAGTTGTCGCGCACCGCTACAACTTTGGTGAAGTGGGAATGAAACCTGATATAGAACGAGAGCGGAACCGAAATTAAGACAGCCAGCGCGTCAATGACAATTTTAAGTAGTGGAACAACTAAATTTCTTTTATATATGCCAGGTTTCATAAAGTCTGCTTTTATTTAATTCCATGCTGTCAGCGGCTTTGAGATTCAATCAGTTTTTCTGCAACAAACTTTTTCATTTCACTGTTAAACCTTTTAACTCCGAACTGCCCGGCGTGCTCACAGATAAAATCAAAATCCCAGCGGAGTTTCAGGCTGGCCAGAACAGCCTTTTCAAGCTCCTCCTGGTTCTGTACGTCAAAGAAAACACCCGTACATTTTTTCTCATTTGAACCGTCATAACCGATAACCGTTTCCAGGGCCCCGCCTCTTGCGAAAGCTATTACCGGTCTGCCGCAGGCCTGAGCTTCCACCGGAACAATACCAAAATCCTCCTCGCCTGGAAAAATCAATCCCAGACAGTTCTGGTAATAGCTCAACAATTGGGCAGGCTCCTGAAAATCCATGAAACGAACGGTTGATCCGGCCAGAGCCTTCAATGATTTCTCCTCCGGTCCGTTTCCAATCACAAGCAATGGTTTTTTCAGGCGATTGAATACTCTAATGGCCAGATCCACTTTTTTATAAGGCACCAGAGCGGAAACAATAAGAAAATAATCTTCCTGCTCCTTCCCGGGCTGATAAAAACCGGTATTCACAGGGGGATGTATGATCGCAGATTCACGGTTGTAGTATTTCCGGATACGATGGGAGACATGCCGGGAATTTGCAACAAACCAGTCGACCCGGTGGCTGCTGGCAACGTCCCACATCCTCAGGTAATTGGCGAAAAATGGAATCACCATACCGCTGAAGGCCCCGATGCGATGACGGCCGAAGTATTCAAAGTACATGTCCCAGACATATCTCATGGGTGTATGAATGTAAGCAATGTGCAGAACATCCGGTGGTGTAATCACTCCTTTGGCCACGCAATGGGAGGATGATATAACCAGATCATATCCTTTAAAGTCAAACAGCTCGATGGCAGTGGGAAACAGTGGCAGATAATACCGGAATCCGCTGCTTTTAAATGGCAGCCGGTTAATGAAAGATGTGTTAATGGTATGGGACTCCAGGATCGTTGGAATTTTTCCTGGTTCAAGTAACAATGTAAAGATGTCACTTTCCGGGAAAATACCGCATAGTGCTTCCACTACTTTTTCACCGCCGCGCATACTGGTCAACCAGTCATGAACAATGGCAACTCTCGCATTTTCAACTGAACTGAAAGCGTTCAAAAGACTGCTCCGGATATTCATTTTGACCCAAAAAAGCACATAAATTTACATAAATTCACTGCCGATACAACCCACTTTTTTATTGAATTACTTTGTTGCGCCATCTCTACCAGATTATATTAAAGAATACTCACTACTCCTGTCTCCCGCCGGGGCAGAGTACGGGTATAAAACAGGGCATTAAAGACAGCTGAGGAATAAAGGAGATAATATGTCACACCTATGGCATGGAATATCTACGGGCGCCAATCCCCCCAGAGATATTAATGTAATTATTGAAATCCCTTCCGGCTCCAAGTGTAAATATGAACTGGATAAAACCGCCGGTATCATCAGGGTTGACCGTATTATTGCCAGCGCTGTCTATTATCCGGGAAATTACGGTTTCATTCCCCAGACACTGGCCGAGGATAATGATCCGCTGGATGCTCTGGTTTTGTCTCAGATTAGTTTCCATCCCGGAATCCTTGTCAGATCACGTCCCATTGGGGTGATGCGCATGACCGATTCGGGTGAACCGGATGATAAAATACTGTGTGTCCCTTTGCGGGATCCTCTCTATGAGGAAATCAGTTCCGCCAAAGAACTTGCCAAAAATATGCTCAACGAAATCATGGAATTTTTCCGGGTTTATAAAAATCTGGAAGAAAAAAAAGTGGTTATTGAGGGGGTCGAATCTCTGGAAGTGGCCGTCGAAATTATAAATACAGCCATCAAAGGATATAAAGACCGTTATCTCGAACATTAACGGGGGTAATTGTTATTCCCGTTTCTCTGGTGCCGCCAATATCCCTGAAATAATTTACCGGTAATCATCCTTCTTTTGATCAATTGTTTCACATGTTTTAATTTTAATAACCTTAAAGCATTTTTACCCCTATCCGGTTTCCTTTTCTCAGTTAACATTCCGCCTGCCAAAGTTAAAGTGTATTCAAATCATTTCAACGGAAACTGGGTTTCTCTGAAAATCTTCTGATTCCTTGAATTTTTTGTTATATTATACTGTAGCTTTTAACAGAATGAATAAAACAGCAAGCTTCGATTATATTCACCCCAATTCATGGCATGAATTTTTTATCGGATAATCAGCTAAAAGCACTCGATGTTAACCGGAACCTGGCCATAACCGCCGGCGCAGGTTCGGGTAAAACAACCATTCTGGTTCAGCGTTATCTGTACCTCCTGCTGCACAATCCCTCTTTGAAGGTTAAGAATATACTGGCAATTACCTTCACCGAAAAGGCTTCTGCCGAAATGAAAGACCGGATATTCGCAGAGATACATGAGCAGTTCGCTAGCAATCGAAGCCAGCAGGGCAGACTATTCGAGATTCTGAACCAGCTGCAGGAGGCACAGATTTTTACCATACATGCTTTTTGCAGCCATATTCTGCATCAATTTCCCGTTGAGATAGAACAGAATCCCGAATTTGTCATTCTGGATGAGGTGAGGATGGACAACCTGTTAAACCAGGTTTTCCGTAATTTTCTGTTTGGATATGATCCAACCGGTCAACCGGGATCTGCCGCGATAATGAAATCATTAAGAGAATACTCTTTTAAAAAATGGAGAGAAATCTTCAGTTTTTTCTACCGGAACCGAACTATACTTTTTCAATTTCTCGAGGCCTTTAAAAATGCATCTCCGGAAGTGATAAAAAATTACTGGGAAGATGAATTTCTCAATTATCACCGTCAAAGTCTGGAAGTCTTAAAATCGGATCAGCACTTCTGGTCTCTTCTCAATCAGTTGAATGCTCTGGAGGTGGAAAAAGGATCCAACGCCGGAAAAATCCAGAAAGAACTATCTTCCAGTACACAAAATTTTCTCTCAGATCAAACCGCTTCATTCAGCTCTGTTCTGGCTGCCTCCCGTATCATGGCCATTCTCACCAGGGCAGATGGATCGGCATACGCGGCAGTACCGGCAGGGAAAAAAAGCTGGGGAGAGCAGGGAGTAAAATTATTTTTAGCCCTCTCCGGTCTTGCTTTACAATACCATGAAAAATTTCTGACTTCGGATGAAAATACGGAACATAAGTATGCAGAGGTGATTTCCGGAATGATTTCAGTAGTCAACGAACTGCTTAAGCGTACCGAAGATGCCAAACGAACCCTTAATGCCCTGGATTTCGAAGATCTTCAAATAAAAACCCTGGCGGTGATGCAGCAATTCCCGGAAATACGAGATTATCTGCGCAAGCAGTACAGTTTTATACTGGTGGATGAGTTTCAGGATACAGACCGGCTTCAGAGCGGTATTATACACCTGCTGACCCACGATCTTCTGGGAAGCATGGATTCAAACCGTCTTTTCATCGTGGGAGATCCCAAGCAGTCCATATTCGGATTTCGCAATACCAATGTTGCCTTGTTCCAGGATATTATGGAAAAAATTTCTCTGCAACACACCCGGGATATCCCCATACAGCTGAAAGATCATCCTGAACCACTTAAAACCACTGCGGAAGAACGCCGGGGGATTATCGAGCTTTCTCAGAATTATCGCAGTTCCCTGCAATTGATTCAGTTTTTTAACCTGACCTTTGAACTTGTTTTTTCACAGGAATCAGAATTTGATGTGCCTTTTCAGAAACTGGAAGCCGGCCGGAGGGAATATTCTCATTACCATACCCTGCCTGAACTGGATTTATTTCTGGATAAATGCGAAGAGGGGGATAATCCTGACCTGGTACAAATTCAGGCTGTTAGCATGGCAGAACGCATTAACCAGCTGGTGCAGCAACAAGGCCCGGCGGGGGCCCGGAAAACCAACGGGAACGGACCGGAAAACCTTCGCTTCGGGGATATCGCAATTCTGATCCGTTCACGTACCCATTTGTCCCAAATTGAACAGACCCTAAGAAATTTTCACATCCCTTACCAGACCTACAAGGGGGCAGGATTTTTCCAGAAACAGGAAATTCAGGATATTTATTATATTTTAAGAAGCATAGCATACCCGGAAGAAGATTTTGCCCTGGTGACGGTCCTTCGAAGCCAATTTGTAGGTCTATCAGATGTATGTCTTTTTTATCTCAGCCATGTCTCTGGTAAGGACTACTGGATGAAAATACACAAATTCCGGGATTTTCTGTTTAGCGGGGGTGACCCGGCGGAATATTTTGATGATGGATTTGCCGGCTTCATGAGTGACTCCGGTCAGCAGATCCGCCTTTTCCCGGGAGAGCAGGAAAGCATAGACACATTTATTTCTTTGTATCAGCAGTGGGTCATCCTGGCGCTCAACGGAAATTTCAGTCATCTGCTGGATGATATCATCGAAAAGTTCCAGCTTCGGCCGCTGCTAAAAGCTCAGAACGACGGGGATCAAAAAATCGCTAATCTGGAAAAACTGGTTCATACCATCTACGATTTTGAACAGAGTTCTTCAACCCTGCTGCCAGATCTGTTGGAAATCCTGCGGGGGCAAATTTCGGGTGAAACCCGTGAGGGAGAAGCCGTTATTATGGCGGAAGATCAGGATAAGGTGAAAATACTGACCTTTCATAGTGCCAAAGGAATGGAATTCCCTGTGGTATTTCTTCCCTTTATGGAAAAAAAATTCCAATTCAATAAGAATTTGCTGCTGGACTCAAAATACGGGTTTGCGGTTGATCTTGATCGTTCAGCGCACCAGTTATCTTCCAAACCGTTTGCCTGTCAGTTTCTCATGGAAAGAGACCACCGGAAAATAGAAGCCGAGGAAAAAAGATTATTTTATGTGGCAATTACCCGCGCTCGGGATCATCTTTTCATGACCGCCTCCCTGAAAAAAACCGGCATCTATCCCATCCCGTCATATCTGCACTGGCTTCTTTCCTCTCATGAGGTACTGAACGGTAGCGATCTTACCGACTTTCAGCAATCCACCAGCATACATAAACCTGCTTTCCAGGTAAACCTGAACATAATATCCGAGGAGCCCGAATCTGCAACAGCCGTTGATGCCGGAGGGTCAGGTCCGGCCATGCTCACGGAGGATCTTAACGACGAAATCAGGAAATATCTGATGCCATTGAATAATAAACCGGACGGATACATCTATACCGTCACTCAATTGATGCTCTTCCGTGAAAATCGCCAGCGGTATCTTCATCATTATTATCTGAATGAGGGCGAAATTCCCTGGCTGGATACCACCGACAGTTTTATCGATGAACCCGGAGGAGCACTGTGGGGTTCACTTATTCATAAATTGCTGGAGAATTTTCACCTGCGGCCGCCTCAGGAGGATGAAAAAAAAATCGGACAGTTACTCAGCATCTTTCCCCTATCACAGTATGTAGATAAAAAAGAACTCAACGAAGCATTGGCAACTTTCATCCGGAATTTCCGGAATTCACCTCTCGCCCGCGAAATTCATTCAGTGGACGCATCCAGCGAGTATGCTCTGGACATGTATATAAATGAATTTACCCTGCGCGGAATTTTTGACCTGCTGTATCACGACAGGCAGGGGTTATGGGCAGTGGTGGATTATAAAACCAATCGCATCACGGCCGGCGAGACAGATTCCCTGGTCCGAAAATACGACTTCCAGTTGCGGGCATATGCCCTTCTGCTAGCAGGATCATTTCCCGACCAGCAGATCTTTCCTGTTTCTCTATACTTTCTGGAACCTATGAAACTGATTAAAAAAGAATTCAACCGCCTGGAAACTGAAAGTACCCGCAATGAAATACAAACCCTGATGCAGGAACTGTTCGCCTGGGAATCGGCTATTTTTCACCCGGCTTCCCGTCCGGGAAAATAATGTAGTGAAAGTCAAGAAACAATAATAGGAACAGATCATGAAGATTCGGCTCTTTATCTTCCTTTTCATATCCACTCCGTTTTTTTTCTGCCAGCAGCAAGGTGAAAAAGCTTCTGAAGATCGCATCAGACTGTTTCAGGATACTGTCGGATATGCTCATAATGCCTGGCAGATGGATTCCGTCATGCAGAGAATCAACCGGATATATGGAAAGCAGAGACAGAACACATTCTATATCCAGGATATTACACCGTCAGAAAACTGGAGGGTGGCAATCTGTCCTCATGATGACTACAGCTATGCCGGTGAAATATATACCTATGTTCTGTCCAATCTTAAAACTCCCGCCATTATTATTTTCGGTGTTGCCCACAAGGCACGAAGTTTTGGAGTGGAAAACAAGCTTGTCTTTGACTCATACACGCAGTGGCAGGGACCCTATGGCCTGGTAACGGTTTCAACTTTACGAAATGACATTATGCAAAAACTGCCGGCGGATATGGTGACGGTAAATGACAGCCTGCATCAAACAGAACATTCGGTGGAAGCGTTGCTTCCCTTCCTTCAGTATTATCAGCGGGATGTACAGATTGTTCCGGTCCTTGTGCCGGCGATGGATTTTGAACGAATGCAGCAAATAAGCCAAATACTGGCTCAGGCCATACGGGAGTTGACTCAAGACCGGCAGTTGCAGTGGGGTACGGACTATTCCATGGCGATTTCCAATGATTGCGTTCATTATGGTGATGAAGACTGGGGGGGGAAAAATTATGCCCCGTTTGGGGTGGACACCGCAGGATACCGAGCCGCCACAAATTATGACATGAATATTATCAGCGAATGTCTCATCGATCAGCTCGAACCCCAGAGAATCAAACGGTTTTATGAATATACCATTGACATTAACAATTTCAGAGAATATGCCTGGACCTGGTGTGGCAGGTATTCTCTTCCGGTTGGGTTACTGACCGCCTATGAACTGCAGAATTTGAGTGGTAAAAACGAACTGGAAGGACGAATGCTGCGCTATGGGACCAGCATCAGTGATTCACCGATACCGGTGGGAGATCTGGGAATGGGAGTTACCGCACCGGCCGATATTCATCACTGGGTTGGATATGTGGCTATTGGTTTCCGGGAACAATAAATTAACAGGATAATGTTTTTTTCTTAACCCGGAGAAACAAGGGTCCAAAAACGAAGAAGCCGGATTCCCTGAGGATTCCGGCTTCTCTTTAATATTCGGGCTGTTAAACGGTTAATTTCCTTCCAGTTGTTTCTGCTTGTCAAATGCCTCCTGGGCTTGATCCTTCATCCCCAGCTGGGCATAACAAACTCCCAGATTATTCCATAACAATGCGGAATCCGGAAATTTGGTAACGGCATCCTGCAGGAAGGGCAGGGCAGTCTTGAACATATCAGTAGCTTTCTGCCGATATTCCTGATTTTCAGTTTCAGTAAACTTGTCATTATATTTTTGAGCACCCTGCATGTAACTCAGACTCAATACTTCATAAGCATTCTGATTATCAGATTCAAGCTCAATAGTTTTCTTCAGATAGGGAATGGCTTCCTCATATTTATCATTATTATATAAAATAATGGCTATATTATTAGGAATAGCGGCATTGTTGGGCTGCAGATCCTGAGCCTTCTTAAAAAGTTCCAGTGCTTTGTCCCATTTTTCTTCCTTGGTGTAAATTTCGCCCAGAGCCAGCATGGCATCAACGTTATTGGGGTTGACCTTAAGTGCTCTTTGGTACATGGCTGCGGCCTTATCAATTTGATTGGCCCGGTAATAGAAATCTCCTACTGCCACTATTAAGGTATCATTATTGGGATTCGCCTCAATCGACTGCAGGATGTACTTTTCTGCTGATGCCGTATCACCGCATTCCAGATAGGAAATGCCCATGGGGGTTAATGGCTCAACCCGGGTTGGCATGACCTCATGTGAATACAAAAACTTCTCTGCCGCTTTGCAGAACAACTCTTTCCTCTTGACCGGATCTTCGCTTTTCGTGGCCTGATTATAATAATTTTTCAGTGCATCATTATAATTTTCGGCGAAATACTTTATGCGCTGCTGTTCAATATCCGGTTGAAATTTAGGGGATATCGCCAGGCTTTTGTCAAATGCCTCGTTCATTTCTTCGAATTTCTGGTTACGTCCGTGTAACTCACCCAGCAAAAACCAGGCCTCCGGATCGTTCGGATATTTCTTTACAGCTTCCTTGGCGAGATCGTATGCTTTATCATATAAACCCTGCTGCATGTTAATCACAACACCTTCCGTTTCGGGGTTACGACAACCTGTGAGCAGCAGAAGCCCGAGCAGTATGACCGCTCCCATAATAACATACAACTTTTTCATAAGTGGTATTCCTCCTGATTTTGATAATTATGTTTATTTAAATTTTGAAACGATTTCTCGAATGGGGGAGTGAAAATCCCTTCTTCAGTTACAATTCCATGAATAAGGTGAGCGGGCGTGATGTCAAATGCGGGATTCCAGCAAGATGCATCTTCAACGGTAATGGAAAGTTTCTGCCATATACGGGTTATCTCCTCCGGATCCCGTTCCTCTATGGGAATGAAATCCCCCGAGGGAAGCGACAGGTCAAAGGTGGACAGGGGAGCAGCCACATAAAAAGGAATATCATGATACCGGGCGGCAATTGCCAGGCTGTATGTCCCTATTTTATTGGCGACATCTCCATTTGAGGCGATGCGGTCTGCGCCTACAATCACCAGATCAATATTCTTCTTCAGCATGGCATAAGCGGCCATATTGTCACTAATAAGAATGCCCGGAATTCCGGCTTGTTTTAACTCCCACATGGTTAAACGGGCACCCTGCAGAAGCGGACGTGTTTCATCCACAAAGACCTGTATGTTCTTTCCCTGCTGATGTGCGGTATAAAGAATACCAAAGGCTGTTCCGATTCCCGCCGTTGCCAGAGACCCGGTGTTACAGTGAGTCAGAACCGTCATGCCATCCTCCAGCAGGGAAGCTCCATGTCGGCCGATTCGGTCACAGCGCTCCTGATCATCTCTCTGAATATCCTGAGCGGCACGAAGAAAAGCCTCAATCCTCTGATCTGCGGTTTTTTCTGAATGCGAAAATTTATTAATAACAGAATGCAGGGCCCACTGAAGATTCACTGCGGTAGGTCTGGCTTTGGAAAGATAAGCAGCCAGTTCTTTTGCCCGCAGAAGAATCTCCTCGCCCTCCCGGAAACCGCTGTCCTTTAAACCCAGGTATAAACCGAATACTCCCGCCACGCCCAGGGCAGGCGCTCCCCGAACTCTTAATTTCTGTATAGCTTCAAAGACCTCTTCAATATGATGCAACTCTTTATAAATAAGCCGGGCAGGTAACTCCGTCTGGTCAATAATTTTCAACGAATTCCCTGTCCAATCAATACTTTTAATCATTAATATTTTCCGCATTAAAACGCTAAAAAAGTTATAATAATGTGATAGAAATATCAAGAAAATTATTTTTTATAAATAGCTGTGCTGAACTGTTGTAATTATTAAAATTATTTTGCATCTTAGAAAATAACAAGACTGGAATTCAATGATTCTTAAGAAAAATGACGGAAAATGTGCGAATTTTTAAAATGACAGGTATCCCGTATTATGACGGTATACTGGAACCTGCTTTTCATGAGGCAATCAAAACTTAATCCGGAGAGAAATTATGAGATATGTGTCGGGATTTTGCACTATAGTTCTGCTGATAATGTTAAACCAATCCGCACCATCACAGACCTGGACAGATTATCATCTGCGTTATAATTTCCTGCCGACTCCTGCTAGCACCTATATGGATGGTCTGGTGGGGTTTGTTCAACCGGCAAATCTCAACCTGATTCACCGCTTTGAAACCCGCTTTTACTGGAATAATGAGGCACAGGAAGCATCGCTATCCGGAGAGTGGGGACTTTTTACGGGAGTGAAGGGGCTGGGATTCGGTGTATATAACCGCAAAATGCCCAAAGGAAACCAGAGCAGGGAATACCATCTGGCTTCCGGCTTTGGCACGCAAGAACTGTCTTTGGGAATCGGTTACGGCTGGACAAGCGGTGAGCCCATTTCTGCGGGATATAAAAAATTGCTCACCACCGGCCTGATCACTCGACCTTCCCGCTATTTATCCATCGGCCTGCTGGGAAACTGGTCTCTGGAAAACCGCAACAAGGAAGGTATAATTGATATTGGAATAAGACCGCTGGGCACAGACCGTGTGACCATTTTTGGCGATGGTGTATTACAAAAACCGCAGGAAATCCAGGATGCCAGCTGGAGTACCGGGGCCATTGTCACCATGCTGGAAGGTGTGGCAGTGAGTGCCCGTTATTTTAACGGCGGAGCGTTTACGGTCGGAATCCTGCTGAATCTGGGAAAAACCGGGGCTTCAGGTCTGTTTCACTACAATGATGATCAAAATCGTCAATTCAACAGCTACATGGTGCGGGCCGGGGCTTCTCAGCCAAGCTTCCTGCCGCAACTGATCCAGAAAGACCGGCGTTATTTCAGGAAAAGTCTCACCGGAACGGTTACCTATCATAAATATATTCTGTTTGATGATGCATCTCACCCCCTTCTGCAGACTTTACAGGGCATCCGGGCGGCAGCAGCGGATCCGCGTGTGAGCATCATCGCCCTCAGCCTCTCATCCGCCCGAATTCTGCCGGAGAATGCCTGGGAAATCCGGGAAACCTTAAAAAAAGCCCGGAAAAAAGGGAAAAAAGTGGTCATTTTTATCGATAGAGCCCATATGACCACCTATCATCTGGCAAGTGTTGCCGATAAAATCATGCTGGACCCGGAAGGCTATATCCAGTTGCCCGGATATCTGCTGGGAAATACCTACTTTAACCCATCTTCGACAGTTATAGGCATTTTTTAGGATTTTACCCTAGCTAAC
>CAYWTB010000118.1:0-12636 GCA_964461135.1 uncultured Caldithrix sp. | reverse complement strand
TGTTGTTTTTATTGAATCGGAATTTTTGAAATCGCTTTTTACTGTAAAAGAATAGTATAAGTTACTCCCTCTACCATGTGCAGGGCTTTCGGTTCCCCAGTAGTCATCCCCACCTCACAAATTGCCCCAATCCAGGGAGGCCGATTACTCAACGATTCAATCTGCATGTTCTCAATAAAAATCGTATCGGTGCGAAGCCAGTTGTATGATCGAATCGTACGGTCAACCAGTTCTGAATTTCCCACCAGGCTGAAATCAGGCTGGGTATTAGTGGCCAGCGGCGTTTTAGTCCAGAACTCCTGCTGAGTTTCCCACATTTTTACAAATGTTTGTTCAGCAATAAGGTTATCCGGAAATGGATTTCCCTCATACGGCCAGGTATG
Organism: uncultured Caldithrix sp.; assembly: GCA_964461135.1. GTDB lineage: Bacteria > Calditrichota > Calditrichia > RBG-13-44-9 > RBG-13-44-9 > RQOF01. The sequence continues at coordinate 12,253 of CAYWTB010000118.1, read as the reverse complement.
TCCTTCTCCCCAGAAACCATACATAAATGTGTCTATGTATTCCACCAGCGGACTACCGTTCAGCTCCTCCGCCAGTAGCGCATTCAGTTCACGGAAGGCTTCCTGATAAGCCGGATAATCATAACGGGGCATAGCGTGGTCCTTTTTAGCCCGGACGCTTGCGGGATTGACGCGCCATTCTCCTTTCAGCTTAACATAGGGTACCTTATCCATCAGGAATTCAGGCATTCCCGGTTCCGGAAAATCAGGATTTTCCAGCATAATGCGAAAGCCCACCCGTTTATTGTATTTTTTGGCCAGGTCGAAGGTAATTTTCCAGTATTCCGGGAAATCCAGTTTGCCGGGTCGTTTTTGAATGTCCCGCCAGTTGGGCCGGATGTAAATCTTCTGGGCAAAGGGCAGTTTTACCAGGTCTTCCAGCGATTTTTCCAGTGATTCACCTTCTATTTTGGGGGGACCCAGATCGCCGGATATATAAACCACAAGCCCCATTCCGTAATTGAGCACTATGTCTTGGGAAGGTGTGGTGGCCATTTCCACGTCGCTCCCCGGGAGCACTAATTCCGGGGGGTACTGGGGGAAAGGACCCTGGTTCAAACGGTCTTTCACCGGCGGTCCCGAACCAAAATCATATTTATCCCAGTTGTGTGCAGGAATAAATCCATGAGCATTTTTAATTGCGATGCCGGTTAAAGCCGCAGCCCCGCCGGTTTTTAAAAAGGTGCGCCGGTCCATTGGATTGCCTCCTCATAATTAAAGTTGATAATTTTAGCTTTTTTAACAGTCATTCTTAGCTGTTCCCCGTTTCTCCACACTGCAGGTTTATCGGTTAAAAATTATCCCTCGAAATTTGAAAATTCATACCTCTGAGAGTGCATTAAAGAAACGGGCATTTTGAATCTTCACCGGATACCCGGTTAATCCCCCATCCTATTCCGGAATCAGAACCAGCAGGCGGTGTTTTGTAAATTCAACCGGAATGGTAGCGACGGGACCCCGGACAGTGCCATATTCTTTTTCATTTTCATAATCCACTACTTTGTAGCTCCGGCTTGCCAGTCCTCGCAATTCGACATTGCCAGTATAAGAGTCCGCATAAAAGGCATAATACATTTTATTATCCTTTTTAATGGCATGCGTCTCGGGCCGGTCAAAACCGAGATCATACAGTGTTCCCATATACTCCCCGGTAGGCAGCATATTGGCCTCATATATATCCAGCCATTTTTGCCATGCTTTTTCCTTTTCCGGGGTCAGATCAACTCTGGATTTCTTCATGGAGCCCACTGGCCAGGTAAACTTGGTCCCGATAACAGCTCCGACTCCCACTGAAGAGGCAAAATCATCTTTACCGTCACTTAGCTCAACATGATCGCCGTAATAAGGCGCTGACGGTCCCATCAATGCTTTAAATGTTTTTCCTTTTAGGCGAATCTGCCAGGAGCTCTCCGGATCAGATGCAACAGACTGGTTCATGAATGGCATGGTGAAAAAGGAATAAGCGGTACCACAGGGACAAATTTCGACCACCGCATCAGGTTTTATGGTAAGTGCCGCATCATAAATGACTTTAAAGAAATCCGGAATTTTTTCAAACGCTTCCTCGGGACTACGATGGTTATGAGCAGGATTGTAGCAGGGAGGCGCCGCATTCAAATGCTGGCCGTCTATTTTTAGACCGTCATATCCCCATTCCCCGATGAATTTTTCCACCTCCTTTCGCGTATATTCCTGCACCGGTGCATAAGCAGGACACATGTAATAGGAATCCCACCAGCTGATATCCTGTTTGGAACCATCTTTATTCAATAATAAATAATCCGGATGCTGTTTAATCAGATCGGTTCCGGGATCAACAGCCAGCGGTGTCCACCACAATTTTGCTTTCAATCCGTATGAATGAATCTTATCCACCAGCTTTTTCATATCAGCATCACCCCGGGGAAATTTGCTCTTCTGTAAATACCAGTCACCTTCCGCGGTTTGCCATCCATCATCCAGAACCGCCCATTTATAACCAAGCTTCTTGACTTCGGGAAGAGCATTGTAAATCTGATCGATAGTAAAATCACGCCGAAAACCCCAGGCACACCAGATGGGCTCATAGGAGGTCTGGGGCGTCTGGTCAAAATGTATTCCCGCTTTTATCATGAAACGGCGATATTCCTGCAGCGTTTTAAAATAGTCACCCCGGTGAACACCCACAAAAGTACGGAAAGTTTCCAGGCTTTCACCCGGTTTCAATTCAGTATTGACCTGGTATTCCACACCCAATTCTGCCTGATTTGCTGCGGGCATACTCACCGGAAGGGAAACCAGTTTGGGCACCAATTCCACATGGCCGACACCGATACCGGCATCCCGACGCCATACATCCACTACCGGAGTTCCGCCTCCATAATCACTGGCATTCATCCCCATATAATTTTTCTGACTAAACCCTTCTTTCAGAGGTAACACCCAATCGGGACGTTTTTCATAGGAACCGCTCTGAAAAGACCAGAATACCGGTTGCCCCGTAGTACCGGGTTGTGCAGAAATACTATAACGATTGTTCACCCAGCGATCCACATGAAGAACTGTTTCTCCTTTGTTGGCATAAACCACCCGATAAATTGCCATGTCAGGAAATTCATCATAAACCGTTACTTCTACTTTTTTTTCAAGGTCGCCGGCTTTGCCTGTCAGGCTAACTACTTTTCCAGCACCTTCTTCGGCTGTTAATTTCTGTTGTGAATGACCGCTCATTAAAAAATTTTGAATGTCCTGACCATTCACGGTTAAAAACTCGGTTTGCTGATACTCACCCAGCTGAATCGTTCTCCCGTCAAAGTTGGCCAGAACACGGCTGCCCAGCTTTTTGTCAAACTGGATGGTAATATTCTTTCCTTTGACCTGAGCCGTACTTCCTAATCCGCTGCAGGATATCATTTCCAGAGCAAGGATAGATACCAGTAATATTAAAATGACTATTCCGGAAATTTTATATTTCATAATTCCTCCATTTTAAAAGAAACTGTTCAGTTTTTAATATTGATCTTCATAGACTTTATTCTCTTTAGTAGGCAAGTATTCGATGCTGGCACCTTTTACTGATTCTTCGCCGTACACCGTAGTAAAATTCGCAGACAACCGCAATTCAGGACTTATATCTCCCCATTGGGAAATAATCATATCGCCACTCCGGAAAATTTCGATTGTTGGCTGCAAAGGAATGGCAGGTTCAAGCATCCCAGATATTGGTTTCATCCTGTAAAAAGCCTCGGACGAATCAGATAGCTTTATCTCAAAGGGAATTTTCTGATTAAAATCCGATGCCAGTCTTATATATTTTTTTGCTGAACGGGAATCCACTGGCAGGTTTGATATGCTGAACGAAATGGCCCGGGCAAACATACTGACCAGATCCAACTGCTCCTGCGGTTTAGTCATTTCCAGATAATTCCGGTCGGGCATGCCATCATGTTTGACAATGGATAGAGAATCGAAAATTGAATTATCCATTTTATGGGCGGTAAGGAAAAGCGAATCACCGGAAATTTTTACTAGCAGGAAATGATTCACCGATTGTGCTTCCGCCAGTAAACGATTGGAGATTACATCATAAAGTCCGGCCCCTGCCCCGCCGGTTGTTATATAGGTCACCGGCCAGCTATCCGGTTCCTGTTCCGGCCGGACCGGGTAAAACCGTTCGTATTCATGGGAATGTCCTGCAAACACCATATCCACTTTATACTGACGGAATAACTCCGGCCATACTCCTTTCCCCCAGGCGGAACGGTGCCCGCCCAGATTATAACAGGGACGATGCATGTAAACAAACTTCCATTTTGCCGCTGAATTGGACATGTCATTTCTAAACCAGTCTATCATTTCCGGATTATCCGGATAGCGGTAGTCCAGAGAGACAAAATGTGCCGGGCCATAATCAAAAGCGAACCACAGTTGCTCTGTTTTCATTCCGGGGTGCAGGTAATAGCGAAATAGTTCTCCGTTGTCGTGGCCGCCTTCGTGATCACCCAGGGTAGAAATGAGGGGGATGTGGTCAATAACATCTGCTGCCGGTGTAAAGTAGAATTTTTCCCATTGCGGGTAATTTCCCCCGTCGGCTACCAGGTCTCCCATGCTGATTATTACATCGGGATTCAGTTTGTTCACCTGCTCACTAATTTGCCGGAATATGTCCGGATTGGAGCGACTGTCCCCCATGGCCACAAAACTCAGTGAAGAGCCATCTTCCGGAGCGGTACTGAAATGATGAATTGATCCGGGTTTTTTTTCTGTATCCAGCCGGTAATAATATTCATGACCCGGTTTAAGACCAGAAATTGATACCTGATAAAGGTAACCTCCGTTTCTGTCACCCAGAAGCATTCCTTCAATGTGGGACCGGAAAGTTTCTCCCTCGCCTAAAAAAACTGTCCCTTTTACCGGCATATCCGTTTCCCAAAGAATTGATACTATGGTTTTTTGAGGTGTCAGTAGATAAGGACCCTTAATGACGGTTTGGGATATTAAGGGTATCTGAAACAACCCTATCAGAAACAGGATGGTTGTTTTGGAAAAACCTTTTATCTTCACGTGATTTCCCAGCATTATTTCATTCCTCTAAAATTTGTTAATTTTCCTTCCAGGCGGATGGAAATAGCTTCTCAGCATTTAAACGGTAAATCTTTTCCACCACCTCTTTCGGCAAGGTTAATCCCTTAACCGGTTCATCCAATTCCGGTACCTGCATTGTGAAATCAGAATTCAAATAATTCCAGTCTTCCAGCCATTTTTTGTGGGCTGCTCTGGCACACTCTTCAGGATTTGCTTCGGGAGCCACAGTCAGATCGGTAGCATAGAGAATTCTATCCTGATATCTGATAAAAAACTCCCGGACTTTTTCCCGATTATACCGGGACTGGTATTGCAGGTGTCCCATCCGTTCCGCCAAATCTACACTTACGGCCGGAAATTTGTCCAGGAATTTAGCAACTTCATCTACATTCCATTCCAGGCTGGCCAGGTGGGATGCCAGGAATTGCAATTCCGTATTTTTCTCCAGCATGCGGTCCCGCACCGCCAGTTGTTCCTCATATGATGGTAACTCCGGATGTTTAAACATATGATATTGCGGATGCTGCCTGTAATATTCTTTGTCAGTATTAACGGTCATACTATCAACCGGCAGCCAGCAGTTTTTGGGTTCACCCAGGTGTCCTATTAACGGAATTTTTTTCTCCCGCAGGTGCAGTAATATGGAATCAAAACCGGGATCATCAATCATTACCAGCTTATAATTTTTATCACGGAATTCCATCCCGATATTTTTCCAGACCTTCACAGCAATGGCGCCTTTAGTAAAGGTTTTGTCCAGGTCATAAATGGTTCTTTCCGCCCAGTCCGGTTCATCCCAGCCGGTCATCGGGAAAGTCGAAGCATAAGTAATTAGTTCCGGAAAGGTTTTCATAAGTGCTACTGCAATTTCCTGCTGTTCCTCCAGAGGGGGAAATCCGGGGTACGCCACATTAATGGTTAAGAGTTTAAAATTGTCAACCCTGGCTTGTTCAAGAAATGCTGTATTAATGGAATTTACATGTACATGAATGTCTATTTTTTGCAAAAGGGTAAAATCACTCATATGGTAATAACCAGCATTTATTCAAAAACCTTCTTTTATGGCCATAATACAGGAATCAAAAGACCGTTTATCTCCTCCTCCAGGTAAAATAACTTCTGACCCTTTTTGCTCTGGCAACTAAACTTGTTTTTTCCGGCTTATTCCGATTTCAGCGGTACACACTCAATCAGCAGATAATTTTCAAAATGTGGAGAAAATTTAGCAACAGGCCCGGAAACGGCCCCCAGTTCAAGTTGATTCACATAATCATAAACCTTATAGGTTGTCATCTCCAGACCCCGTAATTCAATCTCCTCATTCCAGGAGTCTGCATAAAAGGCATAATAGAGCGTATCACCCTTGCGAATCACGTGTGTTTCCGGTTTGTCATAAGCAATGTCATACAGGTTCAAATATTCGTCTTTGCTCAACATTTTTTCATTATACAGGGAAATCCATTTCTTCCAGTGTTGTTCTTTCTGTGGCGTGAGCCTGGTATCTTCCGGTCCACCCGGCCAGGTGAATTTGGTACCTACTACTGCGCCGGTTCCCACTGCCGATGCAAAATCCTGACCGGTTTCCCTCCAGGTAACCGTATCGATTCTGGTAAGCTCCACATGATCAGCATAGGCAGCGGCATGGGAATCCATCAATGCTTTAAAGGTTTTGATGCGGCGGCGCACCTGCGCCGAGCTGATCGGATCCGCGGTTACCGGTTGATCGATATAAGCCGCCTGATAAAAATCCTGAGCAGTTCCGCAATTACAGATCTCGGTAACGCTGTTAGGTTTTAGAGAGCGGGTGGTTTCAAAAATAATTTTCAACAATATCGGTAAGTCTTCGTGAGATTGCCCGGGATAAGAGTGATGATGTGCAGGATTATAACAGGGCGGAACGGTCCAGAAGGCATCCAGCTTATGGCCATCGAAATCCCAGTCTTTTATAAAACGCACCGTCAGTTGTCGAATATATTCCTGAACTTCGGGTACCGATGGGCACAAATTGTACATTTTTCGGTTGTCGGTAGGGAAGTTGCCATCCTTATCCATCACCAGCCATTCCGGATGCTGTTTAACCACCTCTGCTGCACCCGGTGTCACAGATGGCCAGTCACCAAACTCCCCGGCACGTTGCGCATTCGTAGGTGTCCACCAGATTTTGACGTTAAAGCCTTGCTCATGCAGGGTTCGGACGAGTTCTTTCATCTGTTTTTCACCACCGGGAAAGTTTTCTTTCCTCACATTCCAGTCACCGTAACGGTCAAACCAGCGATCGTCAATGACTACCCAGTGAAGACCCAGTTCTTTTAATTTTGGAATTGTTCCCAGGATATCTTTCACAGTAAAATCTGACTGGTAACCCCACCCGCACCAGATGGCGGAATAGGCTTCCTGTGAGGGTTTCTGCATGTGAATACCCTGAGCATTCATTAAATTTGAAAAGGTTCGCAGGGCATTAAAATAGTCACCCGTGTGAACGATGATCACCGTTTTAAGAGTCTCAAAACTTTCACCGGGAGCAAGCGGCCGGTCTATTTCTTCCTCAACAGCTACTTCTACCCTGTTTGCTGGTGTTACCTTTACCGGAAGAGATACCAGCTGGGGTTTGGGTTCCAGATGAGCAATGGCCAGTCCGCTTTCTCGGGTCCACAAATCGATAACCGGCACTCCGCCGCCATCTTTGGTGCGGGACTGTACCCCCATCCAGTTTTGACTGAAAAAATTTGCCCTGAGAGGAAATATATAATCTTTCCCCCAAGCCAATGAACTGCCCTGAAAAGACCAGAAATCCCAGGGATTTTCGGCAGAACCTGCCAGTGTCGCATCCAACTGGTGAAACTCGCTGTATACCCGGTCGATGTGTAGTTGTGCATTTCCCAGATTATGATAGACCGCCCAGGAGAGTGCCGCATCAGGATAATTTTCGTAGAGTTCAACATTTAGTGTTTTTTCAATCGGGCAATTTTCCGGCCCAGGTGCTGTGCCTTTTAAAACAAGACGTTTCCCTTTCCCGAATTGGGTTTGAATATCAGTGCATTTTACAGTGGCCGGATCCATCTCAAAATCAGTAACTTCCTGACCATTCAAAACTATGAAGTGCGACGGCCGCCCGGAATCCGCTGTTGTCAAAGAAACTGCCTCCGGTCCCTGATAAACAGTTTCATGCATTTTGTTGTCGAAATTTAATTGTATCTCAGAATTCCGAAACGAAACATTGCCATTCTCATTCACCTTAAACTGGATGATATCTTGCCCGCCACTACCCGAACATCCTGCAAAAACAAAGGTCAGAATCAATAAACCTACGTACGCAATTTTTTCACCCGCGACTTTAATGGTCTCTTTTTGAGATTTTTGACATGAAGAAAAAACAAAAAAAAGATAACGGATAAATAAAAAAATATCCAAAAAGCGTTTCATGACTCCTCCATCAAATATGCACTTTAAATTTTGGTTAGTCGTTATTTTGATAAAAACAACCTTTGTAGTCTGAACTTCCAATCCAGATTTTGATACCGCATGAGACATCCGGCTATTGCAAGGTCTCAATCATGAACTGAAATGTTTTAATACGGATAACACGATATAAACCTCTTTAAAATTCAATTACAAATTGCGATGCTTCCAGGCAGTTGGAAACGCTTTTTTCGCATTGATTCTGTAAATTTTCTCAACGACTCTTTTGGGTAACGCTAAACCCTGAAAGGGATCATTCAGTTCGGGAACGGTCAAAGTAGAATCGGTGTTGAAGTATTTCCAATCTGACAACCACGTTTCATGAACAGCTTTTTTAAATTCAATGGGATCAGCATCTGGCTCCTGGGTAAGGTCAGTTGCATATAATACCCGATCTTGGTATTTCGTAAAAAATTGACGCACTTTTTCTCTATCTCTACTGGATTGATATTGAACTTGCCCCATACGTGCCGCAAGGTCAACCACAGCATTGGGGAATCGGTCTAAGAATTTGCCAATTTCATCCACACTCCATTCCAGACTGGCAAGATGAGCACCCATAAACTTAAGATCAGGGTTTCTTTCCAACATCCGATCACGGGCTTGCATTTGTTCTTCATAGGAAGGCATTTCCGGATGCAAGTACATGTAATATTGGGGATGGTTTTTGAAATATTCTCTGTCACCATTGACCATCATTTCCTCAATAGGCATCCAGCAGTCTTTAGGTTCACCCATGTGTCCGATTAAACGGATATCTTTTTTATACAAATGCGAGAAGATTGGATCAAATTTTGGATCATCAATCATGACTAAATTCCCATTCTTATCTTTGAATTCCATGCCGATATTTTTCCACACTTTTACCGCAATTGCACCTTGATCAAATGTACTATCCAGATGTTGGATAGTCTTTTCTTGCCACCCAGTGTTATCCCATCCTGCCATCTTAAAGGTGGAAGCAAATGCAACCCGGTCTGGATAGGAGTTCAAATGTCCGATTGTAATTTTTAACTGTTCTTCAACAGGGGGAAAATCAGGATAATCCACATTAATGGTAAGAAGTCTAAAATTATCCTCAATTGCCTGTTCAATAAAAGCGGAATTTTCAGAATTGATGTGGAGATGGGCATCGATCTTTATGACATCCCCAAAATCGTCCATCGTAAAATGGTCTTTCCCGCAACCAGAAAAAACAACCCAGATGGACAGAAATACCACTAAAAAAATATAATTTTGTTTTACTTTTTTAAACATTTTCTTACTCCTTTTATTTATTAATCCTGATAAGTATTTCTAATGTTTAATATTTTCAGGGCATTGTCCCGGTAAATCTTTTTTAAAACTTCATCATCCAAATCAAAACCATCTAAAGCCCAGTGGTAACCAAACTGATCAATTTCATAAAAATGCTCATCGGTACTTTCTAATATTCGGAAAGTAATCTCATACATATTTTTATCAAATCCCATATCAGTACCATATAAAAGACGTTCCTGATATTTTTCGTAGAATTTCTTTACAAAACGGGGAATTGGTGCGGTCTCAGCATAACGGGCCGCGATGTCAGCGTACAGATTAGAATATTTATCGAATAGTCCGCCTAACTGATTCAAATCATAAGAACAATTTGCAAAGTGGCAAGCAATGAAAATAGTATTTGGGTGGCGTCTTACTGTTCGTTCCAATATTTCAATCATACCATTATGATCAACAATATCGGGTTGATTATCTAATCTCCAGGTATAGGCATTCATCAGTCCGTCATTGGTTGAATCCATCTTTTGATACATCCATATCGGTTCAGCCACATGGATGTTTATTGGCATCCTCAGCTCAGCACATTTTTCTAACAATGGATCCATCCGTGCATCATCCGGGTGCATGCCATATGCGGGGGGATTGCAATAAAATAGCCCTTTCCCTTTATCACCTAATTCACCAACTCCACGAGCCCCAACTTTATAACATCTTTCCAGTTCAGCTACTGCTTCAGGTCCATAACTAGGTTGATCATATCCTGTATAATCAAACCCGCACCAAACTACGAATCGATCAGGAAAGCAGCCTGTATAGAGTGCGTAAATAGAATCAAATTCTGCTCCCGTTGCATGCGATAATATGATTGTTTTTTCAATATTACACTCATACATGTTCTTTACCCATTGGTCAATCTCCTGAGGGCTTTGGGCATAAGGGTGGGAATGAACATCGATTACAGTATATTTTGCTTTGGCAATAAAGGTTGTGGGAATTTTATAAATTGATTTGGGTTTATAATCCCTAAGCAGAAGATTTTCAGGAGCAGTCTGGGCGGTTGAGAATTGAATGCATAGTGCCGCTGCTGATAATGCAATGACTAAATATCTAATAATATTGTGAGAATTCACTTTTCCTCCTACAATATAAGATCACAAATTTTATTCTAAAAATCTATCTAGCAAAATGAAATGATATAAGAATTTAATTTTTGAGAACCGGCACAGTCTGAGATTATTACATTTATGTAATAATACGAAATTTAATAATATTAGCTGAGCAAAGGACATAATCATGTTTTCTTATATTTCTTATCCTATGTTCGATTCACAACACAGGGTTGCACCTAAAGAGGAATCTCTCTAACGGTACTATGAAGTTTCCGATAAAGTTTGAATCTTTCAGAATACAACCCTTTGTTTTCAGCTTGTGGATAAACAGCTGATAATGGTCTAACCCACCTGGCAGCTAACTCGCGAACCGATTCTCCGGTATCTACTGAGCGTGCAAGCATGGCTGCCCCAAGACATCCAGCCTCTGTTACATTTAGGTTTGTGATTTTTTTGCCTATTACATCAGATTTAAGCTGTGTCCAAATAGCCGATTTTGCTCCTCCACCCACCGACCGCAATTCGGTAATCTTATAGCCGGAATTTTCGAGAATTTCAAGATTAAGGCGCATTTCAAAAGCCACACCCTCCAGAAGAGCGCGAATAAACTCTCCGCGACGAGTTGAAAGCCGTAAGCCGAAAATAGCTCCCTTTGTCTCTGTATCAAAGAACGGAGTACCTGAAGGTGTAAAATATGGAAGCACAATTAGTCCCGAGGGTTTACTCCCAATTGTTTTTAATAAAAGTTCATAAGCGCTCTCTCCGGTTCGTTCGGCCTGGATAATTTCCTGCGCGCCAAACTCGTCTCGAAACCATTTCAGAATATTACCGCCAGTTAGACTAAAAGCAACAGTTGTATACATGTCTTTAATGGTATAATCATACGTACAGAGATTGTTCTTACGCAACTCATCGCTAAAGATTGGCTCATTGAAAGCAGGTGTAATACATTCTACTGTACCCGTAGCGTACATCGCCATGGCGGGTTCAGTAACACCAGCCCCCAAGGCACTACAGGGTTGATCATGCCCTCCAGTTACCACGAAAACATTTTCCGATAGACCGAGATCCCGTGAAATTTTAGCATCAATCCTCCCTATCATGCTTCCTGAGGGAAACGGTTTTGCTAGCTGTTTTGGCAACACTCCTGCTGCACTGAGAATATCCATATCCCATTTGTGTTTCCTAACATCAAACATCATCGTGCGACCTGCGAGCGACCAACTAATTGCTGGTTCAAGTCCAAGCCGAAACTGCAGAAGATCTTCAAAACACAAGAAAAATCTGGTTTTGTTCCATATTTCAGGTTTATGATCTTTCAGCCAGAGGAGTTTGAATACTGTGAACAAAGGATGGGCCGTGTGTCCTGTGATCTGGTAAAGTTTTTCTTCTCCGAATTCCCGTGGCCAACTATCAACATAAGTTTGAGATCTCATATCCGAGGAAATCATTGCATTACATAGGGTCTCTTTGTTATGGCCAATGGCAGTAAAAGCTTCACCTTGACTGGAAATGCCCAAACCTTTTATAGAGGCTGGTTTAACATAACCTGTGCATTCTTTAATAACCTCAAAACACTTTTCGATCACCTCATCAGAATCCAACTCAGCACCTCCATTATCAGAAAAGATTACCTCGTATTCGCGGTTAACCATGGCAATCTGTTGCCCGTTTTCATCAAACACAACAGCCTTGCAGCCGCTAGTGCCTATATCAATGCCCATGTAATTCATTCTTCCGTGCCTAATTTGTTTCAATACACTGATTGTCCGCCGCGTTTCTTAGTTAATGACTCAGTTCATGAATTAATTACACTACGTAGA
>CAYWTB010000117.1:0-12738 GCA_964461135.1 uncultured Caldithrix sp. | reverse complement strand
TACATAAGTACACGTAATATAAAACCTCATTTGTCTTATGTCAATGATTTTAATATAATTAATTAACATTTTGCGGACTAAGGGTAGTAATCATTTAAATTAATAATACTAAAGTTAGCAGTAATATTCAATAAATAATATTCAATAAAAGAGTTAAAACTTTAATGACAATGGTAACATATCAGGATTTTAATTTTTTAGAAAGTATTTTCTGAATTACTTTACTAGTCTTCCAGACAGATCCGGACTCATACGTAGTGTAAAAAAACAGCGAGATGCTCCCATTTGATTTTTTTCACTTCCCCATGTTTAGTGACGGTGCCCCATCGGAGATAGTTAGAAAGCCTAATCCCCAAGAAATTTTTCAAATCCGGGGATTCAAAGTTATCTAATCTGCTTAATTCACAAAAAACGATATAATGTATCAAAGTAGTTATATTCATAGGAATTAAATGGCCCCGTTCTTCAGACCGGGGATTAAAGAATCCAGTATAATTGGGCTTTAGCCCCTATTTGTGAATTAAGCAGGCTAATATTTTAATTCAGTTATGCCGTGATCTCCGGGAGACAGAAAATCTGGGTTCCACCTTTATTGAAATCTTCTCAATCTCGGGAATGTTATCGATCATAAATTTTTCACATATTTTGACCAGTAGTTTTTCTTCACTTGCAGGAGTTATATGGGCGGCTACCAGATCCAGATAAATTTTCAGATGGTTTTCTCTTCCGAAAATTCTAAGATCATGAAATGATTCGCATTCCGGAGTCTGCCGGCAGAATTCCTGTATTTTATTTTCAATAGACCGATAAGTGGGGGTGCGTTCCATAACGGGATCGAAATGTATGGTAATATAAGCCTGCAAATCCTGGCCCAGTTTTTTTTCCACCCGCTCCGCCAGCCGATGTGCTGCTAAAAATGAAAGTTTTGCATCTATCTCTATATGAAGACTGATAATTATGTTTTCACCGTAATTATGAATGACAACATCATGCAATCCCCGGATCTCGGGAAAATTGAGAGTAATTTTTTCAATCCTGTTCAATATGTCTTCGTCCGGAGTTGTTCCTAACAGGTTATTAACCGGACGTTTTGCAATCTTGTAAGCCGAATAGACAATGATTAGACTTATAACCACCCCTATCGGTCCGTCCAGGTAGGGAAAATTATAATGTGAAAATACAAAGGAAATAACCACCAGGAGTGATGAAATGGCATCCAACCGGTGATGCCAGGCATCGGCTGTTAAGATATCTGAGTTAATCTTTCGTGAAAGAGACAGAGCGAACACAGCCAGGCCTTCCTTGAGAAGAACAGTGATAAAAATTACTCCGATAACCCACCACGCAGCCATAAACGGTTCCGGATGCAGAATTCGTTTAATGCTGGCCTGCAACAATTCAAAGGCGGTAATGGCCAGAAGAGTTGACATGACGATTGCCGAAATAAATTCTGCGCGTCCGTGTCCAAAAGGATGCTTCTCATCTGATGGTTTAGATGTTATACGAAAGGAGATCAAAACCACAAAACTGGTTGCCAGATCACTGAGAGTGTGAAAGGCATCCGCAATAAGAGCCAGGCTGCCTGTCATCAGCCCAAGAATCATTTTTAAGATAAATAACAACAGATTCAGGGAAATACTTGCCCAGGCACCAAGCCGCCCGAAATAAGACCTGGATTTAGTGAATTTTTCCATTGATAGATCTTCTTATATCGCCAGATAATCATCAAATGATTTTGTTCGTCTGCAAAAAGTATCAGGATTTTTTTCTTTTCAGAGCGGCAGTATTTCTTTCAGCCTTTTTACGACGGATATACCCTTTCCGGCGTTGCCTCTTCTTTCGCGCATTATACTGCTTACTCATAAATCCTCCGCTTAAACGGTTTTAGAATGATCAATCCTCTGAATTTGTTCTCTATACAGATGCGATTGAACCAATCGAAAAAATTCATCAACAGTCTTGACTCGCGGTCCTTTCCAGGACTGGTTCCATGGCTGATCCAGACATACCCCTAACCTGCCGGTATCGGCAAAATCTTCCAGATTATCGGTAAAATCATCCAATAGGGCACAACCATCAATAAAATGTTTGGTGTAGCTGATATGAACTTCATTGGTGGGGACGTCATGTTTCCCAATCCAAATATAGGTTGATGCTTTACTGATTTCTGGTTGGGCGGTTACAATCACGATATCAAAATCCATCTTCCAGCGGTTAAGAGCTTCCATCGCTCCGGGATAGGGTCTGGCATCCTGGATTATTTCCTCGATATAGCCCGGTTCCATAAACTTATAAATTCCCTCTCCCAGCGGAAAAAAATCTTCCAGTCGGCGTGAATTTACCGGAAGAACTTCATGATCCGGGTGAATGCGGTTATATACTTTTATAAGACTTCCAACAAAATCTCTTACCACTCCGTCAAGATCTATTAGGACCCGGGGATTCACGTTCTCAGCGGGCTTACTGTCCAGTGTGGCTCTGTTCGGTTTGGTCGTCATTTGATATAATCCACCACTGATTCCGCATTATCCACCCCAATTACGTTGCCATTCATCCACTGGCAGTCATCCCCGGCGAACACCGAAATGGCATTGGCCACATCTTCCGGAGTGGTTAATCGCCGGCCGGGATTTCTTTCCACGGCTGCATGAACCATTTTTTCATGTCCTGGAATTTTCTGCAGAGCCGGGGTGTTGGTTACTCCACCCCGTATGGCATTGGCGGTGGCGCCCAGCGGGGCTAGTTCCATGGCCAGTTGCCGGATATGTGATTCCAGGGACGCTTTTGCTGCCGATACTGCCCCATAGTAAGGTACCACATGGGTACTACCGTAACTGGTCATGGCAAAGACCCGCGATCCGAAGCCCAATAAATTGGCCCAGAAAAGTTCCTGCACCCAGTAAACCAGGCTGTGGGCCATAACATCCAGTGTCATATCCATATTGCTCTGGCTGATGGCATCATCGGAATTATCAGTGATAAACGGTTTCAGTGTGCCGAAGGCCAGGCTGTGTAAAAATACGGTAATATATTCTCCGGGTGGAATCGTCTGGCGGATTTTCTTCACCACTTCCTTCCTTTTATCAACCGCAGCTGCGTTCACATTAAAAAAAACCGGATTTTTACCAAACTTCTTTATTTCAGTCTTAATTTCTTCAACTTTGTACATGGTTTGTTTACGATCCAGATGGACGCCGAAAATTTTATATCCCTCTGTGGCCAGGCGGATGGCGGTTGCTCCCCCAAAACCGCTGGAACTGCCCAGGATGAGGGCATATTTATTCTTCGATTTTTTTGAATTCATTGGGCTTCCTTTCTTTATTTCTTTACTTCTGATTTCCCCATTCAAGTATGGCCTTTTTATGCCGGGTTACTGCCTGATATTTTATGTAATCTGCGATCGGCCTTCGATTGGAGCAAACCAGAATTTCCGGAACAGGGAGATGACAAGAGTCCCCGGATCAGTTCAGCCCTTCCAATCCCACATCCCGGGACGACCTTAACCAGGTTAAATTGACCGTTGTACAGCCCTGTCCTCATTTAAACACTCCTTTAAACTTCAAGATTAACATAACTGCCCGAACCAATTGTTTTTTATGATCAACCTCGGCACACCTCAATCTTTACTCATCCCACCATAAATTTCATCAATAATCCTCTGGTTTTCCAGCCCTATCTTTCCCGGTGTGGAGATTTCCTGGTTGAAAAGGATAGCCTCCGCAAAATGATCCAGCATCCGGGCATAATAATTATGGTTAAAAATGCGGATAGTTTTTTTACCTTTGGCTGAGAGCCACTGGATCTCCACCATGGATTCACTTTGGTTAAAATTTTGAAGGTTTAATTTACCTTTTGATCCATAGAATGTCAAGCCGCTTTCCCGGACCACATCAAATGACACAAATAATGATCCAAGAATATCTTCTTCCCATTCAAAATTTACAATGGCATTACGTTCAATGGAATATTTTGTGTAAAACGGTTTAATGATGGCATGCAAATGCAAAAGTTGTTTGTCCAGAATAAACCGGAGCAGGTCAATGAGGTGCGAACCCAGGTCTGCTACCGGGCCGCCTGCAGAAAGATATGGGTCAGTCAACCAGGATCGTGTGGAGGTGCTGGGCTGTAATCCAAAATATGCTCCGGCATAATGTACTTTTCCGATTTTTCCGGACTGTACCATACTTCTGGTCTGTTGTATGGCATCAATAAATCGCATCACAAACCCGGCCATCAGTTTGACATTATGCTGGCTGCAGCTATCAATCATTTCCTGTACTTCAAACCCTGCAGATGCGATGGGTTTTTCCACAAGTACATGTTTTCCATTTTGGGAAGCCAGCAATACATGATCCCTGTGCAATGCCGGAGGGGAGGTCACAATAATAGCCTGGATATCGGGGTGAGAAACCAGTTCTTCCGGATCAGCTGTATGGAAAGGAACATTAAATTCCCGGGCAGATGACCTGGCATGTTTTAAAGTAGTGCGGGATAGTCCGAACAAGCGGGAGTGAACTGTTTTATTAAATGCCGGATGCAAACGACGCTGTGCATACTGTCCAAATCCAAGTATTCCATAATTTATATAATTAGTCATGTTTTGTTCACTTTTTACTTTCTGAAATTTTTCCATCATATCATTGACCTTCGGGTCTTTAGAGTACCATTGTATGCTGCCTGGTCAGTTATATCTTACAGCATTCTCCCCTGATGAACAGGTACATTCATGTGAAATTTCAGGCTTTCACCAAATCTTTCTTCACTCCTGTTTAGATCAGCTTTGAATATCTGGTTAGTTTTATGATAGTAACCGTAGCAGCTACTAAAATCGTAATCGTCTATTTTAATAAGTACATCCTGGCCAATTAATCAACATGTACATATAACTAATTTAATATCAAAAAGCTATTGAGGCGATAGGTAAATATTCAGAACAGAGTAAAATCCCAATCGATGGTTTCGAATATTTCAGAAAGGGTGATGAAAACTGTAAATTACACAAGTGACACGATAGATTACTGCCTTCATCAGTGAGCAGGTATATTCAAAAAACACAAGATGTAATCATCCTTGCTTTTCAGCATAAAATCTCATCTGCATGCAGGAGGTCGGAGAATTGTTCATTCTTGATAGTTTCGCTATTTGCCCGTGCTCTACCCAGTGCGCTTATGATATAGCGGTTTGCAATAAAGATTTTTCGGGAATTTTTTTCCGCCTCTTCCAGCAAAAGGTACCCCACAAACAGGTAGCTGTAGAGTTCTACTAATTCCTTTCCCGCCACTTCCTGAAAATGCACATCATTCTTATCTAGAACATAACGCAAACTTTGCAGGAATATCTTGCGGATATCTTTGAGGATATTGGCAAGACCGTTGAGGCTTCCTTTATAATTTTTTTCCTCTTTTTTGACAAAATCGTCTCCCAGTAGATCATTCATGACACCTCCCAGGGCCGCCACAATCTGCATCTGTGTTGTTCCCTCGTAAATATTGGTGATTCTGGCATCACGGGCCAGTCGTTCAATGGTAAATTCCTTCATATAACCGGCACCACCATGAATCTGAAGAGAATCATAGGTAATCTGATTTGCAGATTCAGTCAGTACAAATTTAGTTAAAGGAGTCAGTAAAGCGGACACTTTAGAGGTTTTCTTAAATCGTTCATTTTCCTCTTCAAGAGATTTTCCTTCTTCTTTCAGACGGGCAATTTTCTGTTCCAGCTTATCCCTCAGATCTACCCATTTTGCGGTGGCATACAGCAGGGAACGGTTACTTTCAAGAGTAACGCGCATATCAATAAGCATATTGGTAACCACCGGTATCTGGTAAATCGGTTTTCCAAACTGTTCCCGGGCTTTAGCATAATTGATAGCTGCTTCATAGGCAGCCTGGGAGATTCCCAGCGCCTGCGCGGAAACACCAAGCCGGGCACCATTCATCAAATCCATGACATATTTTATTAATCCGAATTTGCGTTTTCCGATAAGCTGGGCCGGTGTATCGTTGAACTGCAATTCACAGGTAGGTGAACCATGAATGCCAAGTTTATTTTCAATACGCCGTATTTTTACCGTTTCATCCCCATTGCACACAAAAAGGCTTAATCCCCGGCCATCTTTAGTACCGGACTCTGACCTGGCTAGAACCAGCAGAACATTTCCGTTACCATTAGTTATAAAACGTTTTACACCACGCAAATACCATTGTCCTGATTCATTCTGATACGCCTGAAGTTTTACTGCCTGCAGATCCGATCCGGCATCCGGTTCGGTAAGTGCCATCGCCCCGGTATACTCACCGGAAGCAAAGCCGGGGAGAAATTCCTGCCTCTGTTCTGGAGAACCGAACCGGTAGATGGTTTCAGCGATATCCTGCAGGCCAAAAATATTCATCAAGGCGGCATCCGCCCGGGAGACCATTTCTATTGCCATCATATAGACCGTATGGGGGAAATTCAATCCTCCGAATTCTCGGGGCAGCGTGAAGCCCATTAATTCCGCCTGGGACAGTTTTTCCAGTGATTCCCGGGTTCCCCTGGCATAGGACACGGTACCCTCGGCCAGGCTGCTTCCTGTTTCATCGACCTCGGCGGCCCGCGGAGCAATGTAATTTGCGGTTATGTCACCGACTATCTCCAATATCTTGCGATAATTATCCAAGGCATCTGAGTAATCACGAGGGGCATAATTATAATATTTATTTTCCGTGTAATTTTTTTCCATGATTTCTGCAACTTCATTTACATCCAGATGATCAAACTGGAATAACAGATCGGTGTTATCTGTGAAAAAATTTGGCATAAATGTCCTCTATCTCAATTTATGTTTAAAAGCTTCAATAAATTTAGGAATTACTTCCATCACATCTCCTACGATTCCGTAGTGGCAGACATTGAAGATTGGCGCTTCAGGATCATCGTTAATAGCGATAATTTTTTGCGAATCCTGCATACCGGCGCGATGCTGAATTGCCCCTGATACACCACAGGCAATATATAATTTGGGGCGCACGGTTACGCCGGTCTGACCGACCTGACGGTCCGGTGAAATAAATCCGGCATCTACAGCTGCGCGTGTGCCGGCAACTTCAGCGCCCATCGTGTGAGCCAGTTTATATAGAATCTGGAAATTTTCCCTTGATCCCATACCATACCCTCCGGCAACAATCACCGTTGAGGTTTTCAGATTAACTTTTTTCTCTTCCTGATGGCGTTTTATAATCTTTATAAGTTCGTCCATTTCATCAGCAACAAAATGAACCGGGATTATTTTCCCATCAACCGGTTTACCTAGGGGAGCCAACTCCATTACACCTTCACGCACAGTTGCCATTTGGGTGGGAGAGTCCGGTGAAATAATAGTGGCAATAATATTGCCACCGAATGCCGGGCGAATCTGGAGAAGCAATTCCTGGTATTCCCGGCGTAAATAAGAAATATCGGCAATCTGCAGCTCTGTACAATCTGCGGTCAGACCGCTGCGGATATGAGATGCCACACGCGGGGCCAGGTCCCGCCCAATAAAGGTGGCACCGAAGAGGACTATTCGTGGATGATGTTCCTTCACCAGCTGATTAAGTACACGGCTATAGGGAATGGTCTGGTAGTTCTTCAATCTCGGATGATCCACCACATATGCCTCCCCGGCACCATAGCGGAAAGTTTCCCGGGCGATACTTTCCACCCCCTGACCAATAACCACAGCCTTCAACATGCCGGAAAAATGCTCTGCGAGCTTCCGTCCCTTGGAGAGCAGCTCAAAACTGACATCAGCCGCTTTCCCATCGCGTTGTTCAACAAAAACCCATATATCATTTGATCTAGTTTTCATTCTGGTCCTCTATCCAAAAGTACGATCATTCATCAATTGTTCAATCAAATTTCCAATACCTTCGCTATTTGGTTCCACTTTTATGTGATCTCCCCCTCTCAGCACCACGGATTCAATTTTATAGACCTTAGTAGGTGATCCACTCTGACCGATGCGATTCTCATCCAGATCGAAATCATCCAGTGTGAGGGTAGGAATAAAAAGTCCTCTTGCCAGGTACTCATCCTTCAAATCATCGATATAGAGTAGTGAATTAACATTGACCATTTCTTCCAGTTCAGACAATGATTTAGCGTTTTTATAGGCCATTACCAGCCTTGCCCGGGGTGGACGTGGTTCAGCTGCTTCTTTAATAACTGTGATAAGCACAGGTAAATGGCTTTCCAGAATTTCATAACCCCCGTCAATTCGCCTTTTTACGGTAACCCTGGTTTTTTTCAGATCTATCACCTCTTCGGTATAGGTTATCTGTGGCAATCCCAGTTTCTCTGCGGTCTGCGGACCCACCTGGGCGGTATCCCCATCTATAGCCTGGCGACCGGCAAATATGAAATCATAGGCGCCTATTTTTTTTACAGCCTCACTAAGCACGTAAGAGGTGGCCAGCGTATCCGCACCGGCAAACTTACGGTCACTGATCAGATACACTTCATCAGCTCCCATATACAGACAATCGCGCAGTATTTCCGACGCTTTCGGCGGGCCCATGGTCAGAGCAGTCACTTTGCCTCCGTATTTGTCCTTTACTTGAAGGGCTAACTCCAGCGCAACTTTGTCTTCAGGATTAAAAATAGCGGGTAATTTAGCCCTGTTTACCGTCCCATCCGGACGCATTACCTGTCCCGAAATATTGGCAGTGTCCGGCACCTGTTTGACAAGCACAATTGAATGGTAACTCATGTACTTTCCTCTCGTCATGTATGAAAGTGCCTAATATAAAAACAAAGACCGATAAATGAAAGTGAATGTTCATCGGATAGTATTGTGCGGAAACCAGCCAGGCCAATTATTTCCAAACCGTCCGGTTATCCCGGGATGTCCTATCGATTAAGGGAATGAAGATTTAACGTAAAATTAAAACACAATCCAATCAATACCTGCAGTACCGTCTTTCTCATTATTTGCTGATTTCCGACATGCCAGATAGAAACCTTCCCAAATTATTCATCACGGCGGGCAAATTCAGGCATATGATAATTTCAAATCCAGTGATGAGGCAGAAACTTTTTTTACTCATCTAGAGGGCTTTTCACCCCTCGCCTGCCCTGCTTGAGATGCCGAGTATAGATCATTGTGGTTTTCACACTCCGGTGACCCAACAATACTTGTACTGTTCGAATATCATAACCATTTTGCAACAGATGAGTGGCAAAACTATGTCTCAGGGTGTGTGGAGTAACGTGCTTATTAATAACGGTCCGACGAAGGGCTTCCCGTAAGGCGCGTTGTAATACAGCAGGGTCAAGATGGTGCCGTCTCTCCGTTCCACTTTGGGGATCCAGAGAGCGTTGAAATGCAGGGAACACATATTGCCATCCCAATTCTCTTCCCGCGCAGGGATATTCTTTCGCCAGTTCAAGGGGAAGTAAAACCTCACCAAATCCCTGTGCCAGATCTGTCTGATGAATAACTCTCACAAAGTTAATTTGTTTTCGCAGGGGTTCAATCACCCGTTTGGGTAACACGGTGGCGTGGTCCTGATTACCCTTCTCATCACGAATAATAATCTGCCGGTAACCGAAATCGACATCATTTATTCGCATCCGCAAACATTCCATTAACCGCAGTCCTGATCCGTATAGCAGTGAAGCCACCAGCCAGGCTGTACCACTCAGACGGGAGAGAACCAGTTCAGTTTCATAGGGAGTAAAAACCACCGGAACGCGTGTTTTTTTCTTGACACATATCAGATTATTCATCCAATCCACCGGCATTTTCAGGACATCCCGGTATAGGAACAGTAAGGCACTGAGTGCCTGATTCCGAGTGGAAGCCGCCATATTTTGCTGGACTGTCAGGTGAGTCAGAAATTTTCCGATGTCATTGCTTCCCAGCTGTTCGGGGTGTTGAAAGCGGTGATAGCGAATGAACTGGCGTACCCAGTAAACGTAGCATTCTTCTGTACGGGAACTATAGTTCCTCACCCGGATAACTTCGCGGATATTGATAAGTAGTGTCTGATAAGGAAAATTCTGTGGCATCTTATTGTCCTCCTCCCGTTTGTAAAAACATATGAATAAATTCAGCAGATACTCATATTCGTGACAATAAAGGCAGAGATTTTAGTAAACGTGGTTGTAGAGCAACCTGTTTTTACATAATCTGAATTCTGAAAAGAAAATCCAACTCCATTGAAGACATCTTGAATATAAAAACTGGTGATCCTAAGGTCAATAAAATAATTTTACATCTGAGGAATTAATATTGCGGTTGAATTAACTTCCAGGGAGGGAAAACATGAAGCACACTGGCGAAGAAAGTTACAGGCTGAGAATTTATTAGCTGCAAAGGTTTACAAACACCTATTAATTTTTTTATTGTATTCTCAGCAATTTACTTGGTTAGATCTATTCAATAATTTAAATTATTTTATAGGTTCTCTGCAGGTTTCAGATTCTTTAATTTGAAATAAAAACGTTAAGCCTCTTTAGAGATTCGAATAATTTATCAACTCGGGAGAGATTATGAATGATGTAATCATTGCTTTCTTGTCAACTGTAATACTGGTTGCGACGGCATACTCACAGACTAAAACCGGAATGAAAGTTTTCATATCTGTAGATATGGAAGGAATAACGGGAGTTGTAAACTGGGAAGATGTGAATAGAAATGGAAAAGATTATGATCGCTTTCGAACAATTATGACCCAAGAAGCAAATGCGGCAATTGAAGGTGCTTTAGATGCTGGGGCGACTGATATCATCGTGAGAGATTCACATGGCAGCGGAAGAAATATTCTGCCCGATTTGTTAAATAAAAACTCCAGATTAATTCGCGATTGGTCGGGATGTTTTTTAAGTATGATGGAGGGAATAGATGGCACTTTCGATGCTGTATTATTCATCGGATATCACGCAAAGGCAGGCACTCCAGATGCCATTCTTGAACATACAATGAGTAGCAGCAATATCACGGATGTATCAATCAATGATATTTCCTTACCGGAAGCGGGGATAAATGGTTTAATAGCCGGTTATTATGATGTTCCGGTAGTTTTCATTTCCGGCGATAAAGCAATATGTGAACAGACCAGGGCTTTATTTGGAAATGTAATCACAGTCGCGGTTAAGGAAGGAATTGGGAGTGCAGCTTTAAATCTGCATCCCGAAGTATCACGCGAAAAAATACGCGAAGGTGTGAAAAATGCCTTAAAAAATATAAGTAAATATAAACCATTCAAATTAAATCCTCCTTATACCCTGGTACTAAATTATAAAAACGAGGAAATGGTTCATTCCAAATCATTCTATCCCGGGATTGAAAGAACCGGTGATTGGGAGCTGACTTACAGAAGCAGCGATCTGATTGAAGTAATGAAGGCATTTAGCTGGATTCATTAATTTCATAATAAGCAACGGGATAGCAAATAATTAAACGGACATGCAGCATGTCATTGTAATTATTAACTTTGCTGGATCATATAAGATATAATTCCATGTACGGAATTGAAAAAAAAATTCGATATTGGTTTTATTTTCGCCAAGGTCTGGGAAAACAAGGATCTGATTTAATCCAGATACTGAAAAATATTATAGGCGTATACAGTGTTCACCCTTTTACACCCCTTTCTTTGTTCTCAAGAATAAAGACATTTAACGAACATAAATTTCATGACCTGGATATGCAAAAATTGGCTTTTCGGATCCCGGCCATGAGACTTAGTGTGTACTTCATTCCACTGGAAAGCAGTCCCCGTATCTTTTCAGCAATAATACCCCCGGCTTCTGATGCGATGTGGAAAAAAAGATATTCACAGAAAGGCAGAAATATTCCAGATGAAAAATATAGGGTATGGAAAGATCGGGTGTTACAGATTTCCAGCAAACCAATGACGATTAAAGATTTAAAGAAGGTTTCTGATATCCCGGATAAGATGCTGAAGCTAATCTTAAATCGTATGGCATTTGAGGGTATACTGTTGAGGATCGGAGCGGGCAGCCTGCGCTCAAATATTATCAGCTATGTATCGACACAGGCATGGGCAAAAATCTCGTTATTTCACAGGGACAGTCAAAAAGATTTAGTTTGGCTGGCGGGTGAATATCTGAGAGCTTTTGGTCCTGCCCGAATCAAAGACTTTCAATGGTGGGCCGGAATTAATTTGGGCAAGGCCCAAACAGCCATAGAACAACTTCATACCATTGACCTTGGCAATGATTACCTTCTGCTTTCTCGGGGTTTTGAGGAATTTGAATCATTTAAAACAGAATTAACAAACAGTATAGACATTTTACCCCAGTGGGACTGCTATATTATGGGTTATAGTCCGGATGGAAGGGATCGGTTTGTGAGTTCGGACATGCAGTATAAAGTTTATGGTTCAGTTGGAGTTACTGGGGGCAACGCACTGGGAACGGTTTTAGTTAACGGACTTACTCAGGGAACCTGGAGCCATCGCTTCGAAGCAACTACAATGAAAATAAATTTGGATATGTTTGAAAAACTCACAATGCAATTAGAAAAGAATATTAAAATACAATTCAATGAGATTGCTGCACTATTTAAGGTCAAAAGGCTGATTTTTGAGAAAAACTAAATTTCAGGTAGAATATATCCTGATTTCCATCTCTATCAATTACAAGCTGAAAAATGTTACCGGTTTTAAAGACATTCGAGGCACTGATATTATATAAAATTTAAATGATTATGCCCTTAACTCCGCAAAAGTTATCGTATGAGTATGAGCACAG
>CAYWTB010000116.1:0-13099 GCA_964461135.1 uncultured Caldithrix sp. | reverse complement strand
TTGAAAAACATAATCGTTTACCTAATTTGGTAGGTACTCATTTTTGTGATGAACCAATTTTATAATGGTAAATTTCCACCAGGATCAATCAATCCGGTAATGTAACTGCATCTGCTTTAAACAAAAGAGATTATATATAATCCCCCCGGCATTAAAATACGAATATAACCGGTAAATGTGACCTGCAAGATGACAGAGAATCCTGAAGTCGGTAATTACCGGTGTAGCTAAACTATTTAATTGAGATGTGATAAATGGTGAGGTACAGCCAATTTTTTTATGACTATCCTGCTGTTATTCATCGTTTAAACCGACTGAAACCACCTGCAGGCAGGCCTACCTGGCTTTTGACTTTTAGTGTCGGGTTAAAAAATATGCTATAGTTAAGACAGACCTTCAGTAAAAATCGCCAGAAATTCCGGTTCACAGAACGTAAAAATTCTTTCTGCCTGCCCGCCTGCCTGCTGCAGGCAGGGTGGCCAGAGGGGCGGGCACTTCGCTCGCCACATGGTGGTCCCTCACGGGACAATGACAGCCCATTTAGTCCCGGAGCAAAGGCAATAATCATATTAGTTAAACAAAATTGTCACTTTTCCTCATAAACCTTTACAATCTGACCATCCCATTCAAATATAACATTTTCTCCCAGGGCTAATATTCGTTTCACTGCAGAATTTTTCCTGAGAAAATCGAAATAAGCCTCACTCAGAAACGGTAAAACGATGTCCGCCCGGGAAGAGTCCGCTAAAAGATCCTCCCGCCATATTCCTTCCTTAAAGCAGAAGGTTCTTTCATCCAGTCTGCGTACCGTGAGAAGCATATCCTGCTCTTTTTCCGACGACTCAAGATTTTTAATTGCCTTGCTGGCTATAACGGCGTTTTTACCGGAAGATCCCGCAGGAGCTGCAGGCAGGGACATTAATGACTGTAAATAGACTGTGGATCCTACACTTTCTTCATCCAGGGTGGCCTGTTTTTTACGGGACTGCTGCTGCCGCATTAATCTCTGTCCGGTCATATTGATATCCGGCCGGCTGCTCAGCAGGGTCAATTCCCGCTCCTGTTCGGTAACCAGGTAGGAAGTATAGGGAGTAACAATACCATACTCCTGCCCCAGTGACCTGACGCTCTCCACCAGTTCCGGAATTTCACCGCGGAAACGGATTTCGCTGAGCAGGTGAGAAACCTTGCGGTTTGCCCACAATTTAGAAATGAAATCATTTTCCGATTCCCGTGCCGGAAGAGAAGTTGTAAAATTATACTTCATCTGTTTGCCATTCCGGTTCCCCGTCATTCGGATCACAACCTCTGCATCTGCTCCATAACGACCCAGGATTGTTAACCTTTCACCATGGAAGAGATCAGGTATCTTAACCGGATATATTTCATGGACTTTTCCGGCTCCAAAATCAATTTTGATATCGGATAATACTGGTCTGGTAATTTTTTCAAACAGGAAAGAAATAACCGATTCAATATCTTCTCCCGGTTTTACATATTCCACACTTCCACCAGTATCATGGGTTAATTTATCCAGCAGGTATGTATTCACTTCCCAACCCACGCCAAATGAAAAAATCCGGACGTTCTGCCGTCGATTGCCCAGCACATTGTCCAGGATTTTCTGTATGTCGGTTTCACCTTCAGTAGGTAATCCGTCGGTAAGAAAAATGATATCGGCCGGTCTCTGGAGTGTACTATTTTCCAGCCGTAATGCTGTTTGAAGTGCTTCGTTAATATTTGTTCCACCCGATGCGCTCAGGTTATCAATAAAATACCTGACATTCTGCCTGGAATCCTTACTCATCTCTATTAACCGTCCCTGAAACGATTGAATAGTGGAATTGAATGCAATGATATCAAAACGGTCTTCATTTCCTAGTGTATTTACGCAGGAATTCAATGCTTCCTTAGCCTGTTCAATCTTCGCACCGTTCATACTTCCCGAAACATCCATTACAAAAATGATGTCCCTGGCTTGTGCTGCATATTTTCCCTCTTCACCGGTTGGATTAATCTGCAAAAGGAAGTATCCATCCCGGTCAGTACGGGGCCGGAAAGTAATAAAGGAGTAATTTGTACCTTTCAGGGGATAGGAATAAAACAAAATGAAATTTGAATACTGCTGGGTATTGTTGATTTCTGCATCCAGTCGTACCTTCTTTGCTGTTTTTTCTTTTGTCTCCAGAGAATGGGTAGGCGAATAAACATTGGCAATAGACCGTTCATCTTCAATCACAATATTCATGTGTACATTTTTCAAATTTTTTGTAAAATCCTGTTTTAACGGGAACTGGAACCGGAAATTATTCATCTGGTTTTGCAACACCTGGACGTAAGACAATCTTATTTTTCTTTCAGATTTTGGCTCAACCGGAAAAATATGAGCCTTAAAGATGCCATATCCTGCGTACTGAAGGAGCGCCGGGTCCTTCAACTTTCGAACGATTGATTCATATATGTCCTGCGCTTTTTTGCCATCCAGAATTTCTCCCTTTACCCGGCGGCCGTCAATATCCAGATAGAAATCATAAACCTGGGTCTCTCCCGGTAGCATCAGGATATATTCACCTTCCAACCTACGGGAACCCGGATTGAAAAAAACCTGATCCAGGGTTACATCTGCCACACCATTCTTAATAGTGACATTAAGATCCATGGAGCGTAATTCGATCTCCGGCGGAGAAATGTCCCGAGTACCGTCCGGCGGCAAAATTATAACCTGAGCGGAGAGGGACATCCAGCCGATCAACAGAAAAATGAACACCTGAAAATTTTTCATGATTCTTCTCCTTCATTATTTAATCAAGACTACTTGACAATTCCAATGATGATATCTAATTTTCTGCGAAAATTGATTTACTTTCTGTTCATTAATGACATTAATATGTGAAAGGTAAATGCAGAAGTTCGATAAACACTGGGAAAAGGAGATCATTAAACGGATTCAGTCGAATGACCGGAAAGTTTTGGGTGAAGTTTTTCTAAAGTATAAACGGATGATTTTCAACCACATCCGGAAATTTGGCGGAACAGATCATGAGGCAGATGATATATTGCAGGAATCAATTATTGTATTATGGCAGAAAATAAATGGCGGAGGATTTATGCTGACCTCGGGTTTGGGAACCTATCTGATGGGAATAGCAAAAAATAAATGGATGACCGAACTGCGGAAGAAAAAAAGATATTCAGGTAGAGAGGTACAGATGGAAATCGATGACGGTAATCCCACCTCCCTGCAATTACTGATAACGGAAGAGCGGATTTCTCAGGTAAAAAAAGCTTTGAACCAACTCGACCCGGTATGCCGGAAAATACTTTTGTTGTTTTATTTTGAAGAAATGAGTATGGATAAAATTGCCAAAGAAATGAGATTTGCCAATACTGATGTGGTAAAATCTAAAAAATACCAATGCAAGAAATATCTTGAAAAAATTCTGCACGAACTGATCGAGCAATGAAGGGGCTTACAGTATGACCTGTCCTTATAAAAATAACCGCGAAGTGTTTGAAAATTATATTCTTGGAAGATTGAGCTCCGGGGAAAAAGAAGAATTTGATAAGCATTTGAAGGAATGTTTAGTATGTCAGAGAAAGCTGGAAAAAGAGAGATCTCTGATTTTGGCACTGCGGGAAATTGGGAAGGAAGAGATGAAGCAGGAAATAACAGAACAGGCGTCAATCCTGCGGGCAGAAAGAAGTTCCATTGACTGGAGCCTTTACATGAAAGTTGCTGCAGCGGTATTATTTTTTGTGATCGCTCCCGGTATAATTTATTATTATCAGAATATTTCTCCGGAAATAAAATCGTTATCATCGGAACAACACAAAAAAGGCGTGGAAATACCTGCTGAGCCAGCCGTGGCGCCTGAAACTGAAGCAGATGAATTAAGCCAAAAAGATTTTTCCCGCCCTGATATGGTCAAGTCCAAAAAAATCGGAACTGAAGATCAAAATAGTGAAATTCCGCAAGCGGCCATGAAAGAAGAGCAAAGCATCCTGCCTGAATCTCCTATTAGCTCTGCACCGGTTGGAAAAGTAGAAGGTGACGAAAAAGAAACCGGCCGGCTATCTCCCCAGGCAACAGCCGGATCTTCTTCCCGGCTCTTCGGGGAAAGGGATCAGGAAAAGTCCACCAAAACAGAGACACCTGATGCAGCCGGGCAGGAAATGATAAACGCAATATCCGGATCCCTTAATCATGTCTCTGATTCACTTTATATATTTTCCAAGCAAACGCCTTTGCAAATTAGCAAAAGAACTGGTGAAACCAGGATTCACAGGGCAAAGAGTGGACCTGTTAAATGGATTCTTTCAAGTAATAAAGAGAATATTTTAATCACACTGCTTAAGAGTGATCAGAATTTTACTTTTGCAGGACCGCAACAATTTCCTCTGAAATGCCCGGTTGAGATCACAAAAAAAGACTCAACCGGTTTAAATATGATATGGTTGGTACCTGAGCGCTTTATAACTACTGATCACGCCACACCGGAAATTGTTGAATACTTACCGGCTTCATTAACCATCCGGTTTGAATCTTCCGTTTTATACCGGATTGATTTAACTAAAATCAATACCGAGGCGTTGCTGCTTACCCAGGAACAGTAAATTTTCTCCGCATGTTTCGCAGTATTTTTGTAACGGGAATTCGGTTTTACGGCATTCAACAAGAAAAACCGGAGTTTCCGGCTCAATTGTGTCCGGACAAAAAAAACTAAAATCAGAATGATTCAGAATTTAAATAAATTCAGCAAATTGTTTATCGGCGCCAGGACGTGTCCCGATTTCTTCAGCACATGATATTAGAGAGAACTTGACATATAGCGGGTGAGCATTGAATCTTCCAGCAGGTTCCGCCCATAATATGCATCACCTCGGGTTTGTAAATTGCGATAAACATCCACCTGGTAAAGGGCAAGAGAATCATTTTCCGTTTGATGGACCAGGTTCGGATGCTTATCAACACCTGAAAATATGAAGGGATAGAAACTGAATACTAAAACCAGAATCAGAAAAAGTGTCAGAACCGCCTGATAAAGAGGAATCCGGTACTCCAGTATCTTTATCAGTCTATTCCAGGCGGAGTGCCCGGGATTCACCGCTTTCTGCTTTCCCCCTTTCAGTTGACGGACAAGTTTCGAATGGATTCGCGGATCCGGTTGGAGATTATCCTCGAGTGACACATCCATAGACTTTGATATATTCAACAGATGCTGTTTATATTCACTGCAATCCGCACATTTTTGCAGATGAGCGGTAATAAATTTTTTGTCCTGTTCATCAGGCTCTTCCGTTTCCGAGCGTATCATCATATCCCTGATAATAGTGCATTTTCCCCGAGTTTTATTCATTTATTTTACCCTCCATATGTGGGATGAAAATCCCATAAATTTATTGCCAGTTTTTTAGTCATATAAAACAACTTGGATTTAATTGTTCCTTCCTTACGGCCTGTCATCTGCGATATTTCCCTGATGGATAAATTTTCCTGATACCTTAAAATAAAAATATTTCTTGAAGAAGTATCAAAGTTTTCCAATTCCTTTATCAGTGCTTTCTTCAAGGCCTGATGATCCAGTTGGTCATCTGCCTGCTGCCGATAAAAATTTGATGTTCCATTT
Source organism: uncultured Caldithrix sp. (assembly GCA_964461135.1). Lineage (GTDB taxonomy): Bacteria > Calditrichota > Calditrichia > RBG-13-44-9 > RBG-13-44-9 > RQOF01. Next base: position 7,472 of record CAYWTB010000116.1, on the reverse strand, counting down.
TTTTTGTTGATTTTCTGGTTATCCAGATATGATTTTCTTACCGATGCTCTCCGGTATTCATTTTTACATTGATTATAAGCAACGCTGAATATCCAGGTGGAAAATTTCTGCTCCGGGTCAAAAAGACGTGGTTTTTCCAGCATCTTCAGGAAAAGATCCTGCAGAAAATCCTGTGCTTTTTCCTCTGAGGCACCCAGCATCCGGTAAAAATAATACAGTATCCGTTTACTGTATCTTTTATAGATTTCATTAAATGCGTCAATATTTTTCCCCTGAATGAGACGCATCAATTCTTCATCAGAATAATTAGCATAGCTTTTGTGAAAAAATTTCATCCCACGTACTCTTAAAAGTGACCCGGATATCTGCAGACAGTATGGGAAGCAGCCAGCATTACCCTCCATATTACATTTTTATGCCTTTATTTTCCAAATCTTTTAGTAAACGTTCCTTTACTCCCCCTTTTTCTGCCAACATCAGGGCTATTTTTGTCCAGTGACGCGACTTCTCCTGCTGTTCACTCATGTAATAGTGCTCTGCCAGAATAACCATGGGGGCCAGATAATTAAGATTCAAACGATCGACAATTCCACTGGCCAGATAATCTTCCCCGTACCAGTTATAATTCAGATAATCCAGGCGGAAATAATTTTCCAGGTTTTTTCTCACCAGCGCAATATTGTCAATACGTTCTTCACTATACTGATACGCCAGCCCAATTATGTATAATTTATCCTGAACCGGTTTTGTATAATAATTCCACATAGTTACGGCAAAATAGATAGGTATCTGAGGATAATTTTCACTGATGTAAACGCCGAGGGCCGAAACAAATTCCGGAGTGCGGTATTCAGGCAGCCTGGAATAATCCAGCTTAATGCCCTTGGCTTTCAATTTCATGTTAAGGTATTCCTGGTCTGCCATTATCAGAGATGCGTTGAGAATGGTAATATCTTTTCTTATTCCCTTAATGAACTGTAACATCCAGACCGGATAAGTATCATTGTCTCCATTGGTGAACAGAATTGCATTTTCCTGTGCAGACATAAGAACATTGTAATTATAATTAAGTAAACCGGGGGCTATGTCTTTACTGTCATACCATTTCTGCAGAAATATCTTCATCTTCTCTGCATTACCCGTGAACTCATAATGCCCCACAAAATCACTATACAGTTCCGGATGGTCCGGATTTATCTCATATGCTTTCTGCAGATACTCAATATTGTGGATATTTCCTTCATTTTTATTTTTCAGATAATAATATTCATAGCTATTGGGTATAACCTTGCCCATTTCTTCAACGATCCGGGCCAATTTACTTTTGCGTTCCTTTGTCGCAATTGAATCAGAATAACTGTTATAACGAACTGCATTATAATAGTTTCGCCAGGCTTCCTCATTTTGGGGATTCTTTTCAATTTCCTGTTTCCACAGTTTTTCCTGTTGCCGGTACCACTGATCGGGTTTTTGAATATAGACAATACTGTACACCTTTTGGGGTTTTTCAGGATCTGAGGCACATAAAAGTGTGAGTGGTGCAATATAGAAAACCATGATGCCGGTCAAAAAAACTGAAATACTGAGGGTTCGCATAATTACTCTCCTCTTTAAGAAAATAGTTCTCTGTTTACTAACCTATTTAATTTATAAACTGTCACTCAAAGCCACAAAGGCACGGAGATTATTTAAGTTAGATTAACTCTTCATATTTTAGAGCGATCAGTAAATAAAGAAAGTATTTAATCCCATTTTTACACCACTTTGTGTTCTATGAGACTTGGTGTGATGAATTTATCAGACTAAATCTTTATATATAACAGTACACATATACAGGGGAAACGTTCAAAAATTAAATTAGTCACGATCAGTTAAAAAAAGGAAATGCGTTGTAACTTTTAAAAATGTCTTCCGTAAAAACTAATCAAAATTGGAAAAGAAAAATGATTGAAATTTTCAAAGTACTTTTTTATCTGGCCATTGGAATACCGTTCATTTATATGATTTTTGACGTGTTTCATTTTTCAGCAAAGAATGCCCATCGGTGGTATTCGGTGCAGATTAAACCAGTTGTTGTCTTTACACTTACATTTTTAATGAGGCATTAATCCCTTCCACAATCACCTCCCATAGATGACGCAGTACGGAACCGACTCTTCCTCCAGAGTCGGTTTTTTTTATTGGGATTGGTGTACCTTTCATGTTTTTGATATCAGCTTATGTTTCCCTCCCGCGAGAATTCCGCTTGTAAAAAACCACCGGTTTTCATTCCTGTTGCTAACTCCGCAGAAATGCCAAATAAGTCAAGTCCAGAATTTTGTGTAAATTCATGATTAATGCTCAACTTGGCTGAAGCGTAGCGGAAGCCAAGTTGAGCCCTCTTTGCCATATCCATTCTTGATTTAAATCTTTGATTTGATTCTTTTTTATATTTAAATAAGCTCTTCCGGTTTCCCATTCTTCTGACTGTTCCATACAAAGGGCGCCTAATACCCGCAAACAGGATTTTTCATTCGGAAATATGCGGATTACTCGACTACGACGTCTTAACTCCTGATTAAATCTCTCTAACATATTGGTCGATCTCATTCGTCTTTGATGACTATCCGGTAAAGAGTATACCGAAAAACATGATTCTATCTCTTCATCAATCCAATTCGCTATCTGAGGTTTAATCCCTTCGAGTTCTTCTACCAGACGATCTTTACGAGAACGGGCTTCCTCTACATCAGACGCAACAAAAACGTCCTGCAGTTTATACAAATAGTATGGTGAGTCTTTTCCTCCCAGTTTGCTGATAAAATTACGCATAAAATGAACCTGGCATCGTTGCCACAAAATTCCCTGAAAATGGCACTGCGAGGCGTTAACCAAGCCTTTATGTTCATCAGACACTACATGTCGGACACCCCAGAGACCTCTTTCTTTGAGATCCTGGAATATGAGGCCCCAATCCACTTCTTTCTCACTATCTCCAATCTGAATTGAAACTATCTCCCAATGACCACATTCCGCTACGCCAACCCCGATCATGACCACCTTGGACCCCCCCCAGCTGCGGTCCTGATCTTTTCATATCGAGCATCAACGACTAAATAGGGATATGCTTTGTCCAACCGACGCTGGCGCCATAGGCTTAGATTCTTATCCAGATCCCCGGCCAGGCTACTTACCTGACTCTTGGATATCCCAACACCACATAACTCGTGAACAATACGGGTCACTTTACGGGTTGAAACACCCTGGATATACATCTCGATCATCGATAACATAAACGCCTGCTCGCTTCGCTGGTAACGATGAAATAACTCGCTCTGAAATATCCCGTCCCGGTCACGGCACACCTGTAAATCGATGCGACCCACACGCGTGATTAAAGAACGAGTATAGCTGCCATTCCGATAGCCACGCCTCTCTTTAGTCCGCTCATAGGGACCAGCACCAATAAACCGATCAAACTCAGCGTGCAAAATGCTCTGTAAGTTCTCGCTCAGTAGACGTTTTAAAAAATCCTGATCATCCAAAAGAACTTTTTGTATTTCCTTGGATAAAGAATTATCTTCTCTACGAGTCATATCCACTCCTTTCTGTGTTTTATTGGTTTGCTTCAATAAAATTTAGGATGGATATGACTCACTTTTTATATCATGATTCCTTTTTACACAAAATTAGGGACGTAATCTGCAAATACCGTTAAAGCAGAAATATAAATGAAGAAAATTTATAAATTTTTCACTCTTGTGCCGATAATTGAAAAAGATATTGGAAACAAATATTTATAAGCAATATTTAAAAGTTATTAAATAAGAGGAAATCAGAAAGAAAGGAATGATGGAACGGAAAAAATTAGAAAGAGTTGTTAGTCTTCTCAGCATTTTTCTGATGATCAGTCTTTTCACCCAATGTGCTCACAAGAAGGCATACAAAAAAGCCCTTGAGCTTGAAAAGGCGGGACAGTACCTGGCAGCGGCAGAGAAAGACCTGGAGGCACTGGATAAAAAATCGAATTTCACCGATGCCAGAGACCATCTGGCAATTATTGCTCCAAAGGCTTATCAGGAACTTCTGTCAAAATCTGAAAATTTTGAGCGGAATTCCCAGTGGCTGGAAGCAATCGAATCCTGGAAGCATCTTGAGGTTCTGTTAACCCGTTTCCAACGGCACAATATTCATGTAGCCGCTACCGATGTACGCGGCCGTTTGGCCAGAGCCGAACAAACCGGATCTTCCTACTATTATAAGCAGGGCCAGCAATATTTTTCAGCCCGGCAATATGAAGAAGCCGCGACCAATTTCAGTAAGGTTATGAAAATTTCCGGCAATTATCTTGATACCAGAAACAAGCTCTGGGAATCTCTGGTCAAATTGGGGGATCAAAAACTCAGGATGAAAGACTTTGCCTCTTCAATTCAATTTTACCAGACCTCTCTAAATTATACCGATAATAAGGATGTAAGTAATCAATTGATTGCCAATGCTTATTATCAATGGGCTGAACAATTTATGTTCGAAAAGAATTACCGCGAGGCTACAGAGAAGTTCGAAAGTGTTCTGCAGGTGGATCCTGCTTACCGGGATGCCAAAAACCGCCGGGAGGATGCATTCCAGAAGGCAGTAAAAAGAGTCGCAATTCTCCCTTTCCGGAACAGTTCCACTAATAAGAGTGATAAATACAGCAACCTGCTGACAGACATAGTCCTTAATGACTGTATAAATGCAAATTTGAAATATGCCATTTTCATTAATCGTGCCAACCTGGATCTGATTCTGGAAGAACACAAGCTAGCCATGGCTGGTGTACTGGATGCATCAAAAGCAGCAGAAATTGGCAAACTTGAAGGGATTCATTATTTCGTTACCGGGTCTATCACTCAAATTACACAGCAGAATTCTCCGACGTCTTATGTAACCCAATCTTTTGATAAAATGTACACCGTAAAAGACAGTGCCGGTAATCCTCTGCAGAAAACAGAAACATATCAATATTTGGAATACACCGCTTCCCGTACGGTCCAAATAACTACCAGTTTCCAGCTGGTGGAAGTTGAAACCGGACGTTATCTCATGGGAGAAAATTACTCCGAGGAAGCCTCAGATGCGGCAAACTGGATTCACTACAAGGGTAATATCAATGATTTACCCAAAGATAAACAGGCCCTGGTAATGCAAAAAGCGGAACCCAAATCTGGCGAACTGCTGACTAATGATGCCATGCAGGGTATTTCAAATAAGATTGCAGGAAAGCTGGTTGATTTTTTCAAATAAGAGAATAGAGGTTTGAAATATTAATTCATTAATCTGAGTGGAAGCCCGAAATATTTGAAAGAGAATAATCAGAGGATCCATAACCGGTAAGAGAACCGCTGTGATCCATGGGGAGAGTTTCCACAAATTCTAAATGGGAAAGAACACATAACCTTTAAAATATTTTGATCCACTAACTTGCTTAATTCACAAATTGGGGCTAACGCCCAAATATATTGGGATTCTTTAATCCCCGGTCTGAAGACCGGGATCATTTAATTCCTATGGATATAACAACTTTGATACATTATATCGTATTTTGTGAATTAAACAGGTTAAATAAGAGATCAAACCCTGGTTTATAGTAAGATTTTTTTCCAAGAGTGGTTTTATACCATCCGATAATTATACAAATTAAACGTTCTGTATTTATGTAAATCCATTCGGGAAGGATATTCAGAGCAGGGCCTGTTTGACAATTTCAAGCGCCAGGGATCCAAGCGGATTTACCACAGTCCGCCCGATTTGAGCTTCATCCAGCACCAGGCCAATTTCAGTACAACCTGCCAGAATAACCGTTTCATGGCTCAGACTAAGGCTTTCGATATAATCTGAAATCCTTTTTTGATTATGATCCAGGTTTTTGGCAGTTTTTATTCCCTCCTTACCATATATAATATCCATAATAATATTATCTTGGATAGCCTGTGGCGGTACCCGCAGATTGAATCTCCAGAGATACTGCTGAAATATGCCGGTTTTCAAAGCACCACTGGTAGTCAAAAGGAAAACTTCATTTCCCACCGGTAATTTCTCCTCCAGGTCACGGGCCAGCACTGCAAGCATATTTAATACCGGGATTTTTACCACTGCTTTAATATTTTCTACAAAAACGTGAGCGGTATTACAGGCAATAGCGAGCAGATCTGCTCCCCAATCCTGAAGAAGAACAGCAGAATTTTGTAGCATGGGAATGGGTGAAGGTCCCTTTCCCAGGATATAGTCGGTACGGTCCGGAATCTGCGGCCGATTATCTACCAGCATCCGGATATGTTCCTGTTCAATTTTAACCGGTGTGCTTTCAACAATTTTTTTCATCAATTCTACTGTAGAGAGCGGACCCATACCGCCAATAATTCCAACAATCGCAGACATTTTTTCCCCTACTATTGATTCAAAAGATCTTAATTTTTACAAACTGATGCTGGATTGAGCCATTATTTTCAATTTAAATAACCCAAAAATGTCATTTTTGACATCCACACCGTAAACTTATTTCTATTTGATTTGACAATGAGAAAAAAAAAATCTTATTTTTCATATATCAAAACGTCCCGGTAGTAGTTTAATTTACTAAATCATCGAGGAGAAAAATGAAAATTTCTGAACAATTTCTGGAGGCGCTTAATAATAACCTATGTAAGGGTTCCATCAATTCTGCCATTGAGGAATTGGAAAAACTGGTAAAAATGTATCCGGATAACTGCATGTTTCAAAAAATGTTAGCAGATCTGCTGTACCTGCATGGGAATGTCAATGAAGCAATTATTACCTTTGAAAAAATTCTTAAAAAAAATCCCGATTTTACTTCGGCTCTCTATGGTTTGGGTATAGCCTATTACCGGGCCGGGAGATTATTAAAGGCTATCGAACAATTTGAAAAAATTGTCAATATTAGTCCTCAACTGGCCATGGCTTTTTACTGGCTTGGGATTTCATACAGGCATCTGGGAGAAGAAGAAAAATCCATTGAGTCATACAAAAAGCTGATTGAACTCAGTCCACACTCAGAAATTGCTTATTATCATCTGGCCGGGGTTTATATGTTTAAAAAGGACTTTCGAGAAGCCATTAAATATTTAAGTCATCTTTCCAAAGTTTCCACAGAAAATGCTGAAGTTTTTTACCGGCTGGGATTATGTTACCATAATATCGGTGCTTTTGAAAAAGCCGTAGAAAATTATAAGAAAGCATTGGAACTCAATCCTGACAACTCGCGATGCCGGGAGATGTTGGATCTGATTATTCATGTGGATGAACCCTGAAAAAGGCCCGGAAGCTTGTGGTATTTGCAGTTACCGCTGAATTGCACGATCTAGAGCGACCGAACGTTTACAGGATTATTCACTTTTAAGGGAATATTTTCCTTCTAAATTTACAATTTAACCTGCTCAATTCACAAATAGGGGCTAACGCCCAAATATACTGGATTCTTTAATCCCCGGTCT
>CAYWTB010000115.1:0-13306 GCA_964461135.1 uncultured Caldithrix sp. | reverse complement strand
TGAAAAACATAATCGTTTACCTAATTTTGTAGGTACTCATTTTTGTGATGAACCTAATTTGTTTAATTATCGCCTGAGACCTCTCCTCATTTAACTATCGATGTCTCTATTTTTATAAAAAACTGCAGAATCCGTGAAACAGTTGAATCGTCATCACCTTTCATGGCCAGCATATCTTTGGAGAGAATCTAAAAAACAAAGGTTATAAACTTTTTTATTTCTCATATCAGGGTATTTGAGCTTTAAAGGGTATTACAAGTAGATGACTTAAATAATCCTGACAGAAGGAATTCAATAAATGAACCATCCCGTGAATTGGCAACTTCTGGCAAAATATCTCTCCGGAGAATGTAATTCTAATGAAAAGTATACCATAGAATCCCGGATAAATGTTGATCCGGACAAACAACAATTAGTCGAATTTTTAAAAATTGCCTGGAATACTGCTGAACCCGGAATTCAAACCTCTGACACCATGACGCTGTGGCAGCAATTGTCCAAAAGAGCCGGTATTGAAACGGATTCACCGGGACATACAAAAATACCTCTAAGCGAATCCCCTGCATGGACAAAATGGCAGTCATTTACAGTGCAGCTGTCTCATAAGGCCGTCTGGCGTTATGCGGCCGTATTACTCATATTCCTGCTGTCAGCTTTGTATATTTTCAGCGGCGATCTCACCTCCCTGCTGGGAATTAAAGGTAATACAGAACTAAAAACAATTTTAGTTAGAAATGCCCGGCGTGATAGTATCACCTTGAGTGATGGCAGTAAAATCACTCTCGATGCAGGCAGTAAAATCAGTTTTCCCGGCAAGTTTACGGGTAAAGCACGTGAAGTGTATTTGACCGGCGAAGCTTTTTTTGAAGTGGCCCCCAATCCGGGAAAACCGTTTACCGTTTTTATAAACCAAGCTGCCGTTGAGGTAGTGGGGACAAAATTTAATATCCGGGCATGGCAGCAAGAGCGGAAAATTACCATTACAGTAACTGAAGGAAAAGTATTGCTTTATTCGGAAAAAGATGGTATTGAAAAATCCGTTACTCTAAACCAGGGGTATGCCAGCACGGTACCGGAGAACGGGCAACCCACTCTGCCACGAATGGTAGATGTTCGGAAATCGACAGGATGGATGCAAAACGAGATCTACTTTGAAAATACGCCGCTCAGTGAAATTTTAAACCAGTTGGAACGCTGGTATGACGTAAAATTTGAAGTCCGGGATTCAACTGTAATAAATGATTGCTTAACGGTACATTTATCCGACAGGACACTTGAATACCATCTAAAACTGATAGGTGAACTGGTAGATGCACATTTTGCCCATGTGGGTAAACTATACCGTTTAATGCCCATGTAATTTTAATTAAATATATTCTTTGAAGAATATTGCGAGGCTAATAAAAAAATCCGGAGAAACATCTGATGCAACTAATAAAGTCTTACCTCATAACGGTTATAATAATTTTTTTATTATCACCACCGGCAACTTTCACCCGGGCGGAAGAGCATTTTAGAGAAATAAATCAACATGATCCCCGGACGATTCCTGAATTTTTACAAAAAAGAATAACCGTTAATTTTAATGAGACGGATATTGAAGATGCACTTATGGTTATCGCTGCAGAGGGTGGTTTTCATATTAATTTTAATCGAAGTCAGATGTCTTTTAATAAGATAATCACCTCAAAGAAGAAAGACGAAAAAGCACTTGATGTGTTGCTCTTTGTTCTAAAGGATACCAATGTCAGACTGATGACCGGAGGAGCGAACAGCCTGATTATTAAACCTTCTCAAAAATCTAAAAGCCAGTCTGGTATAATCAAAGGAAGGGTTATTGATAGCGAAACCCGACTTCCGCTTATTGGGACGAATATTGTAGTGGTTGGAAAAGGCATAGGGGGAACCACCGATGAGAACGGCAATTATTTCATTCCTGATATTCCAGAAGGAAAATACACCCTGGAATTTTCCTATATCGGTTATCAAGAAAAACAATTTGACGATATTGAAATCTCTCCTGAAAGCGAGGTTGTGATTGATGTCAAGCTAATTCCTGCACCTCTCCAGTTGAAGGAGATCGTTATCACCCCGGGTAAATTTGCAGTAATGGGCAGGGAGCCAATTATCAAACAAACGCTCACAGAACAAAATTTACAAACCATACCATTTGGTGAGGACATTTACCGTGCAATTACCCGATTACCGGGCGTTAATGCCAATGATTTCAGTACAAAATTTATGATCCGGGGAGGAAAAAATGAAGAGGTTTTATCATTAATAGACGGAATGGAACTGTATGAGCCGTTTCATCTCAAAGACGTGGAGGGTGGTTTGCTGAGCATTATTGATGACAAAGCAATTGAAGGAATTGATCTGTATACCGGCGGTTTTCCGGCGGAATATGGTGAATATATGAGCGGCGTTTTCCATATGAAGTCCGCCAATCCCACCGGAGGACAATCACGTACTTCTTTGGGGATAAGCTTTATGAACGCCAGATTTATGTCCGAAGGTAGCTTTCAACAGAATAAAGGATCCTGGCTGATATCTGCCCGCAGAGGATATCTGGATCTGGTGCTGGAACTTATGGATGAACAGGATCCCCCCCTGCCCAGGTACTATGATACTTTCGCAAAGGTTAAGTATCAGTTAGGGGAAAAACATACCTTATCTGCCAATCTTATCCATTCCGGAGACAAATTAGATTTTGTAGAGGAGGAAACCGGGGATGTATTTGACACCAGATATGGTAATTCCTATAGCTGGGTAACTCTGAATTCAATGATGAATCCCCGTCTATTGATTCAAAGCACGGCTTCGTTCGGAAGAATAAACCACCACCGTCGGGGGATCGGTTATTTCGACGACACGGGTGTTACCCAATTTACCGTAGAGGATCAAAATCGGGTTAATGTTTTCAGTTTAAAACAGGATTGGGATTTTGAGCTCTTCGAGCAGTGGTTTTTGAAATGGGGATTCTATTATAGTTATCAGGCCGCTGATTATGATTATGGTAATACCATCGTTCACCAGAATTTGATGGATCAAGATCAATATGTGGTAACCATTGACACGAACTTTGTTTATCTAAATCCTCACGGCGATAGATTTGGAGGTTATTTATCAAACCGTTTCCAGATTTTATCACCCCTCACTGTGGAATTGGGAGTGCGATATGACCGTAATGTGTACACGGATGATCGGTATCTGAGTCCTCGTGTAAATTTCGTATATGCCTTTGGCAGACAGACTTACTTACGAGGTGGTTGGGGGCATTTTAATCAGAGTCAAAGAATGTACGAAATAAAAGTGGCGTACGGCGAAAGAGATTTCTTTCCGGCGCAAAAATCCAGACACTGGGTGCTTGGTCTGGAGCATACATACCGCAATGGATTAAATCTCCGGCTGGAAGCTTATTACAAAAAGATCTCCCACCTTCGGCCGGACTATCGCATTTTTTCCGAAGATATTGAGGTATTCCCTGAGGTCCAGGAAGATGACTTGTTCTCCCTGACCTTTGATGGTGCCCGGGCGAAAGGTGCGGAGTCTTATATAAAGTATGATCAGGGAGGAAAATTTTCCTGCTGGGCCAGTTATGCTTTGGCATATTCGGATGAAAATGTACAAAGTTTTACCTACCGGGGAGAAACCACCTCCCTGGACGAACCGGCTATTCCGAACAGTTACGATCAGCGCCATACCATCTATCTGGATTTCAATTATCGTCCCGGCCGTAACTGGCATCTGAATGTCTCCTGGCAATATCACACCGGCTGGCCTTACACACAGAGGGTTATCCGAACCGAACAACTACCTGATGGTAATATCCGCTATCATGTTGAGTATGATAAATTATACGGATCCCAATTACCCTCCTATCACCGGTTGGACATACAGCTGAGCCGTCATTTCTATTTCTCCAACAGCCGAATCACTCTTTTTCTGGCACTGATTAACCTGTACAATCGGGATAACATCAGAAATATTAAATACAGCTCCAGGATAGATCGGGATGGTGCTCCTTATCTGATTGAACAAAAAGGATACTGGTTTCCTTTATTGCCATCCCTGGGTGTGAGCTGGACCTGGCGGTATTAGTACTATTAATATATTTTAGATTATGCTTTTAGAAAGAATGATGCCGGGAACTGATTGTTTAAATAATATTTGCAGTTAACAAGTATAAATTGCGGACATAAGAGCTTTAGTTTGAATTTGATGATAAGAGCATTATTACAAGTTTCCTTGAAATCCGAAAGTTTTGGGCGTTTATACAGGCGCTGCCGATAAGCGAACCGGTATATACTTGAATTTTAAATACAATATGGTTCACAGAAAGAAGGAGAGCTTGACCAATGAAACAGATTCAAGAACGGTTACAAAACTTCATATTCCTGATGATGGTGGGACTCGTAGCCTGCCAGCCGGCCGTATTGGGAAAGACCTACGATGCAGGCTTGTCTTCTGAATCCTCCTGTAACAGGGCGGTTCCTCCTGGATGTACAGTGTTTACCATATCCAAGGGTAAGCAGGTCTTCTTTGGTGGCAACGATGACTATATCACCTCTGACTCCTATTATTGGATCGATCCAGGCGACGCTAGCAAATATGGAGCGATCTGGATCGGCCAGCCAGACAACGTCCAGCAAGGGGTAAATGAGGAAGGCTTGGCGTATGATGCAAATGGGTTGCCCCGTGTGGACGTTAATCCGCACGCTGAGCGTCTTCCGGTTTCCGGGGACTATTCCAGCTACCCCATCCACATCCTGCAAGAGTGTGCTACGGTTGATGAGGTCATAACCTGGGTCAAGTTGCACCAGTGGCATTCTTATATGCACGACCAGATGCAGTTCGCCGACGCAACCGGCGACGCCGTGATCATCAGCGCAGGAACAGATGGCGAACTGGTGTTCACCCGCAAGCCGCGTGGAGACGGCTTCCTGGTCTCTTCCAATTTTAATGTGGCCCATCCTGCCAATGGTTTTAGCTATCCCTGCTGGCGTTATGACCGGGCACAGGAGTTGCTGGGACGCTTGGTAAACCAGGAGGGGCAACTTACTACCCGGGATGCGGCCAACGTTTTAGAAGCTGTCCACGGGGAGGGAGGTACCAGCTGGACGATTGAATCGCTGGTGGCCGATCTGCCCAATGGCCTGGTGTACCTGTATTACTTCCACCAGTTCGACCGGCCCGTTGTGCTGAATGTGGCAGAAGAAATCGCCAACCCGCGCGCTCCCGGGCCGCTCAGTAGACTTTTCCCTGACGATGTAAGGCAGGAGGCAGATCGCCGTTACAAGCAGATACAGGCAAAGGCCAGGCTCTGTCAGTGGGTGGGTATGGCCTGGTCAGTGATGGTATTGGTCAGTTTGATCCTGCTGATCTCTCTCTCCATCGGTAGACGGTGGGGATTTGGACTCTGGGCGCCGGCCGCGATCTTCCTTGGTCCCCTGGCATTGCTGGTCTGGCTCGTTGTTGGGCGTTACCGAAAGCCGGGTACCTGGCGAGTCGCCCTCTTGGAAGCGGTGGGAGATTTGATGTCCACGGTGACTGCCTTCGTGGCGATTCTGGTTATTGTTATCTTGGTACCGGCAGTACAAAGTGCCTGGCATCTGCAGATCGCACTCGTGTTTGGCCTGCCCCTGGCGGTGGGGTGGCTGGTTTTCCAGGGGCCTTTGCTAGCACCGGTGACGGAAAAAAACTACGGGTATCTCCTAAGCCAACGGCTGCCCCAGGCGCTGGTGGCAGCAAATCTGGGCATGGCTGGGATCAACGTGGTTGCCATTCCACTGGTAAACCAGAGTATTCGAATATGCTCCATACTACCTTTATCCGCCTGGACCGTGATGATTTGGTGGGCAATCGCCGTCCTGGGCGCACTTGTGGGCGGTTTGCTCTTATTCTTCTATGAGTACTGGGTGGTAAAAGGCGGGTTTCAAGCCTGGAGCGTCCTGGTATGGAGAGAAGGAGAGGTGCGCACTCCCTCCTGGCGTAAGCTGTGGTGGTGGATCCTGCTCAGCTATTTGGTTTTCTTTGGCGGGCTTGTCGCTGGTGTAATTCTAAATAAGTTACTTACTGCATAAATGAGGAATTTCTAAAAAAGCACTTTATTTACCGCCTGTCTCTCTCGACTTAAGACCATTTTGTGGACCTGGTGCACCTGGCCTTGTACTTTTTCCGATTTTACGTATAACATATAAACTTTGCTGGCAGCAATAATCTGCCATACAAGAGGTGAACCGGCAAGAGGATAAATAAACAGAAGTTACTGGAAGAGTGCATAAAAGGCGTATCATTGTGTCGGGATAAATCAGGAACGATGGGATTTCCAGGAGGAATGAAATTCGTTGTTATTATCCAGTAAGTGATCCAAACTGTGTAATTGAAAAGTCTTACCTGACCAAAGTACAGCCCGTAGATCAGAAGTGAACCTCACCTGCTCAACCGGTAATAAAGGTGCCAGGCTTAGGGAAACGGAAAGGTAAGCCGTATGATTGAGCCTCGAAATATAGACAGTTGTGGTAATTAGGATAAACACATACCTGAAAGTACGGATTGTAACTTTTCTCTTTTTATTTCCGGAACCATTACTTTCCCATTTGTGTTTTTTTGCCTGGTACAACCGGGAGGTATATCCGGATTATTTATACACCACACCACTGAGGTAGCCCACCACCTGCGATTTTTCACCCACCGGTACGTCCCCGGAGGTGGCATATTTCAAAACCTTACTGTGGGTATAGCCCAGTTTCTGGCAGGCGTACATCATAGCGGTAATGGGACCGTAACCGCAGGCTTCTATTTTGCGCTGCTCACACTTTTCCAGTATTTTCTGATAATCAAATGCGCTGAAATAATCGAGCAGGGATTGATCCATCTGGTAAGCCGCCTGGTATGAATGATAATGGGAAAGATCGGACGAAGCGACGATCAGCGCCTTTTTGTTCTTTAACACAGTTGCCAGGCCATCTCCCAGAATCCGGACATTATTCCAGGACTGGTCGGCGATCACAATGGGCACCAGTTTAAATGAGCCAAGCGTTTTCTGTAAAAAGGGAAGCTGAACTTCCAGGGCGTGCTCCCCCCGGCCTGTCGGGCCCGGTTCATGCCCCGATTCTGAGAATTGAATACGAGAATCATATTGAACCAGTTCTTTTGCCAGGTCTGTATCCACCGGAATTTTACCCATGGGTGTCTCATAAAATTTTCCGGGATATACACTGATGAATGAAAAATATTCAAAATGAGAAGGGGCAATCACTATTACGACATCATACGTTTTACCGGCCACCTGTTTGTAGCTCCAGGCCGCCACCGGTCCGGAGTAAACATAACCGGCATGGGGAGACACCAGACCGCCAATGTTCCCTTCCACCAGAACCTGTGTTTGGGAGAGGTATTGATCAATCATCCGGGATAGTTCCCGGGAGTTTCCCGGGTAGAACATCCCGGCAACCTCAGGAGACCTTATCTGGTCTGATGGTTGTGAGTGCAGTAAAGCCGTGAAAAACAGAGCCATACCGATTACCTCCTTTATTATTTTCATACTGCATTTTCTCCTGTTATACTTTTTATTTCCGTTAATACCTGTTCTGCCTCAGGACCAGATGCCCGGAATCGGGGTATGGCAGTCAGGACATTTACCGTTGCTAATTTTATTCTCCAGGATCCAGAATGTCTGGCGCCGAATGAGTATTTTTCCGCATTTGGGGCAATAGGTGTGTTCTGCGGCATGCCCCGGCACATTTCCAACATAGACATAGTGCAAGCCTTCGGCCAGTGCTGTTTCCCTGGCCCGTTCCAGGGTTTTCACCGGAGTGGGGGGCAGATTCAGCAGCTTGTATTGCGGGTGAAAACGGGTGAAATGTACCGGAACGTCCTGACCCAGTTCAGTTTTGATCCACCTGGCAAGATCAGCGAATTCTTTGTCACCGTCATTCAGGGTAGGAACCACCAGGTAGACAATTTCCGTCCACATGTTAATTTTTTTCAGGAGAACCAGGGTGTCAAGAACCGGTTTCAGCTCTCCGGCCACAATATCCCGGTAATACTCCTCGCTGAATGCCTTCAGATCGATTTTTACCGCACTCAGAACATTAGCGAGTTCGCGCATAGGTTTTTCCTGGATGTAGCCGTTACTGACCATTACACTTTTAATGCCGGCCCTAGCAGCAGCGTCTGCGATATCATACATATATTCGGCAAAAATAACCGGCTCGGAGTAGGTATAAGCAATGGACGGCGCTCCCGATTCACGGGTCATGTTGACAATTTTTTGCGGAGGCAGATCCAGATTTTCGGCCTGCTCCGGCCGGATCTGGGAGATTTGCCAGTTCTGGCAGAACTGGCAGTCCACATTGCAACCCACCGTTGCCAGGGAGAAGGCCTGGGTTCCGGGAAGGAAATGAAACAGAGGCTTTTTCTCAATGGGATCTATATGATAGGTACAGGGATGAGAGTGCACCAGGGAATAATATACTCCCTGGTAATTTTCCCGCACACCACAGTATCCCCGTTCGCGGTCATCCACCACACATTCCCGGGGACACAGCTTGCACTTGACTTTTTTGTGGGGAATTTTTTCATACCAGCGGGCTTCATGTTCATAATCAGCTTCTGCAGCCGGGGTTGCGGCAGGAGAAAAGCCAGGAAGAAGGAGGGAAGAACCGCTGATAAGGCTGCAGCGGATCAGAAAATTACGGCGATTCATATTTTGAAAATTGTTCATACTTAGCTCATAGTTATTTTTTGCCAGTCAATCTGGTCCAGGTGAGTCTGTCCCAGATTTTTGCGTCCGGCAGTTAATATATATTCCGGAGACCTGCCGGTCTCTTTCAGAGAGGGAAAGCCCATTTCGCGGCGTTTGGATTCGATAATGTCCCAGCCGATACGATCCAGTGCCACACCATCCACTGCCACCAGCAGTGAGTTCATCGGCCAGTTCCATTGGGGTTTGAATGGCGGTCCGCCCTCATACTGGGCATCCAGGGCATCGCATATGGTGAGCCGCGTTTTACGGCGGACGATATCCAGTTCATACAGATCCGCCACATAGGGATTACCGCCATTGTGATGATATTTATTGGGATTGTGGATGGCGCCGAAAAAATTTTTCATGGAGAGAGTCACTCCAACGATTCCATGATCCTTCAGCACCGGCAGATTAATGACCGCGCTGCATATCCGCGTGAGGGTGCGGGTGATGAGGCTGCCCACCGAACCGTTCATATATAATTGGTCATCGAAACCGGCGGCATCATTTCCGAAGCAGAGCACCTTATTTCGATTTTTCAGATTAATTTTATACCCGGCATTTTCCAGATCGCGATTCATCCGGTCCCAGATAATGATATTCCCGGCGGGAATGCCGGCTTCCCGCAGTCGTTCGATGACAGCCTCCGTCAGCAGGGAGTGGGTGGACGCCCGAGCGCCGGAAAGGCAGTTCACTTTAAGGCCAACCACATCTTGTGGTGAAAACAGGTTTTTCCAAATCTGTCCCATCTGATCGGTTTGATACAGATGAGAAATGGCCTGATCCAGCATTTTAGCAATGATATCCTGATTAAGAATATTTCCCCGACGAACATCCTGCCCGCTAATTTGAATGACCCGTGACCGGGTAGCTGAGGCGATCGCATTATGAAAAGAATTTTGAGATATAGGCAGGAAGGTAAAGCCGGCACCAATCATGGCGCTCTGTTTTAAAAATTCACGTCTTTTCATAAATCTGCATCCTGACCCGAAATATAGAAAAACAAAAGGTGAATTTCAACTGTTTAGCTGATTGAAAAAAAAGTTGTTTTAATAAGGTGTGACGGTTATATTTTGCACACATTTTCAGGTCGGCACCTTAGCTCAGTCGGTAGAGCAACGGACTGAAAATCCGTGTGTCCCCCGTTCGATTCGGGGAGGTGCCACCATAAAAAACAAGGGTTTGTGAGAATTTCATAAACCCTATTTTTATATAAGTGTGTAAATATTGTGTATTATTTTATTAGTATTTTTAAAGTTTCAAATTAAAGATCTGAAATATTTTAAATATTTAAGGTGATTCATAATATCTTTGGCATTTCATTTTAGTGAATTTTCAAGCCACTTTTTTATCTGGACAAGAAAATTATATTCAGCTTCTGTTGTGTTTTCTCTTTGGGGATGAGAGTACTTTTGACGGATTGAATTAAATTTATTGAGCCAATCTAACTTTTTTTCTTTCTTAACGTTCTCCATTCCAGGCATTGTAAAATATTCTCCAAAAAGGTCCCAGTGTTTTTCAATTATTTTGTGATAATGAATTGTGTTCAAAAAATTCCAGTCGGGTTCTCTAGAACCCACCTCAATTTTATTTTCAGCGCACTTTAATTGAATATTCTTGGGTATACCTTCAATCCACCAATTATTATCTCCAAATTTTTCTCTCAATTTTGTTTTAATAAACTCGTCAATCTTGGGTTCAATATATTTATTACCAATATCGTAGGCTGGCTCATTAAATTCTCCCGTGTTGTCTTTTCTCCATTGCTCTAATCCCTCAGGATTAAACTCATTATATATGAGGTAAATTGCATTTTGGAATAATTTTAAAACCTTTTCGGTTGCTCCGCTTCCGAATAATCCACGAAGTTTATTTCTTCCTTCATTGTCCAGTTTTTTTATAAATTTAACCACGGGGTCTAAAAAAGGAATAACCTGTATGCTTAAATCTTGGCCACTCATCAACTCTGGTTTAATGTTTTTATTCTTAATTAAAAAATTAATAATGTTATCCATGATTCTAATTAATGCACTTACTCCACTATTCATTGCAATAAATCCCCCAGGTCCGGCACCGACTTTCCATTGATCAGATAGATCTTCTTCAATTTTCCTGAAGGTGGAATTGAAAAATTGAACTGCCTTCTCTAGGGTTTTATCGTAATCAATATCTGTAAGATATCCTGTTTTAATAAGCCTATCACCCTTTAACGTTCCAAAAAACTCGACTTTGTTCAAACCCCAGCTTTTAAGTGTTTGTAATGTCAGGCATCGAATATCTGTTTTTTTCTCTTCTGATAGAATTAATCTTCTATAAAAGGGACTTCTATCATCAGAATTTAATTCAACAAATAGTCTTGTTTTCAATGCAGAGATGGCCTCCCTATCGTTGGCAGATTTCCAATGAAAGTCAGCCATTATAGAGTGCAATAAATTTGCTGGTACAGATTTTTGAGTATGGTTAATGTCTACAAAAATCCTTGATTGTTCCTCAACAGGAAGATTGTAGAATGCAACAACTGGAATTGTATGATTTGATTTAGACGCAGTCACTGCATATCCATAAAGCCTATGTTGTCCATCAATGATAAAGGCACTTTTATAAGTTTTTGGTAAGTGAAGCACCCCCAAATTGGTTTTAGAATCATGTTCAATTAAGCTGGCCATATCAAATCTTAATTCTTTATGTGGATTACCTTGAATATTTATAATAATTGAGTTTGGGAAATATCCACCCTTGTTGATATAAGATCCAATCTGCTTAAGTCTGGTTTTCTTTATTAGTCTTTGATACGCATTTGCAGATTCAGGATTTGTTTCCCTCCTATGTAAAACAAATCCAATTTTTAAAAGATAATATGGATCAATGCTAAAAGAATAAAATGTATGGCCACCTGAAACTTTCCCCTTAATGGCTGGAACCCTATTTTTCAATTCGGGAATTTTCTGTCCCTCAAACAATTTTCCATAAAGTTGATATTTTGCCGCAAAACCTATGAAATCAGCCAATTGTTCAAAATATTCAATATCATCCTGAGTAAAATGAAAAATTTGACCTTCTAATAACCTCTGTCTATCATTATCACTTATTATTGCATTTTTTGTTGCAAAAATGAAGGAAACCTTTTGTTGACCAGAAAAAATATTCTTTGCTGCAATCCTAAGTTTTTCTTTTAAGGCAACTAATTCGTTTATATCTTTTTGATAACTTACTCTTTTCTTGATATCAGTAGATTTGCATTCTATAATCAAGATTGCCTCTTCATCGATCGCAAAGACATCAAGCTGCTTTGTTAAACCAGGCTGATATTCTAATCGGAAATTATAATCTTTATTAATATAATTAAACTGTAAACGTGCCATAAGCGCCCAAACCCTATCCTCAAAAGCAATGTTATGTGCTTTGAGTTTTCTCATTCGTAGTGATTTTTTTATTTTGGAGGGGACATATTGCCACCCTTGGTTTTGATATTCCTCTCGTTGTGTGTTTTTAATTGTAATAAAATGATAGGGTGATTTTTTTTGATTAATAATCCTTTGGGAAATTGTTTTAACATCTAAAAGGTTGGTAATTGCCATTTTTTCACCACACTTTTGCTAATAATTATTTAGAATAATTTTTTATTATTAATTCTGAAACCTTATGCTTTATTTTTTTGCTTGTTACATACCTTACAACAGATACTTCCTTAATAATAAAATTTTTATAAAGACTTCTTATCAATGATGTATTGGCATTTGACATCATAAATTGTACACCAACCCGATCAAGTTCTGCTAATATTGAAGCCAATCTTATTTGATCTTTATCATTAAATCCATCGGGAGTGTATTGCGTAAAAAATGATGTACCATTTAGAGGGGGGTAGGGAGGGTCTAGATAGATAAAAGAGTTATTATTTATATTTTGTAAGGCTTGATCAAATCCACAAGCCTTAATAATTGCATTATTTAATATTTTTCCTGCTTGTATTAGTTAGTTTTTTGATGGAATAGATGGGGGTTCCTTCCAACCATAAGGAACATTAAATTTATCTTTTTTATTTACTCTGAATATTGCATTGAAGCAGGTCCTATTTAAGTATAAAAACCTTGCCGCTTGTTTGGGAGAAAAATCGCTATTATTATATATATCTCTGATTTTATAATAAAAATCTTTGTTACTTTGATCTTTAAGAAATATTAAATGATTACATATTTCCAGAGGATAATCTCTCAAGTTCTCATAGAATTTGATCAAGTGTGAATTTGCATCTGAAATAATAGCAGATTCAGGTTGCAAATAGAAAAATAAGGAACCAGCACCCAAAAATGGTTCTATATAAATGTGGTTTTTTACATTATCTGGGATATTTTCTATTAAAATTTTTAAAAGATGCCACTTTCCCCCTGCCCAGCGTAACAAGGGTTTCTTAAAATGATTAGATTCGACCATTAACGTAGGAGTAAGTATAATGTAATGTGTCAATTATAAATTTTTACAATTCCCTACAATTATAATGTAGTTTCAAGTAATAAGTGCAACTGTTAGTAAAAAGGGGTTAATTGCTTTAAA
>CAYWTB010000114.1:0-13426 GCA_964461135.1 uncultured Caldithrix sp. | reverse complement strand
AAAAACATTCTACTACAAACGCCAGGAGATTCATAACTTTTTACGACTTCAGGTTCGGCCAATACTAGAAATATTCACCCACTCCTTTCTCCATAATTTCATAATAACCCGGCAGACCGGAAAAGAACACCCCGCGTTCCGGATAATTCGCCGAAAAAACATTTACAATTTTTTGAAATGCTTCCAGATGCCTTCCTACCCTTAGTTTCAGTGGCAGGCCACTGCTGTCATATGGTACACTCAAAACTCCCAAACCGGCGGCATGAAGATACATTTTATCCAGTCCGCTGACAACTAATTCTGCATTGGTTTTCCCCCGCAGGCGGCCCTGGATCGGATTAGCGGTTTCCATTAAAACCGGAAGAGCCCCGGTAAAGTTATCCCATTCGCGGTGGCTCAGGCCCCGGAAATTATAGGGAGAGGGTTCCAGGGTATAGTGCAGATCTTCCATTGCCAGATCCAGAGCCGCTTCGGTGACTACATCCTGGCTGCGAACCGTGGACACAATTGCATTGACTACCGGATACTCGGGAGCAGCTTCGTGCAGGTCGAAAGCCAAGTCCACCTGTTCCTGTCTGATCAGGTTCACAATAGCAAAAGCAACCTGTTCGGTTAAGGTGCCATCCGGACGTCCCGGGTAAGCCCGGTTCAGATTTCGCGTTTCATTCCCCGCCAGTTTCTGGCCGGAGGGATAATGCAGGTAGATATCGGGATCCGGCCACTGATCCACCGGATTGGTAATCCTTGACCCATAACGGAAGGTGCGCAATCCTTTTTTCCCGTTGATGGAAAAAAACTGGGGAGTGCCTTCCTGCGGATCATCATGAGTAAACGCACTATGATTGGCCTGGGGAATTACGAAAATTTTTCCTTTTAATAACTGCAATTTTTCAATTACGAGGTAAGCGGTAACAAAACCGGCCGCTTCATTAGGATGGGTTCCCCCCAGCAGCAGGATAGTACCGCCTTTTTCTTCACCGGAATAACAGAAAATTTTCGTGTCGCCGTTTGTGCCTTCCAGCGGTGCATGATAGTCATGAAGATATTTGATTTCCGACAGGGACGCAGATGGATAGAGAACGTCCTCCAGTTGCATTCGTCCGAAGTCCCCCATGGCCCGGATTGAAAGTATAGCACTCAATGCCAGCAGAAACAGGGCGAACCTGTATTTTTTAATAAATTGCTTTATCTTCATGCCATTATTTAACCATGAACAGGCGCAGAAGAAAAGTAATGAGCGTGATGGCTGCCGTCAGCTGCATCATTTTGCTCTTCTCTTTGAAAATATCATAAATCAGCAGGGCCGAAAAAAACAATAAAATTAATTGATAGATCCATGTTAAAATCATTCGCGTTCTCTGATATTATTAATGAAATAAAGCAGTTAGCTTTTCCATGTCATCTACCTGCTTGAAAATCAGAAATTCCGGAAGTTAAAAACAGGCACCAGGAAACAGGAATCAGGATTCAGGAATAAAGGAAAAAGGCTCAAGGACAAAGAATAGTGGATCAAGGCTTTCTCAACTTCTTCTGCCGACTGCCAACTGGTTGCTTGATACTGGACGCTGGATACTGGATACTGGCTAAACCGTGGATGGTTTAGTCCCGATTAGTCAACCGGAGGTTGACAGGGAGTCGGGAATACTTGCTACTGGTTGCCAGATACTGGCTCCTGAAAACTGAAACCTTTATCCTCTTATCCCTTTTGCCTTTCCCTTCATCCTGCATCCTGCATCCTGATTTTCTGCCTGATGCCTGAAACCTGATACCTGATGCCTTGGTTTTTCGCTTTCCGCCATGCGCTTTGCGCTTTGCACTTTTACCCTCTTTGATCTTTCGCATGGCAACCACTCCGTGGTAATCTTTAATCCTTCATCCTTAATCTTTCATCTTTTATTCCTGCCTTAATTATGGCTAAAGGATTTTCCCCAGTTGATTGGCAAAAATAATCATCCCGATTCCCCACAGCGCGGTAGCCACCGCCGGCAGCAGCGTGTATTTGAGTACCCGGAAATAATTTTCCTCACCCACCACCTGGGCCGCAAAGATCCCGGCCAGGGCGGTGGGAGGCATCAGGTCTCCCAGTCCTGAAATCAGAGATAATGCGGATCCCACAATGATCTCATTCTGACCCAGGAATGCCAGCAAAAACGGTACTCCCAGCACCGAAGCCGAACCATATGCCGATATCGCCCCGAACAGAGGCATCATGGTGGCAATTCCTACATACCGCCATAATGCCGGGAGACTGAGGCTACCGATAACCAGCAGGCCACGGACTCCGGTGAGGGTCATGATCTGAATAAACATGCCGATTCCGATCAGAATGCCAATCACCGGTAGCGCCTCCTGCAGAGAATGATGAGATAACTTTAATAAATGAAATTTGCGCCCGCAGAACAGCCCCACCAGGCTGCAGATCATAAAGGTGAGTGGAACGCCCAGATTGGGAAAAAATCCGGGAAAAATCCGGATACACAACAATAGCACCACCACCAGAAAAAGTGGAACATACAATCGCCATCCATAAATTTTAAAAGCGTCTTCTTTCAGGTTATCTGACACACGTTTCAGATCCACATGACGCACATGTTTCCAACCCAGAACAACATTCACCCCAATGGCCAGTGGAAAAGTGGCAAAGATCAGCGGAAGTTCAAACCCGATGAAGGGCATATCCACCCCGCTACCGATAATCATTGCCGGAACATTGATAGGCGGGGCAATCATTCCATAAATGGCGCTCATGGCAATCATGGCTGCGACCTTGAGTTTCGGAATACCCAGATGAATCAGGGCTGGCGCCACCAGTGCCCCGGTGGTTAAAACAGTGGCGGTGGAGAGTCCGGTAATCATACCGGGAAACATGATAAAAATGGTGATAAAAAATATCAACCAGAAGGGAAAGCGATACATTTTCACGATTATCAGGCGGCTGAGGCTTTCCAGGGCACCCGTCTGCCGCAGAACTTCCATAAAGATCATGGCGGTTGCGATAATCAGGATGGGATCCAGGTAAGCAAAAGTTCCCTCAACCAGATGCCGCAGTGGAATTCCATGCCCGCTGATGACTCCCCCCATGATAGAGGAAAACATGAGTGAAATGCCAATCGGCCATTTAAACCACATGGCGGCCATGATAAACGAACCGGTCATCACCACAAAAATCAACCATTCCGGGAACAATAAACAGGCTCCTTTAGCTTTACGGCTGAAATGACTTTGGGATACTGTGGATAGGCAGAGGAAAAATCTCGGGTTACTCCACCATCACGTCCATAATGAAAAAATTTTAGAACGAGATACTTCCAGATATTACATGGATATAATCCAGTTCATCAAATGATGCCAGCGCGTAATCAAAGGTAAACGCGGCACCGGTTACCGGCACATGCAAACCGATTCCATAAAAGAATTTTTCCACATCCCGGTTCAGGCGGTATCCACCCCGAAGCGCTATTATCTCCTTAAAGGAATATTCGGCACCAAAAGCCATGTATTCAGGCGCATCGGTCGGATGATTACCGTCAATTGAGAGGGTAAACCGATTGTCCTGAGATTTGAAAAAATTCTCTCCACGGCCCAACAGGTCCATGGCCACACCTACCCGGAAATTGACCGGCAGTTCCCAGGGCTCAGTCTTTAATCGTGTCTCCACACCCGCATTGAGGGTATTACCGGGATTAAGATCGTACTCCCTGGATAAATCACGGCCATCCAACTGTAATTTTCCTCCGAAATTGGAAAAATTCATCCCCAGAATCAGGCCATAGAAAGGCACTTCCAGGAGACTCCCGATATCCAGAGCAAAGGTACTGGCACTTTCATTATAAATAGATTGCTGGATATACTTTCCGGTAAATCCCAGTGAGAAAAAATCGGTTACCCGGATTCCATAAGAGACACCCAGAGCAATATCGCGGGCACTGAAAAATTCCCCGGTACCCTGGGGCTGATCCACAGTGTTTACCTCCATGTCATTCATATTCAGCACAATCACATGAAAACCTACTCCGCTGTTTTGATTTACCGGTAAAATAAAACTGAAATAATCGTGAGTGATGTCGGCAAACCAGCGGGTGTGAGATCCGGCCAGGGTGGGTTTTTGTATCTTAGTTATAGAGGAAGGATTCCAGTACAGACCATACGCATCATTGGAGGCGGCTACCACTGCCCCGCCCAGGCTCATGGCCCGGGCCCCGACTCCGATCTTTAAAAACTGGGCAGCAGAGGTCCCGCTTTTGTTGGTTTCGGCACCGGCCTCCGGTATTATAAAAGAAAAAGTCAGGAAAAGAGTTGCAAATATCTGAATATGTCTTGTTTTCATGATTGCCTCGTTATCTGATAACGGCAAATTTACCGGTAAATTTCTTGCCATCGGGTGTGGTTACCACATAGACATAAACCCCGAATGCCAGAGCCTGATTGGAAATATTTACCAGATTAAACAGCTCGTCACCTGTCTGGAAAGTGTTCCTCTCAATAGTATTCACCCGCTCTCCACTCAGGCTATAAATATTGATGGTACAGACCGGGGGAAGGTACATGAACCGGACCTGATGCACATTCTGCAGTTGCTCCCAGGCGGCTCCCACCATATAGGGATTAGGAACTACCCGCACCTGCGATAGATCGACCGCACCCGCATCAAATTCGGAAAGTTTGAATTTGAAATCGAATATATCATTTTCAGTTAAACTGCGATAGGATTCAATTATGATTTTATCACCGGTCTGCGGTGGCACCCGAAGGGAATCACCCTGAGCATTGAGAATACTAACCTGATAGATGAAATTGTCGGGAAAAGTAGCAATTAACGGATCACCGATCTGTGGATCGGGATAGGGATCTCGGATGATAAAAATCACTTCTCCTTCTTCCCATTTCTGGTCATTGTTATCATCTTTCACCTGAAAACAGATACGCTGATTAACACCGGTGGTCACGTCCCATACCTCAAAATCTACCGGAAACGCAGCGGTTGAAACCGCGGGAAGTCCCCAGCTGTATGCAATGGAACCCTCGTTGGTGAAACGAATTTCATAATCGTGAATACGGCCTTCCGCGCTTGAGGGAGGAAAAACAGAGAGACTGACGAACCAGGATCCGGTACTATCCACATTCCCCTCTCCCGCTACATTCAGTCCAAATCTATCAGTAATACTTTTTACTCCCCCGATTTTCTGTTCCGATGCAACGGCAATCTGAAACCCTTCGGTCACCGCATTGTCTTCATAATTCAACGGAGCGTTCTGCATCAGGGTTTGGGAAGTGGTAAGATTCAGCAGATCGAAGCTAGTGGCCGGTGTCCCATGGAATCGGATTTCATATTGATCGGCTTTCAGAATCCGATCGTCCACCACATTGAGATGAACCCCGCCTTTTCCGATTCCCTGAATCTGCTCAAGCGTTTCAACCTGTGCCGGTATTTTTCCCAGGTAAGGCGGCGAGGGTGTTATGCTAACAAAATTTTTATCGGCGGTACTGGTTCCCCTGGAAGTTTCCAATGAATAGATGATGGAATCTCCCTGGTCATAAGCCACCACCGTATACGAATATTTAATTCCGTTCTTTACCGTCTCATCAATAAAAGAGTGCTTCAATCCGGTATCATCTCCCAGGTATACCACAGGATTGCGGGGATCAAAACCGGTAATACCATCCGCCAGGTCAAACTGGGCCAGGGGGACATAGCCAATCAGATTCCCCTGGGCATCATTTACCTCCTTTCCCCAGGTCTGTCCGTTATCCTCACTGCGATAAATACGATAGCCTTCAAAGTCAATATTTTTGGTGAAGGGATCTTCCGCAGTTTCCGGAGATGAATCCCAGTAAAGAGTTACCTGACCATTGCCGGGAACGGCACTGACACGTGGTGCGGGAGGTGCAGTAGGGCCCAGGAAATTGAATTGAAACATCTGTTCCGCCTGGGCAATCTGTTTCCAGAAATCCGCATCGGTCTCACCCACTGCCACCACAATAGTGGACTTGACCACTTCTCCCGGATCCATGCTGAAAGGTCCGCTGGCTACAATATATACCAGGTCGGACTTTTCGGTGAGCAGTTGAACATCATCAATGTTGGGATCGGCTCCATGGAAATACAAATCAGCAAAAGTGGAAATATCCTTATCAGTGGGATTGCTGGAGATGATGGGCCAGAGAATGTTATCAGCGGTTGGCCCGGGATCTGCAAAATAATGAAAGGTGGTCACTCCTACATTCCGGGGCGTTTCCAGAATGGCCATGCCGAACGAAAAATCTTCTGTTACGCCCAGGGAATTGGGAACGCTGGCACCTCCGATATCCCCATCAAAATCTCTCTGAAGAATTGCATCCGGGACATCCGGAATACTGAAAGTCGGGTCGGACAGGATTAAAATTTCCTGGCCGTAATCGCTGCAATCCGGATCCAGATAATATCCCACATAACAACTGTCCAGCTGACGTCCGCTGTTGTTGTGAATAAAAAATTCATAGAACTGAAATTTATCGGCATAGGGCCGGCCATAGCAATACGCCATCATTTCAACTTCCAAGCCGATTACATTGCCCAGCTGATTATGCGAATCATCGAACACCGCATATACATCGCGGTCCGAAGCAAATTCACCCGGAACTTCCAGTCCGGTAGCAGGATCACGCTGGAAATATCCCGGCCAGAATGCCAGACCGCTTTCATCCACCGGCCAGGTGTCCGGCAGATCACTGTGAGCCAGATAGGGTGTGGTCGGATTGTCCGGCGGATAAAGAAGAGGGACATGGGGATTGGGATCCAGCGCCGGATTATAGTGAGTTTTTCCATAGGATCCGTCTTTGGCAATCCAGTCTTCATTATCATTATCCGTCCAGGCCTCAATGACATTACCATTATTATTACTCTTACTGTTCTGCGGGAGGGCAAAAAATATGGAGAAGTCATCACACAACCCGGTATAATTGCGACGGGGATATCGAAAATCAAAAAAGTACTGGGTGGGTGCATTTCCCACATCTTCATAACGGGTATCTGAAACCTGGCCGAAATTCATGGTCAGGTTCTGAAGCTGGCCCTTATCCATAACGCCCACCGCCTCATCGGCAAAACTGGTTGGTTTTTTCAATTTTGCAGGACGTCCGCTGATCTGGATATCATCTGTTACCCCATTATCATTCTGCCCCGCAGGCAGAGAAGTGACCATAAAAATTAAAATAAAACAGTATTTATAATACGATTTCATTACCTCATTCTCCTTGCAGTTAGAATCGCACAATAAGCCCCAGTCGCACCATTCTGCGGATACCGACATTATCGGGATTAGCCTGCCGGTCTTTGGGATAGTTGGAGGTGGGTCCCCCATCCCAGGGCTGCCCGGTAGCCGTCCATACCCGTAAAACATTGATGTTATCAAACACATTTTCCACCCGCAGGTAAGCATTAAAAATTGAGCGCCACCAGTGAATTTCCTTGCTGATGCGAAGGTCCAGCTGATTCACACTTGGTTTTCGGGCGGAGTTTTTTTCCGGCACAATGGTGGCGTCGGGATCCCGTGAAGTGGGTGTATAGGGTAATCCGCTGGCAGCGGTAAAGAGAAAATTCATGTTGAAATTACCCAACGGATGAAAACCCAGCATGAGCGGCCCAAAGCTTCCCGGAAAACGGACATCCAGGTTGAGGCTCAGGCTGTGGCGGCGGTCAAAATCCAGGTAAAAATTGCGATTGGGCTTCAGGTGGGCATCATCTTCCCGGTACTGGGAATACCCTTCAATGGGATCCGATTCATTACCTTTTGCAATCATGAAAGTATAATTCAGAGCACCTGCGAAATAACTGCTGTATCGCTTATTAAGAGAAATATCCACACCCTGTACTTTACCATAATCCGCATTAACAAAGATGGTATAGTCTCTTCCTGAGAAGTAATAAAAGCTGGAAATAAGGTTACTGACATCCTTGTAATAGGCTGTGATGTCAATGGCATAATCCGTCCCCAGTGCCTGTTTAAAACCAGCTTCAAACGCTACCGTTTTTTCCGGTTCCAGACCCGGATTTCCGACCAGGGCATCGTTGGCTACGATATCGGAAAGTTCATCATCGCGATAAAGATCGTAATAGCGGGGAATCTGGAAAAAGTGACCGTAGGCAAAATGAAATACCGTGGTGGACGTGATGGGATGGGCCAGGCCGATACGCGGACTCAGCTTATATTTTGAGTTTACCTTCTGCTGCTGAACGGTTACAAGTTCACTCTGGCCATCCGGAGTGGTAACAGTTTGCAGTACCCTGGCCGGGTCCGGGTAATAATAATCTTCCGGATTATAGTAATCAAAACGCAGTCCCAGATTCATCACCAAATAGGACAGTTCAATTTTATCCTGCAGGTATACCGCCCATTCAAACGGTTTCCGGGTAAAATATTCCTGAACTTCACGCGGCGGCATGCCCAGGCGGTGACGGAAAATATTGTGCTGACGAAACTCCAGACCGCCTTTAACCAGGTGATTATTGGTAACCTGGCTGATTAAATCCAGGTCAAAATCCAGGGTCTTGGAATCGGTATTAGACCAATATCGGACATCACCATTACGGAAATTTCCCTCAATCCCCTGGTAGTATCCACGGGTTACATATTCTGAATAGAGTAACTCCCCGGTGGTGGGTTGGGTGATCACCAGCTTGTTATCAATGGCATTTTTGTTTTTATTCCTGATATAGGAAACACTGAAATTATAATAGGTTGAAGCACTCAATGTTTGAGTGGCTTTAAGGGTATAACGGGTTTTCAGATCACGCAGCAGAGGATAGCTACCGTTGTTGAGCTGGTCAAAATATTGCCAGTATTTGTATTGATGATCATAATTCTGATACCAGCGATCTCCCCAGTCCATGCTCAATTGAAATTTAAGGGTGGGTTTTACATCATAACTGATTTTTCCGGAAACAATTCTATCCAGGGAAAAGGTATAGGGAAGATAGCTGTTTTCATTCCCCAGTGTACTGGAGACAAAGAAACTCACTTTGCGGGTAAAGGGGACCGGGCCACTAATGCTGCCGTTAAACTTTCCCTGCATATCGATTCCGGTCAGTGTAGGTGAATAGCGGCTGTCCAGAACATTAAATTCCCGGTAAGCCGACTCCCCGCTGGGCAGACGAACCGCATCCTTATATTTTTCCTTTTCGGAAGCGGGAAGATTTTTCACCTCATCGGTATACAGCAGCCAGTCCGCCCGGCGATAAGGCGATTCATTTAGCATGGGCGATTCATACTGCAGTTTGAATTTATAATCAGGTCCGCCTTCTTTTGTCACGATATTGACAATAGCAGACATGGCGTTACCGTATTCCGCATTATAGGTACCGGAAATCGTTTCCATCTCCTGAATGGCTTCCACATCCACGCTGCCGCCGGCAGTATTATCGAAAGGATCCCTGACGTAAGCCCCATCCACCATGAATCCGATTTCACCAATCCGTCCGCCACGAATATGAACCTGGCCGTCAGCGTCGGTTACTGCCCCCGCCTGGATAGCCAGAACCCCTGCCACTGTATTTACCGGCAGCACATCCGCAATCTGACTGCCCTCCACAACCGATCGTTTAGAGGTGGCATCTTTCTGGATCAGTGGTCTTTCAGCAACCACAGTAATGGATCCTTCAAAATTCAGGGAGGCGGTTTCCATATCCACATTAACTTCGGTGGTATGATCCACCGTCACCGCCACATTTTTCACTTCCACCGTCTGGTAACCGAGATAAGAAAGACGGACTTGATATACACCCGGCTGGACATTATTAATGAAGAAAAAACCATCCGCATCGCTAGCCGCGCCCAAATCAGTTTCCAGAATTTCCACATTCACGCCAATCAGTGGTTCCTGATTGTCCTTATCCCGCAGAAATCCGGCAATTTTACCGGTGGTACCGGCCATCACATTAGCAGCTAAAAATGCCAGCAGGAGATAGATGATGATTTTATGACTCACCTTTACCTCCACTATTATAGAGTGTTCTGCTTGCTCTCTCCCGGACCTTATCTCCACCGCACTGTATTGCGGGCTCTTATCTGTGTCCCGAATAAATCATATGATACTATCTCATGAATACCATCTTTTTGCTCAGGTGCACACCCTCACCTCTCAATTCATAGAAATAAATGCCGCTGGCCACCATCCGTCCGGCATCATCGGTTCCATCCCAGGTAACTGTGTGTGAACCCTGCACAACATTTTCCGATACCAGGGTTTTGATTTTCTGTCCCAAAAGGTTATACACCGATAAATCATAACGTCCGGTCACCGCCACGCTATAACTCAGCCGGGTGGAGGGATTGAAGGGATTGGGATAGTTCTGATGTAACTGGAATGCCTCTAGAACAGTACTGGCTTTATTTCCTATAGCGGTTGGTATCAGATCAAGATGGCCATATACTAATGACACGGTATCTGCAGTAGCTATAGATGGACGGTATGCTTCCCGCCAAAGCAGATCGATACCTCCCGGATCGAATTGAGTGGTCATACAAACATAATCACAATCATGTAAATCGCGACTTAGACGGATCTGGTCAGACCAGGTGGTACCTCCATTGGTAGAGGTCACATAACTGATTTGATCCAAACCGATGGTGTCATTCTCCATAGTACGTGTGTAAGCGACATACAGATTATCATTTTCATCAATGGTCATAAACGGCCGCAAAGTTGAGTAACCCTGTCCAACAACGGTATCGACAGCCGCTGGCCAGCTGACTTCGTTCCAGGCTTTTTTCTTCAGCACCAGGCTGCGCTGGGGAAGATTAGGACGCCATACAATATAGATATTATCCGCAGCATCAATCGCGGCGGAGGGGTATCGGCTGGCAGCGGTGGTGATTCCGGATACCAGTTGTTC
Source organism: uncultured Caldithrix sp. (assembly GCA_964461135.1). Classification (GTDB taxonomy): domain Bacteria; phylum Calditrichota; class Calditrichia; order RBG-13-44-9; family RBG-13-44-9; genus RQOF01. Next base: position 2,556 of record CAYWTB010000114.1, on the reverse strand, counting down.
TTCTCCCCAGCTGATACCATCGAACTGATTGGCAAAAATTTCCTCACTTATACCGGCATCCGGGACCTCAAACCAGGTGCAGACCATTTTTCCGTTACTGCCCCGTGCCATGGCAACACGGGCTGATTCGATGCTGGTGCCGCCTATTGAACCGTCTGATGAGCTGAGCGTATCAGGGGGATTGCTCCAGGTCGTACCCCCATCCGAACTTCGAATACTTAATACCCATTGGCTAGGCTCTGACTCGGAATCGGTATTCCAGATCAGGAAAACGTCTTCCTGATCGTTTACTTCAATACTCACTTCCTCATTTTCCAGATCATTGCCGGTCAAATTAACCGGATCTGACCAGCCTGATCCGTCATATTTTGAAAAATAAATCGCGTAATCTTCCGCCGTGGTGTTACGTTGCTGCCAGGCTACATAAAGGTTTCCCGATTCATCAGCAGCAATACCGGTCTTGTGGGGAGTTCCACCCGAGGGACAGGTGGAAATGGGAGCGGCCGGCGACCAGAATTGAAAAACCGGATCGTACTGGGAATACACAATCTGGCCATCTGTTGCTGATGAGGCCCATACGACAAATAACTTGCCATCGCTGGTGCGGGCAATATGGCTGGTATGGTTATAATACAGAGCTTCAATAAAGGCCACGGGCTCCCCCACCACCGATGGGCTGGGCTGAGAAAAAACTACATTACAGATAAAAAATAACACCGATAAGGCAAAGATGGTAACTCTGTGCATGATGCCCTCCTTGTAATTATGGATAGGTTTTAAAAGAAATAAACAAATCAGTGCCTTCTTTTATGTGGAATTTGGGTTGATGCGTTCGGTAAGTAGATAAACACATTTTACCTCTCTTCTGAAAGAGAACAGATAACCAGAAAAATATTTTAGTGATGATAAAACTTCTGAAATGGTACCGTGTGTCAAAAGAAGGAACAAGAATTTCGCTCCGGCTGGGAGTCTTGAGGACAGATAAATAACCCGCGGCGACACCCCACACCGCGAAAACAGACCCGGTGACGCTTAGTCTGTGTAGAACAGAACGAACCCTCGGAAATTCATTTTTCAGAAGTTATTCAAAAAACAAAAATTATTCCTGCACGGGGTGATTTCACTGTAACAAACCAGGACTCATGATTTTTCATGATAAAATTCACTTTCGCTGAAAAATAGTTTTCTTATTACCTAAAATGCAAGGAAAAAAAATCATGAAGGGAAAAAGATAAATAAGAGTAAAGGAGAAGGGCAAGTTATAAGTAAGAAGGATTAAGTTGCAAGAGAAAAAAGACTAAGGTTTTAACCTTTCATTTGCCCTCAATTTCTCCGGACAGGCTGGGTAAGCGTGAAATTTGTGTTAATCCCCGTTTGGTGCCGGACAAACGTGAAATTCGTGGATAAATTCCCGTATTTCGCGGAACCAGCGTTTAATTCGTGTCAATTCGTGAAATTCGTGGACATAAAACAGTTGGCAGTTGGCAGAAAAGCAGGATTACCACACAGTGGTCGCCATGCGAAGGATGAAGGATTAAGGAAATAGTGGAACGTCCTGAAATAGGGTAAAAATTAATTCCCGTCTGGCTTACACTCACCGGAAAGGCAATAAGGAGATGAGGAAGCCTTGAGCCTTTGGCCTTTAGTCTGGTTTTTGACTCCTGTCACCTGACTCCTGGTTCCTTACAACTTCTACTTTAGGCCTTAGGCTTGTGCTTATTCCGGGTCTTTGAGGCTTTTATTTGTCTATTCCAACCAATCATTGAGGATTGATCAGGGATGACTGGATTCTCTACTAATCTTATAATCGACCAAATGAAACTGTCTGGAGATGATTTGGTTAAAATTTTATTGATATTTTTACTAAATTTTATTTAGATTTAAGCAAAATAATAAAGGGGATCATATGAATCGGAAAGACATTGAAGACAGAATTCGAAAGTTGCCTGAAAACTTGATTCCTGAAGTTATGGATTATATAGATTTCCTTGTTAAACGGTATGGAGATAAAAAAAATGGGAAGAAAAAGTTTAAGTTTGATTGGGAGGGTGGATTAGTAAATTTGAAAGATCAATTTTCATCCGTTGAATTGCAGAATAAAGTGTCGGATTGGCGTTGAAATATCTTATTGATACCAATATATTTTTAGAAATCCTATTACAGCAGGATAAAAGTAATTTATGTAAATCATTCCTCGAAAATAATATTGGATCACTTCATATATCTGATTTTTCTCTTCATTCAATCGGTGTGATTCTCTTTAAACAAGACAAAGCTGAATTATTTCAAAAGTTTTTAACCGATGTCATACCAAAAATATATTTACTATCTCTTCCTAAAACAAATTATGAGAGTGTAATAAATTACAGAAATGATTTTAATCTCGATTTTGATGATGCTTACCAGTGCAGCTTATCAAATCACTATCGGTTAAAAATAGTGACCATGGATAAAGATTTTGAAAAAGTGAAAAATCTGCCAGTTGAATTTTTATAAAAAACTTAATGATTCCTACTTTTACTCCGTAAAATGTTAATTAATTTTATTAAAATCATT
>CAYWTB010000113.1:0-14259 GCA_964461135.1 uncultured Caldithrix sp. | reverse complement strand
AATAATAACAATAACTTATATTGCCCATTAAATTAAAACGTTGGGACAGCAGTGACCTTGCATATAATATAACATTACCATAACCGGCGAGCGGCCGATCGCGCACATTTTCAATAAAACAACTATTTTAAAAAGTCCCCCAAAACCGTCCAAAGAGTACGAGCCCGGCGAGAACGGTTAATTGTGTTATTAGACATTCTCTGGATCTAAATTATAGCCAGCAATTAGTTTGCTTTTTAGTCTGTCTTTCATTTCATCGGTTATAAATGCAGCATTCAAAGCATTCATATTACACTTAAAGAAATGCTTCCTTTCCCAATTAAATATATCATGTAAATTAAAATACTCATCTGTCAGGGAAACATTTACTAACGATCTCGCATCAGTATTTACACCCAATGAAATTCCCAAATTATAAAATTCGTTTATGGGATGATCCGCATATTCTTCATAAATATCTGTTTGAATATTACAGGTCGGGCAGATTTCCAAATGTATTCGATTGCTTATTAAATGCGCAACTAAATTTGGATCCTCCAGGCTTCGAACTCCATGCCCGATTCTTGTTGGTCTGAAGAATTCTAATGTCTCCCAAACACTATCTGCCCCTTTTGCCTCACCAGCATGCGCTGTTCGTGGAATGCCCATTTGTTCAGCAAAATTAAAAGCTTTTTTATGAGTTTCAATAGGAAAACCTGCTTCATCAGCAGCAATATCAAAGCCGACAATATTTGTATAAGTTCTATACCTGTCCACCAACCTGACTGTCTGTATACTTTGTAATTCAGTATAATGCCTGAGTGTACATAAAATTAAACCGGCGCTTATTCCGGTAGTATTAGATTGTGTTTTTACGCTCTCAGAAACTATCTCGACAACTTCTTCAGCTGCCAGGCCTTTACATAAATGTTGCAATGGAGCGAATCGTATTTCCGCGTAAATTACGTTCTCTCTTTTTAATTGAATAAATAAATCGGAAACAACTGCTTGTAGCTCATCTTTTGTCTGCATTAAATCAACGCCACTAACCGCGCGTTTCAGAAAATCTGCTAAATCCTTGCATTTTTCAGGAGCTATAAACATATCCCGATATTTTGATTCTGAAATATTTGGTCGAAGTTTTTTGACGACATCATAACTTAAAGAACAATCAAGATGAAGATGCAATTCAACTTTTGGTAAAGATAACAAAGTATCCTGATTCATTTATCTTATTTAAAATATTTTACTAATTGTCTAATATAATATTTAGTAATTAGACTATCCCAATTTAATGTTTACCCAAACAGAAACATATTTCTATATATGGAAAGTTTTAACCATGTTTCTAAATATAGAAACATATTTTCTATAGGTCAGAACCAGAGCAGGGCTTTTAAATTAAAAGTTTAATTTTGGTTTATTTTTAAGGGTAATAGAAGCAAAAAGAAGGGTTGTAAAAAATACCCCATCACACTCCCTCCGGTTTTTCAACGGTTCCGAGAATCAACGAATATCAAAATCAAACATAGCCCTTCGGTCGCCTGCATTACCCAAATAATGCTACTCTACTTTAATTTTGATTTATTAACAAATTCCTGGATGCTTTCTTCAAGCAAACGGTTAAAATCTTCCGGATTATCCCAGAATACAAGGTGTCCCACGTCGGGAATTATTTTAGCCTGAAAAGAAGGGGCATACTTTCTGAAAACTTCCACCTTGGTCGGTTCCATATCCGAATTTATTGCAGTGACCGGAGCCTTAATCTGCTTGAACGAATCTATGCAATTTTCATTAACCCATTTAAAGTAACTTTGCAGCGATCTTCTCCACCCGGTCTGCGAAGAACCTTTAAGCATAGTTTCGATCCGTTGAAATGATTTTTCCGGGTTTTTCTTATAAAAACCACCGTTTACAAGTTTTTCATTGGTAGGAGCTGTTACCAGATCCATCAGGAAACTATCCATAACAGCAATCATCTCAGGAGTATACTTCATCTCCACATCCTGCAAATCATCTACCAGAACAAGCCCTATGGTTCTTTCAGGTAAAAGCTTTGCTGTTTCAGCTATCACGGCCGATCCCATGGAAAAACCGACCAGCACCACCTGATTGAGCTTCAGCTTTTTAATTACAGCTGCAACCTCCTCACCAAATAGTGCCATCGACCAGTCATTCCGTTTATTGTAAGATTCATCGGAACCGAAAAGGTCAACAGCAACTGTTTTGTATTTAACTGAAAAATGGGACATAGTTTCATCCCAGATACTAGACCTGTTCGCCCAGCCATGGACGAAAATTATTGCCGGTTCACCCTTACCCATCTGAGTGAAGCTGACTTTTACCCCGTCGGCCGATATGGCAAAATTGTCCGGTTCATTTGAGCAGCCATAGCTAAACAGGATTAATGCAATAACACTGTAGATTAAGAATAAATTTTTAGGTTTCATACTAACCTCCTAAACTTTTTACTAATGTTTTAGACGCATAACGTGAGCATCAGCCTCCGAAGGGCTTTAACGCACAAAACGTTATGATACAATTAAAATTTGATTTTTTTCATAAGCCTTACTTAATTCACGCCACTGCCCTTCGGTCGGCTGAATGCATGGTTAGGTACAAGTTTATATTCACCGCTGAACATTCTTTGTGTCACTTTCCACTTTTGAAACAAGAAAAGAGTCTAATATTCAAACGCTTGGCCACTCACGGGAACAGAGAGGTGCGCTTGTACGAAAACCCAATTGCCATTTCGTTTCTCAAAAACTGAAGTGCCTCTTACTCCTTCCAGTTTTACTGCTTGCCCATCAGCATCTATAACATCCCAATCAAAGATCCCTGAAAACCAAGCCACCTTGCCTGAATCATGAACCTTGATGACCTCATCCCTGACTGAAATCTTTTTAGTGTCTGAGCCAGCGAACTCTTCCTGCAATGTCTCTTTAATTGCTTCCCACCCGACCATACTCTCGGCAGTGTCGGTACCGTAAAACACCATATCGTTATCATGAGCATAGATTTTGGAAGCCAATTCTATATCCTCAGTTACTAACATTTGAATATTCTGGTCAATTACAGTTTTGACTTTTGCCTTTTCGGCTTCGAGATCAACTTTCTGAGTGCAAGCACTCATCGCCAGAAAAGCTATTGCTACAATCATAATAAAGTTCTTCATGATTCCTCCTATCTGATTTTTGTACAACCGATGAATACTTAATTATACCTAACATATTGTTAAGTAATTAGACGACTATAATTTAATATTTCTACCAATAAAAAGATATATATATGGAAAGTTTTTAACCATGTTTCTAAAAATAGAAACATATTTTCTATAGGTCAGAACCAGAGCAGGGCTTTTAAATTAAAAGTTTAATTATGGTTTATTTTTAAAGGTAATATCAGCAAAAAGGTGGAATTTAAATGATACTCCATCATATACCCTCCGGTTGGTCACCGGTTTCTCCGTTAATGTGCAAATTCAAAATATTTTTGTCAATATTTAATTCAGAGACTGGGGCAGGATAAATTCAGGGTGTTTGTAGTTAAAACAACCGGCTTCCCATAAAAATAATCGAATAGCCATGAATCGCCATGGGTACAGAACCGATGAGGATGGCAGTGATAATGGTTATTGGCTTCATTCCGGTTTTGCGAATAAGCAGCCAGGAGAACCAGTAAACGAAAGGGAGATACAGAACAGCCGAAGTGATCGTACCCGGGGTATATTGCTGATATATCAGCGTTGCAAGAATATGGAACAACGCATTGGCAAACATCAGAAATCCGAGCCAGGCCAGGGTGATTAGGGTGATGGTTTTTTCCTTTGTACCGGCGGTGAGCACACTCAACCCACTGACGATGACGAATCCGGCCAGGTTTACCGACAGGAAGAGCGCTGGGGTAATATCTCGATCAATCAGGATATTCACCCAATCGACAAAACCCGGTGCTTCTTCCAGCACATGACCAATGAATAGCAGCGGAGCCAGTAAAATAAATCTATATGGGTTTGAAATTATGGATGCTTTCATGGGGTAGTTTGGTGCCCGGATTAACTACTTTCCGTTAATAATTCAAAATCTTTTTAATAACTTCAACCGGAAAGGGATCCCCGTGAGCCGGATAAATCATTTTTGCTCCCCGCTCAATAACTGATTTCCAGCTTTTCCTTACTTCATCGATATCATCAGCAAATATGGGTAAGCCCGGTTTTAATCGGAAAGGAAGGTTATTATGTGCCAGGCATCCTACGAACGCCTCCCCGGTTTTTAATATAACACTTACTGAACCTTTGGTATGGCCAGGCGTGTACACGATATTGCCGTTTATGCCAAAATCGTGTAATGGATAGTCTGAATTATCTAACGCGATGTCAGCCTTCTGTTTTGGAAACTTGAACAACATTTTTGTGATCGGATTCAATAGAAAGCGTAAAAAATGCCCCCAGGAAGTTGTTCCGGTTGGAAAATGATGAAGAGCGTTTTCAAAAGTTCTTCTGTCATTTTCATGAATAGCTATTTTGGCCCCAGTAAGCGTTTTTATTTCCCCGGCAGATCCTACATGATCAAAATCGCCATGCGTCAAAATGATTAACCGGATATCCTCGGGACGAACAGGTATGCGCTCAATAAACTTTTGAAAGGCTGCCAATTTTTTAGGTGGACCACCATCAATCATTACCATCCCATCCTCCCTGATTAGATAACACCTGTTGATTCCGAATCGAACAGGATAAATTTGGGTTGACATTGTTTTTATCTCCTTACAGGTTTCTTGTTTTGAGATTGACAACGAACTCTTATTCAAATATACAAATCGCCATTTATTATTTTCTGGCGTTTTGCATCAGCCAGGTCATTTTTTAGTTTACGATCCATTAGTATTATTCTCAAAATGTTTTACCAATAAATTAAAGGCCAATTTCCATGCTTTCTCTTGCCATATGCGTGCTTCTTCCCATTCAGAAGAACTTCGCCAACCAGAATGAATCAAATGTACTTCTGTGTTACTTGCGTTTGGTATAAAGAAGACCACCACATGAGTTAAAGGATCTGATGAATTGGCAAAATGTTTAAACTGTTTTGGACTGCGCCATTCAAAGGAGAGAAATTTGTTTTTCTCAATAGCCGTGATTTTGCATCCCAAGGTGCTATTGTTGGCTTTATCCTCGGGTTCCCAAAACAGATCGAATTTTCCACCAACGACAGGTTCAACATCAGCTAAAACTGTAAGCCAAGATTCAAGAAGATGACTATTGGTAAACATGTTGAAAGCCCTATCAGGCGGAGCATGTAAAAAGATGGAAAGGTGTATAATTTTATCCATGTGAAATCCAGTTTAAGACTAGTGAATGTTCTTAACTCATGGCGCGACTAAGATATATATTAGCTGCCCCGAAGGGGAATTAAAAAATATCTGTCTATCAGCATCAGCAAAACAAATAACAGAGGCCTTCCTGGTAAAATATTATTTTGTATAAATCATTTTCAAGATTTTTTGGAAATGATCCGCTTCAATTTTATAAAAATAGATGCCATTACTGACACTGTTATTCTGGTTGTCGGTACCATCCCAGACAATTGAGTATGAACCAGGCGTGTGGAATTGATCGACTAGCGTCTTAATCTCCTCACCAAGTATATTATAAATTCTGATCTTTATTCGTTCAGGTTTTGGAACGGCATAGCGGATCGTGGTTTCTGGATTAAAGGGATTGGGATAATTTTGCAGGAGTTTGAAATCCGGGATCGCCACTTCCTCCTGAACTGTAATGACCTGGTGATAAGTGACGACGCCGGAGTTCGAAACATCGGCCAAGCGGTAAAAATAGATCTGGCCGTTTTCAATATTCCGGTCAAGATAATGGTAAGTTTTACTCTCACTGGCATTACCCCGGCCCCTCAGTTGATCCAGATATTGGTAAGAGGCAATTTCAGTAAAGGGACCGTTTTCCGAAAACCGGGATCTTTCTAAAATAAAACCGGCATTTTCAATTTCGGACCCGACCATCCATTCTAAATCGATCCCTGTTTCCGTCCAAACGCCGTCAAAGGATGTTAAGAGTATTGGTAAGGGGTCATCCTCCAGCCTGGTGGTAAATGTCCAGCCGGGACTGGTAATGATGCTGTTTCCGTCATCAACCGTCACATACCATTCATATTCGGTTAATCGTTCCAGATCCGGCCAGACGATGCTGGTATTGGAACCGGAAGATACATTGGTGTTTGTGCCAATCACCTGAAACTCCGACCCGCTCATGGGATAATCGATAACAAATTGACTGTTGGCATCGGTTTCATATTGATCCAGGTAAGGGGAATAGGTATAGACATAAATTTGATCTTCAGCCGGTTTAAAAATCATATAGCGCAGGAAACCGTTTCCGCCATTCGGATAATCCTGGTAATCGGACAGCAGGGTATGAACGGTATTACCGTTATAAGTATCAACCCGGCTCCCCTCGCCATGTATATGTCCGCATAACATCAGAAACAGGTTGGGATTGTCTTTCAGATTATCATAAATTGCCTGTCCCTGGGCCCCGAAGCTCCCGGGAGTTCCCAGCCCGATGATATAATGGCTGGATACAATAGCCCGGCGCGAACTATAGGTTTGAAGCAGTGCATCCGCCCAGTCCAGTACCTCCGGCTCGGGACTTGTGTCATACTCCATATGAATATGAATGAAGTCCATTCCCCCGGCGCTGAATAATTGAAAGCTGTTGTCGTTATTACTGCCCTGGTGGCCGCCGTAGTAGGCCCGGCCATCGAAACGGGACACGCCGAAAAATTGGTTAAAGAGAGAGGTTGAAGCGGAGTATCCTCCGCCATTCGGTGTCTGGTCGTGGTTACCAACCCCAATCCCATAGGGAATGCCATCTGCCAGACCGGTGGTAATGGGATCTTCAATGATGCTCCAGGCATTATCAACAATTTGCCATTCACTCAAATAAGTATCACCATTCTGGACACAATCGCCCAACTGGGCAGCAAAAACAATATTCAGGGCATTCTTGTTCGCAACCATCCATTGAGTTTGGGCATTGAACGCTTCCACCGGGCCCCCACCGTTGGTATAGTACTGGGTATCCGGGATTCCAACGATGGTAAAATCCGGCTCTGCGGAAACAGTGAGCGGCCGGCCATAGAAAGTCACCGTCAGATTATCTCCCTCAGGATCAGTTACATACACCATTAAAGCGGGGGAATGAATTATCTCAGTTGCACCGTCAGCCGGGAAAATGACCACGGGTGGATCGGGTGGAAAATTGTCCGAATATACTACCGTTAATTCAGGCCTTTGATTGACGGTTGCCCATTCGCTGGAATACACATCACTTCCATTACTTCCGGTAAACTGAAATATCCAGCCATTGTTTAATGAAGGATTTGCTGACCAGGAAGACAGACTGCTGGTTACATCAAAGCTTTCGTAGGTATTCGCAGTGCCGGATTCGGCATTCCCGACAAAAGTACCAATGTCGTTACTAAAATTGAATTGGTTCCAGGTTAAGCTGTTGTCCCAGGAAAGCAAAACTTCGCTAACGGCAGCATCATCACCGGCATCGTATACATAGTACGTTAAAGTTGCCGAAACAATATATGAATTGTTTGGAATCGGGCCTCCCTGCGAGACAAACAGATTATCGAAACGGATAAAGGTAGTAAGTTCCGCCGGTGACCCATCCCATAAAATGCCGGTTGAAGTGCCGTACGGTGTATTTGGATTGGTATTATCAATATAGGTATCTACTGTGCCATTATAACCGTCAACACCGTCCCGGAAGCTGATTGTCTGGTTTTGAGAAATGAGATTTAACGGGATGATGAATAATAATAATAGAATTTTGTTCATCTGTTTTATAAACATATCTAACCCGGGCCGAGATTGCATATTATTTATTTGACTGAAAAGATAATAAATAAAATTGAAGCTAAGTTGATAAAAGTTACATTCAGCAAAAGAATTATCTGCAGAATAATTATTATTGAAGTGTCTAATTTGAATATCTTTTATGAAATAAGAATGGTACAAAACTCTTTACGAGCAGTTCTCAGGCATCCCGGTTTAAAAGATTATTTTTAATGGATTGGCCCGGTAAACCTGAGCCGGTGCTTCCACCACTTTAATATTGATGAATTATCAGGAATTTCTACCGGTTACCAGGTCTCTATTCCGGAACGGTTTTTAGCCATCCGATGATGGTCTCGGCCAATTCCGTCCTGGTTTTCCGGAAGAAATGGTCGTCCTGGAAGGCGACAATTTTGACCCGGTCAGCCTGCACAATATTCAGTGCCCGATAGAACGGTAGAATGTGATTGTCGATAGTCACATTCTGGTCGTCCCAACCGCCGATCAGTAAAATATCTTTTTGCACCAATAGAGGAGCACATTTTCTTAAATCCAGGGTGGAATCTAATATAGCAAATATTTCCGGTGCGGCCTCTTTAGGCGTTGCTCCTTTGGCAAACCTTGCCGGGCCGGCTGGAGCTTTCAAACCCCAAACATCCTGTCTATCACCGCTGCAAATTCTTTGTTGCGGAAATATTCCCGCATGAATTCGCCGTGGTCAGTCCCGGCAATGGAAAAGACCGAAGGTATTTCCGGGTGGTTAGCCGCATAGGTTAAAGCCATCCCACCCCCGAAACTCCATCCGCCTAAATAAATAAGACTGGTGTCGATTTTAAAATGGCTGATATTCTCCGGTTGGTGCAGGAAATTGTATGCTGCCTGAATATCTTTTTGCGTGTTTTCGAAGCTCCACAGACCCTGGCTTTGATACGTGCCGCTATAGTTGAAGGTGAGTGCATTAATGCCTGCTTCAGAAATTTTACTTCCCAGGCCCAGCACATCGGTTTCATTGCCGGGGAAGCCATGTAATAAAATGACGGTGGGAAAAGTTCCGGTTCCTTCTGCAATAAAATATTTGCCGTTCATAAGCAGGCCATCACGATCGATGGTAATTTCGGCCGGTGTTGGTGGCGGACCCTGGGCAGCAGCCAGCACCGCTAAAAAGAGCACAACAACCAGGATAAATCGTGAAAGTGGTATCATATCGATTTGCCTCCGTTTTAAACGTTAATATCAGCAAAAAGAAAAGTTTTTAAAGATACTCCATTATACTCCCCCCGGTTTATCCGCAAATCTACAATTTCAGAAAACTTTTGTCAATATATTGTGCATAGACTGAGGCAGGATTCATTCAGCGGAACAACGGACAGCGTCAGGGGGAAATCCGGTTCCGGTGCCAGGAAAAACTTACCTATTTCAACTTTGCTTTCCCCTACTTTGATATCCTTGACGGAATTCAATTGTCAACCCTTTTCATCAGTACAGGAAAGTAACAGAAATAAAAAATAGAATGCTTGTTTTTGTATTCATGATTCGACAAAATCCACGCTGGTGGATCACCCGTCAGCAACCATGGCCACGGATTTTCGAACGAAGCGGGTGCAGACGCCTACCTTCGGCTTCTCAGCTCAGTGATCAGCTCCATCTGGATTTCCTGGATCTCTACCAATCTTTCCCATTGGTGAGACAAGAGATGATCGACTTTCTGGTGAAGATGACGAATCTCTAGTTCCGCCTTGAGATTTACCTGATAGTCGCGCATGGCATTCAGTCGGTCTCGAGCTTCCTGGCGATTCTGGCTCATCATGATCACCGGAGCCTGGATCGCCGCCAGGCATGACAAGACGAGATTCAAGAGGATAAACGGATACGGATCAAAAGGCCGTACAACCAGGACCATTGCATTAATAGCGATCCAAACGAAGAGAACGATCGCGAATAATGTGATGAATCTCCAACTACCACCAATTGCTGCGATGCGATCTGCCAGACGCTGCCCCATCGTTAAGGCAGATTGTAGCTCCTCCTCAGGATTCCGTGACAGAATCTCCTGCTGAGTAAGACTTTCAATAACCTCTTTTTCAAGAGTGGTTAGCTCTCCTTTCTCAGCCTCAAGCAACGATTGCACATACTTATGGCGAAATCTCTGAAGGTCGTCCGTGCAGATCCAACCATCCTCGGACCATCTTCCGACCTCTTTTTGAATCAGTTCAGCGACTGAGGGGCGCACGAGAATTCCCGGGTGCAATCTGGATAATTGATCGCTGCCACAGATTTGGCAAACTCTGTCTTTCTTCGCATTCGACTTGTTCATGTTCACCGTCTCCAATAAATGGACGCCTAACTATATATTAAGTAATTAGATTACCTTAATTTATATATCTTATATAAGGAAATTATGTCTATATCCGGTAAGTTAATAATCCTTTATATAAGAATCAAAAAACGATATGTCCGAAATAAAGATTCTTGCCCAGTGAGGTGTGTTTTCACCTGCCCGTTTCTTTTTCTAAAATGAAGCATCTATATTTTAAATAACAGAAATTTTAATTTCCAATAAAATATTGCGCATATTCAATACTTCGTAATTCCAGTACTCCATTGTTCCTTTACCTCCCGTCTCCATCCCTCTGGCCGCCGCTTACCGGATAATTCCCTTAATCCAATTTACGCTGCACGTAAATCCACGGACAATAGATAGACCTCAACGCTTCTCCAAGTGCATAATCTATGTCAGTATGTTTACGAAAATCTTTGTTTTAAACCGTGAGGTTTTATCTATTTCTCACCGGGATGGAAAAAAGAAAACCCATCTGGGGTTCCCAGTCCGTGGCTTTGGAAGAAATCCCAACGGCATTGTCGATTTTCAGGAAAACGATACCGGCAATATGCCAGTGCAGCCCGCCGATCAAACTCCATTCGTCCGGGGCTCCACCTTCTCCTCCTTCCAGGCTCAGATACATCTGCCAGGCCGGGGACAACCGCTTCAGGTACTCCAGCGCCGTTTCCCCGATATCCGGTGAGGAGGCTTCCCGATTATATTCCAGATCGGTCCGGAATGTTACTTTTCCCCAGGAATAATTTCTGGCTATGCCAATGCCGGGTCGGAAATCCCAATCCGGATCACCAATCAGTACTTTGTGCTGCTGCGATGGAACTGTGATCTCAACAAAACCAAAAAGCTCCGGACGATTGTCTGTCTCTTTCATCCATCGGAAACGAACCTGTCCTTCAATGTCGCCCAAACCAGATTCTTTAATCCTGACCGGAGTACCGGATGGATCATTGGGGGATTTTTCCAGGCTGGCATTCAGATAAGCCGCTTCGAATTCCAGGGCAAGCCACTCGTTCAATCCATAAGCTAAAAATATCTGGCCGGCACTGCTTCTATAGTGTCCGCGAAAATCTTCATCGAGGCCGTAACCCAATTTAACGGGTTGATATTCCCGGTTGTTATCAAGCGAGTATCCGAAATAAGGGTATATCAACAACTCTCCCGGACGGACGTAGGTCCCGTACATGGATGTCGACAATCCGATAAACCTCTCTTCCATGTAAGAAGGTAGCTTATTTTCCTGGGCATGGGATCTATTGGGGAGTATTATAAAGCCAAGACTGTAAATAAGAATGCACATAGACCAGATTTTTAGCATATACATTATCCTTTCCATAAAGGACCCTTTTTTCCAAATTTATTTTTGAACTATTTTTTATTAATTAGATCAAAAATAAATATCTTTTAATGATCAAACAATTAATTTTGTTAGTGAATGGGCGTGAGTTCATAGGTCAGGAAAGGATTGCGCGCCACGATTAGCCTGCTATTGTCTTTGATGTTTAGTTTCTTCTTTTATCTAGTTTGGTCGTTGCGTTCATACGATTAGTTTATTTTAGAAAGCGCTGTCGAACTTTCGCCACAATCTGACGATCGGTCATCTTGTCTACTGTTTCCATACCTACAATACGTCCACCGAGTTTGTGTTTTTCGAGATGTTCTTTCAGTTCACCCTTTGCCTCACCGGGACCAAATATCAGAATAGATTCTGCATCACGAATACACGCAATCACCGCATCGTAGTAAATGTTGAGTTGTCCCGTAAACTTTCTTTCTCTGCTATCATCTGCTGGCACTTGCAGTGATTCGAATGGAGTCGTAGAACGTATACCACCAGAACGTCCGGGCTGTTTTTCGATCTTTGATATTATCAGTTTTATCTCATCTTTTCCGTCTGTGACAATTACGATAACAGCCTTCCGATGGTCTATCCACAAACCCGCTGCTTTTTTCATAGATTTCTCCTTTTTTATTTCCGTAATGTTACCAATTCCCTTAACAAGTTGATTTCCTGTTCACTGAGATAGTTTGGCATCTGGATGACCATCTTCACAATCAGATTCTCAAATTCATTCTTTCTACCAGAGATAGGCATACCAAGTCCCCGAAGCCTGAGCGTTGTTCACGTCGGTTCATCTTGGGGATTCATCTTTCCGAATCTCGCGCTCTGCATCAAGCCAATCCTGATCTGCCTGACCATCACGGCGTCCTCGTTGCTCATATAGCTTATAGGCACGCTTTGCGATCTGCGCTGTCACATCGACGGGTTTCCTGCCCAACAAGGGCGCGGCAGTGGGATCAAATACTCGATACGCGAACAGTTTCACGCGGTCATTGACGAGGAACCACACCAGCGCATAGCCCCAAACGAACAGGGCCCAGCCCCAGCCGAGGGGTGTCATGAACACTCCATAAACTGCTATCAGCGTCGCCACGATTTGGGTGCCAAGCACCGCTGCCCATAGAACCCGTGCGGGGCGTATGGACCAGAAGGGGCCGCGCGTGCGCGTGAGGAAAATCGTCAGATGTCCCGCCACGGACAGTTTCAAATACATCAGCGTCTGGATGTGTGCACGGTCGAAATGAAAGACGCGCTCACCGAGATAAAACAAGCCGAAAGCGGAGACGACCCCGATGAGGCCTAGCACCGTGGCTATCCCCAGCACCATGGGCATGTTCCAGGCCTCGGGCTTGTTCTTGTAATGAACGTTGTCATAGGCAATGGAGAGGATGGCGCCATCGTTGAGCAACGCCAGCATCACGATCATTACCGCCGTCAATGGATAGAAGTTAAAGATCAGGATCGCCAGTGTCATGAAAAACAACACGCGCAGCGTCTCGGCAATGCGGTAGATGGCGTAGCTGTTCATGCGCTGGAAGATTTTCCGGCTCTCCTTGATAGCGTCGATGATCACCGACAGGCCGAGCGTCATCAGTACGATGGACGCCGCAGCGCGCGCCGCGTCCGTCGCACCGGAAACGGCGATGCCGCAGTCTGCCTCTTTCAGAGCGGGGGCATCGTTCACCCCATCGCCGGTCATGCCGACGATGTGGCCTCGTTGCTGCAGAACATCCACAATGTGGAACTTGTGTTCGGGGAACACCTGGGCGAAGCCGTCCGCTTTCTCGATGGACTCTCCCAACTGCGCTGTCTCGTGATGCTTGGTGTCGCCGAAGCCGCTGGCATCGAGGATATTGGTGCCCAAACCCAATTTCCCGGCGGTTTCGCGAGCGATGGCCACCTGATCGCCTGTGACCATTTTGACGTTTACGCCCATTTGCCGGGCGTTCGCGATGGTTGCTTTGGCTTGTTCGCGTGGCGGATCAAACAATGGCAGCACGCCAACAAACTGCCACTTATCTTCCTGATCTGCCCGCGCCACACCCAACGAGCGGAAGCCGCGTGCTGCAAATTCATTAACCGCTTTTTCGACCACGATCTTCACCTGCGCGGCATTAGCCGATAATTCCAGGATCACTTGTGGTGCTCCCTTGGTCACCTTGAATTCCCTACCGTCCGCCCCCTTGACAGTGGCCTCGGTGCGCTTATGTACCGGGTCAAACGGCTGGAAATGAAGCACCTGGTAGCCTTTCAAGGCCTGATCGTTTTTCAGGCCGCCCAGCACGGCCAGGTCGATAGTGTCCTTATTTTCCGCGCGCGACGCCAGCGCGGCGTTTAAGATGACTTGATCGGCAGAGATGCCATTCACGTAGAATGGATCGCCCAGCGTCAACTTGTTCTGGGTCAGGGTGCCGGTCTTGTCCGCACACAGCACGTCCACCCCAGCCAATTCCTCGATGGCTGCCAACCGGGTCACAATTGCCTCTTTCTTGGCCAGCAGGCGCGCGCCGACTGCCATGGTCACCGACAGTACCGTGGGCATAGCGACGGGGATCGCGGCCACGGTCAGCACTAAAGCGAACTGCAAGGTGGTGAGGATCGGATCGCCGCGGAAAAGCGCGACGGTAAGAATCACCACCACCAGGGTCGCTGCGAGGATGATCAGGTAGTTACCGATCTTAAGCACCGCGCGCTGGAAATGGCTGACGGTGTGCGCCTCCTGTACCAGCTGTGCGGTCTTGCCGAAGTA
>CAYWTB010000112.1:0-14542 GCA_964461135.1 uncultured Caldithrix sp. | reverse complement strand
GATGGATTACTTGTAATCTTTTACGAGTTCAGGTATTCATTATTGTGAAGAGCCACAAATTAAAACGTAACCATAAGCTGGAGAACGTGGTTGAGTCTTTTCCGGAGGTAGAATAATGCACGTCCCATCTGGGTTTCAATGGTTTTTACGGATAGATCCAAAATTTCTGCAATCTCAGAATAGGTTAGTCTGTCAAAGCGATTCATTGAAAAAATAAGTCGGCATTTATCGGGAAGCTCTTCCATTGCCTGCAGTACGGTTGATTCAATCTCTCCTGTGTCAAATATTTCTTCCGGGGTGGGTATCCTAGGAAGGGAAAATTGTAGTTTTTCATCAACCTTTCGCCTTATTTGCTGATGACGAAGTTGCTTAAGCGCTTTATTTTTAACCGCCACATAAAGATAGCTTTTTATATTTAACCGTGGATTTAATTGTTGACGGTTAGACCAAATTTTTAAGAATACATCCTGAATAATGTCTTCGGCCAAAGTCACATCATTGATAAATCGATGGGCGAAGCGAATGAGTGGTTGACAGTGAGTGAAGAAAAATTCTTCGAAAGCTGTTGAGTCACCACTTTTTATTCTGAGAATAAATTCATTTTCCGAAGAACGTTGTTCCGGATTTATTTGTGTCATTTGGCCGAACTCTGTTCATATTACAATCACGCTATACGGATTTTCCTTTCAAATGTTTAGTATTTTTACATAATTATTCCGGATTAGTAGGTATAATCAGCATCAATTTAGGTTTTATCCATAATTTTATTTCATTGATTTTTTTGTCAGATCTTCTTGGACCGGTTAGGTGTAATGATTAAGAGATGGTTTTGATGGAAATAATGATCAGTGAGAGGAGACCTTATGAGAACCAACTCCGATCCTGAATCAGTTATCCCGGAGATCGGGTTTGAGATCCCAGGAAGTATGAACTGAGGTAAAATCGGGATAGTTTTTAAAGGGATTAGAGGTAAGGACGGTCTTACAGCTTTATGTCGACATGAGCCTGCCAATCCCAATTTTTGTTACCGTTAGAACTGTTACTCTCTGAAAGCGGAAAAGCAGCGACTTCACTGTGATGTTATAAGAGAAACCGGCAGCAGCGAAGCGGGCGGATTTGAAAAAGAGAACGGAAAGCGTATGCAACTGCCAACCGGGGGGGATACCTGAAAAGAATCCGGCTGTTGAATATTGTAAAAGCAGAATCCATTTGAGATGATTACCTTATGAAATTTTATTCACGGTAACGGTCTCGTCAGATTAATTTGAATTGATCAATTGGGCTACTCAATTTTATAAAGCTGAAAATTAATGTGTTGTAAATCTTCCCGACAATAAACGTCTACATTAAGCCAGTTATCGTGCAAATATCCGACTTTATAGGCACGGATATTGGAAAAAATATCACCGGAACAGTGCTCAAATTCTTTGAGCGTGTGTATAATTTTATATTCACCATCTTCATTGGTCCAGGTTCTTGCCACGGTATGCATATAAGGTTGAAAACCTATTTCGTTTATGTCATCCCCAAAATCATACTGCCACATGTGTACTAATGCTCTGTCTACGGGTGAGCCATCAGATTGATAAGTCACAATACCCGTTACTTGAATTATTTTCGGATAATCAAATACATTTACACAGTTGATTGAGGATAAGGTTATCAGTATAAGGGATGCAAAGAAAAGAGAATTTCTTTTTGTCAGACCAGCTTCGCCAATGCACATTTCCCACATATTTAGAGCTTTGAAGAACAATTTTTTCAATTCTGATACCGTTTTATTGCACTTTCAAA
The DNA here is from genome assembly GCA_964461135.1 of uncultured Caldithrix sp. Classification (GTDB taxonomy): domain Bacteria; phylum Calditrichota; class Calditrichia; order RBG-13-44-9; family RBG-13-44-9; genus RQOF01. Next base: position 12,748 of record CAYWTB010000112.1, on the reverse strand, counting down.
AATCCCATTTTTATGGTTATGTAAAACTCCTTTTTATAGTGTCAAAAAATATAATACGCCATCCACATGTGCTTTCATGAAACAGGTCTACGTCTAAATCACGTTGCATTCTACATCATCTTAACCTAACCGCCAACTCCACATGGCTGAGTAAACTTATAATCTGTAGAAACAAACTTCATAACCAATACCTATCATTATTTTACCATTTTTGATAAAGGTTCTTTGTGGCTAATTGAATTTCTTTCCGCCTGGAACTTCAACTTATTGTATTTATTCTCACCATAATTCTCAATATATTTAATTTCTTTGTTTGTAAGATCAACAATAAATTTAGACTGCTTATGAAAATGTATAAACATTGCGGCCAGATTAACAGTCGCTTCAATTGCCTTTGGATTTCTGAAAATAATTATCACGAGCATTTTCCAATAGTGCCAGCCGGTTGTTTTATTAAATCCCACCCTTTTGCAAAGCTTTGAGAATGCTTTTATCATCTTAAAATTATTCACAATACCGGGTCTATATTTATTGGCTGGTCTTAAATTTAAACCCGTACAGACTATTCTTTCATAATAGTGCTTCGGATTATATATGTATTTTATAATTTGGACATAGTCTTTCAATATATCTCGTCTGGTTCTGGCCGTGATAAAATTTAAACCACTCGTCATTTGATCTATATCGGTATGATCATCTCTCAACTTTGACCCTTCTCTAAACAACCTTCCTTCTTTATGAAGGCGCCTTGTTAATTGAGTGTTAGGTAATGCATACAGCTTTCCAAGCATTGCCATGCATACCCCCGATTCTTGAATAAATTTAATCATATTTTCAGCGGTGTCGTCACTTTCATTATCAAAACCGACAATAAAACCTGCATTTACAATCATACCGTATGAAGTAATTTTCTTGACATTTTTTACCATATCGTTGTTTACATTTAATTTCTTCTGTGCTAATTTAAGTACTTCATTATTCGGTGATTCAATACCAACAAACACAAATCGAAAATCCACATCTTTCATCATTTGCAGAAGATTCTCATCATTTGCCAGATTTATCGAAGCTTCAGTCGAGAAATAATAAGGATAATTATTTATTTCAGACCACTCTTTAATAGCCAGTAAAACTTCTTGGGTGTTCTTTTTGTTTACGAAAAAATTGTCATCAACAAAATCTATATGCCCCCTGTAACTAAGATCATAAAGAGTTTGGAATTCTTTAATTATCTGTTCGGGGGATTTAGATCGGGGTTTCCGGCCGAAAATTTCAATAACATCACAAAACTCGCAATTAAAGGGACAACCCCTGGTATACTGGATTCCAACCTGGATATAATCTCTAAAACGTATTAAGTCAAACCTGGGAATTACCGCCTTAGTCACATCTGCTTTTTCATCCGACTTGAATTCACCGCCAGTGCAGCCCTTTTCTAAATCTTGAATAAACATTGGAATAGAAATTTCACCCTCACCAAGTACAAGATAATCTGATGATTGATACAAATTTGGCTGAGAAGATGGATCCGGACCACCTACGATAACCGGACAACCGAATTTATGAGTCCGTTCAATAATAGAGAGTGTTTCTGATTGTTGCGGCAGCATGCCTCCTGTACCGACAATATCTGCCCACTCTAAATGTTCATCCAGAAGGGGCTCCACATTTGTATCAATTAATTTAAACTGCCACTTTTAGGGTAAAAAAACCGCCGCTGTCATTAATCCTAAGGGCGCAGCCGGATATTTTGCACCTGCTATTTTACACACATCCACATAATTCCAATAACTATTAATTGAACATTTGGGGTGAACCAGAAGACACCTGGTTCCCTTTACCATTAAATTTTTTATATGCTTTCTGTGTATTTTTATATGATTATGGGAATTCCAATAAAGAGTGAAGCGACTCTTTCTGATTTACCGTACTGATTTGTACCCTCCATGAATTCCCTGTTTAGAAAAGACAATTTGCCATAATTGATTTCTACAGGCACGAAACGATCCTGAGCAAGTAAGAAGAAAATATTTCCACATTCTGTAAAACCTATCGTCATATCTTTTTGATCTTATATTATTCCAATTACTATTAAAATTATGAAACCATGCCCGGAGTGTCCTTGAATAATCAAACCCAAAGTTATGCCAGTCCTCCATGACAAATAAACCTTCAGAGGCATTAGCAATCTGTTTAACTGTTGGAAGCATTCCTCCGGGGAAAATATATTTATCAGTCCAGGGATCAATCATGGTTTGTGGAGTGTTGGATCCAATCGTGTGAAGTAAAAACAGTCCATTTTCAGTGAGACACCGGTTTACAATTTTCATAAAAGTTTTATGATTCCTAATCCCAACATGTTCAAACATACCTATGGATACTATTCGGTCATACTTTTCATCTACTTCACGATAGTCTTGTAAATGTATCTCAACCGGAAGGCCTTTACAAAGTTCTCTCCCTAATGTTACCTGCTCCTCTGAAAGAGTAATTCCTACAGTTTTCGCCCCGTATCTTTCGGTGGCAAATTTTATCAGACTTCCCCATCCGCACCCTATGTCCAGTAGGGTCATCCCGGCCTGTAATTGAATTTTCTTGCAGACCAGATCAAGTTTTGCTTCCTGTGCCGCATCAAGGTTTTCTGAATCCTTCCAGTAGCCACAGGAATAAGTCATTCTTTTATCAAGCATATTTTGGAAAAGAATATTACCAAGATTGTAATGGTAACGTACATCTTTTGCTGCTCTTATCTTGCTCTGCACGTTAATTATTTTTGATTTTATTACTGGTATAAGAAATTTGAGAGGAGATATTTTATGTTCAAGATCCGCCTTTAAAACTTTGTATATAAACTCCTCAAGATCATCGCATTCCCACCAGCTATCCATATATGATTCACCAAGTCCAAGCACTCCATCACCTAGAATGCGCTGGAAAAACTTTTCATTGTTCACTTTAATATCCCATGGCATTGATCCATTAATATTTATCTCTGCAAGTTTAAGCATATCGCTAATAAGGGACTCTTCCTTTTTCATATTATTTAATCCCAATGTTACAGTTCGATCTTAATTGAGAGGTTGTTGAGTAAATAATTTTTGTACTAAGAAATAATTCATATTAACGCTGACAGTTTTAAAATTCAAACAATCATTTTAAGAAGATTTAAATTTTTGATATATGGAAAATTTTGCTCACCGTCAACACCATCTTACGTGTATCGAAATAGTTCCCCGCATTTAACCTGTAAAGATAAACTCAGCTGGCGAGGTTTGAGGTTTCCATAGGACAAGAATTTTCCTTTACTTTTCAATTTAATTTTACATTGTTTATATAATGATCACTGAAAAACCGAATAATATCAAATAATTTGTAATGTCTGTATTACCATTAAATTGTTGAGATCTATATTCCAACCGAAGGGATACAGGGTATGAAAAAAAAATTTTAAGACCGCATCCGCCATTAATAACAGTCCATTTCTCGCTTTCATTTCCTGACCAGGTCATCTTGGTGAAAAAGAATATCATATATAAATAACCAATACCAGCCAGAAAAAACGAAACAAGATTGTTATTTTCACCACCAGACTGAACATTGTAGACAATTTTTCCACAAAAAATCCACTCGGTTTTCTCTTCTTTATATTTACTGTATGTTATTTCCGGTTCAATTTCGAATACATGCGTAAGAAAGTATCCAAAACCAAAAAAAGGGAAATGGAAGTCCGGGATTCGTTATGTTCCTCAAATTTTCTTGAAATGTTTGAGGCGGCAACCGATAACTCTTTATTCCTTTTTTCGACTTGAGAAAAAATCAACTGGTTTTGGAGGATAGTGATTACAATTGGGGGGACCATAAAATGCTTCATGGTATCTTTCCTATCTTGATAATGAACAAGATGTAAACCATACAAAAAGACGACTAGCCCATCCAGACTACATGTTATCATTTCGGGGGAAGTATAGCTTCAGTATACAGGAAGGAAGATGCTTCTAAATCCCATGTAAGCTGTACAAGACTATGTCCTGATCCCTCGTACAGGGCAACTTACTACAGGAACACTATAATTTACAAAATTTTCAGGATTTGTCAAGTGGTAGCACCTCCCAAGGGATTTATTGGTTGAAAGGGACTCCATATTACCTTCAATGGGGGTGTTCAAGAATTTATAATATTCTAAAAAGAGCCAGATGTCAAATGGCAACTGGCTCATAATACTGAATTATATTTTTAGGTAACGTTCTATTTACTCAACTTTGGGATATCCCGAACTATGGCATCGAAATGGTTATTCCAGTATTTCCAACGCCGATCACGTAATTTATCTCGTTCACTTTTATCTGGGTATTTTTTCTCATACAACTCATCAAATTTATTATCAGCTATTTCAATATTTTTCAGATTTTTGTATTCACACATCAAAAGAACATTCAATTCTAGTCCTCACCAATGAACATAAACTTTAATGCTGACAATTTCCTTAATTTATTTTTCCAGTGAATAGACATCTTGTTCCCACAATTCTCAAAATTCATCCATGCTTTCTCGTGGAACATTTAAGAAAGACATGGTAAATAGACTACCAAATTCGAACTCTTCCTGGGCATAGTTTCCTTTCTTTCAAAATAATCATGATTAAATATTAACAATTAGAATTGAACATGAACCAAATTTTTAAGAAGCGTTCAACTTACAAATTGTTTAATCGTATATTTACGAAATACGATTAAAGGTATGTATAAAATGTTAGAACAAATTTTTAAAATTGTAAATTTTATTCTGAATAGCCTCTGGCATATTTGGCCATACTTGATTGTTACTATACCTTTGGCTGTGGCGGTAAAATTATCTGGAGCAGCCAAATATATCAGGATGGCTTTAACAAAAAAACCAGTTATATCAATATTTTTAGCAACCATTGTTGGCGCGTTTAGTCCTTTTTGTTCCTGCGGTGTTATTCCTGTAATCGCTGCTTTACTAATAGGAGGTGTACCTTTAGCACCAGTGATGTCTTTCTGGCTGGCTTCTCCCTCAATGGATCCCGATATTTTCTTCCTGAGTGTTTCCACTATTGGTTGGCAGTTAGCGCTCTGGCGTCTTGGAACAACCTTCGCTTTGAGCTTGATGTCCGGTTATATAACTCACTTTTTAGTATAGAAGAACTGGTTGGGTCAGCGTATATTGCGAACACATACATCTACACCATTAAAAAGCACTTGGCGACTTCTAAAAGATAGCCTGTTAAGAATTAAAAAACAATTAGAACTGTCCACCGCAAGGATTACTATGGCAACTTTATCTATTTGGGATACTGGTAGAGTATACAGTACCTCCACCTATCACTCCAGGATCAAGTGCTGAAAATGATGAACCAATAATTAAACCGCTACAATCTTCAGGAAAAGAAAACAGCTGTGGTTGTTCTTCACCAACATTTAAACAACGTTTGCTTAAAGAATCATATATAGCCACCATAATGGTCGCTAAATTTATGATACTCGCTTTCTTCCTGGAAGCAGTCATTACACTATATGTGCCTTCTGATTTTATTATTGGTCTATTAGGTCAAAATAATCCATTTGCAATCATCATGGCAGCTCTTATAGGCGTTCCAGTTTACACCAGTAATCTCGCTGCACTCGGAATGATAGGTGGTCTGTTAAATCAGGGAATGTTACCAGCAGCTGCATTGGCCTTTCTGATAGCAGGACCAACAACTACCATCCCGGCCATGGCTGCAGTATGGAATTTAGCCTCCCGCAGAGTATTTATTCTGTATGTTTCCTTTACACTTGCCGGAGCAGTTATTTTTGGATATCTCTATAGTATAACCACTACATTGTTTTAATTGGACTATATATGTTAACCAATGCAATCCAAACAATGGATTGTTTACCGTCAGATCTTTTTAGACAAGTTTGGTATGTTGATTAAGAGATGGATTCGGTTAAATTAATGACCTATGAGAGGATGTATGATGAGTTCCAAACCCAACGCTGAGTCGGTTGTTCGGTAGATCAGGCGTAAAATCCGGAAGAAGTATAGCACTGAAGAAAGGATCCGGATTGTTTTGGAAGGGATTCGGGGCGAGGAGAGTATTTATGATTATTTTTTTATACTGGTATGAAAGATTAAAACACAGAGCCAATCGTAGAGTGGGGAGGGAGTAATATCATAAAAGACTGACCCTGTGGTATCAATTAAGACTACCGCATCACCACCATCTTCCTCGTCTCGACATAGTCACCTGCCCGACTGATAATTGAGAATCTGGTGTTGTCAATATGTCCTTGAGCAGTTTTCCCACTGCGCTGTCGCCGGAGCGGTTTTGAGAGAAATATTCCATTTTCAGGTGGGTGGGTAAGCGAGTTATCTCCACGCGCGTTCAAATTTAAATAGTGTTCTATTAAGGTAAGAAATTATTTATGCCAGGATTTATGTTCAGAGGTTTATTGCCTTGCTCTGGAAATCTGATTCAACAATTGATTTTTAAATATTTATCCTTTACTTTTTTCTATTCGATTTATCGAATTATCCTCCCGCTCGATGTTTATCAATATCGGAGGTTGAAAACATATCATAAGTCGTAAGAAGGACAGTATGAATCTTAATTTTCCGGTATGATATATTAAATGGAGGTGCTGTGAACGGATTTTTAGATTACGTTGATAAATTTATAGTTGGTTACAATGAATATATCGGTCAATATTTGCTATTGGCTTTCCTGATTCCCACCGGTATTTATTTCGCTTTTAAATTTAAATTTCTACATGTTACCAAATTTTTTCACTCTTTGCGAGTCATCAGTGGGAAATATGATAATCCGGATGATGCTGGGGACATCAATCATTTTCGGGCGCTTACCACTGCTTTATCTGCAACGGTTGGGACCGGCAATATTGTTGGGGTGGCCCTGGCTATATATTATGGAGGCCCGGGTGCCATATTCTGGATGTGGGTGACCGGTTTTCTGGGCATGATATTAAAGTTCACGGAATGTACTCTCTCATTTATTTACAGAAAAGTCCATCCGGATGGCTCCATTTCCGGGGGACCCATGTACTACATGGAACTAGGATTAAAGGAAAAATTGGGTTCCCTTGCCAAAATTATGGCGGTGGTGTTTGCATTTGCTACCATCCTATGTTCCCTTGGAACCGGAAATATGGCACAATCCAATTCAATTTCAGATGTTATTAATACAAATTATGGTATTCCCACCTGGGGGACCGGATTGTTTGTTACTACGCTGGTGCTATTAGTGATTGTGGGTGGAATCAAGCGAATTGCACAGGTAACCTCAAAACTTGTCCCTTTTATGGCGGCTATATATTTTGTTAGCGCTATTACCGCAACATTTATTTATTTTGATCAATTACCAGCTGCATTTCTGTTAATCATTAAAAGTGCATTCACCGGGCAGGCAGCCACTGGCGGCTTTATCGGAGCCGCTTTTATTTATACATTACGATTCGGTGTAGCCAGAGGCTTGTTTTCCAATGAAGCCGGGCAAGGATCTGCTGCAATTGCACATGCTGCAGCAAAAACGAAATATCCTGTCCGGGAAGGTTTAGTGGCTTCGGTGGGACCATTTGTCGATACTATCATCATCTGCAGCCTTACCGCTATGGTTATTGTCGTCACCGGGGCATGGACATCCGGAGTAAAGGGAGTCGGAATGACTGTTGAAGGATTTTACCGGGGTTTAAAACCCATCGGACTGGGAAGCTGGAGTCAGCACGTCGTTGCTGCCGGACTTATTATGTTTGCATTTTCAACAATTATTAGCTGGTCTTATTATGGAAACCGGGCAGTGGAGTATTTATTTGGTGAAAAATCCATAAAACTTTACCAATGGGTATTTGGCCTCTTTGTATTTTTAGGATCTATCTGGGGGATTGATCTGGTATGGCATTTTGTCGATATGGTAATTACTCTTATGACAATCCCGAATCTGATTGCCATTATTCTTCTATCATCTATTGTGAAACGGGAGGCGGATAAATATTTTAAGGTTATGAAAACGATCCTTTAGATAAAATATTGAGGCATGATTTAGATTCAACAATTGTCCCCTTTGAAAGAGTGTCGGATTATCCGGAGAGAGATCTATTCGGTGATCGATAACGGAATCGACCGCGATAATCCTCCGATCTTCTGCGCCAACTGCGGGGACGGCTATGTGGATGGGCAGGAAAGACTGCAGGATATCTGCTGGAATATGGGACTGTGTTAAGAAAAGCCTCTGGCAAGCGGAATTAGGTTAGGGGATACATATACCTCGTGTCTATATCACTACCTCTATCGAGAGTCACCCCCTGCCATGGGATTTATTAGGAATTAGAATCTCCATATTACCTTCAATGAACCACATTAAAAATATGTTACATTTTGATAAAGTGATATTATCTTTAAAGTATGAAAATCAGAATTGCAACAGCACAACACTACGGCAATAAGGTCTATTATTTTCAAGAGAACGAACAATTCACCAGAGAGTTTGCTGATCCAAGAGAGGAGCCGATCATTTATTGCAATAAAGACAAGATGTTTGAAGAATGGTCTACTCTGGAAATACTAATTATCCATAATAAGAAAACTAAAGAAGACTATAAACGGAGTAAATATCATCAATAGAGCCATAGAGTCAGTCTTTATAGTTGGGAGGGAACGATCTCACAAAAGACTGACCCTGTAGGTAAATAGTCACTATAGCATAACTACCTTACTCTCAAGAAGTGCTTGGTTTCTTGAACTGAAAATATGCATAACCTACTGTTAAGAACAGATAAATTATTACCGCCGACCAGCCCAATGTATTCATCACTCCAGAGACAGTCCCCATTACTGATACAATAACACCGATGAAGTCTGAGATTAATAATGCAAGAATTATGGCTTTCTGTGCAATTGCATCCGCAACATTTCTGGCGAACCATGATATTAGACCAATCGCAATCAGTGCCACTCCAAAGTACTGCCCTGCAAGTGTTTCACTTGCTCCTTGAGTCATACCATAAAGTAACAATACTTTTAATGGTATCAGTACAAAGCATATCCCATAGACAAGAGCCACAACCGTGTTGATAATTAATAGAGTTTTGAGTTTCATTAAACAGCCTCCTCATTTTAATGTTATGTAATATTCCCCCCAGCTCACAATGATCCTAAAAATCATAGGTTAAGGTATTAGTATTATGATCAATTCCTACCGCATCAACACCATCTTCTTCATCTGGACATACCCTCCTGCTTGTAAGAAAAGAGAAATCCCTCTTAACTGTAGGAAAAACAGAAAGTAGGGTGATTACTTTTTCGCTGATGATGGTGAAGATTCTCAAGGTAACTTTGCCTGATATTCAGCCATTTTCTGCGGTTTGTTCCATTCTTCATACAGGGTGATGATTCTCTCCAGGGCCACATGCGAACGCCCACTATGCTCAGAAAATTGATTTTTAATGATTTGATAACTTTCCAGCAATAATTTTTCAGCTTCTACATATTGACCGGTATGGGTATAACAACTTCCGAGTAAACTCTTAGCCGTGGCTAACTGCCAGTGGTTCTCCGGAAATGTTTTCCGCTTTATGTCAAGGGTTTCGAGAAAAGCGATCTCTGCCCTGTGATACTCTTCCATCACTAATAATAAAGCGCCCAGATTTTGCAAAGTTGCTGCTACATAGGGATGATTCTCTCCGAAAAACTTTCGATCCATCGCTAAGACTTCTTGGAACATTGATTCTGCTTCCCCATATTCCCCTCTTTCCCGTAACACTAAAGCAAGATTACTCAGATTTGCAGAAACTTCCGGATGTTCCTGACCAAGTAATTTGCGGTTCATTGCCAAAGATTCCCGCAATAAAGGCTCAGCTTCTGCATAGTTACCCCTATCATACAGGAATTTACCGAAATTATTAAGACTCTGGGCCACCTGGGTATTTTCATTTCCCAGAAGCTTGCGACGAATTCCTAAAGCCTCTCTGTACAAAGGTTCTGCCTCTGTATATTTCTCCATTGCCTTCAGCGTCATAGCCAGGTTATTCAAACAATCAGCCAAATCCAGATGTTCATATCCTTGTATGATTCGCCTGATGGATAATGCCTCGCGAAATAGCTGTTCGGCCTCGGAATAGTCTCCTTGTGTATAATATAAAATTGCCAAGGTATTCAGACTGGCTGAAATGTCCAGATGCTTGTCTCCCAGGACTTGGCGTTGAATTTTTACCGCCTCGTTTAACAAGGATGTTGCCTGTTGATATAGTCCCAGTCTCCAATAAACCACACCCATGGTATTCATCAAACGGGCCTGAACAATGGGTTGGTCCGCTAGTTCTGTTCTTATTCGTTCTGCGCCCTTATCCAGGATTTCCCGGGCGGTGATGGTGTTTCCCCGAGCTTCATTCGGATCCGAAACCATAAAAAGTCCTTGCAGAAATTCTGATATCTCCTGGGCGGTCTTCGCCTCACTCTTCGCTACCTTTTCTGCCTGAATGGCTTTGATGAGTCCGATGCTGGTGCCGGTGATGCCTATGAGCATCGTTAAAATAATAAGTGCTGCAGCCGCTACGCCGGTCTTATGCCGCTTAATATACTTTTTGAAACGATACATGGTTTTCGGTGGACTGGCCAGAATGGATTCGTTTTTTAGATGCCTAAGCACATCAGTTGCCAGTTCAGAAGCAGAAGCATAACGCTGTGTCCGATCTTTTGCCATCGCTTTCATTGTAATCAAATCCAGATCACCCTTCAGTTGCCTCATCAGGGAAGTCGGATCTGTTTTTCGATGCACTGAGATCGACGTTTGGGTATCACCCAGATTTCTAAATCGAGTACTCGCCTTTGGTAGATCGGTTTCACAAATTATTCGCTGGATCTCGCCAAAGGAAGCTGACCTGAGGGTCTGAGGATCGTATGGTAAGACGCCTACTAAAAGCTCATATAGCACCACACCTAGTGAGAAAATATCTGTTCGGGTATCCACATCAAGGCCGGACATTTCTGCCTGTTCAGGGCTCATGTACTCAGGGGTGCCAATGAGCTGACCCTGCTCCGTAAAGAGAGTCCGATCCGTTAGCCGGTGCCCGATTGCCTTGGCGATACCAAAGTCGATAATCTTAGGGATTGGTTTATCATCTTGTACTGCTATCAAGACATTTGACGGTTTGAGATCGCGGTGAATTACGCCTTTCTGATGGGCATGCTGGATAGCGTGACACAGTTCAATAAATAGCTCAAGCCGCTGGGGCATGGTGAGTTTGTGATGGTCACAGTATTGAGTTATAGGTACACCCTGCACATATTCCATCACAAAGTAAGGTCGTCCGGTCTCAGTTTTTCCTGCATCATAAACCTTAGCGATGTTGGGATGGTCCATTACCGCGAGAGCCTGACGTTCGGCTTCGAATCGGGCCACCACCTGATAAGTGTCCATTCCCAGCTTTATAAGCTTGAGCGCAACTCGCCTGTGGAATGGTTCAGTCTGTTCGGCCAGGTATACCGTTCCCATACCCCCTTCGCCAATTGATTCCAAAAGCTTATAGTTGCCGATACTCTTGATCTGACTTAAAACTTTTCCTTTTATAGTAAGAGAATCCCTTGCTCTTCTTGACTTTTGACTTTTGCGACTGATAGACCTTAAGTCTGTCATCATTTCATAAATACTCTGATAACGAGCTTCAGGTTTTTTTTGCAGAGCATTCGCAATAATTTCGTCTAATTTTTCAGGAATATTTTTTCTTAATGTGAGGACTGATTCAGGCTTTTCATTTATAATCGAATAGATGATAGCCTGTTCATACTCGCCCTGGAAGGGTGACTGACCGGTGATCATTTCATAAAGAACAACCCCCAATGACCAAATATCGCTTCTATGGTCTACCATTTCTCCTCGGTGTTGTTCAGGTGACATATAGGCAATGGTACCTAAGGTGACCCCTCCTCTGGTTAATCGGGTCTGTCTGGTAAACAAAGCTAATCCAAAATCTAAAATCTTAACCTCATCCCGCTCGGTGATCATAATATTGGCTGGCTTGATATCACGGTGAACAATTTCTGCTTTATGGGCTTTATAAAGACCTTCGCATATCTGAGTAGTAATGTCAATGACGCGATCTAAAGGCATGGGGCCTTTCTCTAGTTCAGATCGTAGTGCGTTGCCCTCCACATACTCCATGATAATATAAGATTGGCCTTTAAATTCACTGATGTCATATATGGTAATCAGATTAGGATGGTTTAAAGATGCAGCGGCCTTCGCTTCCTGTTCGAAACGTTTTTTTATCTCCACATCTTTCGTAAAGTGTGGTGGAAGAAACTTCAGAGCAACAGTTCGCTCAAGTTTAAAATCCTCGGCTTTGTAGACCTCACCCATCCCCCCACCGCCAAGCTTTTCCAGGATCTTATAATGTGAGATGGTTTTGCCGATCATGGTTATATCTGCAGCATTAGATTTATGTAATTAGCTATTTTTACTTAAGATGCAACTTGTATATATCTGTAGAAATCAGATGAATTATTGTATAAAACGTAATAACATGTCAATATAATTTGAAGATGCTACAATTTCAATATTTAACGTTGGAATCTGATAAAAACAAAATCCCCAACGCCTTTGCCATGGATTTATGTTTAGAATTGCTGTTTTGATTATCGTTTATCACAAGAATCATCTTCCTCGTTTCAATATAGACGCCTGCTTGTAACCTGTACAGATATACCCCACTGGCGAGATTGGATGCATCCCATT
>CAYWTB010000111.1:0-14785 GCA_964461135.1 uncultured Caldithrix sp. | reverse complement strand
AGATGGATTACTTGTAATCTTTTACGTGTTCAGGTATTCATTATTGTGAAGAGCCTTATATATAAATTCGTTGAGAACTTGTTTGAGATTGGATTTAATTGCATAAAAATTTTAATCTGCTTAATTCACAAAATAAGATAAGGTGTATTAAAGTTGTTATCTTGTATTATTCATAAAACTTGCCACAAAGCCTCAAAGATTATAGAGAAACAGGAATTTGACACAGAGACAATAATCAATATCAGTTCGTTACAAGATATTATTTGCCATTCGTATAATTGCTTAAAAATCAAATCTCTGTGTGCTCTGTGCCTCAGTGGCCATAAATTTTTCAGGTTAAATATTTTTTGATACATTGATTATAAATTATTTCTGTGCAATCTGTGTAATCAGTGGTGAACGATTCATGTTATGTATCTCAGTGCACTCCGTGTAAGTATTTGTTAATTATTCAGGCTAAATTACTGCAAAATGGGTTTGTTTGGAAGAACATGGGAAGAGCTGTAGATAATTCTCTTAGTCAGCTGGAAGTTCGGCAATTAATAACTTTTTTTAATGTGCCGGGAATCTCAATTTGATAATAGACTTGGCAAATTCTTTGCCTAAATCAATGTATCCGGCACTGTCATAATGCCAGTTGTCGGAATATTGATAGTTATCGGTACTGGTCACCAGGTACGCCGCTCCGTCCCCGGCCACGAATAATGCCTGGGCGGCCCGTATGACATCACCATAGTCCCACACTTTTCCATCTTTTTCATCCCTGCCGGAATCGGTAATGCGCCCGATAACCACCGGCAGATCATCCGTTCGCAGGGCGGCCCGGATCAGGTCCATCATCCTCTTAAGATTTTTATCATAACGCCGGGCAATGTCTTCCGTGAATGCTCCGTCGCTTTCTCCCTGCATCCAGACTATCCCGGTCGGAATCAACCTGTCTTCCTGTCCGTCCCCATTGATATCCTTCACTGCGAATGCATGCCGGAGAGTAGCCAGGAAATGATCATACTGATTAACACCATTGCCGGTACTAAAATCCGGATCCCAGCAGCCGAATCTGCCGGCAGCCTCAATATCTATGGATGTGCCGCTGCGGGAATACTTAATAATGGCGATATTTTCTGCCGGACGTAACTTCCGTAGTTCCCGGGCAAATGTCAGTTCCACGCCGAAACGGTCCGAGAGGTTGTTGGTTTTTCCATCAGACTTAAAACCTATGCCATGACCGGGTTTCAATTCCTCCCAGATTCCACGCCCATCTATTTCCGAGGTGTCTCCGGAAGAATTTCCGTGGAATATATATACGCCAGACACCGTTGTGTTCAGTTCAGCCGGAAGATCTTTATTATACCCGAGTCCATCCATGTTGGATTGTCCTCCGAGGTAATAAAGCATATAATCCGTGCTGAAAGCAGTGGATATGGAAGTGATGAGAAGTAATAATATAAACTCTTTCATGAGATATTCCCCTGTTTCGACTAATCTTGCAATGTTCTTTGTTTCCGTTTTTTCTAATGAGTCCCTTGCCGGAAACAAATGCTGCAGGGTAAATTTAATGTGCAGGAGGACCAATCAAAGACGTTTTTTAAAATTTATACATTCTAGGGGAATCCAGCCGCTCACTTTTTCTGAATTTGTCACCCAGGCCCAGCCACTTTGCTCAAATTCAATTTCAATTTCTTCTCCCCTTTCCACCTTCAACTCTAAAGAATTGTAAGGTTTTAGCAGGACTGCATGTCTTCTATGGATTTCCAGCCAGGCTTCCGGAACCCAGCACGGATTTTTTCGGGCCGGAGTACACCATATCCATCCCGCCGGATCGTTGATTCTTCTTTCATATTTTACAATTTCTCCGGCTTGTAGAATAACATGGTAATGAAATGAAGGACGGTGAGGCTTGATAATACCGTGTATCATATTTTCTCCCATAATAACCTGATTTAAAATATCGACCATGTAAAAAATACAGGATCCTGCCTCATTAAAATTACGCACTTCTGCCAGAAAGTGACAAACCTAGTCATGGTATCTGTTCGTATTCAAATGTATAGGTCTGATGTCTGTTCTTATTGATGTTTTCATTTACTAAAAAAATTGGGAATCAATCGCAGGAAACAATGGGATGTATTTATTATTGTGTAGTAAATAAGTGCTATTTCCCCTCCGCCATATTCGGCGGAAGGGAAATAGTATTAAAATAGATTTTAATTCGGTTTACTGAATTTCAGCATCACCGATGGGGAATTGGGATATTTTCAGGTAATCCTCTGAATGTGTGTAGAAAAACCGGTAGGATTCCCCGCTGTTCAGAGTTACCAACAGCAGATTTTTGGTTGCGGTATATCTCCCTTCATACGTTGCCAGTAATTCACTGCTGAGCTCGCTGTAGACTTTCTCCTGAATTTGGCCATTTTCGTCAAAGCTTATCTGAGAATAGGTTTTAAATTCACTCATATTAGCTTGCCAGAGACCGATGAGTTCGTTCTGTTGCACATTTCCAATTCTCATTAAAGCAATCTCTTGCACAGTTCCACCTATGAAGGCAGAATATGTAGTATATGGATAGTCTAAACAATTTTGGCCCGGACAGATTGTGCCTGTGCTAACGAAAAAAGTGATTACCAATAACATCAAATATTTTATTTTCTTCATTTTTTACTCCTTTCATCATTGCCGAAAAGATAGGATACCGAGACGCGGTCGGAGAAGTCCCTAATTCTGCCGCTGATAAAATTTGGACCTTCGAAGAAAAAGCCATCATTGATATTCAGGTCAATTAAAAATCGGCCGAATTTCAGACCCAAACCAAAGGTAACATTATAAACTGAAGTTTGATAAGATTGCTCGAATTCAGTTCCACCAGACGGTTTGGTTTTTTCGGTCACTTTCTGGTAGGCACGATTGGCGCCGATACGACCTGTGATCCATGGCTTAATGGTGGTTTCCCCACCCAGATACAGGCGTGGTAATGTAGTCGTTATGGTAGTGGATTCTGCAACATCCTTTTCGTCTTCTTTTAATTTGGAATAACCGTATGGATCAATTGCGACTATCAGTATACTACTTTCGCTAATCTGATAATTCAATCCAACACCCAGATTAAAACTTAAAAGGCTATAATCGATTTTCTCTTGCGGATTACCTCCACCCACATCAGTTTTTCGGGATGCGGATCCGAATCCAAGCCCTACTACCGGGACAAATTTCATCTTAGCATCATAATCGTAGAAATAGCGCCCATTTAAATTAATCAAATTACCACTATATTTATCCTCAAGATTGCCCGTTTTGCTGCTAATGGATGGTAATTCCAAACTGACTGAGGCATCATATAAATCTGTGGAATATCCACCAGCGACTTCGATATAGCGAGCAGATTCTTCCAGTTTTGGTGATCCGAAGGGAACGGGAATAGAATCTCGCGTAAATCCATCGCGCCCTAAAGAAAAACGGATACCCAAATCATTGCCAGCAAGCTCGGTGCCAAAATAGAGATCACTTGTGTTGTCCAGACTGATATTCGTACCTACTCCAGGATTAAACATCATGATTGGACGATTAAAATTCAGGCCAAACATATAAGAATTCATCGGAAGACGAACATCGGCCGAAAACACACTCTGGTCGTCCTTCAACCGTAACTCGGTCACGATTTCATTACCGTAACGCATCACCGCCCCGGGAAACAGAACAATATTTGAGTTATCATACATGAACACACCGGTCTGGCCCATGGAAAATACCCGTGTTTCCGATGCGGATACTGGTAACACAGAGACAATAACCACAAAAACAACCATCATGAAAAACAGTCTACGTCTCATCATACAACCTCCAGAATATAGTTATGAGTAATAGTTTATTAGGTGTTGTTTCTATCCAATCGATCGGATTTGCCGTTCCCTTTAATAGATGAAGAGAAACTTTAAAATTGATATACCTGGCATTTTTAATGCCGGTACTCATTCCCACTAAATTTACGCAAAGGTGAAGTTAACAAAACTTGCTGTATTCATTTACGAAAGAACTAATTGGAAATCTTTTCGCTGAACGCAGCCATATTAATTTGCGCTTAAAATAAGTATAAAGTGAATAAATGGCAAGAGAATATGTTTTGATTTAAAAATATTTTTACGATTTGATCTTCGGCAAGAAACCCGGAAATGGATTACTTATTTACTGCGGATGGAATATGCGCTATAAAATAGGATCGGTTCTTATTTATGAATCTGGTTTCGTTAGTTTTTCCGCGGCCCTGCTCAATTATTCTTAACGCATTCTTTGTAAATATCATCTCCAGGTCTGATGAGGAAAATTCTGCTATTTCAAGTTCCTCTGCCAATTTCGGATATTGTGAAACATTTTTAGTATTCTCCGGTGGATCGGTAAAGCCATCAAAATTTAAATTGGGTGCCAATCTCAAATACCCGTTCCGGCGGAATGTTGAAGTACTGGATAACATCCTCCGAATTACGCTTCATAAATATAAACAGCCTGTCGCGCCATTTACTCATGCCTAAAGAGGCTCTCGGGATCAGCGTTTCTCTGCCCACAAAGAACGTTGTATCTTCCAGGGGAATTTTCAGGTAGTTATTTTCAACGATTTTGAGAGCCGCCCGGATATCGGTTCGGTTCATAAAGCCATAAAATAAAAGTACCCGGTAGAAACCCGGGGAGAGTCTCTGAAATTTGAGCCGGTCTTCCGAACGTATAAAAGGGACATTTTTGAAACCAACCGAAATAAAAATGACCCGCCGGTGAACAATTTTATTATGGTTAATATTATGGATAAAAGCCAGTGGTGTGGACAAGGGACTCTCCGAGAGGTAAATAGCAATACCGGGAACCTTTTTAACCTTTCGCATATCAAGGTGATCGAGATAGGCCTGCAATGGCTGGACAAATTGCTGAAACTTTATACTAATCACTTCTCTCCCTTTTAACCAGGTGGACATCAGCAGGTAAACCACTGCACCTGCCAGTAACGGATACCAGCCGCCCTGCAGTATCTTGAGCATATTGGCACTGAAGAATGACAAATCAATGATCAGAAAAAAACCGGCCACCAGAATGGCGATGTAAGTATTCCATTTCCATATAGTCCGCATGGCCACAAAACCGAGAATAGTGGTAATTACCATGGTGGTGGACACTGCCACCCCATAGGCCGCCGCCAGATTATTGCTGGATTGAAAACCAATCACCACCGCAGCAGTAGCAATAAATAAAATCCAGTTTACCTGCGGCATGTAAATTTGTCCCCTCTCTTCCTCCGAGGTATGCAGGACTTTCAGGCGGGGAAGATATCCCAGCTGCAAGGCCTGGAAAGTCAGCGAAAACGCTCCTGAAATGATGGCCTGGGATGCAATAATAGTAGCCAGGGTTGCCAGAACCACCATGGGATAGAGGGCCCAGTTGGGTGTAAGGTGATAAAAAGGATTAATGGTATATGACTGGTTATTCAGAATCAGTGCTCCCTGCCCGAAATAATTTAGCAGCAGGCAGGGAAGTACCAGTGTAAACCAGGCCAGGCGGATGGGAGCACGCCCGAAGTGCCCGATATCGGCGTAGAGGGCTTCACCCCCCGTTACCACCAGGAAAATGGCCCCCAGGATAAAAAAACTTTCAAATCCCCGTGCCAGGAAAAACCGGAAGGCATGAAAAGGATTCAAGGCTTCCAGTACTGCGGGATTTTGGAAGATGGCCACAATCCCGGTCAGACCGATTACCAGGAACCAGACCACCATAACCGGACCAAAAAGAATGCCCACTTTTCCTGTCCCCCGGTGCTGAATTAAGAACAGAAAAAACAGAATGACCAGTGCAATAGGAATGATATAAGGATCGAAAAATGGTGTGGCGATTTTCAAACCATCAATAGCCCCCAAAACCGAGATCGCAGGTGTGATGGTGCCGTCCCCATACAGCAGGGCCGCCCCAAAAAGCCCCATTATCAGGATAATTGCCCTGCGATGGCCTTTTTTGGGAAGAACTACTTCCATTAAGGCCAGTATACCACCTTCTCCCTGGTTATCTGCCCGTAATATGACAATTAAATATTTGATTGATATAAGAATTATCAGAGACCAGAAAATTAAGGAGAGAACACCCAGAACATTTTCGGTGGTGGGACTTACCGCATGGTCTCCATGAAAACACTGCCGTAAGGCATACAGCGGGCTGGTTCCGATGTCACCATAAACCACCCCCAGTGCACTGAGAGCCAGAAAATAGAGACGTTTTTGATCCTTTTTTGATTCGCTGTTCTTTTGGGCCATGCCCCGATCTCAGGAATATTTTTGTGTTCAATTTAGACAAGCAGGTAAGTTAGGTAAAACGGTTTCATGTCAGCATAACGAACCGGATATTTATTTTTTAAGCCCTCTGTGCATATGTTGCCTAGCTGAAAACAGATAATTTCTATTTTTAATTCATTCAGCGGCCATTAGCACAATTTTGTTCTTTGAGGGATCCTGCAGAAACCATTTTTCGTCACTCATTTCAACCGGATAATGCACGGAATTCAGCTGCCTTACTAATGAATTCAGGGCTTTCATATCGGGTAAGAGGATTGAGTAATTCACCAAACCCAGGGACCCGGCGGGAGGAGGTACCGCCCCCCTGGAGTTCCACATATTCACGCCAATGTGATGATGATAGCCGCCCGCACTCAGAAAGCCGGCTCCCGGCCACAAGGCCATCAGTTGAAATCCCAGAAGGTCCCGGTAGAATTCAACCGCCTCCTGCACATCATTCACCCGCAAATGGATATGTCCCACGGTGGTTCCCTGCGGCAGTCCACCAAAAGGCGTATCCTGTGCAGCAGCCTGAAGTGACTTCAGATTCACTTCCAGAGTATCCATTTTAATTCCGTTTTCGTCGAACTCCCAGCTCTCCCGGGGACGGTCACAGTATAATTCTATTCCGTTACCTTCGGGATCAGTCAGGTACAGGGCTTCACTCACCAGGTGGTCACCCGCCCCGCCCAGCGGGTATTGGGATTTCAGCAGGTGATTCAACCAGTGCCCCAGTTCCCGGCGGCCTAGCAGCCGGATGGCCTGGTGAAACAATCCCATAGAACGCGGATATTGTTTACCCTTGGGACTACTCTCCAGTCTAAGCAGCAGTTTGCCATGTGTTCCTAACTCAACATACCGGTCCTGGCGATTCAGCTCGGTTAATCCGATAACATTACAGTAAAACTTGCTCATGTAATCCATATCAATTACGGCCAGGGTTAAACTGCCAATGGTAGTGGCGGGATCTATAATAAACGGCATAATAATTCTCGTTTTTATTCTAGCCTTTGAAAGACTTCATTAATATAATATATGACTAAAAATCTATGATGATCTAATATTTTCCGCTTTTATTCAGCATTTATTCTGCTGATCTGCTGCCTTCCGCATCCTGCCTTCTGCCCTCGTCTGCCCCCCTGCTAACTGGTTTCTGTATATTGGTTGCCGGATCCCGGCGCTTTTTCTGGAGAACCCACAAAGCCCCCTCGATGTACTCATTAATGAATGCATATTCCTCAACCTGAGTCCTGATATAATCACTGAGGTCACTTTGCAGCTCAGGATAGGATTTCATAAGCTCTTTTCCCCTTTTCTCAATCACCTTCAGATATTCGGCATTGATTTTCTCACTGAAATCACGGGTATTTATCTCGGTCACGAGGTAATCTCCAAAGGCGGTCAATTCCTCCAGGGTTTCTTCATGAATCTTATAGTGGTTATATCCTTTGCGGAGCAGTAGTGGATCCTGTTTCACATACCCGTCGTCAATCATCATGTACCCTCCGCTTTTTACCTGTCTTCTCAATTTGGTCACCGTATTTCTGAATGATCCGAATATTCCACCAAGAGAGGCCAGTATAACCATATCAAAATCATGTTTGCGCGAAACATACTCCAGGATATCCTGCCGGACGAATTCACATAAATGGGACACGCCATATTCAGCCGCTTTCAGTTGGGCATCTCTCAGGAAGGGCTTCATGGTATCAATACCGGTAATGTAAAATCCGAATTTAGAAGCAATCTGGATAGCCACAGCCCCTTTACCGCAACCCAGATCCAGTACCCGGGTTTTCGGGGACGCTATTTTCAGTGCGCTGACAGCACTGATGATATGCGGGAGTGAACCGCCTAAAGCCCACAGGTCCTGCAACAGAAATGGCATGTGGGAAAGCAGGCTGGGCTTTGTTTCCAGAGAATCAGAAATGGATTTTTTCGTTTTCGCTCTCATTTTTTCCGACCTTTACACTTTACCAATTTTATATTCAGGTTGGCGTGCAGAAAAAATCCCGCAATCTTCTGATTCGGGATTTTTGGTGGGGGTCAGATCCCGCTCCCTCCCAATGGCTCAAACCTCTAAGCCCCTTGGAGGATAGTCAATCCCCACAACTAAAATTGGTGGAATTTCCCTGTAAGGAAAATTCAGAATATTAACAATATTACTTACCAGATTAAAATTCCGGTTAGCATCGGTGCAGTACAGAACCGGATAGCTTGCATCACTTTGAAAGTAATCTGTCGGTAATGCTTCAAAAATTTCAAAATCCTGATTTATTAGACCGGAATGAAAAATTCGGGTTTCTGTTCTGAACAATAACGATTCTGAATTACGGAAAATCGATGAATCGGCCCTGACAGGACTTTGTGAAAATGATTTGTCTGCGCTTGAAAAAAAGTGGAAGGAAGTTATGAATACAAGCAAAAACTTTTCAGTTATTTTCCGACTGAACTTTAACATGACATCACCCCCAATTTGATATCAATTGTATGAGATAATAAAAATCCTGGCAGAAAATTTCAGTCACTTTTTATCCACAGGTATCAAAAACTAGAATCCCTCTTCTTTATGTGCATATCAGCTGTCCCCATAGGCAGATTTTTCGCCCGTCTCAACCCTGCCAAAACATCATCAATCCCAACCATAACTGGTAAAGTCCAAACGCGGCCAGGGCAATGGCAGAGACGCCCAGCATGCTCCGGTTCACCTTCGATCCCAGCTGCCGTGCCGTCCCAAAAAGTAGGATAACTGCTGCCAGGCTGATAATCATGGTCAGGTAAAATGCAGCCAGCAGCACTATGCCGTTCCCGGCGCTCTCCTGCCATCCTTTCAGAAGTAGCGGTCCCAATACCAGGCTCCAGCCAAGATAGGGACCAGGATTCAAAAAATTTACTGTTACAGCTTTATACAGACTTTTAGGGCTTGTTTTTTCATTCAGGGTCATTTTATTCTCATAATTGCGCCAGGCCTGAAAAGCACCCAGCGCCAGGTACAGGATGAAAATTCCACCGCCAATCCGCAGCAATTGCACAATGCCCGCAGGAACTTTAATCAGCACCAGCATCACCAGCAGCGCAATGGGCCCATCACTGATGAGCGGGGCAAAAACCGCAGGAAGGGTACTGCGGGAACCATTTGTTAAAGTGTGGGACACCAGGTAAGTGATCAGGGGTCCCGGCATAACCGCCGCTGCAAAACCATAGGTAATC
Source organism: uncultured Caldithrix sp. (assembly GCA_964461135.1). Taxonomy (GTDB): domain Bacteria; phylum Calditrichota; class Calditrichia; order RBG-13-44-9; family RBG-13-44-9; genus RQOF01. Next base: position 5,279 of record CAYWTB010000111.1, on the reverse strand, counting down.
CCGAACGTCAAGTAAAATAACATGGATGATGTTCACTCCCCGGAATTTGCTGAATTATTTGACCATTCTTATTTTCTCAGCATCATCTGATACTGAAATCAGATCTTCAATATATTTTTTATAACCTCAACCGGGAATGGATCCCCATGCGCCGGATATATCATGCGGGCACCTCTTTCGATAATTGACTTCCAACTTTGTATCACCCTTTCGATATCCCCCGCAAATATGGGCAAGCCCGGTTTTAACCGAAACGGAAGGTTACTATGTGCCAGACAACCCACAAAGGCTTCGCCCGTTTCCAGCAGGACAGACACCGAACCGGGAGTATGACCGGGAGTATGGATAATTTTACCATTTATGCCGAATTGTTCCAGGGAGAAATCCTTTTCATTCAATACAATGTCAGCCCTGGCTGGCTGGAACCTCACCAGAGGCTTTAAAAATGGCAACAATAATCCCCGGGTGATGTGACCCCATGCAGTCACTCCCCGGGGAAAATTAAAGCGAGCCTGTTCCAGATTAATTCTGTCCTTTTCATGGATCGCAATTTTTGCCCCGCTCAGTTCCCTTATATCTGCCGCCGAGCCGACATGATCAAAGTCACCATGGGACAAAACAATCAACTTAATCTCCCCCGGGAGCATGGGCATATCTGCTAAAAATTTTTTAATAGTTTTAATCCTATTGGGAGGACCGCCATCAATCATTATCACACCCTTATCCCGGACAATATAGCATCTATTAATCCCAAGATGAATGGGGTATATTTGTAATGGCATGTTATCTTACCTCACTTTTGTTTTAAAAGCCGGATATCCTGAATTAGTTATCACCTTATATAATAATTGATATTGTCATACCTGATTATTAGATATTCCCTGAATATTATCAGCCTATGTGCCGGTTAGATTTCATAACGCTTCTAAATCGTTATGTATTTGACAATTTAATTACATTCCTATGAAATCTGATATCAGTCTATTAAATTCGTCCGGCCGCTCAGCGCTGATCAGATGGCCGGTATCAAGCAGTTCAATTCGCGCATCAGGAATATTTTGAGCCATTTTTTTGGTATAATCAGGATTACCCACCAGCCCGTCCCTGGTACCAAGCATTACCATGACCGGCATTTTAAGGCTGTTAAGTTGTTCGGGAGTGAAGGGCATGGGACTGGCCTGCCGGGAAACCACCCCCTTTATTATCAATTCAAACCACTCCCCCACCGCTGCCTGAACCGCGGGATTGTCTCCAAATGCCCAGCGTGATGCGCTCACCTGCAATGGCTTCAGGGGAAACATGGTGGTAAGCACAATTCGTAGTACCGATATGTTTGTACCACCATATCCCATGGGTCCGCATAAGATTAACTTGTTAACTCTTTGCGGCACCTGAAGTGCCATCCGGGTTGAGATAAAACCTCCCTGCGAAGCGCCAATGAAGCTGACTTTTTCCACACCCAGTTGATCCATGATTTCCTGATACAATTCCACCAGGGCAGCGCCATCACTCGGGTAGTAATTTATATCTGCCAGTTCACTCCTGCCGGCATCACCAATGGTATCAACTGCATAGGTGCGGTAATGCCTGTTCAGTCCTTCAATGTTGTACAGCCATGACCATGAGGCCATGGCGGATGCGTGCAGAAGGAAAATTGGCGGTGCATCTTCCGGACCGCTGATGATGACATGAACTTTGCCGAATTCCGTATCCAGGTAACGGCTTTCATAAGGAACCGGCCATTCTTCCATCCGTGTATCGTAAATGGCCATCGGACCGGCTTTTATTTCGGGGTTTTTGTATATGGAATATTTATTGCCCATCCCCATAAATGTGGTCAGCAGAAACAGAAGGAATATGATGGTTGCACTGATAACTCGCAACCACAAGGGCAAAGACAAATTAGTGATTTTGCCGGTCCATTTCCGGGCTGGATATAACAACAGCAGTGCACCCGCCAAAATAATTATCATCGGAAGATAGTTCTCGGATAAAATGCTTAGTAAAAACAGCAAAAGAAAAAAGAAAGTAAAAATCCAGTTGGAAATACGGAATAAAATTTTCACGGCCTAAAATCCTCCTCTGTTTTGTCCGGCAACTAAGACTGCGGTGTTGACCTGAACAGCAGTATGATTCTGATTTTAACTGAGGTCGGTATAAATTTTCTTTTGCTTTTCACGACTGCATGACTTGTATTTCCCTTTTCTACCCGAAACCGCATCCCGTGACTTATTCCTGAAAACAACAAACGACGGCAAAGCCGTCCGTTGATTACGGCTTTTGCATGATAAAGAACACATAGCCAAAATAATCCGAATAGCGCCGGAACATTTCCATTTCAATTTCTTCGGCTTCCAGAATCTTCAGAGCTTTGGGATCTTCCCGATAACACTTCATCAGACGAGAAATTTTGCTTTCCAGCGGTCCATAATAATCATTCCACCAGGCATTATCGGGCAGGACAAAATAACCTGATAATTTATAACCCCTGTTCTCAATGCTGGCCAGGTTTCCCGGGATGGTATTCATGGCCGGATAGCTGGAATTCCAATATTGTTGTAACTCGCAGGGCGGGTTATCCCTAAGCCAGGAAATTTCACTGACCACCAGGTATCCCCCGGGCTTCAGAAATGATTTCCACAGGATCAGTCCCTTTTCAAATCCTGTCAGATAGATTGAACCTTCCCCCCAGATCACATCAAATACATTTTCCTGAAATGGCAAGAATTTCATATCGCAATTCACCGGAAATACGTAATGTTTCAGTTGAGCTTCATCAATCCGCCGCTTCAGCTGATTTAAATACATACCATAAAGATCAATGACATAAATCCAGGCATGGGACAGGGCAGCCAGATCCAGGGTTTGCCGTCCCGGTCCGCAGCCAAGATCCAAAATCCTGGGATGGTCCGGCAGACCGGCAAGATAGTCAAATGCTTTACGGGTGGATTCGAAATTTCCCGGTCCCTCGCTTAAATTATTGCTGTGAATTTCAAAAAAAATCTGTTCTGCTTTTGAGGTCATTGTGCCTCACCAAGGAAATATCTAAAAAAGCTGCCTTCTACGCCGGCAAGTGACTGAAAATTCTAAGTTAAACATTTCTGAATAGTAATTCTATTAAAGATCCGATTCAAAATTTATTTTGGTCTCCCATATTCTTTTTTCGCCAGACTGAAGGCACCCAGAATACCGGACCGGTCTCCCAATTCCGGCAGAACAATAAATTCCTCAATATTATCACTGATTTCCGGAGCCTGTATATAATCGTTGAGCAGTTTCTTCACGTTTTCATGAATCCGTGGAAGAAGCACCGGCTGTTTCATTACGCCCCCGCCAATAATAATCTTTTGAGGAGAAATCGAACAGATATAATTAACCAGGGCCAGGGAAATGTATTCCGCCTCCAGCTTCCAGGCGGGATGATCCGGCTCCAAGCACTCCGCTTCCTCTCCCCAGCGGGCGCTGATGGCAGGACCACTGGCCAGGCCTTCAAAGCAATTCCGGTGATAGGGACAATGACCGGGATAGGGATCCCTTTCTGGATCATGAGGAATAAAGATATGGCCCATTTCCGGGTGCAGAAGGCCATGCATGAGTTTGCCATTGATCATGCCACCACCACCGATGCCCGTTCCGATCGTGATATAGATAAAATCAGTTAATCCCCGAGCGGCTCCCCATTCATATTCACTCAATGCCGCTGCATTTACATCGGTATCGAATCCAACCGGCACGTTCAATGCCTCTTTTATTTTTCCCAATAGATTGGTATTTCCCCAGCCTTGTTTGGGAGTATTCCGGATATATCCATAGGTGGAAGAATCTCTGTTTAAATCCAGTGGTCCGAAAGATCCGATACCAATTGCTGATAAGGGATGCTTTGAATGTTGTTCCAGGAAATAATCAATGGCCCGTTGAATGGTATCAGCGGGAGAGGTTGTTTCGAATCTGGTTTCCTCGCGCAAACTGAAAGGATCCGAACCGATCCCGCAGATAAATTTAGTTCCCCCCGCTTCAATTCCCCCAAACAGATTCATAAATTTGTTTTCCTCCTAAAATAATCTTTAAGCAGCAATATTAAGCCGCTATTAAAAAAATTTTATGAGAAAACGGAACCATTACAGTGAAAAACCTGCCGCGACAGATGTATTCTAAATTATCAACAGGATACTTAAAAAGCAACCCCGGGCTGAATCCGGGATAGGGACCACCTACTGGATATCAGATTTATAACTCTCTGACACTGAATGTATACAGCAAGATTTGAACATGGAACAGGATGAACCTGACGACAAATACTTATATTCTTGTAAATTACAGCACAATAACATACAGCACATATTTGAAAGAAATTAATATTACTATCTGCCCCCTGAAAAAGCTGATGGTTAAATAAACACTAATTTAAAAAAGAGGGCAAAATTATTTAAGGATCTTAAAGAAATCACTTAATAATATATAAGAGAATACAAAATATCCGGATATCGGTTTATGGATATTTTAATTACATGCTGAAGAACAAAAGGATCACTTATCCTGTTCATCCCGTCAAAAAAACAAGCTTACCATTCAATAAATCAGGTTGTTGCCAGGATCCTCTTCTGCAAATTCAAAAAATGAATAAAGATATCTGAACCACAAATGCTTGAGCCCGGGAAGGAAAATCCCGGATTATTTTACAAAATATCCGGGATTTTGAATCAGAGGCAGAGAATAAATTAGATCCTAAACATGTCCAGTATCGAATGGCCGCCTGCCTCAGAAAACTTCAGAAGCAGTCAGCAATTTTTTACCTATTTGAGGGAATGAAGGGCGACACGGTTTCCTTCGCTGTCTTCAAAAGTGGCAACAAATCCATATTCCCCGATACTGGTCAGGGGAGTCAACGTTTTTCCGCCTCTTTCATTTACTTTCCTCAAAACCGCTTCAATATCCGCCACACTGAAATAGACCATAGTCCCACTGTGGGACGGAGAATATCCTTCGCCTCTGATCAGGCTACCGGTCGCACCGGCCGCATCCTGAATCATGGGAAACTAGGCCATTTCTGATCCTCCCATTTCATTCAGGGCCAGTTCAACTCCCAGCACCTGCTCATAGAATGATTTGGCCCTGTTCATATCCTTTACAGGAATCTCAAACCAGTTAACCGGATTATATTTAGATGACATGATTACCTCCTTAACGTTTTGGGTAGATAATTTAAGAAAAGACAGCGTCTGAAAAAAGCTAAAGTGACACCATCAACTCTCCAGAACAGCACAAAAATAAAAATGAGA
>CAYWTB010000110.1:0-14790 GCA_964461135.1 uncultured Caldithrix sp. | reverse complement strand
TTTATGGTACACTTTGATGTGCCCACAGCTGGTACACTTTGAGTGCCCCCTGACAGCGTTAGCCCCTATTTGTGAATTAAGCATTTATAAAAGTATTTGTCAATAAAAACAGTTTCGTTCTTATTATTGACCAGACCGGAAAATTGAATTCATAAATAGCATGTTTTAAGAGTCAACATTGTAGGATTTTTTAATGTTAGTTGGTCATTTTAGTTTTGGTAATTATTAAAGAATTAAAGTGATTAATCGATCATACTAGTTGAAGTTACTTAAATGGTTTAAATTGAAATTTATTAGTGTATAACCATAATGAGTGTTTCTTTTTTTCATTCCTATATAAGTAAAGATTTGTTACCTTGGCGAATTTTTATCTTGCTTAGTGATATTACTTTTTACAAACGCGACCGGACCAAATAAACATTCAGTGAAACCGTTCTGCGTGTTTTTGTTATCACCACTGATTTTAAATAATGTCTTTGAATTTCCATTTGCCTCAGTTCGAAAATTCCGATGCTTTACTGAGTTTGCCTTTCTTCATATTGTTTTTGATTTGTGAGACCAATATTGAGTAACCGTTATTATTTAAACTAATCTCGAAATGGAATGCGATTTTTTCTAAGAGTAAATCATCTACTTAAACGACTCATTTCACTTTAATCATGGAGGTAAACACAAATGTTCATATACATAGCCAAGTCTATCAGATCACCCTGATATTTTATGCGGGAATTTGACTGTGAGGAAAAACCTCAAAGTTTGGAAAATCACAGATATCATCTCAGGTAAATATAGTGAAATTTTGTACCATTAAATTAGTCATCCACTAAAGAGAGGAGATGTTTAATGAAAACGATGGGAATAGTTTTAGTCATTCTGTTTCTTCTGTCCTTATCTACCGCCTGGTCCCAGGGGAGTTACAAACTGGGAAATTATGTGCTTGGGGCAGGGGGGGTGACGGGGGCTATATCCAGTAATCACCGACTGGCAGCCACGGTTGGACAGACGGCGGTGGATAAAGTCCAGAATGCCCAGTATATTTTATCCTCCGGTTTCTGGAATCCTCCCGTTATTATTCTGGGAATTGAGGATGTCGACGAATTATTGATTCCCAAGGTATTTGAATTGAATCAAAACTACCCCAATCCCTTTAATCCTTCCACCACTATCACTTATGGCATTCCGTTTGTCAGCGATGTAACCATTGAGATTTACAATGTTTTAGGACAACGTGTCCGGGTGCTGGTGAGCGAGAACCAGATGCCTGCCTATTATGAAGCTGTTTGGGATGGCCGCAACAATTTGGGAAGTCCGGTAGCGAGTGGTGTTTATGTTTACCGGATGGTGGCCAGTGGCAACAACGGGGAAAGTTTTGTACAAACCCGGAAGATGTTGTTTGTGAGGTAGCAAGGCAGTTTTTATTCATCCGGATTCAAGAAGCATTGTGTAAAAATGTTAACACAAATCAAAATTATTTGATTCACAGGAGGAAATAAAAATGAAAAAGATTCCGTTACTATTGGTAATGATAGTGTTTGCAGTAAGCAGTAGTATTGGCCAGATTCCCCGCCAGATGACTTATCAGGGCTATTTAACGGATAATGCCAATAATCCCGTCACCGATAATTTACAATTAACGTTTACGATTTATGATGCCCAGTCCGGTGGTAGTAATTTATGGAGTGAGGTGCATCCCCTTGTAGCCATTATTCAAGGGGTATTCCGGGTACAATTGGGAAGCATAACTCCCCTGAATCTGGCATTTGATGCACCTTACTGGTTAACTATAAAGGTCGGGGCAGATCCGGAACTGGCGCCGCGCATTGCCCTGAGCAGTGTGGGATATTCCCTAAATTCCGCACAGGCGGAAGATGTCGCTTCCGGAGTAGCAGTGACCAGTGTTAATAGTTTGACCGATGATGTAACCCTGAGTGCCGGATCGAATGTTACCATCACCCCATCGGGTAATACCTTAACTATTGCAGCAAGTGGTGGGCCGGGTGGTGACATTACCGGGGTAACTGCCGGAACCGGTCTCACCGGTGGTGGTTCCAGCGGTGATGTGACCTTGAATGTTGGAGCGGGAACCGGCATCAATGTGGCAGCAGATGCAGTTGAATTAAATACCACCTATACCGATGGACGGTACGTAAACGGGGGTGAAGCAAATTCTGTAACAGGTGCTATGATTGTAAATGGGGAGGTGGCCAATGCTGATCTGGCGAACAATGCAGTAAACAGCGCTAAGATCCAGGATGGACAGGTGGCCAATGCGGACCTGGCGACTAATGCAGTAACTGCTGTCAAAATTCTCGATGAACCGGGAGTTGCTTCAATATCCGGTGGTTCGGGCACAACAATTGCGACCATTGGTGTGACAAGCATAACCAACCGATCTATCGCTGTCCCAAGTGGCGGATATGTTATTGCCATGGCAAGCGGACATTTCACACTCAACGGAACTTCCCTGGGAAATATTATCCTTGGAATTGAAACTGCCGCCGCTACTTATCCAACTTATTATACAGTATTTGGATGCCAGAACAATCCGGTGTTTACCTCAACCGGATTTTGGTGGGGCAGTATAAATTATGTCCGGGTTTTTCCTGTGGCATCGGCGGGTACATATACCTATTATATGAATGCAGTTAGAGGATGGACCAGTGGAACCGCATCTGTTTATAATACCAGATTAGTGTTGCTTTATGTTCCTACTAGTTATGGTTCGGTCACTGATGTGTTGGAAAGTGGAATGTTTAATCCGGCTGTAGAAAGTAATTCCCGCTAATCTTTACTATATTGTCTAAGTTTAAATCTTTACAGGATATTATTAAAATGCTTGACAGAAATAAATATACAGTTTTTCTGTCAAGCATTTTTTTCAAAGTTAGTCAGAGTTAATCGCTGTGCTATAAATGTTTTTAGCCATATTTTTACAAGATCAGGTTTAAATTTTATAATGGTCATAACACCACAACCCAATTCAGATTCGGTCGTGAGAATCTGAAAATTTATATATAATTATTACTATGGATCTATTGCTCGGAAAAACCATCGATTCCTACCAGATACTGGAAGTTATCGGCCGGGGTGGTATGGGTGTGGTCTATAAAGCCCTGGATACCGCCCTGGATAAACTGGTGGCCCTGAAGATGATGGATCTCCGTCTGGCGGAAGATGCATCCTTTTTAAAACGTTTTCATTCCGAAGCCCGCGCGTTGGCCAGGCTGGAAAATCCTAACATCGTTAATGTGTATGCCCTGCGGGAATCCGAATACGGGATTTTTATCGTGATGGAGTATGTGGATGGCATGACGCTGTCCGATAAAATCTCCCAAAGCGGCCCGTTTCCCTGGCGAAAAGCATTACCCATTTTCCGGCAGTTGTTAAGCGGCCTGGGGCATGCTCACCGTGCCGGTGTTCTTCATCGTGATATCAAACCGCGAAATATTTTAATTACCCCGAAAAACCAGGTTAAAATTATGGATTTTGGCCTGGCCAAAATTTTACAGACCTCAGACGTTACGGTCACCCGGACCCGGGCAGGTACCCTTTATTATATGTCACCCGAACAGGTGAAGGGTCTGTCCAATGTAGATAACCGAAGTGATCTCTATTCCATGGGTATGACCTTTTATGAAATGCTTGCCGGAACGGTGCCTTTTGCCAAAGACGAACCGGAACTGAAAATTTTAGAAACTATTGTAAAACACAAATTGCCCCCTCTTACTCAACATAGTCCTGATATCCCCGGGGACCTTTCCTCCATTGTCATGAAAGCACTGGATAAAGAACCGGAAAAACGCTATCCCACCGCGGAAAAAATGGATGAAGCCCTGGATTACTTTGAATCCAATCAAAAAATGGTGGGTACCTCTTCACACGCAGCCGAAAAAACCATCCTTTCAAATAACACCGTCGGTTTATCTCCAAAAGTTAATAAAAAAAAGTATTTGCTATTGTCAGGTGCTGCCGTACTTTCACTCTTAGTGATTTTGCTATTTTCCCTGCCCCAATTGCGGAATGCCATATTTTCAGTCTTTAAAACAGGTGATATCCCTGGTCAGAATTATGGCCCAAACCAAGAGCCGGATCAGCCGGTGGGCGGTAGTGAGTTAAACGGAAAAACTGATAGACCTGTGGCCATTGAAACGGGAAGTCTGAAAATTACCTCAAGTCCTCCCGGAGCCACTGTTTACCTGAATGGTGAAGAAAGAGGCGCAACGCCATATACAGAAGATCACCTTTCTCAGGATGTTTACACCGTCCTACTGCAGATGAAGGGGTATGAAAAATGGGAAGAAAAGAATGTGAGCATCCGTGCCGGTGAGGAACACAGTCTCAATGCAGTTCTGAAATCCCTATCCGCAACTGATCTTATTCTCCAGGCCATTCCGGAGGGAGCAGTTTATGTGAACGGCGTTTTGAAATCTGAACTGGGCAGCAAACGAAAAAAAATTGAACTAAACGCTGGTGAATATAATATTGAATTCCGGCATCCCCGCTACGGCAGCAAGCAGATCTCACTCCGTTTACAGGCAGGTCAGACGAAACAGTTGGTGTGCTATTTCGAAAACTATATCAATGTACAATCATTGGATGAATCGGGAAAAGATTGGTGGAGTACGGTTATCATCGATGGGCAGGATACCGGAATTCAGACTCCGGTCAAATATCCCCTTGCTGCCGGTTCCCATAAAATCACGGTTCGCCGATCGGGATATACAACCGTTGAAGGAATAATAACTCAGGAAATAAAGCCATCCTTCCAGGAGGTTGTTATTCCCCTGGTTTTTCATCTCAGGAAAAATTGAGTCTCACAGTTCATATGACTATTTGTTTTCGTTATGAGTCACAGGTTCCTGACTGTTCAAATATTTTCAATCTCAATAGTATGATAGTCAGAAAGAGAAAAATTTTACAGAAAAACATGACAGCAATGTAGCATTCAGATTATTCATAAGTACGATTATTCCGGTCGCCCGGTAATCCGGAATAAAAAAGCAGAATTTCTCTTTTTCTTTTGCCTTGCTGCTTTCCTGCTTTTCCCGATGAAGGTTGCTCTAATTTTCAGTGAATGGACTGCGGATTAAAATGTCAGCAAGGTTTCAAATCAAGAGTAATAATCGTGCTCTTATTTATAACTATTTATCTCCGAGGTAATATCATGAAATTTTTACACAAAAAGCATATTAATTTAATCACCAGGCTGCTCATGATCTCAATGGGGGTCTTTTTAATAGGATTCAGGCTTTCCGGATCAGACCCGCTTCGGGCACAACCCGGTGATATATCCACTAAACTTGACCAGGCTGTGGACGCTTATCGTTCTGCCAATTTTGATGTATCCATCAATCTTCTGGCCAGCCTGGTAAATGATCCTGCACTGGATAAGAAGGATAAAAAGGAGGTCTACCGTTTACTGGGATTGTCTTACACCGCAAAGGGATTATATGATGAAGCCAGAACAGCAATTTCCGATTTGCTAAAACTGGAACCGCCTCTGGTTGAACTGGATCCGGACCGCGAACCTCCCAAACTGATGAAAATTTACTACGAGGTACGCAAGGAATATAGTGGATCCTATCAGGTGGAACTGCCCGATCCCGGAATTAAAACTATTGCCGTTCTGGATTTTATGAATCGTTCTATTGATGACAGGGAGAAATATGATCCGCTGGAAAAAGGATTCTCAGATCTCATTATTCATCAATTGAACGGAGCTACCAACCTCAAAGTGGTTGAACGTGAACGTATTCAATGGATTCTGAATGAAATAAAACTTGAAAATGATCCTAATTTATTCGATACGGAATCTGCCGTGAGGATTGGCAAACAATTGGGCGTTCATAGCGTCCTGCTGGGAAGTTTTATCAAGTTTAAGAATGATCTCTGGCTGGGAGCACGCCTGGTGAAGGTGGAAACCAGTGAGATATTGCTGACGGAGGAAGTAAAAGGTAAAGCAGATAAATTCTTTGATTTAAGCGAGCAGCTGGCCTCGAAAATCGCCAAAGAAATCCAGGTGAATCTTCCCGCTAAAGAGGCAGAAACCGGCCTGGAAACTCATTCTCTGGAAGCAATGATGGCCTATTCCGAAGGATTGGCATTGCTGGAAAAAAATGAATATAAAAGTGCCTACCGGAAATTTCAGGAAGCACTTAAGTATGATCCCGGCTACAGTAAAGCCAGGTTAAAAGCCGAAAGTATTGAACCCCTTATCGGCTGATAAATCTATTTCATGCTGTATATCTACCATTTTTTACAGGAACATTAAGTGACCCGGAGCCTTATTTTTTTAATAATATTCCAGATATTTTTCTGGGTATCGTGTACACAAATCCGCTACCAGCAGGACATTTCTGATTATCGGGATAAAGTGACAGCATTGAATTCCAGATTAGTATCGAATCCTGATGATTCTGAGGCCCGGCGGGATCTGGGTATTATATATTTCGAGACAGAAAATTACCAATTGGCCAGGCAATATTTACAACAGGCAATGGCGCAAAATCCGGATGATCCCGGGACCCTGTTTTTCATGGGACTGTCACTGGAATTTGACCGGCAGGAACCGTCTGCTCTCAAAATCTATGAGAACTATCCCCGGATATCTAAACTTTCATCTTATCGCAAACTTATGGAGGGGCGGTATAATTTTCTAAACCGCCAGTTATTGCGGGAAGAGATGAAAAAACTTGTGAAGCAAGAAATAGAGCGTGATGCCGGGAATCTTTCCGAAAAATCAATCGCCGTTTTCCCGTTTATCTATAGGGGAATTAATCAGAAGTATTCCCCGCTGGGCAAGGGATTAAGCGAAATGATACTGATTGACCTGGGCAAGATAGAAGAACTGCATATCCTGGAACGTGTTCGTCTGCAGGCCTTACTGGATGAACTTACCCTGGCGCAGCAGAAGTATGTCGATCCTGCCACAGCTCCACGGCTGGGTAAATTACTGGGTGCAGGACGGATGCTGGCGGGCAGCTATAATATTCTTCCCAACGGTGACTTACAACTCGATATCAGTTACTGGGACGCGGTGAAGAAGCGGGGACCCTCAAACACTAATGTAAAAGAACCTATTAATCAACTGTGGAGAATTGAAAAACAGGCAGTCTTCCAGGTGGTGGAAGAGATGGGTATTGAACTGACACCGGTTCAGCGGGAAAAAATCGATCATATTCCCACTCACAATTTGCAGGCTTTTTTTGCCTATTGCCATGGGCTGGATAAACAGGATTCGGGGGATCTGAAGGGGGCAGCAACTTTTTTCCGCCAGGCTGTATCTCTGGATCCTTCTTTTGGTGCGGCTGCCAACAAGGCCGATCAGGTTGAAAGCATGAACTATAGTGGTGGTTCTCCCAGGAATTCCCTCGCTGTGGCAAAAAAAAGTGATCCTAACCTGGTGATTGTCTCACCGGCTGCCCCAGAGGAGAACTTGTTGGAAAACCGCCTGCAAAATTTAGAAAACAGCCTGGGCTCAAATTTTATTCCCGGGGCAGATCAGCGCAATTCTGCCGAAGAGGCAGGGACAAAAATAATCACGGGTCCCGATTTGCCTGACCCTCCACCCCCACCCCCCCCCCCCTCCGGGAAAAAATAAACATCTGTTTTTTTTGGGTTTATTTTAAAAATTTTAATTTTTTTTATTATTTTATATAAATTTATAATATGTTGAATTTCAAATGTTGACGTTATGAGAAGATTTCAGTCATTACTTTTGAATTGTTCATTCAGGTACGGACAGGTGATATTTTTGCTCCTGGGTTTAGTATTTTTAAGCAGTGAGATTAATGCCCAACCGTCTACAGGTCAATGGCCCATGTTCCGGCGTGACATCTTCCATACCGGACGGCAACTTTCCTACGGTCCCGAAAATCCCTACCTGAGCTGGAAATTTTCCGCAAAAATTTCTACCTCTGTGTCTGTAGTAATCGGACCGGATGGCACACTTTATTTCGGTTCCAATTCCTCGCCGGACACCCTTTATGCCGTTAATCCGGATGGAACTTTAAAGTGGTTCTTTATTTCGGGAAAGGGATATATAAACGCTTCGGCTGCAGTGGATGCAAATGATATTATTTATTTTACTTCCGGCAATGTATTAAATGCCGTTAATCCGGATGGAACCCTGCGCTGGACCAGGACTTATACGGAATTTGGAACATCATCATCAGTAATGATCGGACCAGACGGAACCATCTATTTTGATTCAACTATACCGGGGGGTGGCATACTCTACGCAATAAATCCGGACAGCACGGTAAAGTGGGAATATTCGTTGGGCGGGAATGCAAGCGAACCCGCCTTTGCTTCCGATGGAACCATTTATCTCTCCTCCCCGGAGGGAATATTTTCCGGTGCCCTGGGAGTGGTTCATGCCATTAATCCAGATGGGTCGCCACGCTGGACATTCCTGTTGAATGGGTTTTCTGAATCATCACCGGCCCTGGGAGTAGACGGCACTATCTATGCGGGATCTTCGGAAGGAGTATTATATGCTCTTAATTCTGACAGTACCCTGAAATGGTCGTTCTTTACTCAGGCGCCCATCCGGTCCTCGCCTGGAATCGGCGCGGATGGCACCATTTATGTCGGTTGCGACGATTATAATATCTACGCAATTAATTCAAATGGGACACTTCGCTGGATTTTTCCGACCACTGCCCCGGTAAGCTCATCACCTGCTATTGACGGCTCAGGCAGAATTTATATCGGTTCGGATGATGGATATTTATATGTGATCAATCCTGATGGAACACTGGCCTGGAAGTATTTTACCAACCGCTGGGGGCGAACCTCGCCGGTAATAAGCGACGAGGGTACGGTTTATGTACTTAACATTTATCCCCAGATTGAGTCGGGAGACGGTATTTTGGCTCTTTCCGTACTCGATTCAAACCTGACAGTCTCACATCCTCCTGCCGATAATCAGGAAGACATTAACCTGAGCATTATACCGCCGGCAAATTTTAAATTCGTGTCCGGAACTCTTTTTTTCCGAATGGGTGGTCAGAGGGAGTACCAGCGCCGGCCCTTAGTCACAAGTGGTGATTCTCTGGTGGTGACCATACCGGCAAGTATGGTGACTCTGCGGGGGATTCAATATTATTTAACCTTCCTGGATAGTACAGGGCAATTTACTCATCCCGACCGATCACCTGAATTAAATCCGCTTTTTATTCCTGTAAAAGAGTTGTCGGTTACCTGTCCATCAACGTTCGAGCGCGGGATTTACAAAATGATATCTCTTCCTGTGGCCGCCGCTCATTCCGACATTCTATCTGTTCTGGGAGATGATTACGGTGAATATAATCCGAAAATATGGAGAATCATGCGCTGGCAGGGTGATTCTTATCTGGAATTTCCGCAGCTTGAAGTTGGATTAAATCCCGGCAATGCATTCTGGCTGATCACTGCGAATGGCCGGGTGTTTGATATTGACAGTGTGCAATCTGTAAGCCCGCAGAGTCCCTATAATCTCAGCATTAATCCCGGCTGGAATCAGATTGGAAATCCGTTTCCTTTTTCCGTCTCCTGGGATAGTATCGGAATTGCTTTACCCTTACAGAAAAAATCAAATTCGACATACGCGCTTGAACGTCCAGTGTATTATAATGGAACAGAATATCAATACAATGTAAAAACGTTAATGCCCTGGGAGGGATACTTTGTTTACAATTCTGATGTTTATTCTTACTTAGTATCCATTCCGCCGGTGGAATCCGGAGACAGTCTGGGATTGGCCGAAACCGGATTTCCCTTTGATCCTGCGAATGAATATTATCTTCAGGTAATTGCCAGAATTCCCGGGACTCAGTTCAGGGATGCACAAAATTATTTGGGTTTATTAAAGGAAGCTTCGCAGGAGAGAGACAGTCGTGATTTCAGTGAAGCTCCTTCTTTAACTGATGATCTTCGCTTATCCATTGTGGAGGGAAAGAAACGATATGCCGGAAATTTCAAACCCATTTCTCAAGATGGGCAGTACTGGGATCTGGAGTTATCAGGACAGCACGCGAGTGACGGGGTTACCGTTGATTTGATTGAAAATGGTAAATTACCCGCTGCCTCACGGCTCTATGTTTATGACCAGGATGAGCACAAATTTCTCCCGGCAAATACCACATCTTTTATAATTAGATTAAGCACGGAATTTTCTGTCCGTCATTTGAGAATACTTGTGGGCACCTCGGAGTTTGCACAGAAATTTACCCAAGGCACCACCCTGACTCCGGACGATTATTTTTTAGCACAGAATTATCCCAATCCCTTCAACTCGGAAACGATGATTCTTTATGGCATTGCCCGCACCGAGAAAATAACTCTGGTAATTTATGATGTTCTGGGACGGAAAATTCGAAATCTGGTAAATGAGGAACAGGAGAAAGGGCGGCACCGGATTTTCTGGGATGGAAAAGACGATAAGGGATTACCGCTGGCAAGCGGGATTTACGTATGCCGCATCAAAACAACCAGCTATGCGGCCAGTCGTAAGCTGCTGTTAATTAAATAGATACTCTTTTGATAAATCTTGCTGATCGTGTGAAAGGGAACGGATAACACATAATATTTTCAAGAAAATGACTTTACATCAGGGAGCTTGAGTATCGGAAAGATTAATGCCTTCCGCAAAGCTCTCCTCTGCATTTTTAAATTCTGTTCCAGTCCCCGGGAAAGCAGACAAATACATTCCTTGTTCGGTCTGCAGCATTAACCGAATAAAAAATCAATAAGAACATAGTAAAAATATCTCTTTGGACAGTATTGCATCATGAAATCAGTCTAACCACTTAAAATTATATGATTATTGCCTTAAATCAGAAAAATAAAATTTACAAGTCATTCCGACCGAAGCGAATGAAATGAGCGAAGTGCCTGTCCGGCGGCCAGATGGGGAGGAATCTATTGAACTTATGAAGATTTCTCGGCTACGTCCCAGTAAACCGGGACTTCGCTCGAAATGACTGGCTCACTAAGTATAAAAATAACAATATATTACCATAACATTTTTGGAGCTTAAGCAATAATCATATTATTTTAAGTGGTTTCCCTCCCTTGTGATAACAAGTCATGAATAAAGCAGAACACATATGGAATCAGGCAATGATTCTGAAGAATCTAATGATATTATCAGGTATGCTCGTCATTTGGGTGAATATTGCCTGGTCAGGACCGGACTTACCTGTTAATCGTAAAGTGATACAGATAACTCCGGTGTTTCAGAATTGGAAGATGGATTCGCTGCCTGATTTATCTGAAGTGAGCATCATGGCGTATATGTATTATCCCATTTCTCCGGATTTGAATTTATCCATGCGGTTTGGTCGGGCCAGCGTGGGCGGAGACGTCAGCAGCCTGAGTGGATTCACGGATTTCCAGACCATATTCAGTTATTATCTCAGCAATTATTCCTCGATCTTACATCTGGCGATAAATTTACCTACCGGTAAAAATGAATTAACTCCGGAACAATTTGGAACCTCTGTAGAGATGAGTCAGAATCTGTTCCGGTTGCAATATCCCAATCTGGGACAGGGATTAAATTATTCCCTGGGCATTAGCCGGGCCCTGCAGCTGAAAGAATCGCTGGTAATAGGATTTGGTCTGTCTTACCAGGTAAAAAGGAAATATAAACCTGTCAGCGACTTCGGCGAGTACGATTCCGGAAATGAACTACTTTTGACTGCAGGAGGTGATTACCGCCTGGATGAGACATCCCGGCTGACTTCAGATCTGACTTATTTCCGTTTTGGGTCTGACAAAATTGACGGGAAGAAGATAGTATCTGCCGGTAACAGGTTTCTACTGGCGCTCAAATATCTAAAATATTTCGGATTTGATGAATTAAATGTGCGGGTGATATACCGTATCCACCCTCGAAATGAATATTATATTCCCAGTCAGCCAGTCAGTGAGCGGGAGAAATATAATCCCGATCAGTTCGAAATATCGGGGAATTACCGCCTTCGCATGCAACGCCGCCTGTACCTGCGGACAATGCTGGATTTATATTTTTCTCAAAAATCAGTTTCACTGTTTTCCGGAGCAAGGCTTGTGGGTGTGGGAGTGGCGCCGGAATTGACTATAAATCCCGCTATATCAGGCCTGGCAGAATTAAAATATTTTTTCGGCGGTATAAAAAATAATAAGTCTGTTACAGGTTTCAATTTCGGAATTGGAGTGGCGATCAATTTTTAAACTGGAAATGTGGAATATACAACTTTTTGTTTTCTGAATAGCCTGGTATTTTTTTGTTTGAGACCTCAAATGTTCTGTTCCGTTTTTTAGGAATTTAATTCATGATTTGTCGTCTGGTCTGGCAGGTCCGCTCTCATAAAACTAAACTAATTCTTCGGTATAGAAATTCAAATTAATCATAAGGACTAATGGAATGACCCCAAAAAGTCACCTCAACGATTTAGCGGTGGAATTTGCTAAAAATATAATTTCCAGTGCCACTCAGGAAAAAGATGTACTAAGAGCATTAAATATTGAGATTCCTGATAAAGATTTGTTTTATATCTATGTGGTCTTGTGGGAAAGCTGGATGTTTTATATCGCCCTGGGGATGGTAAATCCCCCTCAAGGTGAAGAGATATTTAATAAAACCCATATCCAAATAGCTGGAAGTCTCCGCAAAATTACCCTGGAAAGATTTATGACCCTTTCACGACAATTATTCCCGCTGTTCACGAATTCTTTTTCAAGCCCCCGGACTGATGAATTATCCGATTTCCTGGGTCAGTTGCTTTATGGTATGGAAAATGTGGCGAGTGGATTTAATGAATATGTTCAGCAGGTTACCACTTCCACTATTGATTTTCATAAACAGACCATTCAAGACGTTTTTGGGTAAAATTATCTCGTAAAGGTGATATCTGCGGTGAAAACTTTATTAAACAGATTAAAATCAAGAGCACAACAAGCCACTGGCTCTAATTAAAAGGGTTAAATGACTTAAAATCAGGAGGATTTCATGAGACACAAAATTCAAACTTTATTATTGTTTTTACTTGCAATTGCGGGAACGTGTCTGGCGCAAGTGCCACGTGAAATGAATTACCAGGGTTACTTAACAGATGCCAATAAAAATCCCATTACCGGAAATTTAAAATTGACCTTTACTATTTATGATGCTCAGTCGGGTGGGAATACTCTGTGGATTGAAGAGCATCCCACGGAGCCGGTGGCCCAGGGAATATTTCGGGTACAATTAGGAAGTATAGTGCCGCTCGATTTACCATTTGATGCGCCATACTGGTTGAGCATAAAAGTTGAAAACGATCCGGAACTGACGCCCCGTATCGCTCTTTCCAGTGTTCCTTACAGTCTGAGAGCCGAAAAAGCTGATTCACTGGCATTAATGCCTAAAATTTTCTGGAGATCTCCCTATTTCTATATGCTGAACATTAATGCTACTTTCAGACCAGCCGTTCTCCAACCGTTTGCAGGCGATGCTCAATGGGTTGCTTCGCAAACTATGGTAGCAGAAAGAGCAGTAACCATTACCGGTGTTCAGGTAGCTGAAGATGACCGGGCTGCTGGCGACACTTACCGCTTATTTCTTACAAAGAATGGAAGTTTTATCGGTTCTGAAATCAGTATACAGGTAACCGGAAATCATCTGTTTTGTTATACGGATATAAACGAGCCAGTATCTTATCAGAAAGGCGAACGAATAGGTGTGCAAGTAAAAAGTGATGCGGGAGGCGGCGAAGAAGTATTTATCTATTTATCCGGATACTGTACAGACTTCTAAAAGGACTATTTTACAGGTTCATCACCAAAATGAGCATCTAAAAAATTAGGTAAACGATTATGTTTTTCAACCGGCGAAATTTTGTTTGAGCACTGACTAACAATACTATTGTTTAAGACCTGGGCGAGTTTATTTCGCCGGAGGACTTTTTGGTTACTTTTTGGTCCGTCAAAAAGTAACAGAGAAAAGACGTTTTGTGTATAGGAAACAAATGATTGTCTTCAATTCGAGTGTGACATCAAAGGGTATCAAATAAATTTTTGAGGAAGGCAAGAAAGGTAACTTATTTTTACCGAACAGCCAGATACGATTCATTAAATTTGATGAAATATTCATGGTTAAAGATGGATTACTTGTAATCTTTTACGAGTTCAGGTATGCATTATTGTGAAGAGCCATTTTACAAATACTAACATTATATATTTTTTTTATTTGCTGATTATTCCAGTATTATTCCATTTAAGATACCTTCCGGATCATCAGGATGCTTTTCAGATCTTCAACTTCCCGGGCATTAATACCAGAGGCTGGATATCTGGTGGGCAATTTCAATAATTCGGATAGTTATCTTGATTTGGATGAAAATGTTATTAGAAAAAGATTAACAGTTAAGGTGGGTCTTCATTTTAGCTTAAAATATCCGGTTGACCTAGAGGAATTATAATATGCCAAACGCTAGAGGAGTGTTTAATTATATGAACCATTAACGAATTAAATCTCGAAAAAAATTGAAGAAATTTTTTATTATTTTTAAACCGGTCGATTTGTTGACTGTCAGTTTTTTATGGAAGAATTGGTAGAATGCTTTCTCTGCTGACCATTTATAAATATTTTTGACCAATACTAAAATCGCTTCCATTTCAAAAACTCAAATCAAAGTTTGAATATAGCCTCCAGGCAGACTGGAGGCTTTGTTGTTATATAGGAGTTAGTAAGTATCCCTCCATAAAAAGAATATTGTAGATAGCGATGTTAATTTTAACTCATCTTCGACAGTAGTAGGTGTAGAAAGAACGGGATAAACCCATAGA
>CAYWTB010000109.1:0-14842 GCA_964461135.1 uncultured Caldithrix sp. | reverse complement strand
TGCAGGCCTCTCTAACCAATTGAATTTATTTGACTAATACTGGGACAGTAGTGATGCAAGGTATAAACACAATTGTGTTTACTTGGCTTAGATGGATTGATAAGAATAATGAATTTATATTCAGGACAAGATTAAATAAGGAGGTAAAATGAAAACATCCATCAGATTATTTTATTGGTTACCACGGATTCTCTGTATCCTGGCTATTCTTTTTATTAGTCTGTTCGCCGCCGATGCATTTGCACCCGGGCTCACCATCTGGCAACAACTCGGTGCCTTTTTTATCCATCTTATTCCATCTTTTGTTTTACTTGCTTTTCTTATTATTGCCTGGAAATGGGAACTTATCGGCGGCATCATCTTTATGGTGATCGGTATTGCCTTTAGCCCGTTTATTTTTATTTTGAATTATAATAGGAACCACTCCATTTGGTTGAGCCTGGTTATCATCCTGTCGGTTACTTTTCCATTCGTGGTGGTGGGTATTCTTTTTCTTATCAGTCATCGCATGAAGAAAAAGAATCTTCCAGCAGTGTGATGGCTGAGAAAATACCCGCTATGGTCTTTGAATTTGCTATTGATAAAAATATAATGAAATTGTAGATTAACGAATAATCCCGTGATAGACTAATAACAAATGATACCGGCGATTAATGATATATGGTAGGGGCGTATAATGATACGCCCCTACAGATTAGGTAAAAATGTCCTGTAACAAAAACAAACACCAACGACGTTCTATCCGGTTAAAGGAATATGATTACACATTCCCGGGTTGGTATTATATCACCATCTGCACCCGTCAACTGGCATGTTTATTTGGCGATATTAAAAATGGCCGGATGGTTTTATCCCCGATTGGCAAAACCGCCCGGGAATATTGGTTGGAAATCCCCGATCCTTTTCACCCCGTGAGATAAGGAAGGTAATTATGAATGTGAATTTCTACATCTATGTATTGCAATCTAAAAAGGATAACAATTTTTACACAGGATATACCGATAGCCTTCAAAATCGTCTAGATTAACATCAGAAAGGTATGGTTGAATCAACAAAGCATCGAAGGCCGTTAACATTAGTTTATTGGGAAGGATGTCTGAATCAGAAAGATGCTCTAGAACGTGAAAAATACCTAAAAACTGCGTGGGGTAAACGTTATTTAAAGAATCGGTTGAAGAATTATCTCACGGGGTGAATGGGATTATTATTATTGATGATGATGTGGCCATTGATGTCCGTGACGGCCATAATGTTCGCGGTGGGGCCATGAATACCCGTAGGGGCACGGCATGCCGTGCCCCTACAATCGAACAATTCGGTAAACCGGTTCGGGGTTCATTGTCCACAATCATCCGGTCAAATAAATTTGCCGTAACCAAACATATTAACGAATGCCAGAAATTACCCGGTTCAAAATTATGTCAAGCCAATTTTTCCGAATTATCCCAATCATGTGGAAAGAAAAAATATAATATCCCCACCTGATTTACTTCATTCCGGCCAAGAAATGATGTAAATTTATCCGGTTACTGATGAAAACTTAATTAACCTCATAGAAAGAAAGATGAAAATGAAAAAATTTCTGATTATTGCCGGCATTGTCATTGTTGTATTTCTAGCTGTTCTCATCATAGTGCCCATTGCATTCAAGGGTCAGGTGATAAAACTGGTGAAGGAAGAGGCCAATAAAAACATTACCGCCACCTTGGATTTTAATGATATCGGCTTAAGCCTCATCAAACACTTTCCTAAAATGACCCTAACAGTTGATCAATTAATGGTGTTGAATAAAGAACCTTTTGCAGGGGATACCCTGGCCAGCCTGGACGAATTTCAGGCAACCGTTAACCTGAAAAGCCTTTTATTCGGAAAGCAGGTTGAGATTAATTCCATCCGGCTGGTTGACCCCATAATTCATCTGCGGGTGCTGAAAGACGGCCGCGCCAACTGGCTGATCATGAAAAAATCTGCTGAAGAATCACCTGCAGGCACCGAAGCCAAACCTTCCGAACTCAATCTGGCCATCGACGAATATGGGATCTCCAATGGCAGGCTCACTTTTCAGGATGATCCCAACCAGACGCTGCTGAAAATAACCGGATTAGAACACAACGGCAAAGGAGACTTTGCCAAAACCAACTTTGTCCTGTCCACCGTGACAAAAATTGCCGGTTTAACTGTAGAGTCCCGCGGCATTAACTACTTGAACCGGGCCGAAGCCTCGGTTAAAGCGGATATTGAAATGGATATGGCGCAAAAGAAATTCACCTTTAAGGAGAATGAGGTCCGCTTAAATCAACTGGGTTTAAATTTTGACGGCTGGTTAAAAAGCAGCGGTGACAATACGGAAATGGATATCACCTTTTCTGCACCGCAGGCCGAGCTGAAGAATATTCTGTCGATGATACCTGCAGTTTATCAAAAAGATTTTTCCGATCTGAAATCCGAGGGACAGCTTTCACTTAATGGAAAAATAAAGGGAACTTCCGGTAAATCCAGCATACCGGCCTTCGACATCGCTCTTCTGGTAAAAGACGGAATGCTGCAGTACAGCCAGCTGCCCACAGCGGTGCGGAATATCCGGATCGATCTAAATGTTCAGAATCCCGGCCAAACCATGGATCAAACCATCGTACAGCTTAAGAAACTGCATCTGGAAGTTCTGAATGAACCATTTGAAAGCCAGGCGACTATAAAAACGCCGGTATCGGATCCATATCTGGATGCCAGTTTTAACGGCAAATTTAATCTGGGAGAATTGCCCAATATTTATCCCATGGAAACCAAGATGGATTTAAAAGGAATGGTTCAGTCCGATCTGAAATTTAAAGGCTTTCTATCCGCCATCAAAAAAGGTCAAACCGACCGATATGCAGCCACCGGGACTATTAATCTGTCAAATGTTGAATATGCAGCTCAGGAACTGCCGGATAAACTGCAGGTACCGCAAGCCACCCTGAACTTTTCCCCTCAAAAAGTGATCCTGCAAAAACTGACCGTCAAAATCGGGAAAAGTGATCTGAAGGCAAACGGAAGTCTGGAAAATGTGATTGGATATTTACTGGAAAACAAAACCATTAAAGGTGCCTTAAATCTACAGTCGAACTTCTTCGACCTGAATCCCTGGCTGGCCGGAGAAAGTCAGGCCATTGAGGCCATTGAATTACCGGAGCGAATAGAGTTTCTGATGGCCGCCGATTTTAAACAGGTTCAGTTTGACAATCTTAATATGACAGATGTAAAGGGTAATCTGCTGCTCAAGGATAAAAAATTAAACCTGATGGATCTGGAAAGCAAGATGCTGCAGGGATCAATGGTTGCAAACGGGACCTATGATTATATTCCCCCCAAAAAGCCCCATATCTTTTTCGATCTAAAACTAAAATCACTCAATATTCCGGAAATGTTTCAGAAATTCGTGACCGTTCAACAGCTTACCCCCATGGCAGAATATTTAAACGGCATGGTGAGCGGGAGCGTCAATATCAATACAGACCTTGAAAAAACATTGATGCCGGTATGGGATAAAATGTTTAGCCAGGGTGCGCTGGATATTCCCAAAGTAAACGTCCAAAATTTCCCTCCCCTGAACAAGACCGCAGACATTCTCCAGCTCAGCCCGCTGCATAATCCGGCGCTTAACAATTTAAATCCCAGCTACCAGATCAAAGATGGCAGGTTTTATCTAAAACCGATGACCTTCAAAGTGGATCAATACCAGATCCTTGCATCGGGTTCAAACGGATTGGATAAAAGCCTTGATTATCAGTTAAAAATACAGATACCGGCGGCTGAATTAAAAAAGGAAGCCAACACTTACATAGCGGGTTTAATAAAGCAGGATGTTAACCTTTTGACTGATGAAACGGTGGTGGTGGATGTAAATATTCTGGGAACAATAAAGGATCCGAAGATCCAAACCTCCGCATCGGATATTGTTAAAGGGACCACGGATCAGTTAAAACAAGCCGCTTTAAAAGAGGCCGATAAACAAAAGTCTGAAGCGGAGAAACAGGCACAGGCCGAGCTGGAAAAACAAAAACTGGAATTGGAAAAGAAGAAAAAAGAGGCAGAACAGAATTTAAAAAATAAACTGAAAGATCTTTTTAAAAAATAGAGGATTTTTTACTTTCGATTACCCCAGCGATCAGGTTCTAAAAACACTGGCCGGTTTCGACATCCCAGCCTCGTAATGACACACAAACACGGTCATCGCGAGGAGCGAAGCGACGTGGCGATCTCCTTTCCGGTATTTGCGGGATTATTCGTCCCTGGGTACTTCCTTAACGCGGGGATTGCCTGCCTGAGCCCGGCAGCTGCCGGGCAGGCAGGCCTCTTCTAAGCCGCCCATGGATGCTGATTAACTGATTACACTGATTATGAAAATCTGCGAAATCCGTAAATCTGCGTCAATCTGTGGTTTAGACTTTTACTACGGGTTTTTATAGTTAAAGATATTATATTTTCTTTTACCAAGATGAATCAGAGTGAAAGATATGAAAATAAGCGCTTTTAAATCCGGGATTTTTATGTCGCAGCCAGAATATAAAAGCTTTATGCCCGCAAAGATCAATCTGGAATGGTTTATTGACCAACCTGAATTACAAACACTCCTTGAAGAAGCCAACTTAAAATTAGGAGAATTAAACGCCTATTCCCGGCATGTGCCGGATGTGGATACCTTTATCCGCATGCATGTGATTAAAGAAGCGACACAATCCAGTCGCATCGAAGGCACGCAAACAGAGATCACAGAAGCAGCACGTAGTGAAAAAACCATCGCCCCGGAAAAAAGAGATGACTGGCGCGAAGTGCAAAATTATATCCGGGCCATGGATGAAGCCATTGTTTCCCTGGAGAAACTGCCATTATCTTCCCGTTTACTGCGTGAAGCGCATCGGGTATTGATGCAGGGCGTTCGGGGACAACATAAAATGCCTGGTGAATTCAGAAAAAGTCAGAACTGGATCGGCGGCGCCACCATAAAAGATGCAGTATATATTCCCCCGCATCCCAACGATGTTCCCGTCCTGATGAGCGATCTGGAACAATTCTTACACAATAAAGATATTCATGTTCCTCACCTGATTCGAATCGCTATCGCGCATTATCAATTTGAAGCCATTCATCCTTTTTTAGACGGTAATGGGCGAATTGGCAGGCTGCTTATTACACTGTACCTGGTGAGCAATAAACTTATCGACCGGCCGTTGCTTTATCTGTCTTCATTTTTTGGAAAAAACAGAAACTTGTATTACGATAATCTTAACCGTGTTCGATCACGTAATGAGTTAGCGCAATGGATTAAATTTTTTCTGGTTGGCATGAGTGATACGGCACAACTTGCTGTTTCGACGTTGCAAGAAATTCTGAACCTTTATAATAATCTAAATGAGAAAATAATAACTTTGGGAAAACGCCTCCCGGTTGCCAAGAAATTACTGCATTATTTGTTTAAATTTCCTACGATTACATCAGGAGATATTGTGGATGAAATGGAAATCACCAAACCCACTGCTAATGCCATCCTCAATGAATTTATAAAATTAAACATATTAACCGAAAAAACCGGCTTCAAACGGAATAGAATTTTTGTGTTTGAAACATATTTGAATTTATTTCAGGATTAATTTCTACCCCCAGCTGACCGGACACAAAACCGTTCAAACTGCATTCTGCAATACGTGCAAAACATCGACTGGAGTTTTTTCAACTGTTTTGGATTGGATCGGCCACGTAATTTTGCCGATAACGGTTACGACACCGAAGAACGCTGCCGAACGGCGTCGCTCTTTTATGAAGATACCCTGTATCAAAAAATCGGACTTTATCACCCAAAGATGAGCTCGCAGGTATCATTTCTATAAGCGCTAGATCTGGTTATCTCACCCATTATTGGGTCATATCGTTTAAGCGATGTAATATAGCTTAAAATAAAATTATATTATTTTGCAGATGGAAAGGAATGTGGTTAAAATATTTTGAGTAAATTTAAATTAGACCTGTTTTTTCCTGATACGTTTAACGAAATATTAGGTAAGGATTTAAATATGTCAAATCTTAAAAAATTACTCAAATCACCTCATATTCAAATTGCATTGGCTAGCGGAATCAGTATCATTGTCATGGCATATTTCTCCAAGCGGATTCTGCCGAAGCAAATTGGTTACCTGCCCACCGCTATCCCACCATTTTTAATGGCAATTTATGAAGCTTTTTTAGCTCGCCATAAAAACAACAGAATTTGTACGACCTGGTACTGGGTTGCGGCAATATTTATCAGCACAGCCCTGATAATTGTACTCCATTGGATTTAAAATATCAGAAGCGCAAACCAGCTTTGCTCGGGAGTTGCTAAACCGATTTCAGCTGTAAATAGAACCAGAAGCAATGATGTGGGGAGGAGAATGTACGGCTGAAATTGAACTCTTTTTATATTTTTTGTCTTTCCTCACTATCGGATCAAGCCAGGTCATACAAATTTTACGGACACCAAAAGTTGACGGGGGAATCAATGTATGGTTTTAGCCATAAATTCCTTTATATTAAGCATATTGGTGAGAGGCAATCTAATTAATTAGTATTCAGTTAGCTTCTGAAAGCTTGCAGGAACGATTGTGGTATTACTATACTGAAAATGGCCGAATAAAAGCAACTTTGGAGGAATATTTATGATAGCAATTGTATGCACAAAATACGGACCACCTGATGTTCTTCAGATCAAAGAGGTAGAAAAACCTACGCCCAAGGACACTGAAGTACTGATAAGAGTATATGCGACAACAGTAACGGCAGTGGACTGCACCTTTCGAAAGGGTGACCCGTTTGTTGGCAGATTTTTCACTGGTCTCATAAGACCAAAAAACCCTATTCAAGGGACTGAGCTAGCTGGGGAAATAGAATCAGTAGGCAAAGATGTAAAATTATTTAAGGAAGGTGACCAGGTTTTTGGTACCACCGGTCCCGGTTATGGTGCTTATGCCGAGTACATATGTCTGCCTGAAGAAGGGACGACGCTGGCAATAAAACCGGCCAATATGACCTATGAGGAAGCCGCCGCCTGTGATGGGGTTTTAACAGCATTGCCTTTCCTTAGAGATAAGGGAAATATTCAGAGTGGACCTGCCTCGCCGGCAGGCAGGCAAAAAGTCCTTATCAATGGCGCCTCTGGAAGTGTAGGTACTGCTGCGGTGCAGCTTGCCAAATACTATGGGGCGGAAGTGACCGGGGTATGCAGTACCGCGAATTTAGAATTGGTAAAATCTCTTGGAGCCGATAGGGTGATCGATTACACCAAAGAGAATTTTATCAAAAATGGTGAGACCTATGATATTATTTTTGACACAGTAGGCAAGAGTTCATTTTCACGTTGTAAAAGTTCGCTGAAGCATGGAGGAATCTATCTTGAAGCTACCCTGACACCGGCAATTATTCCTCAAATGTTATGGACGTCAATGTTGAGTGGTAAAAAAGCAATGATTGCGTTTACAGGTTTGAGACCAGCAAGCGATAGGACTAAAGATCTGATTTTCCTCAAAGAACTTATCGAGGCGGGAAAGATTAAACCGGTCATTGACAGACGCTATCCCCTGGAACAAATTGCTGAGGCACACAGCTATGTCGAAAAAGGACACAAAAAAGGAAATGTGGTCATTTCCTTGATACCTGATAACAAAAGCTAAAAAGATTACCATAATGGGCAGATTAGTTAATCAAATGAAAAGGAGGTAAATGTGATGGATAAGACAAACAAAAAAGAGGATAAGAGCACCTGGGCTATTGGTGGTGGTGTACTTATAGGTATCGGTGTTGGATTTTTCTTCCTACAGCAAAATCCCCTGGCATTCGTTGGATCTATGTTAGTAGGATTAGGACTGGGTCTGGTGATAACGACCTTAGTTTCAAGAAGAAATGGGTAAATATGAAAACCGGGAAAAATTAGTATGAAAGCCATTATATACACCAAATACGGCCCACCGGAGGTTCTTCAGCTCAAAGAGGTAGAAAAACCTACTCCTAAGGACGATGAAGTCCTGGTGGAAATTCATGCGTCATCCGTGAATTATAATATTCTGATTCACGTGAGCGGAAAACCGTTCTTGGCCCGCCTAATGGGCATTGGGCTTCTAAAACCAAAACACAAGATTCCCGGAAATGACATAGCGGGGCGGGTTGAAGTGGTTGGTAGAAACGTAAAGCAGTTTCAGCCAGGTGATGAGGTATTCGGGGACATATGTCAATGTGGCTTTGGTGCTTTTGCCGGGTATGTATGTGTTCCTGAAAATGTATTAGCCCTGAAGCCGGTCAATATGACATTCGAAGAAGCAGCGGTCGTACCTGAAGCGGCACTCGTCGCCCTGCAGGGTCTTCGCGACAAAGGACAGATTCAGATGGGGCAGAAGGTTTTGATTTATGGCGCGTCTGGCGGTATCGGTACGTTTGCGGTGCAGATTGCCAAATCGTTCGGGGCTGAAGTGACTGGCGTGTGCAGCACGAGGAATTTGGACATGGTGCGCTCGATTGGTGCAGACCATGTTATTGATTATACTAAAGAAGATTTCACTAAAAATGGGAAGGGTTATGACCTGATTCTTGCCACTGCGGGATATCGTTCGATTTTCGATTACAAGCGTGCATTAAGTCCCAGGGGAATTTATGTCGCGACCGGAGGTTCCATGAGAGGTCCCAAGGCCATGGCTCAAATTTTCCAGGCTAATCTCCTGGGACCATGGATTTCAATGTTCGGGAGTAAGAAACTGGGTAGTTGGACGGTGAAACCAAACAAGGATTTGGTTTTTATGAAAGAGCTTATTGAAGCCGGCAAAGTAAAATCCGTTATAGACAGACGTTACCCGTTAAGTGAGGTCGCTGAAGCTCTCCGGTACTATGGAGAGGGACACGCCCGAGGAAAAGTAGTCATTACTGTGTGATGAGCGTACCCATGTTTTTAAATATAAAACGTCAACCGCCCGCCAGATAAAAGCAATTGTTCATATAAAATAACACATAAAACAGCAGACAACAGCGTGTATAATTAATTGCCGGGTTGTGGATTTGCAGTTGGTTAGGCTTTTGGTTATCTTGCGGTAACTAGACAAGTCAGCACTTTGGCACGGCAACTAATCATCTTGTACTTAGTCCTGGAACAGGTTTATATGGAGTAAAACATATTGATTAGGGTACTCATCCCATACCAATTAATTTGTATAGACATTATACTTTTTCATTTTATAAAAATTAATTTCTCTGTAACTTTTTACCAGACTGTGACGTTCCCAATAGTTTATGATTGTTATTAGAAAAGATGGTATTAATTTCCCCTACAGGATTTTAGGTAACCGATATCATAATTCTTTTCTAAATCTAAGAGGTAGATATGAAGCTTCTTCATATCAATCCGGGTTTTAAAAAGTCTTTCATCCTGCCATTTTTTTCTTGTCTCTTCGTTTTACTCACAATTATACCAACCCCCGCAATGCTACTGGCACAAAAACTGGTGAAGGATTCCATATTGGTTTCGTTTGAAAATCCACTATCGATTCAAAGCCCTGAAATACCAATTGATTCCATCCGGGATATTAGGGATGAATCCCCCCGCACGGTCGGAAAATATGAAGTGACTAAATTCCTTTTCATCCCGGTGGACCTGGATATCCGCACCGAAAAGCCGCTGAGCCGGGAAATCCTGGAGGCACTTAACTCTCCTGCAGATCGATCAAGTTTGCCCCAAATCCGGTTATTTATCGATGAATTCAACCTTTCCAAAAATTCCGGAAGCTGGCTGTATCCTCGTTACTTGTTGAATGCCGCTTTCCGGGTTTTTTGGTATCATCCTGACAGCACTCATTTTATCGGGGAAATCCTTTATGAAGTCCCCCGGCGACCAGCCATCTTTGGCGATAAACTGAAGAATGGCTTCCAAAAGACCATATACGACTGGCAGCAGGAGTTTACTACAGATTTAAACACCATAGCGGTTAGTCTGGCTGACCTTGAAACTCCCAGGCTGGAAAATTTGCGTACAGAAGCATACACCGGGAAATCCATAAATCTTTATAGTGGGGTATCCTATATCCGCTATACAGACAGCCATGTCATTGATTGGGAAATGTTCTTTTCCCATCGCGAAGCGCGACGGTGGTTTATCCGCACCGGAGGGTATCAACTAAGATTTCGAAATGCTGAGAATTTTGAATCGCTGAGTTTCGGGCTTTCGCGGGATTACTTATTTCATCGCCTGCAGCGCAATTTTGTATTTAGGGGCAAATCCCAACTGATGTTGGGCATCAACCGCTGGAAAGATATCCAAACTATCAATCACGAAATTTATGATGCCCTAATCTTTGAATATGTGTTGGGTCAGGATATTGTCTATAATGTGCTCGATAAACGCTCAATGCTTTTCGGCATCGGCGTGCAGGAAAATGTATTTTATATCTATTCTAAAGATTGGCAGTTTAAAATGGGTTTCTCCATCTACCTGGGTGTCAAGCTATGAAAAGATTATTCATTTTGATGATAGGGTTGTGGGTCACCGGGCTCGGCGCCCAAACCTACACTATTTCCGGTTACGTGGTAGATCAGGAATCCCGGGAAACCATCATCGGCGTTAATGTTATCGTTAAGGGGGAATTGATGGGCGCGGCCAGTGATGGAAACGGTTTTTTCCGCATCACCAGTCTTGCTCCCGGGAATTATGTCCTGGAACTTCATCATATTAACTATGCGGCAAAAATGATTGAGGTCGTTGTTCGCGACCGAAGCCTGGTTCTGGATGATATTCCCCTGGCAGAAAAGCCCATCGAAATGGAGGAAATTGTCGTCACGGCTCCACCCTCCGAAATCGCCGATACCGAAGTTGAATCCGGTTTCCGGGAGATCACCCCGGCAGAGATTAAGACCATTCCCGCCCACCGCAATGACATTTTTCGGGCCATTAAATATTTACCGGGTATCACCGGGGTGGACCCCATCTCACCCCTTTATTCGGTGCGGGGCGGCGATCCCGGGGAAAACCTGATCCTGTTAGACGGGGTAACTATATACAATCCCTATCATTTTGTAACTGCCTCAGGGTTGTTTAACCTTTACGCGGTCAAAAACGTGGAAATGATGGTGGGCGGTTTCGGCGCCGAATACGGCGGTCGAAATTCCTCGGTTCTCTATATTACCACCCGGGAAGGAAACAACCGGAAATTACACGGCGAGCTGGAACCTTCCCTTACCCACACCAATGCAGTATTCGATTTTCCGGTGGGGAAAAATGCTACCATGATGGTTTCCGGAAGATATCATTATAATCTCATTTCCAGGTATTTGATGTATTCGCCCAGCTATTTTTATGATATGAATATTTCCTTTAACTGGAAGATCAGCCGGCTTAATCGCCTGAGTCTGCGTTACTATTACTCCAGAGATTATTTTGATTTCACCGCCTCAAATTACCTGTCCTATCTGGCGACCACCTTAGACACGGATATCTTTGACGATTATGATCTATACTATCGCAATAATTGGCATAACCAGGCTGTTAGCGCCGTTTTAAAGACTATCCTGAGTCCAAAGCTCTATCTGAAAACCCAGCTCTCCGGTTCTTTCTTCTCTTCAGAAAATTCCTCTTTATTGGATTTTGAATATTTTGATGAGGACGAAAATGAAACCACCAAACTATTCTATCGCACCGATATAAAAAATGCTATCCACGATATGAGTTTAAAATCTTCCTTAAGCTTTAAATGGAATGAGGCGAACACCCTGGCACTGGGGGGTGAATTTAATCGCTATTACTTCAGCAATGATTTTTTACTCAATTATTTCAGCGAGGGTCAATCCATCCGCGAGCCGAATTTGCTGGCCGGTTTTGCAGAGGATAAGATTACTTTGGGGCGCTTTATTTTCCGGGGAGGGATGCGCTTTTCCAGGTTTAGTTTCATCGACAGCTGGTATACTGAGCCACGCTTGAATGCTGTTTTGGAATTACCCCACCAGTTTCGTATCAAAGGCGCCTGGGGGAAGTATTATCAATATGTTATGAGTATCAATTCCCAGGAATATGAGATCAGCCAATTCTTAGACTATTATTATCCTCTCAAATCCCGGGAACCCAGCGCCTCAATTCATTATATCCTGGGAGTGGAAAAATCACTGGGTAGTTATTCGCAAGTTTCCCTGGATTTTTACTATAAGGATATGTACCGCACCTATACCTTCGACTACAATATTAGTGAATTAGAGGTGTACGGATTTTCTGAAAAATTACGGACCGTCTACGGTACATCGTATGGCCTGGAATTTCTGTGGAAAGGCACCTGGGAAAAATTCTCCGGGTGGATTAGTTACGGAATCAGCAAGGCAACCCGAAGTTATCCCCATATAATGGATGGCAAGGAGCTTTTGTTTGATTATGACCGCACCCATTCCTTCAAAGCGGTTATTAATCATCAAATCCATCCTAAACTGTCTTACAGCGCCAGCTTGCAGATTATGACCGGGATACCCAAAACCATGGAAATAGCTGGAAAATCTTATTATTATTATAATCCGTTGACTGGCGCTTACGCTACCTACCAGACTTATGATACGCCTTCTAAGAACAATGCAAGGCTTCCTTTTTACCTGCGACTGGATTTGGGGCTTAAGAAACAAATTCGTAAAGGATTTGGAGCGGATCTCTCAAACTTTCTGGGGGCTAAAGAATCCTATTTAAATTTTACCTTCGGCAATATCCTGTTTCTTTTCCACAGGAATGTCTGGTTCTATTTCCCGGTTAGTAAAGAAAAATTGTATGCCCTGGGCACCAATTATTTTCCAGTGATTAATTTTGGTTATACAATTAAATTTTAATTCTTGATTAATGAAAGATTTGGATTTATGCGACATAAGATGTATCAAATGAATCGAAGAGTTTAGTATGAGCGATCTTAATATATCTTTCCGTTTTAAAGAAAAAATCAGCAGGAAGCGTAGGATTTTTAAATCAGGCGCAATTACCATTTTGCTCCTTTTCAGCACCACATTCATCAACAATTGCGAGAATCCCATCACCGGATATGGCCCGCAACCAAGATATATCGAGAACCTCAGTTTTATACCAATGCTCAATATTTTGGGTGTCTTAAGACCTGATACCTTGGAGGGACTGCCGCAGTCGTTTGTGCACCTGGAAAAATCCTACCCGTTCAATGAATTCCCGGATTCTACAATTATTACTGATGCACAGGTCATCTTATATAAATATGAAGGAACGGCAATCGTTGACTCTGTGAGATTGACCTACAGCAATTATCAAGCAAATTTTCAAACATGGGAATACCGGGATAGCACCTATTTCCCGGAGACTGGTGTCAGTTATGGTATTTCCTGTAACCGGCAGGGTTTTCCAAACCTGAAAGGTCTTACTTGTGTTCCACAGATACCGGTGATTGATGATGACTCTATACAAATCACGGCCGAACGATTATCTTTTAAAATTAAGCGCGATTCCCAAGTGGCCTTATATGATATTTATTTTCTGGTTGGAGATAGAACATACCAAAGCCGTCTCCGCCGCCCGGAGACCGGAGACACTGAAGTAGTGCTCGAACTTAATCAGCTACCGGCTGGTGAGGGGGAGTTGCTAGTCTACGGCTACGATTTGAACCTGTCCGAGTATATTACTTATAATATCAGCATCAAGCCGAATACTTATCGCGCTCCTTACAGCACTGTTGAAAACGGCTATGGCTGTTTTGGTTCGTTGAATGTCTACAAGAAAACTTTTGGCTTTTGAGGCCACTTTTTTGTAATTGGCAAGAAAGAAGAATTGAGGAGTTTTTTACAAAGTATAACTTCCAAAAATATAAAAGAGACAACAAAGTGTCTTTAATACCTGCTTTCAAAATAGGCATTTGGAACGCCTGGTTATTTATGAGTGTATTTCTGCTTCAAATGATGGTTATACAGCTTATAGATAAGCATATCCGGGAAAAAAGTCACGTCCCGAGAGAAGCAAAAAGAAACAGATTTGAGAGATATGTAGGCATCATCGGTAATTTTATCTGGTTATTAGCCATGGGATATTCTGTTTTTTTACCTCTTCAACCCGGCACTTTCTGGTTTTATGTTGGCCTTTCTATTTTTATTATTGGACTGATATTAATGGTAATAGCAACTTTCAACTTCATCACCATATCGACGGATCAGTTGATTACACAAGGCGCCTATAACTTTTCACGACATCCCATGTATTTGGCTACTTTTTTCATCTGTCTGGGTTCTGGTATCGCTACTGAATCATGGCTATTTATATTTTTCAGCATAATTATGGCTTTATGCTTTTATCAAGAGGCGCTTATCGAAGAAAGATACTGTCTTACTAGATACCAAAACGCCTACCAGGAGTATATGAATAGGACTCCTAGATGGATTGGCGTCCCCCAAAATCATAACAAATGAAGGACAATTATCTTTGCTTTGATAAGATTTATAATTAGGTAAGGGATTGCTAGATATAAGAAGGAATGGAAAGTGCACTTCACAAATCATTGCACCTGACATTTTTCTACTCCACTCTAAAATGCAAGTAACTCAATCGTTAGACTATAATATATCAAAATTTAGTAATCGCAAAACTAAAAAACCGGGTATTCCGATAGTGCATATCCGGTTAGCGGTACTTTTAAGTCAATTGTTCGTTGTGAAAGAAGTAGATAACCTATATATTGTTAAAAATTATTCTATGATCAGGGCTGACTCAGCTTTCTTAAGCACAAGGCATGTTCCATGAAGAATATTTGGTTATATCTCCTTTCACTACTGTCCCAGTATTAGTCAAATAAATTCAATTGGTTAGAGAGGCCTGCAT
>CAYWTB010000108.1:0-14871 GCA_964461135.1 uncultured Caldithrix sp. | reverse complement strand
TACCTGTGCTCATACTCATACGATAACTTTTGCGGAGTTAAGGGCATAATCATTTTAATTTATAACAAAAAATTATTCTGAGGCGTATATGATTAAATCAATCTTGCTCGCTGTGGATGGATCGGCTTATACGGAACCGGTGCTTAAATACGGTATCGAATTATCCAAAAAATTTGATGCGTATTTGCGGGTTCTGACGGTGATCGACATCCGGATCTTTGAGTGGGCGGTAGCTATTGGAGTGGAGGGTTTTGCTCCAATCATACCTTCCACCGGTTATCAGGAAGAATCGCAGAAAATTCTGGAGCAAAAGGCTGACGAGGTATTAAAGAAAACGGAAAAAATCCTTCAAAAGGAAAAGTTGCAATATGTGCTGGAAAAGGAGAGTGGTAATCCGGTAGATATTATCTGTGATAAAGCACGGTTGACGGATATGGTCATTCTGGGTGCCCGGGGTGAATTTGCGAAATGGAGTGACAAGATGCTGGGTGCCACCCTGGAGTCACTATCTCGTCTCTGTATTAAACCCATTCTGGTTACGCCAAAGGAATTCGGGAAATTCAGTAAAATTCTTGTCGCATATGACGGCAGTGAAAATGCCAGTAAAGCACTGGCCCTGGCTGCTTTTTTTGCCTCCAAATTAAATCTGCCGCTGCTGCTCCTCAATGTGAATGAATCAGAAGAAGACGGGAAAGCTACTCTGAAGGAGGCGATAGATTATCTGATACCCTATAACCTGGGAAAGATAGAACAAAGAATTGTCCAGGGAGATGCCGATGAGAAGATTATCCAGATAGCCAATGAAAGCCGGTCGGATCTTATCATAATGGGATCCTATGGTCATTCAAGGATCAGAGAAGCCATACTGGGCAGCACAACCGTGCAGACCATGCGAAAAGCAGCCGTTCCAGTTCTTATTGCCCGCTGACAGTACATTTCTGTTAATGTTGAACAGTTTTTGATAAAAACATATAAAAAAAACCTCCGGGAGGTACTTTATGTCTAATTTCGTTGAAACTTTGAATAGACATATTATTGAGCAGGAACGAAAATATCCTGAAGCTACCGGTGCGTTTACCGCCCTCCTTACCGATATAGCCCTGGTCGGTAAAATAATTTCATACTATGTGAATAAGGCCGGTCTATTGGATATCCTGGGGAAAGCAGGGGGTATGAATGTATATGGTGAAAAGCAGGAAAAACTGGACGTGTTTGCTAACCGAACCATGGTCCGGGCACTGGTACATGGCGGTCAACTATGTGCGCTGGCCTCAGAGGAGGCCGAGGGTATTATTCCCATCCCATCGAATTACCCCATTGGCCGTTATGTCTGCTGCTTTGATCCCCTGGATGGTTCATCTAATATTGATGCAAATGTCAGTATCGGAACCATCTTCAGTATTTTTCGTCGTATAACTCCCGATGGTAAATTGGGTAGTGAGGAGGATCTTATACAACCGGGAAACAGGCAAGTTGCAGCGGGATACATTATTTATGGATCCAGTACCATGATGGTATATTCTACCGGAAGCGGTGTCCACGGTTTTACCCTGGATCCCAGTTATGGTGAATTCGTCCTCTCTCACCCGGATATGAAAATTCCCAAAAAGGGAAAAACGTACAGCATTAATGAAAGCTACATCGACTATTGGGAAGAGGGGATTCGCAATTACGTCCGATGGGCCAAGCGAGCCGTACCTGATGATGGGCGTCCAATGAATTCACGCTATATCGGATCACTGGTGGCGGATTTTCATCGTAATCTTCTGTATGGCGGAATTTTTCTCTACCCGGGTGATAATAGGTCGCCCTCACATACCCAGGGAAAACTGCGGTTGATGTATGAAGCCAATCCTCTGGCATTTATCGTGGAACAGGCGGGAGGGAAGGCGTCAAATGGATACAGCAGAATCCTGGATATTAAACCAGAAAAACTACACCAGCGTATTCCTCTGATTATCGGTAGTGAAGAGGATGTTAAAATTGCAGAAGATTTTATACAGGAAAAACGTAGTGAATAATCTGAAATAAATGTTGGAATTAAAAGCGTTTTATCTGATTTTCTGGTCAAAGATTGAAAAAATTATTGACATAAAAAGGAGAGAGCTGTATTTCAGATGAATAAATACTGAAACCGTCTAAAAAAAGAATCCCAGTTTAACTTTGCAGAAAAATGCATCAAATAAGACTCTGAGTTAAATAAATGTTGAAATATTCCGACTATTGATTAATGATAAACTATATTATCCCAGAAACCTATGCCTGAAGACAGACATGTGTTGATTATCGAGGATGACTATGATCTCCTGTTCCTGATTAAAAAACTACTGGAGATCAAAGGTTTTAAAGTCCTCACAGCTTTTACGGGTAAGGAAGGAAGAAAAAAATTCCGCAAACATTCTTCCCACATACAGTCTGTCATTCTGGATCTTACACTTCCTGATCTTGACGGAAAAAAGATTTGCCGTGAATTCCGGAAAAAATATCCTGAGTTGCCGATAATAATCACCACCGGTTCGGAAGATCAATTACAAAAACAGGAGCTGGATAAATTGGGCATCATTGCCTACCTTACGAAGCCCTTTGATCTGAATGAACTGGTGAATTGTATTATTTCTACCAATTAATCCTTTCTCCTCCATTTGTTTTCCGAATAAAATTTAGTAATTTAGAAGTGTAATATATCCAAACAAAAGAGGAGGGGCTTTCATGGCAGCAATTCTTGATGAACTGGTCGGCATTGAGAAGAAATGTGCAGAGGCTTTTAACAAAAATAATATTGCAGACTTACTGCGATATTTTGCTGAAGATGTGAACGGATTCTCTTCCACAGAGCACGATCGCTTCAAAGGTAAGGAGGAATTAAAAAAAACCTTTGAATACTATTTATCGGAAGCAGATTCGGTATCCTATGAAATCATAGACCCTACTGCCAGCCGCTATAATGATACAGCCATACTCAGCTTTTACTGGCGTGTCACACTGAAAACGGGCAATAAAAGGGTGGAAATCCCCGGCCGGGGAACTCATGTATATCACAGGAATGGCGAATCATGGAAAATTGTCCATGAACATTTCTCCCGTGCTCATTAACAGGAAACCAGCAACACCTCGCAGGTAACAGAAAACAGAATCTCGTGAAAGTAATATCAGAACTAACGGCAGCAGCGAATTTTAAGAAAATTCTTATCGTTCAAACTGCCTTCATTGGTGATGTTATCCTGATCACACCGTTAATACGAGTTCTTGCTGAAAATTATCCGAAAACTGAAATTCATTTTATGACCATTCCGGCCTCCAGAAATACTGTGGAGACACTTCCCTATATTGACCGGCTGTGGATTTATGACAAGCGGGGAACGGATGCGGGACTGGCCAACCTGGTGAAATTTGGCAGGACTCTCAAAAAGGAACAATTCGATCTGGCCATCGTCCCCCACCGTTCACTGCGCAGTGCATTCCTGGTTTATCTGGCAGGAATTCCCCGCCGAATTGGTTTCGATCGCAGCAGCGGTGCGTTTCTCTTTACTGATGCGGTTCCCTATTCTGCACCGGTTCACGAAATTGAACGAAACTTTCGACTGCTTAATCCATTGAATATCCAAATTAGCGGCAGACAATTGCCCGATATTCACCCCGATTTTTCGGACCGGGAAATAATCAGCGAATGGATGATCAACCAGGGTATAGATGTCTCGGGTAATCTGGTCTGCCTGGCGCCGGGATCAATATGGCCGACCAAACGCTGGCCACCTGATTATTGGGCAAAGCTGACCGCAAAATTTAAATCGGAAAAATGGACGGTCATTTTTATTGGATCAAAAACGGATAAAACGTTAATTAATGATATTATCAACATGACAGAATCCAGGGTTTATGATGCATCCGGATTATTCACCATCCGGCAGTCTGCTGATATTATCCGACGCTGCCGCCTGCTTATCAGTAATGACAGCGCACCGACGCACATGGGCAACGCTGTGAGAACACCGGTTCTCACCATTTTTGGCTGTACTGTCCCTGCCTTTGGTTTTTTTCCTTTCGGGCTGAATGACCGGGTGGCAGAAGTTCATGGATTATCTTGCCGCCCCTGTACAGATCACGGCCGGAATAAATGCCCCTTAAAACATTTTAAATGCATGCTGGATCTTACACCGGACATGGTGTTTGATATAGCATGGAAAATGATTCATGAACGTCATCAGAATTGATCAGAATAACCCGGATCCGGGGATAATCGCTTCGGCAGTAAAATACCTGTTGGACGAAGAGGTGATTGTACATCCCACTGAGACTGTATATGGCCTTGCGGGATTATTCTGCAGCCGCAAAGCCATCGAAAAGATAATTGAAGCAAAATCAAGATCGGCTTCCCAGCCA
The DNA here is from genome assembly GCA_964461135.1 of uncultured Caldithrix sp. GTDB lineage: Bacteria > Calditrichota > Calditrichia > RBG-13-44-9 > RBG-13-44-9 > RQOF01. The sequence continues at coordinate 10,491 of CAYWTB010000108.1, read as the reverse complement.
TTTTCCATAATGGTAAACGATACCCGGGAGATGCTGAGTATTAGCGGACAAAAGGCTGACTGGCTGCAAAGGATGCTTGAACGGATTTTCCCGGCACCGGTCACGGTACTCCTCCCGCGCCTGAGGAAAATTAAGCCTGATTTCTGGAACCAGTTCCCCTTGCTGGGATTCCGGTATCCCAATCATCCGTTGAGCAACCGCCTGTTGGACGGTACGGGAAGACCCATTGTCAGCACCAGCGCCAATCTTTCCGGACAACCTGCGGTAAACATCCCGGACGACCTTCCATCATCCTTTCTTTCGGCATTTCCTCTGGTACTGGATGGAGGTGAGACACCGGAAAAAAAACCCTCTACTATCATCCGGATTGATGTTAAAAAGAAAACAGCCCAGCTGATACGGTCCGGGGCCGTTCCATGGGCACTTCTTGAAAAACATATTGCAGAAGATCATTAATCTATTAAATTTTAGATCTTTAATTCATTCAGGAGACTCATGTATAATATTCTTGTGGTCTGCACGGCCAATGTATGCCGCAGCCCAATGGGTGAAACAATATTGCAGAAAATGATTAGGGATGCCGGGCTTGAAAAACTATTTCAAGTTAAATCTGCCGGCATTTATGCCATGGATGGACAGAAATCCTCTGACCTCACAGTGGAAGTGTGCCGGGAGAATGGCCTGGATTTGGCACATCATCGCTCCAAAAGTATTACACCGCAGGATATTCAAAGCAATAATATAATTCTTTGTATGACTCCGGATCATAAAGAGGACCTGATTTATTTCTTTCCTGCAGAAAATGAAAAAATATCGACCCTCAGAGAATACGGAAGAGAAAAGATACCTGCAAAATTAGCCATTGATGATCCTATTGGTATGTCCAAGAATTTTTATCGCCGGATATTCCGGGAGATTGAAACAGAGATGAAACGTATTCTGCCTCTGCTCAAACAACAAGTGTAAAAAATGATTTTTATATCCCTGAGTGTTTACTTCATCAATCCGGATTGAAACCTGGAATGAATAACACAGAATGGATGCTGATTAATCGAGGGCAGATACATCACTGTCGATTTTTAAGGTGCATACTAAACGATTACTCAACTAATAATACTAATCTATACACAATTCAAATGGCAAATTATTAGTCTGGCTGGGTTGTGACATGTTTTTTGAATCAAACAGGTAAGACTTCTGAGAAATTTATTTCCACCTGAATAAAATATAACTTGCATAAAAAAAATGACTCTTCTCAGCAAAACAGGAAAAATATTGACCATAATTGTATCTCTTGTCGCTATTCCAGGTTTCAGCAGGGCTCTGATGAATATATTCCCTCAGCTGCTTAAGAAACCCGCACCGTTCGTTATTTTTTTAACGGGAATTCTTGCATTCACCTTATTATGGGCCATTTTTTTATCTAAACGAGGAAATTTCTGGAGTACTCTGGAGCATGAACTAACCCATGCACTGTTTGCCATATTATTCTTCAAGAAAATTAATTCAATAGCTGCCTCACGGAAGAAAGGAGGAGTCATTACCATTGAAGGGGGAAATGCTGTTATAGCTCTTTCGCCCTATTTTTTTCCGCTGGCAGCGACGGTGATGCTCATAATAAAGTTACTGGTCCCTTCCTCCTATGAAATATATGTCATATTTTTTCTTGGTTTTACCTATCAGTTTCATATTATTAATCTGTTAAGGGAATTTCACGTGGGACAATCGGACCTGCATATGTCCGGCTTTATTTTTTCGATTGTCCTGATTATCTTTAGCAATATTGTCTTTCTGGGAATAATTCTCTCCTCACTTGGGGGGAACTGGGCAGGAATTTCGACCTATGTCTGGGAGGGTATTCAAACCAGTAGTTCATATCTAAAGGTGGCAGCTGAAAAAATAATCGATGGTTTTGTTACGGGCTAAAATGTTATACCGGAAAACGCGCAAAGAATATTCTAAACTCCGGGGTATTGTCTAAAAATGATTTATACCGAAGGTAAGGGTGTTTATGCCCCGGGTGCATATGATTCCACTGATATTTTTTTGTGTGAAATTGCGCAATAACAAAGATCCAAAATGCCATGTTAGGGTTTTCCTGACTTCTTTTAGATAACAATTTGTAACCTGTATTATGAAACTGTTTGTATATTTACACGTTTATGATAGAAATTCTATGGAAATTGATAAGGAGAAAATCTTGACGTATAAGTGGATACTGTTCCTTCTGGCATTGTTAATCTGGTTAGGTGCCAATTGCGGTTCAAAAAACAGTCAGGCTGAGAATGAGAAACCCGTATCAAACATCGACAACCTTAAAAAATCTGATCAGACAACTCCCGACCGGAAAGACAACAAAGCCGAACCTACCGGAATACCGGTTGAAGTTACTCCCGTGGTGCGTGGAGAAATAGCCAGCTACCTGATTTATAATTCCACCCTGGAAACCGAACAGATGGCGGATGTGTACTCCCGGATCCCCGGTCTGGTTGAGGAAATTTACGGAGATGAAGGGAAACGTGTTACCAAAAACCAGCCTCTGCTACAGATTGAACAGGATGAATATATACTGGAGGAAGAAAAAGCCCGTTTGAGTTATGATACACAAAAATCGGAATTCGATCGTTTTCAAGCACTTAAGGACAAAAACCTTATTAGTATGGAGGAATTTGAAACAGCACGTCTGACGCTGAGACAGGCAGAACTGCAATGGAAGCAGGCTAAATTAAACCTTAGTTACACCACGGTCCGGTCACCTATTAATGGTGTTATCGGGGAAAGGCAGGTCAAAATCGGTGACCGCATACAGACTTCCACCAAGCTTTTTGTGGTGGCAAATCCCGAAGAGAAAGTGGTTAAAGTTTATGTGCCGCAGGACGAACTTCCCAACTGTTACCTGGATCAGAGAGCAGTAATTACCACGGATGTTTTGCCCGACCAGCAATACCCCGGCTGGGTAAAACGCATCAGTCCTATTGTTGATCCTACCAGCGGTACCTTTAAGGTGACTGCCGGCGTTAAAGACCCCGGTAATCAATTGAGACCGGGAATGTTTGTGAGTGTTCGCCTGGTGGTGGATGTGCGGGAAAAAACAATGCTTATCCCCAAGGCGGCACTGGTTTATGAAAATGAGCGCACCTATTTCTATGTGGTTCAAAATGATACGGTAAAGCGGCTTGAATTGAAAAAAGGATTTGAAGATGCGGAAAAAGTGGAAATTTTGAATGAGGTCCCTGATACATCCAGAGTAGTGGTCGTTGGCCAGAGCGGATTGAAAAATGGTAACCGGGTAGAAATTGTAAACGAAAAATATTATCCCTGGCAGAAAAAGATAATGGAGACAGCCGCCTCTGAAACTATTGAGGCCGCCGGGAAAATTGAGCATGCAACCTAGTCTCCTAACATAAATTACTTAGCATAACGACTTGCTTAAATCTTGACTATTTATGAAAAATCGAGGTTTTTTTGAAGTAAACACCACCCGTCCGGTGGCAATTACTATGATTGTTTTGGGGATAATGGTATTCGGCTGGCTGTCTTTCAGTCAATTATCCCTTAACCTGATGCCGGATATTTCCTATCCTTCACTTACAGTACGCACTGAGTACCCGGGCACCGCGCCGGAAGAGGTAGAGACCACCATATCACGACCGGTAGAAGAGGCTCTGGGAGTGGTGACCAATCTGGTAACAATCCGGTCGGTCTCCAAGGCGGGGCAGTCCGATGTTACGCTGGAATATAACTGGGACGTCACCATGGAATACGCTATCGGAGAAGTTCGTGAAAAACTGGATCAGGTGTTTCTTCCCGAAGATGCTCAAAAACCTATAATCCTGCGTTATGATCCTTCGCTGGATCCCATCATGCGTTTGGGAATGAGTGGAGGTCCGGATCTCTTCTTTACACGATATGTGGCAGAGGAACAGATCAAACGGGAGCTCGAAACAGTGGAGGGCGTGGCTGCGGTTAAAGTGAAAGGCGGGTACGAAGAAGAAATCTGGGTGGAGCTCAATGAACAAAAGATCAGTCTGATGGGATTGGATATCCAGACTCTTCGTCAGCGCTTGGCCAGAGAAAATATCAATCTTGCGGGAGGAAACCTGAAAGAAGGCCAGACAGAGTACGTGATACGTACACTGAATGAGTTTAAAACCGTCAACGAGATCGAAAACCTTATACTGCATCTGGAAAACGGCCGTGAAATGCGGCTGGGAGATATCGGAAAAGTATACCGTACCCATAAAGAACGCCAGATTATTACCCGGCTCAATGGTGAAGAAAGTGTGGAACTTGAGATTTACAAGGAAGGAAGCGCTAATATTGTTGAAGTAGCCAGACGGGTCAGGAAAAAAGTTTTCGGGACGGCCAGACAGCAAGCTTACGTCAGGAAACTGGAACAGCAGAAAAAAATGGGAGAAAAAGCAGTAGTTAAAACAGGCGGGGATCCGCGTGCCGTTTTCAGGGAGCGCCTGGAAAAAAAACAACTTACCGATTTTATTGCGTATTCTCTGCCCGAAGATCTGAAGATGAGGCTGCTTACCGATCAGTCTGTTTTTATCGCCAACTCCATCAACGAAGTTAAAAATACCGCTATTATTGGCGGAATTCTTGCAATTATTGTACTTTTCTTCTTCCTGAACAATTTCCGTACCACCATGATTGTGGGATTATCTATTCCCATATCCATCATCGCTACCTTTGCTCCCATGAAGCTGTTTGGTGTTTCGCTCAACATTATGTCACTGGGAGGACTTGCCCTGGGAATCGGCATGCTGGTGGATAACTCCATCGTTGTTTCGGAGAGCATTTTCCGCTGTCGCGAAGAGGGGGATGGGTTTGTTGAACCTGTCGTGCGGGGTGTAAGGGAAGTAGGAGCCGCCGTTACAGCCTCTACACTTACCACCATTGCCGTGTTTTTTCCCATGGTGTTTGTCAAAGGAGTAGCGGGACAGATCTTTGGAGATATGGCTTTAACGGTGGTATTTTCTCTCCTTGCATCACTGGGAGTGGCATTGTTCTTTATTCCCATGTTATCTTCCCGCCGGTTTACGCTCGGTAAGAAGCTGCAAAGCCAGGAAAGCCCTGGCAATTTTTTCAGAACCTTTCAGAGTATCCGACAGCTGAAACAAAATGTAGGATTTATGGTTGCCAGTTTCAGCAAAGCCCGGATCATACAGAAAATTATTCTGGTTCCCCTGATTCCGTTCTGGGCAATTTATCTGGTTTTTCGCTTTATCATTTTCTTCAGTCTGAATCTGATCAGTAAATTAATTATCTTGATGCTTATCCTTTCGGGTCTGCTGGTTAAAGGGGTTAATAATATCCTGCTGAAGATATTTTCCAGGCCCATTCATGTGTTACTGGACGGTTTCAACAGGGGATTTCAAAAAATTTATGACCTCTATCCTCTAATCATTGACTGGGCACTTTCGAACAAAGGTAAGGTTATTGCCTGTACACTGATTCCTTTTCTTGCAGTGGTTTTTATCTTGCTGCCCCGTCTGGGGAGTGAACTGATTCCGGAAGTCCATCAGGGTGAATTTTTTGTGGAATTAACGCTCCCGGTAGGTACGCCGGTAGAAAATACAGTGGAATATGTTCAGCCCATTGAGGATTACCTGGATCAGGATCCCGATGTTCAACGAACAGCGACTGTGGCGGGTGTGGATTTGACAAAAATTTCGGACAGGGAAGCAGGTGAACATACGGCTGTTATCACTGCGACACTGACTCCAGGAGGAAATCCGGTAAAGAAAGAAGAACAAGTGATTCAGAAATTACGCCGGTACCTGAAGGGCTATGTGGGTCTGGAATACAAAATATCACGGCCGGTTTTGTTCAGCTTTAAAACACCCATTGAGATAGAAATAAAGGGTTATAACCTGGACCAGCTATCCCGCTCCAGTCGGGAAACCGTAGATGCTATTTTGGCCATACCAGGTGTCTTTGATGTAAAGACTAATCTACAATCGGGGAATCCGGAAGTTCAGATTATTTATGACCGCGCCAAACTGGCATACTATAGTCTAAATATCCTGGATGTGGCCAACATTGTGCGGAATAAAGTTCGGGGAGATATTGCCACCCAATTCAAGCAGGAGGATCGTCGCATTGATGTACGGGTCAAGGTAAGAGAAAGCGACAAAGAAACCCTTGAAAAATTAAAGCGATTGAATATCAATCCTGCCGGTGAAATACCCATACCATTGGAAAGTGTTGCAGACATTAACATCGAGGAAGGACCCAGCGAGATTAGACGCATTAATCAGCAGCGATCAGCTGTTGTTATGGCCAATATTGCCGGAAGGGATCTGTTCAGCGTCAGTAGTGATATTTTTCAGACACTTCGCAGTATGGACTGGCCGCCGGATTTCACCTTTGAAATCACCGGTCAGAATAAAGAGATGGAAGTATCACTGGGAAGTCTCAGGCTCGCTCTCCTGCTGGCAATTTTCCTGGTATATATCGTTATGGCATCACAATTTGAATCTTTCCTGCATCCCTTTGTCATTCTTTTTACGGTTCCGTTAGGTTTGATCGGGGTAATTATTGTGCTCTATCTCTTGGGCATTCCTCTGAATATCATGGTATTTCTGGGGCTAATAATGTTGGCAGGTATAGTTGTAAACAATGCAATAGTGTTAGTTGACTACATAAATAAGCTTCGGAAAAAAGGACTGGCTAAGTATGAAGCCATTCGCCAGGCCGGGCAGGCCCGTCTCAGGCCCATTATAATGACCAGCATGACCACCGTCCTGGGTCTTTTGCCCATGGCAATTGGATGGGGAGATGGAGCCGAAATCCGGACACCCATGGCCATTACTGTTATTGCCGGGCTGATCAGTTCCACCGTACTCACACTAGTCGTAATACCTACGGTATATGCCATCTTTGAAAGAGGAGAAAAACAGGCATGAAGCAATTTTCTTTTCTTCCCAGGCTGGCTATTCAACGTCCGGTTACAGTTGTAGTCAGCCTTATGGCTATACTGGTGATCGGTTTTATTGCATTTCAGCAGATTCCCATCGAGCTGCTTCCTACCGGCTTTCGTGCCCCCTATCTGGGCGTGTGGGTACCCTATCGCAATGCCAATCCAAAGGAGATTGAAGAACAGATTGCCCGGCCAATAGAAGAGGAAATCCGGACAATAAACGGGGTGAAAAAGGTAGAATCCTATAGCCATTCCAATGGCTGCTGGGTGGGAATAGAATTTGTTCAGGGGACTGATATGGATGCCGCCTACGACCAGCTGCGGGATCGTATGGAACGGGTTAGAGCAGTACTTCCGGATGATCTGGATAGGTACTGGCTAAGGAAATTCGGCAGGAATGATGAACCCATTATAATGCTTACCATATCCCTTCCGGAAAATGTTGAAGATCCGTATTACCTGGTGGATCATTATATAAAACGTCCCATCGAGAGAATTGACGGAGTCGCCAATATTGAGATCTGGGGAGCTTTCGAGAAGGTAATCCAGATCCTGGTGGATCAGAATAAGGTGGATGCGTATAGAATTAATTTGTTTGACACTATCCGGAAATTGCGGCAGGATAATTTTGCCATTTCATCCGGCTGGGTGAATGAGGCGGATAAAAAATTTCTGGTGCGTTCCATGGGCCGTTTTAAGACTCTGGAAGATGTAAGTTCCATTCCCCTCAATCAATATGGATTGACAATAGGTGATATTGCCGAGGTCACCTATGATGTTCCCGAACGAAACTGGACCCAGCGGGTTAATCGCAAACCATCCATTAAGCTGGCGGTTTATAAGGAATCACTAGCCAATACGGTCGCCCTTAGTCATCAGCTGAAAGATCTGCTTCAAAATAATATCAGCCGTATTCCAGTCCTTCGGTCATCAGAAATAAACCTTCTTTTTATTCAGGGTGATCTGATCGAAGAATCTATAAAAAACCTTATTGATACGGCTATGTGGGGAGGTCTGTTTGCCCTGCTGGTTATTTTCTTCTTCCTGCGACGCATGCGCATGACCATCATTTTAACCCTGGCAATTCCATTATCTATTTTAATATCTCTCACTATTACATATTTTATGGGCTGGACTCTCAACACCGTCACCATGATGGGGCTGATGGTTAGTGTGGGAATGGTGGTGGATAACGCCATCGTGGTGCTGGAAAATATCTATCGTAAACGAAATGAAGGGTTATCTCCCAAAGAAGCCTCCGTGAAGGGTGCCGGCGAAGTTTCCCTGGCCGTTACCATGGCGACTTTAACGACTATTGTAGTTTTTCTGCCAATCCTGTTAATTAACGACTCATTCTTTTTCTATTTACGCAGAGTAGGAATTCCGGTTATTTTTGCCCTGCTGGCTTCACTTTTTGTTGCATTGGTACTTATTCCGCTTACCACCACCAGAGTTATTTCCTCTAAACCGGTGCCGGATATACCGGTGGTGGTCTGGAACCGTAATATATACTGCAAAGTCCTGTCATTTGTATTGGATCACCGACTGGATGCAGTTATGGTCCTTATGATTATTATGTTCTTAACATTTGGCTTTCTGGCACCAAGGGTGCCATCATCCGATACCAGTCCTGGCAATATAAGCGATGTTAATCTTATTTTTGAAATGCCTTCTAATTACACCGATGAAGAAACCGATGATTTTTTCAAACAGGTTGAAGATACCCTTTTCCAATATGCCACTTTGTACCGCATCAAAGCTGTTGATACCGGATTTCGTAAAGCACATGGCCGGATTCGGATCTTTCTGCAACCCTCCGAAAAAGAACAGTGGTATGACAGCATTTACCGGACCTTGCGTAACCTGCTGGGTGTTCCTCTCCAAGGCAGACTCTCCAGTGATGAGGTACTTGAAGATCTGAGGCCACGCCTTCCCACCAGACCCGGCATTCGGTTCCGGACCTCCTGGCGGGGATCCAGCCAGGAAGATGAGGGCACCGTATCCATCCAGATTTACGGAGATGACACGGGGAAACTGGAGGAACTGGGGGAAGAGGTAAAAAGGCGAATGCGCCTGATTGACGGTGTTATCAGCGCTGATACTGATGAAGAGGTGGGTGGCGATGAAATAAAAGTGGTAATGGACCGCCATATTGCCGAGAGAAATGGTATCAATCCGGATCAGATAGCTTATACTATTATGTATGCAGTGCGGGGCATCCAATTGCCCAGATTTTATGCCACCGACAAGGAAATCGAAATGCGCATTCAACTGCAGGAAGGAGACCGGGAAAATCTGGGGCAATTAAAGAACTTCACTTTTGTGAACCGTAATGGGCGCCGGGTGCCGCTTTCTTCCCTGGCCAGGTTCAATATTGAAAAATCGCTGGGACAAATTGCCCGGACCGACGGTAAAACATTCATGGAAATTAAAGCCAGGACACCCGCAGAAAATCTGGAACGCATTTCCAGCCAGATTGATGCCCTCATGGCAGACTTCAAAATGCCTTATGGATATTCCTGGCAAAAAGGATCCCGTTTTATGCGTATGCAGGAACAGGATGCCAGTTTTAAAAATGCCATGTTAACCGCTATCGTTTTTGTCTTCCTGTTGATGGGTATTCTCTTTGAATCTTTCGTACTGCCGTTATCCGTGCTCATCGCTATCCCGCTCTCCCTGTTCGGAGCATATCTGGCTCTTTTCCTTACCGGAACATCGCAGGATCTAATGGCCGGCATTGGAATGATTATTCTTATCGGAGTGGTGGTGAATAATGCCATCGTACTGGTGGATATGATTAACCGCCTTCGCCGGGAAGGGCTGGCACGCAGGCAAGCCATTCTGGATGCAGGGGTATTGCGATTCCGGCCGATTCTTATGACCAGCTTCACCACTATCGGCGGGCTGCTACCCATGGCTCTGGGCAATGCCGCATTGATTGGCGCACCCTATGCTCCTATGGGAATTACCCTGATCGGAGGTCTTTTTACCAGTACTGCCCTGACGCTGCTTGCAGTACCTGTGCTTTATACATTGTTTGATGATCTGAGTCTCTTCGTTAAACAATTATTGGTATGGGCGAAAGGACGGCATATAAGTGTCACAGAGAGTGAAATCCCCTGACGGATATTTTATCTGGGACTGTGTAGCGTTTCCGGCTGGATATACATCAGTTTACTGTCATGCCGCGTTATTAAAAACTTGTAATGAATCATATAGAGTAGCACCTGCACCGTTAAAACTTCAAATCGCTGTTGACATAAGGTGCTTCATCTGTTATATTTTTACGCTTGATAGCAAGAGATAGTTTATGGGGCTGTAGCTCAGTTGGGAGAGCGCTTGAATGGCATTCAAGAGGTCAGGGGTTCGATTCCCCTCAGCTCCACCAAAGGCAAGTAATAAGAAGCAAGTTATAAGGTTCAGGTAAAAAGATTGTAATTTTCTGGTCCTGAGGGGTCTTCACACCTATTACTTATAACTTATCACTTATAACTTGCCTTTTTTGGGCGCCGTACCCAAGTGGCTAAGGGAGAGGTCTGCAAAACCTCCATTCGGCGGTT
>CAYWTB010000107.1:0-14908 GCA_964461135.1 uncultured Caldithrix sp. | reverse complement strand
TTAACAACTTGGAGCACCTTTCACTTATATTAAATTAGAAATTTAGATATTATATAATTTTTACTTGCTTTAATAAATTATACTCTATTATTTTTAGTTAGCTACTAACAGAATTTCCTTCGATTATTGGTAAGGTAAATTCATCAACTGCTGAACCTCATTATGCCATTCCTTTTCTGCGGAAAGACAATTTGGTCATTTGACCCATAAGCTGTCCGATTTTCTTTCGGATTATTTATATCCGCAAAGCAATTTGTCTTTTAAGGCGAACCTGAAATAAGCAATGATTGACACCAAAATTGTTAAAATATTTGAATCAAACAAGTAATTATTCATGTTGCAATTTAAATAACCATCTGATAATTAAAAAACAGGAGAGATTTATATGCCAACACTCTTTGCAGTATATAGCTTAAAGGAGAACCAGGAAGTGGAGGATTATAATAATTTTCTTGTAAGAACAAAAATTCCCGGGATCAGAGGTGCTTCCTGGTGCAAGGATTTTAAAACCTGGAAGATTGATAAAGTTCTCGGTCCTGCGGTTTCCGAACCTGAAGGGAAATTGCCCGCAGAACCACCCTACCAATATATCGCTAAAATTGAAGTGTCCGATTTAGACGCGATGTTGAGTTTTATGGGAACCGAAGCAGGGAAGAATTTTGTCAAGGCGTGGAGCGTTTATCTCGATCCATCATCAATATTCACTATCGGACATGAAAAATAACAATTGGTAAAAGTTCAAAGCGGAAAAGATAATTAGCCTGCTTAATTCAAAAACACGATATAATGTATCAAAGTTGTTATATTCTTAGAAATTAAATAGCACCGGTCTTCAGACCGGGGATTAAAGAATCCGGTATATTTGGGCATTAGCTCCTATTTGTGAATTAAGCAGGATAAATTTTGAAATCCTTTGTTTAAAATAATATAAAATCTAAATCTATAGCTGGGCGCCACAGTATTTGCAGAATTTGGCATCATGGTCATGACCCTCGGCACTGCATTGGGGACATGATTGCGTTCTGAACTCTGCCTTCGATTCCGCTTTCGCAATTGCCACGGTCACAATACCGGTTGGTACTGCAATAATGGAATAACCGAGAATCATGATCAATGCTGCCAGAAACTGTCCCGGGCCGGTCTGAGGGGATATATCCCCATAACCAACCGTTGTGAGGGTCACAATTGCCCAGTAGATGCTGCGGGGAATGCTGGTAAAACCATGGACAGGTCCTTCGATGAGGTACATCAGGGAACCAAAGATGACTACCATGGTCAGCACCGTAAATAAAAATACAGTAATCTTGCGGCGGCTATCCCGCAGAGCCTGCCGGAGCAAACGGGTTTCACTCATATACTGTACCAGCTTCAGTACCCGGAATATCCTCAGGATCCGCAAAATACGGATAACCAGCAAATACTGACTTCCCGGCAGAATGATACTGAGGTAGGTAGGGATAATAGCAAGCAAGTCAACAATACCATAGAAACTGGTGGTATAACGGAGGGGGCGTCCTACACAGATTAACCTGAGGATATATTCAATTGTAAAAAGGATGGTAAAAAGCCATTCAATGCGGTAGAGCCACCAGCCGAAGACTTCACGGATGCTTCCCACACTGTCCAGCATCACTGAAATGACGCTTAGCAGAATGCTCACAATAAGAAGAACGTCAAACCATTTTCCGGCGCTGGTATCGGCTTCAAAAATGACTTCATGCAGTTTAAAGCGCCAGTTGGAGAGAGTTTGTTTTTCCCGGAATCTGTTCATTATTAAGCAGAATATTGTCCTGTTGTTCCAAAACTAAGCAAAATTCCAGCAGCGATCAAATGTTGAAATGAAATATTTTTATCTTAACCTGAAAAATTCACCAATAATTACACTGAGTGCACGGAGATACATAACTTAATGAATTCACCACTGATTACACAGATTGCACAGAAATAATTAATAAACAGTGAATAAAAAAACATTTAAAATTTTTATGCAATTAAATAAAACCACAAATAATTTCTCAACTAATTTATTTATAATAAGTCATAGTTGGTGTAATCTGTGAAATCTGTGGCTTATGAATAGATCTGGCTGATTTCTTTGATTATTGGTGTCTGGTAACTAGTGGTTAAATTTGTGATTTAAGCAGGTTAAATGTTTCAACCGGATCATCCTCTTTTTACAATAAGAATCCCCCCTCGCCCTCTTTGTCAAAGGGGGGAGATTGGTCCATTGCTGACTTCAGGTATTTCGGTCGTTACGATGAAAATATTGTTATTTTTTAAACGAACATATTTTTTTCTGTAAGAATTTCCCAACCACATCTTCAGATGAGATAAATAGAGTCCTCCCAAACTATTTATCAAAGGGGGGAAATTCTAACAAACGGAATGCTTATCATGAAAGCAGATAACTTATGTTACTTTTGCGTGCAATTTTCCGAAGATGCGTACCTTGTTCCGTCCGGTTTTTTTGGCGCGCAGAAGAGCCTCGTCCGCCGCTTTCAGTACATCTTCCGGGGTGTTATGATTTTCGTCCCGCTCCGCCAATCCAATACTTACCGTGAGAGGAACCTTTTTTGAGGAGCGGGGAGCTTTCTTCAGGTTGTCCGGTTTATTGAGGGGTCTTTTGGAACTGCGGATAGAAAAAGGGGAAGATTCAACGGATTTACGCAGAAGCTCCACATATTCCTGTGTTTCGTTGACTGATTTTCCGGGAAAAACAATGGTAAATTCTTCTCCCCCATATCGAAAGGCTTTTCCACCTCCATTTATTTTCATCAATTTGCTGGCAACCATGCGCAGGGCCTGGTCTCCCACGTCATGGCCATAGAGATCATTAAACTTTTTAAAATAATCGATATCCACCATGGCAAGACTGTACCGGTTGGGAAGTTTAAGGAAAATTTCGTTAAGGGATCTGCGGGTGGGAAGACCGGTTAATTCATCCCGGAAAGCCACATTGTGAGAATATTCCAGAATAGACATGATGAGAATAAATCCGCCGGTTGCCAGGTAAAATGATGTTTGGGGTGTAGTTTTCCCCGGCAGAAATGCCAGAAATGTACAAAGTAATGTCCAGAAGAATCCTCCCTCGATGATATCTTTCTTGAAAAAAAAATTAAAAACCATGAAAATTGCTGCTGCCAGATAAATCAGCATTGATGCTTGAGGGATAGAAAGTGAATCCAGGTAGGCAATTTTGATAAATTGGGTGTTCAGTATATCGAATATCCCAAGATAACGGTTATGGATCAGGGTATAAATAAAGAATGGCTGAATGCATATCAGTCCCAGTCTTCCAATACCTCTTAGAGTCAGTATACCGCGCTCTCTTATGAAAGCAATAAACATAATATTGAGCGGGACAAGAAAAGTAAGAATGTAAAAAATGATCAGATCTAACATTAATTCATCTGCCGGGTCAAAAGTAAGGCGCCGAAGAATTATTTCGGTAAAAGCCAGAACCAGTAGGGTAAATATCAGTCGGCTGCGGCTGAACCGCCATCCCAGAAAGATTCCAACAATGAGCACACCATAGGTATAGATGTGGATAATCCCGGGCAACAGGGGCATAAAAGTGTCCACTTGTAAAAAAATGATGGCAGCGATAAATATCAAACTGCCCGGAACAAAGAATTTTAATATTAACCTGAAAGTCACGAAACAATGCCTTTGATGTCGTTTTTATTCTCGTAAGGTATTACATGTAACTTTAGGCCGTCCCGTTTTTTGACATATACTTCCTGTCCCGGTTTAAAACGGGATTCACTGAATGCACTCCAGTATTCACCCCGAATTTCCACCAGGCCTTTATTTTTCCGCCATTCCCGGACCACCGCAACCTGGCCGTTCATTTCACCCTGACGGCGCCGGGAATCCCCCGATTTTTTCCTGAACAGCAACCATGCCAGCGGAATGATGATGTGTTCAATCACCTCAATCAGCAACCAGACCAGCACAATAAACAGAAAGATTTTTAAAATCATGGGGTGAATTTCCAGTTTTAAAAGAGAGTGGTATTTAAAGGTATGTTAGTTTTCCGAAACGGTCAGAGCAGCAGTATAAGCGGATGGATCGGTAAGAAGCAGGTGCCGGGAATGGTTTTTAATCCCGAAAATCCTGCCATCGGCCCTGACAACCAGATAGTCAAACTGCCGGAAAAGTTTATCTGAGAGTGCCCGGTAAAAGCGGTTCCAGTCAGAGCTGTCCAGTTCTTTATTAAGGCGGTGATAGTTATAAGCGGTTCCCGAATCGAACTGCCGTTCGATTTCCCGAATTTTGCGGCGTTCCTCTTCTTTAAAAAACCCAAAACGGTCTGCTTCCCCGCCATTGAATGTCCAGAACAGCTGCCTGTTCAGTTTAATCTCATGCTTCATATGGCGTAATATTACTTCTTTTCCCCGGATAATCGCCACCGACCGATGAAACATCCATCAGCCGCCCGCATTTTTTACCAGGTAACCTTTAGCTGCCAAAAGTTCATTCAGCCGGTCCCGGTGATCTCCCTGAATAATTATAATGCCATCTTTTACTGTTCCTCCACTCCCCAAAATTTTTTTTAGCTCGGCTACCAGGCCGACGATTTTTTCCGAACTTGCGGCCAGCCCGCTGATGGTAGTAACCGTTTTACCACCCCGTCCCTTCACCTCCCGCCAGAGATACACAGTTTGCCTTCCGGCCACTGTTTTCGCCGCTGCCGGCCCGGAGGGTTTAACCTTTCCGGATGCGGTAGAATAAACCAGCGGATTCTCTCTCTTTTTTGTCATTTAAGATTACCTTTAGCGCACCGGTTTTTGTCCGGCTCAATTGTCCTCTATTTAATATTTCCGTTTTCCGGGAAATCCTGCTGGATAAGCAGACATCCGGCATGAGTAGGGTGGTCCATCACCAAGGCGGATGCCGGTTCCTGGCGCAGTAGCCAGAGGATCAGCATATCACCGCCGGCCGCTACCGTAAACAACACACCGAATAACATTAAAAGTCCGTTTCCGGAAATCAGACCGGCCAGAGCCGGGATAATGCCCAGAAGTAGGCCGGGCATGAGTGCGCCCAGGCGGTAGACATGAGCAGTCATCGGTTCGTTACAATGAGCATACGGTGAGAGAGCTTTCAGGTTAAACCCAAACCGCATGGCGGAAAAAGGTTTTCTGCCGAAATACATCCAGGTAAGAGCGTGAATGAATTCATGGAGGAAAATAGCGGCAGCCAGTATTAAAACGAAAATCAACCACCTCCGCCCGATTAACTGCCAGGCCGTTTGCAGGTCATGTTTTCCCCAGATCAGGAGGTAAACAGCAATGAATAAAACAGCCGGAGGTATTGCAAACAAAAGGCTCCAGTAATTGGCCTTGCTCATGGAAACAGATAAATCTTTGGAATATTTCATGCCCAGAGTTCAGTCAGGATTAATTTTTTTACTGGCCGATCAGCATGGGTTTTTTATTTGCTTTAATCAGATGGGTGGTGAGACTTCCCACCTTGAATCCAAACATACCTCTTTTGGAGTGCGCTCCCACCACCACCACATGAGCCCAGTCCAGATAAGTCTCTTCCAGAGCGTCTATTATATC
Source organism: uncultured Caldithrix sp. (assembly GCA_964461135.1). Classification (GTDB taxonomy): domain Bacteria; phylum Calditrichota; class Calditrichia; order RBG-13-44-9; family RBG-13-44-9; genus RQOF01. Next base: position 9,341 of record CAYWTB010000107.1, on the reverse strand, counting down.
TTCCTCAATCCATTTTTTATGAATTTTTTCTATGCCGTGGCTGGCAAGATAAGCTTCCGCTTGGTTGAGATAATATTGTGCCCTGGCCTTATCCTTTTCCGAAATGAGAATGGTCACTTCGAAGAAATCCGGTCGTGCCAGATGGGCAAATCGCTGCATGGCCCGTGCGGCGGGCAGGCTTCCGTCAAAAGCTAAAAGTACCCGGATTTTTTCCTCCGGGGTACTGGGCAACGTGAATTTTTCCGGAACAGCATATATGGGTGTAATGGTTTCATCCATGATTTTTTCCAGGGAATCGCCCGGTTTTTCGCTGGTTTCAAAGTGAAAGTAGGTTCGCATTCCGATGATTATGGCATCATAGAAGAGGGCTTCCTGTAAAATCCGGTCGCTGGGACTGCCCTGCTGTTCAGCTTCGCGGAAGCGCACCCCTTCTTTTTTACATTTCTCTCCGAATTTTTCCAGCAGGGAATGAATCCGGTCATGTGCTTCTTTCTCTTTCTGTTTTTCAATCCGGTCTGCATAATAAAGACCGCCCAGCGGGATGGGTCCAATGGATTTTTCAATGCCCGGCAGATCCAGAATTACCAGTCCGGTCAATTCGGCATCATAAAGACCTGCAATGGCGGTTCCGATTTCAAGAGCGGTTTCAGTGTAGGGGGAAGGGTCCAGCGGAACCAGAATGCGTTTAATCATCGCTTATCTCCTGTTGATTGAGAGTTGGAACACCAAAGATAATATACTCGGTATCAAAAAGTTATCATAAAATAAATCAATTCTTCATCAGCCAAGGGCCACATCCAGGGTCATCATGACGGTAAATCCCACCATTGCTCCCATGGTTGCCAGATCGGTGTTACCCTGTCTTTGTGATTCCGGAACCACTTCTTCCACCACCACAAAAATCATGGCACCCGCGGCAAAACTGAGGGCATAGGGAAGGAGTGGTTGAGAAATCAGCACCGCTGCCGCTCCCAGCACACCGGCAATGGGTTCTACCGTGGCAGACAATTGTCCGTAAAAAAAGCTCTTCCAGCGTGACAGGCCCTCGCGCCTCAGGGGCATGGACACGGCCAGGCCCTCGGGAAAATTCTGAATACCGATGCCGATAGCCAGGGCAATTGCGCCGGCCAGGGTGGCACTCGGCAGACCGGCTGCTACTGCCCCGAACGCCACACCTATGGCCAGTCCTTCCGGAAAATTATGAATGGTAATAGCCATAATCAGCAGGGTGGTTCGTCGCCAGCTGGTCTTAGGTCCTTCGGCTTCTTCCGGAGAAAAACCGATATGAAGATGAGGCAGAAGCCTGTCCGATAATCTTAAAAAAATGCCCCCCAGAAGAAAACCAACCACAGCCGGTGTCCAGGAAGGGATTGTTCCACCTTCGGACATTTCAATAGCCGGTGCCAACAGCGACCAGTAACTGGCAGCGATCATCACACCCCCGGCGAAACCCAGCATGCCATCCATTACTTTCTGGGGAATATTCCTGGCCAAAAACACACCTGCAGCCCCCAGGGCTGTTATTGCCCAGGTGAATGAAGTGGCTATGAATGCCTGTAATATGGGATCATACTCCGCAAATTTATCAAACATACCGCAATTCTCTCATAACTTTACAAGATTAAAAGTGACTGAAGCTTATCATCCGGCTCCACCGGAGGCACCTCCCCCCCCTCCACCGCCCCCTCCGGAGGCACCACCCCCCGCACCGGTAGAGGAACTTACCGTGCTGGAAGCAACCGATACCATGCTGGATACCGCAGATGCAAAATCTGCCGGAGTGACATGCGCACCCGCCGGGTAGTGGTACCAGGGGAAATAGGCCCGCTGCTGATCCTCCGGCACAGTCATGATTATTTTTTCAATTTCTTTCTTTCCCAATCCCAGTGCCATACCGTAAATAAGATAAGAGTCTATATTCTGGCTCCAGGCTTCCTGGCTGGTGTTCTGCAGGAAAACATATTTTTTCAGGTATTTTTGTAGTGCGGCCAATTTCTTACGGCGCAATTTAATCTCCCGGGTGTATCTCAGAACGGTGAAAGAAAGCCCGAAAAGGACGGAACCACAGATAATGGCCAAAATTCCCGGATTCCCCATGAATAATAAAATGAGTACACTCCCGGCTATAATCAGCAGAGATAAGATTACCGCATAGACCGTTCCTTTTTTGCTGGATTTTTCATAATAAGGCTGGTCAAAAATATGAACTTTTACCAGCTCTTTCCATTTTCTGAACCATCTCTGTACTTTTGAACGCTTTTTTGAAAATGTTTTAAAATCCACACTGGAATTCCCCTGGCCCAGATCATCAAAAATAAATTGTATTAAATTGCTTTCATAATCGAGCAACGGTTTTCCGGGGTGTTGTGGTGAGGTTTTTATCAAGCTAAAATGTGCCGGGCGAGTGCCCCACCATTTTTTTTCCGGCAGAGAGGATTGGTCGATGCGCAGGTATCCCCGGCGTGCCAGATCGAAGATGGTGGCGGTCATGGCCGCACCATATACCTGCTTGTTGAAAAAAAGGACGCTGGTAATGGCCGGTGGTTCATCCGCAGGAAGTTCGGAAGAAATGTTTTCGTGGTAAGGAACGGAGAATCCTTTTCCAAAACGCAGGTAAATTAAAATGAAACCAAGAATTCCGATCAGAGAAATAATGATGGCATAATTCCAGGCCTGCGAGTCTCTTTCCCGCCGCTTCTGCAGCTGCTCCCTGGCGAGTTGCCGTTCCTCATTTGCACGGGTGGCCCATAGTTTTTCTTGTGTCAAAATGGTTTGAAGCCGGTCTTCGGGGATAATTGAAGTTGACCGGGATACCCACTGCGCTGGAAAAACTACCCGTGCTTCCCAGAATTGACCGGAGGGAAGCGGGCTGACCATCATGACAATGTCGCCTCCCCGGAACAGAACATCCCCCCATAGTGGCCCGTGAGCCCATGCTCTCACTTCCGGATAGCTGGCACTTTCCGGCAGCTGAATAGTAACTGATACCGTCCCGATGCGGATCATATTGGCGCTGCCTACGAACTTGAAGTATAATTCGGCGATGTCATCGTAACGTTTAATCACATCTGTTGCCAGGTAGTTGAGGGTGAAGATTTTCTTTTCATTTTTTATCCGGTAAAACCAGCGCACATAAAATTCATTGTTGCTATCCTCCCGGTAGTAGGTTCCCGGCTGCTGTGAGGTGCTTTCCGTATATTCGCCGTGCTCATCTCCCAGAGAAAAATTTTGGATGGTGCCAATCCCGGGAAGTGGCAGCCGGTAATCTGCCCAGGAAAAATTTCCCCGGAAGTTATAAGTCCTAGCTTCGCGGATCTGCATACTCCCATCCGGTTGAATCCGTGCATGAATTTCAATTTTGTCAATTGAATAGCTTTTGGCAGCCAGATAGCCGTTCAGAGATAAAAAGATTGCCATGGCTAAAACGGTCAAAAAACATCGGTTCCTGATAATCATGCAATCTCTCCTCGGGTAAGGTTGATTTTTACAGAATTTTTTTCAGAATAATTCGGGCTTTGTTAAAAGCGATAGCACGGTGACTCATCCGGTTTTTCAATTCCTCTCCCAGTTCAGCGTAAGTCAGATCGAATCCCTCCGGGATGAATAAGGGGTCATATCCGAAGCCGGCAGATCCGCGCGGCTGATGCCCGATTCGTCCCCGCACAACTCCCCCCACAACCTCTTCCACCTCCGGCCCCACAATTGCCACTACGCACCGGAATTGTGCCCCGCGTTTGTTATCTGATATGTCGGCCATAACCTGCAGAAGTTTCCGGTTGTTGGCGGCGTAGTCTCTGAGGTGACCGGCATAGCGGGCAGAATAAATGCCCGGTGCTCCCTGCAGGGCATCTACTTCCAGTCCGGAATCATCGGCGAGCGTCAGGATAGAAGTGTGTGTATACACGGTGCGGGCTTTCAACAGGGCATTGGCCCGAAAATTGTCACCGCTCTCTTCGATTGCGGGAATGTCCGGGAAGTCCTGTAACGACAGGAAGTTTATATCCGGTTCGTTCAGAATACCACAAATTTCCTGAAACTTATGCTCATTTGTCGTGGCAATTATCAAACGATTCAGGGATAATGACATATTCAATTTTTCCAAGAATTAATAAGGTCAACGTATTTTTTCATCAGTTTTTTACTTAAATCATCGCTCAAGGCATCCGTCTGTACATAAAAGTAGGCTTTCTCCTTATCCGGCAGGAAGAGAACAGAGCCATCCTTCAGTGATAAACGGACCCCGTCTATAAGCAACCGTTTCTGGCCTTCGGTATTTTTCATAATATTGCGCATAACCTGTCCTTTTTTATCCCACGCACAGGGAATAGCGGTTTTCTGGATATGTATTTCCGGAAATTCCTTTTCTATTTCCCGGAATGTTTTGCCGGAAAGGGCCAGCATTTCCAGGATTTTCGCGATATTATACATGCCGTCACTGGTGAAGTGAAAATTCTTGAAGATAAAACCTCCGCGAGTACCGGAGGCAAATGGAACATCCTGGTTCAACACCGCATTCATCAATCCCTGATGATCGCTGCTGGTGTAAAGAATCTCACAGTTGAATTTTGAACAGATTTTTTCAATGTAGATGTTTGTATCTACTGGAACCGCTATTTTGCGATATTTGTAAATCTCCAATGCCAGGCGGGTGATCAGCAGTAAAAGTTTCTGATGATCGATAAGATCTCCGTTTCCGTCGATAACCCATATTTTTTCTGCACTGGCATTCAGAATAAAACCCAGGTCTGCATTCACCACCGGAACAATTTTTTGCACCTCCTGAATAGATTTTTGCAGACTCTCGGTGTCGTGTTCCAGGCGGTGGCCTTCCAGAAAAGCATTAAGCGCCACCACATTCACACCCAGGCGGCCCAGAATGAGAGGTAATATAGTAGAGGCTCCCCCGTATGAAAAATCGACCACTATCTTATAATTCTGTTTCCTGATAGCGTCTGCGTTAAGTTGATTCATGTAGTTAAAGCGGTAATGTTCGGTTATCCGTATGGGAAAATCGATCTGTCCGATTTTATTGCTGGGAGCCCGGAAGAAATCTTCTCCGAAGAACAGCCGTTCAAGGGATTTCCGTTTTTTTACCGGAAAATCATTGCCATCTCCGTCCAGGAAAACAATTTCGACGGTTTCCGAATGGCGCGGTGAAAGCCTGGTAACTACTCCTGCCGCCGCTGCAAGGGAGTGCAACTGATGGCGGACGATAGGAATCGGAATATTGCGAAGGTCAAACACCTGGATACCGGTAGACATAAGGCCGGTTATAATACCCCGGTTGATCATGCGGCAGGCCGGACTACTGTCCCGCGCCACCAGCACGATTTTTTCCATTCCTACCAATGCACCCAGTGCTGCGCCCAGTTTGGACGCAAATTCGGGCGTGATTTCACTGTTTACCAGACCGCACACCTTGGATTCGGTAAACAGCTCGCGCAGCCAGCGATCGCCCAAGATAAGGCTGGAGGTCAGGGTAGCACCATCCTCTACTTCCTTTTGTGGCCAGATTTTAATATTGTCCTTGACGGTTGCCCCCTCGCCAATTTTAACGTCATCGCTGATAAAACAATTTTCAAAAATGAAGGCATGCCGTCCGATTTGAGTGCGGTAGCCAACCACGGTTTTGATTAGCGAGGAATTTTCGCCGATTTTTACATCATCCCATAATACGGATTCCATAACCTGCGCATGGTTTTCAACGGTGCAGTGTGCACCAATGATACTGTTTTCCACAATTGCAGCGCTCTCAATGTGGGTTCCGGGCCCGATGACGGCAGGAGCATGAATAACGGCCTCCGGATCAATTATGGCATTCTTATGTGTCCAGATCCCCTCCCGGTGATTATAGTCCGGCAGGGTCAATTGAACGTTGCCTGCAAGGGCATCATAGTTGGCCTGCAGGTATTCATTCAGGTTACCCACATCTCTCCAGTATCCCTCGCTTATATAACCGTACAGCGGGGCCCCGCTACGGAGCATCACAGGAAACAGATCCTTGCTGAAGTCAAATTCTTCTTTGGGAGGTATCCGCTCCAGAACTTTTGGTTCAAGCACATAGATACCAGTGTTGATGGTATCACTGAACACCTGCCCCCAGCTGGGTTTTTCCAGAAACTGGCTGATTAATCCGCTCTCGTCGGTAATCACAATCCCGAATTGCAGGGGATTAGCCTGACGGGTGAGTGAAATGGTGGCTTCGGCCCCATTGCGAACATGAAAATTGACGAGTTTTTCCAGGTTACAATCTGTGAGCACATCACCACTGATGATAATAAACCGTTCGTCCAGAAGATTCTGGGCGTTCTTAACGCTTCCGGCAGTACCGAAATCCGATTCGGCTGATTTATAGGTGATATGCACACCCCATTTATTTCCATCGCCGAAAAAGTCCGTGATGCTGTGAGGTTGAAAATAAAGCAGGGTCACAATATCCGTAATACCATATTTTTTGAGCAACAGCAGGATATGCTCCATCATGGGTTTGTTAAATATGGGTGCCATCGGTTTGGGAATATTGTAGGTAAGCGGACGGAGACGGGTTCCGAATCCGCCGGCCATAATAACGGCTTTCATATTAATACCCCTTCTTTCTCCCTGGAATGTTTTGTTCAGCCCACAAAATTATTAATATTCCCCAGACTGAATGTTAATAAAAATCTTCTAAAAAAACCACAAGTGAAGACAGATAACGCGTAAAATTAAATTTAATATAGTGGGTGCAAATTCAGATATCTATGCTGTGTGCTATTTCACGAGCTCTGCGTAGCTTTCAGTCACGGGAGTCAGGACAAATTGTGAAAATAGCGGTAACAGATCCTGCAGGTTCTGCCGGGCGTTGGCCTGGCTGATGGCATGATCGACCACGGATTCGAATTCCATAAAATGTCCGGTATCGGTCACATTATCCAGATGAATCCGTACATTGCGAAACATGTAAAGTGAGCGTTTTTTTCTGACAATCATTTTTACTACCAGCGATTTTTCAAGAACCTTTCTCAAATTGTTGCCATCAGAAGTGGTATGGATATAATATTCGCTTTCGCGGTGTTCTCCGGTATCGGGTCGCTGATAAAAGATGAGTTGTGCATCCGAATCGCTTTGCAGGCGCAGTTTCAGACGGCCGGTCATAACCTCAAAATAAATGTCCGTTTGTTCCCGTGTCCAGAGATAAAGGATGTCGGGTCGTTTAGAAAGGAAAGCAGAGATCTGCTCCGGGGATGAAATTTGGTATTTAATCTCAATGTTTTTCATGGAGAAATCTTTTTTTGGATTTCTCCATGAAGTTAACAGGATCAATATAGGTAATCAAGTATGATTTCAGGTAGAGGTGTGGCCTGATTATTTGGATAACAGCATCGACCGCACAATGCGCTGTTCACCGCTTTTAATCTGGCACAGGTAAATACCGGAGGCCACCGGCTGTCCTTCATCGGTCTTGCCGTTCCATCTAACCGAGTGGATGCCGGCAGTAAAGTAACTGTTGGCCAGTTCGCTGATCATCCGTCCCCGGATGTCATAGACGGTCAGTTCCACCTGTGCTCCTTTGGGAAGTGAAAACCTGATGATGGTTTCGTTATTGAATGGATTGGGATGATTCTGGTATAATTCAAAAGTTGAACGGGCGCTGGAAGGCGTGGGGATATTGAGGGAGGAAGGAGTGAAGTTCACGGTTGTTGTTCCGTATTCACGCGATGGATTTTTGTATCCGGCATTTACGGTGTAAATCCCGGGCTGGGGTGCGGTTAATATGAACGGATTGGAGTTTGTCCCGTTGTTAACATCAATCACATTATTGCTGGCATCAACCAGTTCACCGGCCACCGGAGCATTGTTTGAGGCTCCCAGTACATTAACCGTTACCTGGAGATTATTTCCGGCGGCAGCGTTGACCACATTGGATTTCAGGGTATGGCAACTGCCTCCGGCACAGCCCGGATCCGTTCCGTTAAAAGAGGGTCTTGCCAGAAAGCCGGTGGAAAACACCAGAACCGTGCTGATATATATCAGTAATTTTTTATTCATTTTCTTTCTCCTTTTTTTGAGTGTTATATATGACAATTATCATACCACAATTACTAATGGGGCAAAATATTGCGATAAATTATTGAAAATACAACAAAAATGTTTAACATTTTTAGGAGCAGTGATATAATTATTTATGCCGGAAGGAGAAAAACTGTTACAATTTTACACAGTATAATAAGATGGCTAATAGGAGTAAGCAGTGAAGGATATTGATTTATAGCGAATGTTAAGGCTAATGTGGTCTTGACTTTTTTTGAAAAATCGATTATATTAAGCGCCCTTTTTTAAGTAATTTAGGGGGAAAGAATCGGGGCGTAGCGCAGCCTGGTTAGCGCACCTGCCTTGGGAGCAGGGGGTCGCTGGTTCAAATCCAGTCGCCCCGACTTAAAGCAGGATGAAGGATTAAGGTAGAGATTCTAATTAATAAAAATTTTGAGCGTTTCAACTTTCTTTAATCCTTAATCCTTTATCCTTAATCCTTGCATTTATAGGCTCCCTTAGCTCAGTGGATAGAGCAGCGGCCTTCTAAGCCGTTGGTCGGAGGTTCGAATCCTCCAGGGAGTGCGAGTTTATCCTTTTGTGATCAAACCAATTGCATTTTCAACGATTGGTCGGAGGTTGAGCGAAGCGAAATCCGGCTTCAGACGGATTCTCCGGGATGGACCCCTTCCGGGGGGAATCCTCCGGGGAGTGCAAAAAAGCGGTGAAGTTGCTTTTGGGGTATTTGTTGATTAAATTTTGATGCTGTGATTGTTTGCAGCGAACATGGTGGATGTAGCTCAGTTGGTTAGAGCACCAGGTTGTGGCCCTGGTGGTCGTGGGTTCGAGTCCCATCATCCACCCTTTTTTATTTTCAGTTGATTTGTCCGGGCACGGGAATTATATTTTCGCCGCTTTTTTTTCACTTATAACTTATTACTTATAACTTATTACATGCTTCACCCTGCTCCCATCGTCTAGAGGCCCAGGACACCGGACTTTCACTTCGGTAACAGGGGTTCGATTCCCCTTGGGAGCGCAGATAAGCTCTTGTTTATATAAAACATAGGCTTTCTAAATATGGTGTAGACTACTACCATTAATATTTAGGTTTTCCTCCCACCTCTTAAAATCTTGACAAATCATGCAAATTTTGTAAATTATAATGTTCCTATGGTAAGTTGCCCAGTAAGAAGAGACAGGACATAAGCATGTGAAGCTTACGATGGATTTTGAGGCACACTCCTCCCTGTAATCTGAATTGATACTTCCCCCAAAACTCATCTTCGACAGTAGTAGGTGTAGAAAGAACGGGATAAACCCATAGAATA
>CAYWTB010000106.1:1991-14954 GCA_964461135.1 uncultured Caldithrix sp. | reverse complement strand
TATTTTCAGGAGGCAGTATAGCCATTTTTTATTTTCTAAAATATAGCAAGCTTAGATCAACCGGAGATAAAATTATATGAATATTGCCTTTAATCCGAAAATCTGTATGGTAAGTTTCATATTTACAACCGAATAGATAAATTAAAAGGTTGGGGTTAATTTAAAAACATGTCGAATTCATTAGCCGTTCCATGCTGCAGTCATTACTGTCCAGTTAAAAAATATGCTATAGTTAAGATAGACCTTCAGGAAAAATCAATAGAAATTCAGGTGCACCGAACGTAAAAATTCTTTCTGTTTGAGTCCCCAGCACTCAAAATGCATAAAACAATAGATAACAGTATGTAACGTTGAGTGCTGGGGACGAGTTTAAGAATTTTAGAGAGGTGCACCGTTGAATTTCCAGATTTTTCCTGACAGTCTTGATTTTTTGGTTCTTTTGCATCAAGGCAAAAGAACATGCATTCAGAAATTCGGTGACCTCGAATATTATTGGACTATTAAATTTTACCGAAAATGTCTTTTATCTGTATTCTTTCACATTAAACATATATTTCACTATTCTGGTAAGGTAAAAATAAGGTATACCCTGGTAAATGTAACCCAATGGGTTTCTTGCCAGGCAAATTAGTAAAGTTTTACTCACAGTAACAGGACACCATTGGCTTTAGACAGGGGAAGGGATTGGCCTGCCTGCAGTCATTACTGTCCGGCTAAAAAATATGCTGTAGTTAAGTAAAATATTTTATATTACTCCCTGCCCGGTGTAACGGAAAAAAGTTGCCCTGCGGGAACATTTCGGGGTACAGATTAATGATATTCAAAAACCGGGGGCTGTTCCATAGCTTTTCTGAAAGACATTTATCTAAGCATCCCCGGCGATATCTCCGCATCCTCCGTGTACCAAAACTGTTTTAGCAACGATGGGGACGTCACCGGACCCTTTGATGTGTATACATCAAGCGGTTTTAAAGGCATAATTATAAGTTTTTAGTAGCGGCTTTTGAGGAATGTATATTATCATATAAAATATTTTACTTAACTCCAGAAATTAATTAAATTTACACTTTATTAAACAGAATATGGACATTAAATTTAGCGCTGATATATTTGTGATGAAGATGGCACCTTTGCAGGCATACCGGTAGTAACTTTACAAAATGAAGAGTGCCACATTTCAGAATAGGGAGTGCGTATGAAATACCTGGTTACCGGAGGTGCCGGATTTATCGGTTCCAACCTGGTTGAAACCCTGCTCAGCCGAAGCCATTCCGTTAGGATACTGGACAATTTTGCAACCGGCCGGCGTCAGAATATCGTACCCTTTCTGGATCATATTGAGCTTATTGAAGGTGACCTGCGCAGTTACCACATCGTGCGGGAAGCGGTGGACGGCATGGATTTTATCCTGCATCAGGGTGCCTTGCCCTCGGTTCCCCGCTCTATAAAGGATCCCATTACCACTAACCAGGTAAATGTGGAAGGAACCCTGAATATCCTGAATGCCGCCCTGGATGCCGGTGTGAAGAGAGTGGTGTTTGCTTCCTCCTCCTCTATTTATGGTGACAGTGAAGTTCTGCCCAAGCAGGAAGACATGGTTCCCAATCCCCTTTCACCCTATGCAGTCAGTAAAATGGCGGGAGAGAAATATTGCCAGGTCTTTGCCCGCATCTACAAGCTTCACACCGTGGCTCTGCGCTACTTCAATGTGTTCGGACCCCGGCAGGATCCCGCCTCCCAGTATTCGGCGGTGATCCCCAAATTTATCAATGCCATCCTGCAGGATGAGCCGCCGCTTATTTTTGGGGATGGCAAACAGTCGCGGGATTTCACTTTTGTAAGCAATGTAGTGGAAGCCAATATTCTGGCCACCGAAGCGAATTTTCCTCCCGGCATGGTCTATAATTGCGCCTGCCATGAACGCACCGACCTCAATGAACTGGTGGTCACCATCAACCGTATCCTTAACAAAAAGGTGGCACCCCGCTACAGCGATGCGCGTCCCGGCGATGTCATGCATTCTTTTGCCGATATTAAGCGTATCCGGGAGCAGCTGGGCTATGAGCCCGGCATCCTTTTCGAGGAAGGTTTAGGTAAAACCATTGAATTTTATCAGCAAACCGGATAATGATCCTGATTCCGGCCATAAAAACGAATCCGGGGACTAAAGTTTTTTAAAAATATTTCGATTAAACTATTAATAATATTTGTATTTATTTATGCAAATTAAACCGTAGTTTTCATCGTGCAAAATGGAGTTTTAGCGATCAGTCCATATCATGGAGCGAACATGGGATTTACCCTGAAGCGAAGAAAGCATGACCTGTTATTTGTTCACTATCAGCAATCTTTCAGTTAATATCCTCCACCAGCTTGAATCCGGATTTTATCCAATTCTAAATTTTTGGCAGTGGATGCCAGATTGTTTTCGCTTCGGGGCAGTTCTGCCGCCGGCACAATAGTGCGGTTATATACATCCATCCCCTTACAGCCTGCGGAGGAGCCAACTGCCTCCGTAACTGACGGGGCGGAGCTATAAAGGCAAGTGATAAGTGATAAGTTGTAAGTTATAAGTTATAAGTAGAAAGAATAAGGGATTAATTAATAAAAGTTTGGAATTTGGGAGGTAATTGTGAGATATTGATAAGAGAGGATCAGTATCACAAAAGCGGAGGGAGTGAGGATGGAGTATTATCAGTATAATAATGAGAAAAAGTGGGAGGTAGCCGATTCAGGCAATGCCTTCCGGAATACTTTACAGGACAGATTTTTAGAATTTGCTGTTAAAATTCTTCAATTTCTTTTAACGTTACCGGAAGAAACAGTTTTAGATGTATGCCGGATCCAACTCTCCAGGTCTGCAACTTCAATTGGTGCTAATTACCAGGAAGCACAGGGTGCCTTTTCCCGGAAAGAATTTATCAGTAAGATAGGTATATGTCTTAAAGAATCCCGTGAAAGTTATTATTGGCTGCAAATTATGGAACGCTTGCAATTAGGTAACAATAAAATACGTTCTGAATTAAAAGAAGAATCTCTGGAATTCATAAAAATTTTAATGACCGCTCTTAAAACAGCTCGTCAAAAAAAATAAAAACAATATTTACTTACTTATAACTTACAACTTATAACTTATAACTTGCTCTTCATGAATTGGTACGCTTTATACACCAGACCACGACACGAAAAGAAAGTGTTTGAACAGCTGACCGAAAAGGGAGTGGAATCGTTTCTGCCCGTGGTGGAGCGGATGCGGCAGTGGAAAGACCGCAAGAAAAAAGTTCAGATCCCGCTTTTTAACAGCTACGTCTTTGTCAAAATCGATTTAAAGGACCGCTATACTTCCCTGCAGACCTATGGGGTGGTACGCCTGATCAGTTTCGGCGGGAAGCCGGCTGCCATTCCGGACTGGCAGATCGAGCAACTGCAGCGCGTCATCGAGCATCCCGACACCCTGGAGCTGGAAAACTACCTGCGGGAAGGAGACTGGGTGGAGGTAGTGGATGGTCCCTTCCGGGGCGTCAAGGGCCGGCTGAAAGAATTGCGCGGCCAGACCCGCCTGGTGATCAACATCGATGGCATCTACCAGTCCGCCTCCTTCGTGGTGGACCGTACCCTGGTAGAAAAAATCGAAGCGGTCAAGGAGGAGTAGGAAATTAAGATCAAAGATTATTGAGGGAAAAGGGTAAAAGGAAAAGATTAAGGATGAAGGATTAAGGATTAAGGATGAAGGATTAAGGCCAAAGGCTCAAGGCCAAAGGTTCAAGGCTTTTTTAAATCTTTCTGCCAACTGCTACTGCTTACTGCTGACAGTTTTTTTATCCGCACCTGTCACGCATAGGATGTGACGGGAATTAACACAAATTCAAGAAATTTATTTTTCTATTACTTCTTAAATCTTGTTTTTTTGCCTACTGCCTACTCTTTTTTCTTTGATCTTTGATCTTGGCCTTAGGCCAACCAGAGACTCAGGATTTTACATTATATGGATAAGACAATAAAAAAATTCAAATCATTCCGGGATCAGGAAGTGGACGATATTGAATACTGGAAAAATCTTCCCGGAGAAAAAAAACTGGAAATCCTGGAATGTATTCGCCTCAATTATTGGGCTTTGAGAAATGAAAATCCCGGAAGACTTCAGAGAGTTTATCGAATTATTAAACGGGCATAATGTTCACTATCTGATAGTGGGTGGTTACGCAGTTTCCTTCCATAGCAGACCTAAATTTACCAATGATATTGATATATGGATTGAATCGACCGCAGTGAATGCTCGGAAAGTTTTGATAGTTTTAAAAGCATTTGGATTCGGGGATCTTGAATCTTGTCTTTCTGCCTACTGCCTACTGTTTTTCTCTGTCCACGCCTGCCTGGCGAGCGATAGTGAGACAGGAATTACACGCCTGTCCGGCATAGGGATGTGACGGGAATTTCACGCTTGTCCGGCCGCGCCAGCGAGGCGGGAATTACCACAAAAAAAGCATGACAAAAGTAATATACAAAAATGAGAGTTTTAAAATAATTGGAGCATGCCTGGAGGTCCATAAAGAATTGGGTTCAGGATTTCTGGAAGCCGTTTATCAGGAAGCTCTGGCTGTTGAGTTTAATAAGGAAAACATCCCTTTTGAAAGAGAGCAGGAAATTAATATCAGTTATAAAGGAATTAATTTAAGTAAAAAATATATTTCAGATTTTATCTTTTATGGTAGCATCTTAATGGAAATCAAAGCTGTCAGTAAATTAACTACCGAACATGAATCCCAGGTGTTGAATTATTTGAAGGAAACCAGATTTCGATTGCGATTGTTGGTTAATTTTGGTAGCCATAGCCTGGAACATAAAAGACTTGTTTTGTAATTCGTGTGAATTAGTGGAATTCGTGGACTCCTTTTTAAAACATTGAGTACTTTCAAATTCACCAACTTTGAATCATACCATTATGATGTAAAAGTCGTTGTCGGGAATAATGATGAATAAAAATCCTAAGAATTTTGCCCTTATCGGTGCTGCCGGCTACATTGCGCCGCGGCACATGCAGGCCATACGGGACACCAACAACCGGCTGGTGGCGGCCCTGGATAAAAGCGACTCGGTGGGCATTCTGGACCGCTATTTCGATGACGTGGACTTCTTTACCGAGTTCGAGCGCTTCGACCGTCACATCGAAAAATTGCGCCGCATTGATGAAGGCCGGGAGATCCATTACGTCAGTATCTGTTCGCCTAACTACCTGCACGATGCCCACATCCGGTTTGCCCTGCGGGTGGAAGCCGATGCCATCTGCGAGAAGCCGCTGGTACTCAATCCCTGGAACCTGGACGGTCTGAAGGAGGTTGAGGAGGAGTCCGGTCACCGAATCTACAACGTGCTACAGCTGCGGGTGCATCCCTCCATCATTGCCCTGAAAGAGCAGATCGAACGGGAAACCCCCGCTAAAAAACATGATATCAATCTGACCTACATCACCTCCCGCGGGAAATGGTATTTCTATTCCTGGAAGGGTCACGTTCCCCATTCCGGCGGGGTGGCCACCAACATCGGCATCCATTTCTTTGACATGCTCGTCTGGATCTTCGGCAAGGTGGAGCATTCCGATGTCCATTTCGCTAATGAGAGAAAGGTGGCCGGTTTCCTGGAGCTGGAGAAAGCCCGCGTCCGCTGGTTTCTCTCCCTGGACAAGGCCGACCTGCCGCCCAAAGCACTGCAGCAGGACCTTTCCACCTACCGTTCCGTTCAGGTCGATGGTAGGGAAGTGGAGTTTTCTGGCGGATTCACTGATCTGCACACCCTGGTGTACCGGGACATCCTGGCCGGCAGAGGTTTCGGCATCGAAGAGGCCCGTCCTTCCATCAACCTGGCCTATCAGATCCGCAACGCCGTCCCCACCGGCATCAAGAAGGAGTATGCGCATCCTTTCCTCCTTAAAGGACAGGATTAAGGATTAAGGATGAAGGATTAAGGAGTTTGGGGATTTAAAGTTTTGATTTTGGTTTGAAAAATTGCGAAGTTATGAAAAAAATGAAGGGAGGGTGGTTATGGAATACCAGGTTAATTTTAATGAAAATAAGAATTTGATTGTAAAGGATAACTCAAAGCAGCGTATTATAAATCTGCAGAAAAGATTATTAAGTTTCAGTGTCAATATTGTCAAATTTCTGTTTTGTCTTCCTGCTTTGAGAGAATTTGATGTCATCCGTTACCAATTATCAAAATCCGCCTCTGCCATTGGTGCGAATTATGAAGAATCCCAGGCGGCCAGTTATGCCGAATTCTATCACAGAATCCAGATATGTTTGAGAGAAGCAAGAGAAACTTATTATTGGCTTCAAATAATCCGTAATTTAGAATTAACAAAAGAAAATTTTAAAATTAAAGATCAAAGTTCCTTCGAAATAAAACTGGAAGAATTATTAAACGAAAGCAAAGAAATCAATTTGATATTTGGAGCCATTTCTTCAAAAATCAAAAAATCCAAACTATCTTAATCTTTCTTTCTCCTTAATCCTTCATCCTTAATCCTTCATCCTTCATCCTTAATCCTTCATCCTAATATGATTCGAATATTAAATGTGGTGGGCGCTCGTCCCAATTTCATGAAAGTAGCGCCCATCCAGCGCCTGATGGCGGTTGATAGCAATAATTTCGATCCCATCCTGATTCATACCGGTCAGCATTACGACGAACGGATGAGCCAGTTCTTTTTCAACGACCTGGGTCTGCCCGAGCCGGACGTGTTCCTGGGGGTGGGCTCCGGTTCACATGCCGAGCAGACCGCCCGGATCATGATCGAGTTTGAAAAAGTCTGCCTGCAATATAAACCGGACCTGGTGCTGGTGGTGGGGGATGTCAACTCCACCGCCGCCTGCAGCTTGGTGGCGGGCAAGCTGTGGATCCCGGTAGCGCACGTGGAGGCCGGCCTGCGCAGCTTCGACCGCAAAATGCCGGAGGAGCTCAACCGCCTGGTGACCGATGCGCTGTCCGATTTCTTGTTTGTGACCGAAAGCAGCGGCGAGGAAAATCTGCGCCGGGAGGGGATTGATGACAGCAAGATTTATATGGTGGGCAACTGCATGATCGATTCCCTGGCCGGTTTCCTGGAAAAGGCCGAGCAGTCCGCTATCATGCAACAGCTGGGTATCCGGGACGGGGAGTTCGTGCTGGTAACCCTGCACCGTCCCAGCAATGTGGATGAGCCGGAGCCCTTCCAACGAATTTTTAGTGCGCTGGCCGAGATTCAAAAGCACCTCCCGGTCATTTTCCCCATCCATCCCCGCACCCGCAAGAACATTGCCGGTTTCGGATTGGAGAATGACGTAAAAAATTTGAAAAACCTTCATTTAACCGAACCGCTGGGTTATCTGGATTTTATTAAGTTGCAAAGACACTGCAAATTTGTGCTGACCGATTCCGGCGGGCTGCAGGAAGAGAGCACCTGGATGGGTATTCCCTGTCTGACGGTGCGTGAGAACACCGAGCGTCCCGTTACCGTCACCCTGGGCACCAATGAGATCGTGGGCACCGATAGCGCGAAGATCATCGATGCCGCAAACCGTATCCTGTCAGGTAACTGGAAGAAGGGTGAAATCCCGCCGTTGTGGGATGGCCATGCGGCAGAGCGAATCGTTAAAATCTTTAAAAACAAGATTAAAGATGAAGGATGAAAGATGAAAGAGGGTAAAGGGAAAAGGGAAAAGGGTTCCTGACGACCCTGACTCCCTCCGGTCGTCTCGTCGGTCAGCCGCAAGGCGGAACCGGCCGCTGTCGGAGACTAAATCTTCCATGATTTAGCCAGCATCCAGTTTTTCTTTGTACACGCCTGCCTGGCGAGCGATAGTGAGACAGGAATTCCACAAATTAACACGAATTCAAAAAATTGTTTATTCCATTATCCCTCTGTAATCTTTAATCTAAGATTATTGTGAAACCATGGACGGTTTTATCCCGATTTGTTTTCCGGAGGAAAACGTATTTTTCGGGAATCTTGTTTTTCTGCCAACTGCCTACTCAGGTTATCCACTATTTAAAAGCCACTCATCTGAAACCGGGATTATTACTAAATTTTGGTGAATCAAGTTTAAAGGTGAAAAGAATAATTTTATAATTTGTGCTCATCTGTGAAATCTGTGGCCAAAATAGTGGCCAGAGCCGACGGGAAGGAGGCGATTTAATCGGAACCCTTTACCCTTGAACCTTTCCGCCCTGTGCCATATGCCAATTAATTGGTGTTAATCTGTGTGAATCAATTGCTAAAAAATTCGTGGTAAAATGACAAAATTGAAACATATCATCCAGGTTGATGAAATTCAGTTAAAAATTTATCGGGAGATGTCTCCGGAAAAGAAACTGGATATTGCCATTAAATTGTACCATTCGGCACGATTATTGAAGAAGATTGCCTTACAGAAACAACATCCTGATTGGTCAGATGACCAAATAACCCGGGAATTGAGGAATATATTCCTATATGCAAGAACCTGAATTATTTTTATTGTTTCTAAAACCTTTGAATCGCCTGAAGGTGGTATACATGGTTACCGGTGCTACCGCTGCCATTGTTTATGGAGCCCCGCGTTTGACCAATGATCTGGATCTTGTTTTGAGATTAACGATCGATCAGATCAGCGATTTTCGCACTGCTTTTTCTGAAGAAGATTTTTATGTTCCTCCGGAAGATATTATTGCAATGGAGATTTCCCGTGAACAGCGCGGGCATTTGAATCTGCTGCATCTGGAGACCGGTTTTAAGGCGGATTGTTATCTGGCGGGAAAGGATCCCTTGCACACCTGGGCGTTAAAAAATCGTCGGGAATTTCAGATTGAGAACGAAACCATCTGGGTGGCCCCTCCGGAATATGTAATTCTGCGAAAACTGGAATATTTCAGGGAGGGTGGATCGGAAAAACATCTGAATGATATCCGGAATATGATCCGTATCTCGCAAAAGGAAATCGATTTTCATCTTTTAAAAGAAAAAATGGCTCAATTGGATCTCAATAATCAATGGAATTTAGTGGAGAGTGATTGAGAAGCAGGATTAAAGATTAAAGATGAAGGATTAAAGGAAAGGATAAAGGCCCAGGCACAAGGCTTTCCAAACTTCTTCTGCCCGCTGCCTACTCAGGTCATCCACTATTTAAATGCCACTCATCTGAAACTGGGATTACTTTTAAATTTTGGAGAATCCAGTTTAAAGGTAAGAAGAATAATTTTATGATTTGTGCTCATCCGTGAAATCTGTGGCCAAAATAACGGCCAGAGCCGACTGTTTTTTCTTTATCCACGAATTGCATAATGCATAACGCATAGCGTAAAAAAAGGCTTCAGGAATCAGGTACCAGGATTTAAACCAACAAGACTTTCCTTTACCTTTTCCCCTTCTTTTCCTGACAACTGAATCCTGGAGCCTGGTTCCCTTCCCTTTACCCATCGGGAACACAAAAACTGATCAGTCATATAAATGACTAACTAATCACAGGAATGAATCCATGACCATCGTTAACATACATGAAGCGAAAACCCATTTATCGCGTCTGATTAAAAAAGTATTGAATGGTGAGGAAGTCGTGATTGCGAGGGGAAATAAGCCGGTGGCCAAACTGGTTCAATATGATCATATCAGGAAAAAACGCCAAATTGGTACCGCGAAAGGGAAGGTGAGGATGGCGAAAGATTTTAAAGCGGTCGCGGAAGATTTCCGGGAATATATGGAAAGAAATATCTCCTGGATACTCAAAGCTTACTCTGGTTGGTTACGGATGATCCACGTCTGACTTCTCAAGTCAAAAACACCTTTCTCGATTCCCAAAATGAAATGCGTCTCAGCATAGCCAGTTTATGGGAAATGGCCATCAAAATTAGTTTAAACCAACTTTTTATTGAAGGGTCTCTGGAAATTTTTACCAATTAATCACATACGATCAATATATATTCATATAAATATCCAAATTTGTCCACACCTGCCTGGCGAGCGATAGTGAGACAGGAATTACACGAATTAACACAAATTCAAAAAATTGTTTATTCCATTATCCCTCTGTAATCTTTAATCTAAGATTATTGTGAAACCATGGACGGTTTTATCCCGATTTGTTTTCCGGAGGAAAACGTATTTTTCGGGAATCTTGTTTTTCTGCCAACTGCCTACTCAGGTTATCCACTATTTAAAAGCCACTCATCTGAAACCGGGATTATTACTAAATTTTGGTGAATCAAGTTTAAAGGTGAAAAGAATAATTTTATGATTTGTGCTCATCTGTGAAATCTGTGGCCAAAAGAATGGCGAGAGCTGACTGTTTTTTTGTCCACGCCTGCCTGGCGAGCGATAGTGAGACAGGAATGGCACGAATTCTCACGAAAGAATTCTAAACCATTGATTACACAGAAACTGAAAAAAAGAATAAATAACAAACAAAAATGACTGAAAAGAATTTATTAAAAAGAATCGAGATCAACCCTCAAATTATGTTGGGTAAACCGGTTATTAAAGGTACCAGATTGACTGTTGAAATTATTGTTGAAAAAGTGGCTTACGGCGCAACATATAAAGATCTCATGGATTCTTATCCTTTTTTAAAGTTACAGGATATTCAGGCAGCATTGTTATATGCCGCAAAAACCGTATCCAAAGAAGAAAATGTTTTACTGGATTGAGATTGTGTTAAAATAGGAATAAAGACCTAAGAAAAAAGAAATATCCCGAAAATAGTGCCGACATCCTATCGGCAAATCGGGAAGGAACCTGTCCCGCGAATGCGTGGATCTTCAATGATTTCAAAAGAAATATGAAACCAGTTCCCAAACAGATGAACTTATTTGACAGATTTTTAGAGGTATTACGGGCGTTACATCAGGAGGAAGTACAGTATATATTAATAGGCGGGTTTGCCGTGATTCTGCATGGATCACCGAGATTAACCCAGGATATTGATATTCTGATAAAACTCACCCCGGACAATATTGACCGGCTTCATAAAGGGCTTTTTAAAGTTTTTGAAGATAACGATGTACAGGATATTACCTTTAGCGATTTAAAAAAGTATGCCGTGGTTCGTTACGGATCACCCGATGGATTTTACATCGACTTTATGGCACGGATTGGCGAACTTGCGGCTTATGAAGATATTGAATTCGAAACAATTGAAAAAGAAGGTGTTCCGATTCATTTGGCCACGGTAGAATCATTGTATAAATTGAAGAAAGATTCAATTCGACCTGAGGATCAAAGAGATCTGTTTTATTTGGAAACATTATTAAAAAATAAAAGAAAATAAATTATGCCGGTTTATCGTTATACAACTCATGAAGCTGCTCAAAAAGCTCTGTGGCATACCCACACAGACCATCAATATTTCCAGCAGGTCAGAAGCCTGTTTGACCTGGCTGCCCGTTTAAAAGCCTTCCGGGTTAAAAGAGGCGTGTTCAAATATCGAACGTTTGAGGAAGCTTCCCGGGAAAGAATGGAAGAAGAGATAAACACCAAGAAATAAGACAAAAGAAATAAGTGAAAACAGGATGTTTTATCCCGATAAATTTTCCGGAAGAAAATGTATTTGTCGAGAAAATAAGAGTTAAGAAAAAGGAAATAAGGCAATAATAGACAAAAAATAATCTGTGCCCATCCGTGAAATCTGTGGTGGTCTTTAAAAATAACCACTGATTACACAGATTATCTAAAGCAGGTAATAACAAAATAAAGATTAAAGAAATTAAACCAGAAAAGAAAAAAGAAGTAAAATCGATAAAAAAGGTAATGGAGTTATTTTAATATGAAATGGCAAAATTACATTGTGGTTAATCCCAGGATTTGTCATGGTAAGGCTTGTATCAAGGGAACTCGTATTATGATAGCGGTAATCCTCGATAATCTTGCCAATGGTATGACACCGGAAGATCTTATCAAGGAATATCCCTCTTTAAATTCAAAATCCATTCAAGCGGCCATGAAATATGCTGCCGAAATTGTTCGTGAACGCGTGATTCCTCTCTCAGCTTTAGGTTTTGTCGGTTAAAAAGGAAATAAGGTAATAATAGATCAAAAACAATCAGTGCCAATCTGTGAAATCTGTGGTAAAAAATGATAAAAGCGTATGATTAAACGGGTAGTTCATAAAGCTAAAAATTTCCAGGAAGCGGAGGATTGGGATATTCTCCAGCATATCCGGATGACTCCCGAAGAAAGACAGGCAGCTGCCAAAGCATTAAGAATAAGAGTATACGGGAAAAATGCTCCCGATGTCCGGGAGGTTTATCGACGGAAATGAAAAATTCTCATTTTTCACAGGATATTCAGGAATTTCTTTTTGTCTTGGCAAAACATAATGTTCAGTATCTGATTGTTGGTGGAGAGGCGGTTATCTATTACGGATTTGCCAGGTTAACCGGCGACATTGATATTTATTTTAATCCTTCCGACAAAAACATTGAAAAATTATATAAGGCATTAAAGGAATTCTGGGAAGGAGATATACCAGGTATAGAAGATATTGATGATTTGAAAGTATTGGGTTCGATAATACAGTTTGGTGTTCCTCCCAATAGAATAGATATAATGAATCAAATCGAAAGTGTTTATTTCTCCGATTGCTGGGGTAATAAAAAAACGGAATATATCAGATATAAAAACAAATCTATTCCAGTATATTATATTGGTTTAACTGAGCTCATAAAAAATAAAGAGGCATTAAAAAGAAATAAAGATCTTGAGGATTTAAAATATTTAAAAAAAATAAGCGATGCGGGATCATAGGAAGATTCAAAGAAATAAGAAAAAAGGGCTGAAAATAAGACAACAAGATACAAGACACAAGATAACAAGACACAAGATAACAAGACACAAGATAACAAGACACAAGATAACAAGATACAAGATAACAAGATACAAGATAACAGGAGGAGATGGTAGAGACGTAATTGAACTTATTTTAAAATGGGAGGAGGGTTTATGGAATTTGAATCAGAAAG
>CAYWTB010000106.1:0-1891 GCA_964461135.1 uncultured Caldithrix sp. | reverse complement strand
AAGCCTTTTCTTGTATCTTGTGTCTTGTTATCTTGTTATCTTGTTATCTTGTCTTCTTCTCTTTTGTAGCAAGAACTCCACCCAACCCCAAACCGTCATCTTTTCCGATAAATGACCATATGATAGACTCACAGAAAGTGAGTATTGTTATAAAAATAGAGTTGGCTTTATTTTTTATTTTTACCCAAGAAGCCTTTTAAAGTGAATTTAAATCCGATGAGAAGAAAAATTGCCTTTCGTATTTTTGTTGAATACTTGTGTCTGATAATCGGAGCGATGGAACTGGGGAGGTTAGTATTTTTACAAAGTTATTTTGACGGTCTTTTATTTGTTGTTTTTATTTTTTCATTTCTGTACTTAAGGATAACAAGACAAGACATTTTATAATATTAAGAGAAAATTCTAATGAAAAATTCTAATGGAAATTCTTTAAACTTTCATTCTTTCGTATTCCGACAGCCAGGCAGGCTTTTATTTTTCATCTGGTATTTCATTTTAATCGTTAATCTTTCATCTTTAATCTTTCTGTCTTGTAGTAAGGACAGTACCAAACCCGAAACGGTAACATTTTCCGGAACAGTAACCCTGGAAGGAAAAACCGATCACAGTGGTGTAAAGGTGAGTCTATACAAGCCAGTGGTTTTGGACACCGCCCTGGTGCGGATTAACCAACAATATCCCAATATTGGTGTGCAGATATCCCAGGAGACTGAATTTGACCACCGTGAGCATACTCCGGTTTATACTACTACTACAAACTCAACCGGTCACTGGCAGATCGATGGGGTTAATCCCGGCACCTACAATGTGGTAGCTGAAAATGATAGTTTTGGGTGGATGTATGTTTATAGCCAGATTAGTGGTAATGTTAATATGTCCTTAAAAAAGGCGGAGCGGCTGAGTGGTTCTTATAGTGGTACTAAAACATTTGAAAATGCTTTTATTGAAATTGAGGAAAATACTGTTTTTGATTCAAATAGCCAAATCTATTTAGAAGGAAAAAATTTCTTTATATTTAACTCGAGCAGCAACCTAACCATAAATGGTACTTTTAATGTATTAAATAATGCATCAGCATATTTTTTTAAAATAAGCGACACAACCACCGCCAAAATTATCTTTGAAAATCAAAGTGATTTAAAATTGGAAAACGTTTTTACTATTAATAATATGCAATTTTTATTTTCTAGAAGTATAACAAATATTTCTAATTCTATTTTTAAAAATGAAAATTCTTATGCAATTAGAACAAATCAAACAATTGTGACTATTCAAAATTCAATATTCAAATTCTCTTATTTAGGATGCATTACTGATCAAACTTCAAATTCTTTAATTGAGAAAAACATTTTTGTAAATAATACTAAAAATTTAGAAATTTTTAGTATTAATTCTGTTCTCATTAGAACCAATTATTTTGGCAAATCTCAATTAAATCTGAATATTATCGTTTCTGATGCTAACATTGAATTTAATGTCTTTTACAATTCAACAGCTGATATAAATATCTCAGATATATCGAATGTGGATATAAGAAATAACAGTTTTATCAACAGTGAAAGGAATATACGATTGATCCCTGTATCACATCAAAATAATCAAATAGAAATAACAGTCAATAATAATAATTTTATAGATACAGATATTTATGCTATAGAGATAGGCAGTAGAACTTTAAAAACGGATTCATTAAATGCCATAAATAATTATTGGGGAACAACAAGTGAAGATATTATACAAGAAAAAATTTATGACGGGAATGATGTTCCTCTTAGTAATGAAAAAAAATATGTAAAATACAAGCCCTTTTCTTTTAGTGAGTTAGATACGGTTGGAATAATAGGGCTTCACAAAACTCTTAGTTTATTATTATAAGTCATGATATTTGGTA
>CAYWTB010000105.1:0-15429 GCA_964461135.1 uncultured Caldithrix sp. | reverse complement strand
TAAATGCTTAATTCACAAAACAGAATATAATGTATCAAAGTTGTTATATTCTTAGAAATTAAATGGCCCCGGCCTTCAGACCGGGGATTAAAAAATCCTGTATATTTGGACGTTAGCCCTTTTTTGAGAATTAAGCAGAATAAAGCATTTAATACTAATTTTACAAGACTATATGTTTTTTGAGCCTTTGTGTGATGAATTTTTAAGGATAAATAGTATTGAAACTCTTTTTATGCATCAGTGCTAATGAGGTATAGCTTGTTGTCCGTATCGTAGGCTTTAATGGAAATAAAGATTAGATGTTGTGAAATTTAGGGGACTTAGTTAAAGAAAGTTATTAACGATCGATGAGTGAAACGTCAAATTCTTCGCATAAACTGACCAGTATTGACAAGATTCCCCTGATCCGGGTTACCATGGAGAAAGGTGAATCCCCACAAAGCGAGTATGAATTCCGCAACCCTTTTCAGATCGGGCGGGATGAAACGTGTGATATCCGGATCACGAATGACGGCATCAGCCGCTTTCATGCGGAAGTGTTTTTAAAAAACGGACAATGGTGGATCAGGGATCTGGGCAGCACCAACGGGACTTATTTTAACGGCAAGAGAATCGAAGAATTTCCGCTGGAAAAAAATAAGAAAATAGAACTGGGTCTGGGGGTGGCCCTGCTCTCTTTTGAACCGCAGGAAATAGCTCCCCATGAAGTTACCCGGAAAGAACAGGTTCAATCAGTTAACGAATATGTAGAGCATTATTTCGGGGATAGTGCGCAACAAAATATGGGTGAGCATACCCGCATGATCCGTGACGCGTTCCAGATTGTTCAGAAGAAGCATAAATCTAAATACATCCTTATTATTTCTGTTATCGGCGTATTGCTTATCCTGGCGGGAATTTATGGATTTCAGAAACAACGTCAGGTTAAGCGCCAGCAGTTACTGGCTGAAGGGATTTTTTATTCCATGAAAACTATAGAGCTGGAACTGGCGGAATTTCGAAAGAATGCGGAATTATCCAAAGATGCGGCAGTTATTCAACAAGTCCAGAAATATCGTGTCAGGCAAAAAGAGATGTCTGAAAATTACGATCAGTTCCTGAAAGAGCTCCATGTATACGATGAGAGTAAAATGGATGAAACCGATCAGCTGATATTACGGGTGGCCAGAATTTTTGGCGAATGTGAATTGGCAATGCCCAAAGATTTTGTGGGAGAAGTTAAAAACTATATTAAAAAATGGCAGAGTACCGATCGCCTGGAAAAGGCCATTGCCAGATCCATTCAAAGTAGGTATGTGGATAAAATAGCGACCATTATGCTGGATCATGATTTACCCCCCCAGTTCTTTTATCTGGCGCTGCAGGAAAGTGATTTCAGGCTGCAGACCATCGGCCCCCCCACCCGCTATGGTATTGCCAAGGGGATCTGGCAATTTATCCCTCAAACTGCTATGAAATATGGTTTGCATACCGGTCCGCTGGTGGAAATTGAGAAGTATGATCCGCGGGATGACAGATTCAATTTTGAAAAATCAACCAGTGCAGCTGCGCAGTATATCCGTGATATTTATAATACCGACGCCCAGGCATCCGGTCTGTTAGTTATCGCTTCTTATAATTGGGGAGAGAGGAAGGTGGCGTCTTATATTCAGAAGATGCCTCAGAATCCCCGGGAGAGAAATTTCTGGCAACTCCTCAAAAAATATCGTCAACAATTTCCGCTGGAGACCTATAATTATGTATTCTATATAATTTCCGCCGCGGTTATCGGGGAGAATCCAAAACTGTTTGGATTTCCCTTTGATAATCCTCTGGCGAATGTAAATGAGAATATTTATAAAATCGGCACCTGAGTCGTATGTATCTCAAGGCGGATAATCAAAACCCCTGCTTCACCAGGCTGCAAGATAATATTAAAATATACTTCTTTTAGACCCTCTAAATCTAAGTGACTCCAAACCGGGCAGTAAAATTAATTAATCAGGTTAAAGAAGTTAATGGGTGCAGACTAAACAGGCTAAATAATCACAGCAAGAAGAAAACCTATAATGGGAAATTCTTTGCACACACTTTTTATTGAATTCGGAAACAAATCTGACCTGGGCAAAATACGATCGGAAAACCAGGATCATTTTGGTAAGTTTCCGGCCGGAAATGAGGATTTGACCTTGCCCAAGGGCCAGCTATTCATTATAGCTGATGGAATGGGTGGACATGAAAGGGGCCGGGAAGCCAGTCATACCGCCGTTCGAGTGATCAGTGAAATTTATTACACTAATCGCTATGATGACATCGGTGAGAGTTTAAAGCATGCCCTGGCAGCGGCTAATGAAGAAATTTACCACAGGGCCAGCTCGGGTGAGGGTTTGGTGAAGATGGGAACAACCTGCACAGCTCTGGTTCTTTATCAAAATGAAGCTTTTATAGGGCATGTGGGGGATAGCAGGGCCTACTACCTGGATGCCGGCAACATTGAACAGCTGACCGAGGACCATACCCAGGTAGCAGAAATGTACCGTAAGGGGATTATATCTGAAGAAGAGGCCAGGGTTCATCCCTCTAAATCAGTTTTAGTCCGGGCATTAGGTGTTAGGCCGGAGATAGAAATTGATATCATCAACAGGATCAGGTTGAAACCGGATAACTATTTTGTGTTATGCACCGATGGTCTGGGGAAAGTGAAAAAGGAAGAAATTAAGGAAATTGTCCTGAATCACCCACCACAGGAGGCTTGTGAAATTTTGGTTGACATGGCCAATAGAATGGGAGGAGAAGATAATGTTACGCTGCAGGTTATAAAAATTGGCCAGACGGTTGTTCAATCGGTGCCGGAAAGGCCGGTACTGCCGAAAAAACCCCGCCGGAAATGGTTTGGAAAAAGTCTGGTAAGTCTCCTGATTGTGCTCGCACTGGCGGCAGGTGTTTATTTTCGACATACACTTTTCAGCTGGATTCGGGTAAATTGGCCTTCCGGTCCCCGGCAGGAACTTAAACAGGATGAAATATCTTCTCCCGAATCCGGAATGATTGATTCAGAAAACGGGGAGGTGAAAAACAAGCTGGACGAGGCGGTACGATTAATCCAATTAGGTGAGCTGGATAAGGCGTTAATAATTTATCAGGCAATATTACAAAATGATCCGATGAATCTGGCGTCGGTGAATGGTATTAATCAAATCGCACAGGAGTATAAAAACAGAGGAATTCAGCATCAAAATAGAAAAAATTATCGGTCTGCCCTGGAATTTTATGAAAAAGCACTGAAATTACAGCCCAGGGATCAGGTAGTGAAAAATTCGATCCAGGAATGCGAATCCGCGCTTCAAAATTTACCCACCGGTTTGGATTCATCGGTCACAACCGAAAAAAACAGGGTGGGTAATTTAGTGGCATCGGCTGCCAGGTTGCCTTCGGATAAAGGAAGTAGTAACCCTGGGGTGGGTAATTATGTACCACAGGTACATTCGGGATGGGAATTTATCCGGCTTTCTGTGAATGATTATGAATTTAATAACGGCGATATTACTTTTCTGACCAGTAGCCGTAAAAAAATGGCTGTATTTAAAAATAAACTTGATGATGTTGATGTGGAAGTCACGGTGGATTTAAGGGATAATAAAAATGAAGGCAGGGCAGGTATCCTTGTAGGACTTGATAGGGAAGCGTCCGACCCGGCAGCAGGTTATTTCCAGTTTTCCATAAGGAATAAACAGGATTTTCTGCTGGAAAGAGTAACGGGAAAGAACAGCAAACTATTGCTTTCCGTACCCTTTCAACCGGAAGATCCAAAGAGAGCGGTTCCTTTTAAATTAAAAGTGAAGTGTCTGGGACCCTGGATCATGCTTTACAATAATCAGAAATTACTGAAAGCCTGGTTTAATGAAGAATTTGTACGGGGAAATGCTGGTATATTCGCAGATCCCAATGTTTACGCGGTTTTTTCAGGATTTAAAATCAGTCCGGCCATGGCAAACAATGAAGAAAAAACAGCCGAAGGGCAGGTACAGGAGTAACATTTAAATGGAATCGCTTATCGGCAAAATTATTGACGGCTATCGGATATTAGAGGTTGTTGGCCGGGGAGGAATGGGCGTTGTCTATAAAGCACTGGATACCTCTCTGGATAAGGTCATGGCCCTGAAGATGATTGATCCCATACTGGCCAAGGATGAAAATTTTTTAAAACGGTTTAAGACCGAAGCCCGGGCCCTGGCCAGGCTGGAAAATCCAAATATTGTGACGGTTCACGCCCTGAGGGAAACCGAATTTGGTGTGTTCATGGTGATGGAATATGTGGAAGCAAAGACCATATCGGATTGGATCCGGGAGAATGGTGCTTTCAGCTGGGAAGATACCATACAAATCAGTAAGCAATTATTAAATGCAGTGGGACATGCCCATAAAGTAGGGGTTATTCACCGCGATATTAAACCCAGCAATATTTTGCTTTCCAAGGATTTTCGGGTAAAGGTGACTGATTTTGGTCTGGCCAAGGTTATCCGTCAGCACGGACCAAGCAGCACTGTCACTCAAATGCGGGCCGGTACGTTGTATTATATGTCTCCGGAACAGGTTAAAGGCTTAAAGAATGTGGATTTCAGAAGCGATATTTATTCCCTGGGAATGACCCTCTATGAAATGCTGGTTGGACGAACTCCCTTCGAAAAAACCGAATCTGATTTCTCTATACAGAAGCAAATCGTGGAAGGACAGATTCCCTCCCTCACGAAATTTAAGGCCAACATTCCCAAACCTTTGGTCAAAATTGTAACCAAATCAATTGATAAGGATCCGCTGAAAAGATTCCAGAGTGCGGAAGAAATGCTGGAACTGGTGGAAGATTTCGATTTTTCAGCTCATGAGGATGATTCGTCTGAGGCCGGACCCCCAAAATCAATATCCTTAAAAGCCATTTTTCTTGCGACAGCATTCTTATTGGTGATCTTTCTCGGTTATATTATGATCAGTGATCCTTTCCATTTTTTTGAAGCTAATAATAATAGTAAACCCGTTACAAAGATGGCCTCACTTACCCTTTCAACCGTACCCAGTGGTGCATCTGTTTTTTTAAACGACAGCTCTCTGGGATTAACCCCGCTGGAGAAGTTAGCGGTAAAAGACGGGCGGGTTACTGTTCAGATTCAAAAAGATGGGTATCATTCCATAGATACGTCCCTGCTGGTACAAAGCAGCAGGACCAACATTCATAATTTCATCCTGAAAGAAGTATCATCAGCCGGAGTGGAACCGGTTATGGGAACACTGGTGATCACATCACAGCCGGGAGAAGCTTCGGTCTGGATAAATAACAGATTTATCGGCACAACCCCCCGCGAGAATGAAGAATTAAAAGCAGGGCGTTACACTCTTTTACTTCGCAAACGAGGATATGCCGAATATCGGCAGAATTTCTCGGTACAGACCAGGCAAACCACGCGAATTGCGGCAATTATGGAGGCGCTGGGTAACCTTTCGGTTGGTTCTCAACCTGCGGGCGCTGATATAATGTTGAACGGCGTTTCAATCGGCACGACGCCCCTCAATAATAAAGAACTTAAGACAGGTAACTATCAGTTAATCTTACGGAAATACGGTTATGAAGACTTTTCAACCACAGTCAGCATCAACGCTTCTCAACCTGCTAATGTATCGGGAACGCTGGTGGCAAAAAAGGGTGATGTTAAAATATTAATACGTCCCTGGGGTTCAATATACATTGATGGAGTTCTGAAGGGAAAAGATATCAACAATCAATTTGAGACAACACTTCCGGTTGGTTTACATCAGATTAAGGCGGTACATCCCTCCCTGGGAGAGTGGGAAAAGCAGGTTAGAATCGAAAATAATGCCACTCAGGATATTGTGATCGACTTTAATCGTGTTGTTACCTTAAAAATTATCTCCGATCCCAATTACTGTGAAATATTCCTCGATGGTAAGGCAACCGGAGACTATACACCCAAACAGATTAAACTCAAAACCGGGAAACACACAATTTCTGTCCGCAAGAGCGGTTACACGCTTCCCGGTGGCGATCTGGTAATAAGTGTAAATGAGGATGTAAAAGAACCTCTGCACTTTGAATTGAAAAAAACTTTCTGATTGACGGATTGCTCAGAATGATTTTTTTCCGATAAACCGGAAAATTTCAATGACCATTTATCGTAGATGCTGAATAAACAATCATTAATGGCCTTCTCTGATAGTAACTTTTATACCATAGAACAACCCATCAAATTTATATTAATCGAGGTAACCATGATGACCCCGATCAAAAATTTATCTCTTTTTATTTTAATTTTTATGTTAAGTGGTGCCCTGCTTATTTTACCGAATCCTTTTATGATTAACCCGGTAATGGCCCAGGTGCAAAGTGTTTGTGCCAAAAACCTGGCCGATGCGGAACAGAGATATAACACCGGCCGTTTTGATGAAGCTATCGGTCTAATAACAGAATGCCTCGGTAAAAAGGATATTTCGGAAGAGGAGAAGATGAAGGCCTATCGGCTGTTGGGACTTTCCTACATCGCCAAGGACTTTCTGGATGACGCCCGAAATGCCGTTAGAAAATTGTTATACATGGTTCCGAATTATCAACCTGATCCGGTACAGGATCCCCCACCCTTTACAAAGTTAATTGAAGAAGTCAAACAGGAGAAACCACCTTCACCTGAAAAGCCGATACCAAAGGCCCAGCAACAGGAAGAGAGAAAAATAGCCACTCCCTCAGATAAAGAGGTTAAGGTGAGCGAACAACCAAAAACTAAAAAACGTGTCCCGGATGATCTCGAAAAATTAACAGCACCGGAGAAAAAAAGTGGAAGCAAAAAATGGCTATATATCGGTGGAGGTGCTGTGGTAGCAGGCGGAGTGGTTGCTGCTATTTTACTGTCCGGAAAAGATGAGGGTACTCAAACAGCTACAGCTTCATTTCCAATGCCGCCGGGCAGACCCTGACTTAGTTCCAACTTTCGGTGACTATAGTTTCAGAATTATAATAGAAACAAGGAATCATTCAATATTTAGGAGGAATTCGGGTGAGTAATTTCTTTGTTTTAGGTGTTTCCATCCTTGCACTGACTGTGTCTGTATGGGCAAATAATCCTAAAAATATTGATTTACCTCTAGTCTCAGAATCTTCATCTGCTAATCAAACTGATCAAGCACCCATTCGATTACAGGCTATACGACTTATTGCCAATAGCACCGGACCTATTACCCCACGATTTATATATAAGGGTGTGGTAGATTCTGCGGCTGAAGAGCTTGTTGATAATCCCGCAGACTTTAGCCAATTGATTAATGGTAGTTCGCTCTCTTCAGTCTCTCCTAATGATGGTGGTCAGTTTTATGTTTCTCAGGGTGGTGGTACAGATGCGCCTCTCAGTAGAATGTTACGAAGAATTCAGAATATCAGAAGTACCATGATTGAAATTAGATTCGGTAATGATGACGTCGGACTGGCGGGTGACCTGTTCATCAATGGAGTGGGGATTTATCAGATCCCCTTCACTGTCTGGGATCTGAACGGCACACCAGACAACACATCCGATGATATTCAGTTAATTGTGGTGACGTATAATTTAATGGGGGATCCCAATACTTGGGGAATTCGGAATGAAAATCCCAGTTCATGGCTTTTAAATCCTGCCAAGGAGTCCGATTGGATCTATTTATTTTATCCCGCCACCAGTTATGCTGATTTTCAAGCAGCGTACATCACGCAGCAACAAAGCGGACAACCGGCTAATTTTTATGATACTTTATTAGGTCCGGAAGTCTTATCACGAATAACAATTAACTCCTTAGATGCCAATCCCCTTACCACCCTGAACAATTTAAATGGTCTTCCCAGACCGAAAGCCGGAACAACTATCCGATGGACCTTTCAGATTGATCCCCCGGTAACTGTGCTGTCGCCCAATGGTGGTGAGGACTGGAATGAGGGTAAGTTTTATCCCATACGGTGGCAAACCAATGATTTTTACAATATCACTCGAATAAAATTATCTTATTCAATTGATAATGGGGTAAGTTACACTATAATTTCTGATTCTACTGAGAATGATGGACTTTTCGTATGGCAAGTTCCCGGCACACCATCAACACAGGCTCTCATAAAAGCGAACGCCTATGCTTCAGGAGTGCTGGTTGGAGAAGACATCTCCGATGATACTTTTATTGTCCGGGATATTGATATATATGTCCATCGAACGGGAACCATGGCGCATACTATCAGAAATAATGGCATTTATGGCAGCTATTCCGGCACCGTTTCCCCCGATGAACCCTCGCTGGAATTTCCGGAGAACAGCGGCCATCATCACGTCTATCTGCAAAATATCCTGATAGGTACCATAAATCCATCTGGTGATACCCTGGCAATACTCACCTGGGATAATGACGATTTTTATCCGGTGACACAGATTAATAAATTTGTAAGAGCAGATTATACGGAAACGGCATCAATTTGCAGGGACAAAATTGGGATTGGTACTGAAATGGAAACCCGTACTTTTGCATTTGCTAATCATTCTTTCATTATTTTTTTCCACAAAATTTACAATATAGGTTCAGTTAATTATCCAAATGTGTATGTGGGAGCTTTTGCTGATTTTGATATTAATGGTTATTCAGAGAATCTTTGTGGTTACGATGCTGCAAACAGATTGGGATATATGTTTGATGCGACGGGTGGTTGGAGCAGTTATGCTGCAATTCGGCTCATGGATAGTGACCCGCTGGCATTTCGTCGTGCAGGAAGTGTAACCGGAAATATTGATTTTTCAGTGGCAGATATTTTCAAGGCTCTTGCTATACCAGGAATTGATGATCCGAGTACTGATCCTGCTGAGGATTATAGAGTTTTTGAATCAGCCGGACCATTTTCCCTGAATCAGAATGACACCATACGTTTTGCCTATGCCGTCATTTCTGAAAATGGTCTGACTAATTTAACATCAGCCAGTCAGCAAGCTCAGAGTATTTGGAATGGACCTACGATCAATTCAAGCAGTGTTTCGGAGATTACAGAGGCGTCTGCCTCCCTCAACGCAACCATAAATCCGAACTATCTGGAAACAAATGTTTTCTTCGAATATGGTGAAACTGCAGATTACGGCCAAATGATGCCAGCGGGTAACAATCCTCTTTCCGGAAGTTCTCCGGTGTCAGTAAGTGTTCATTTAACCAACCTGAGTCCCGGAAAAAATTATCATTGGAGGGTTGTGGTTGTGAATCCGGTGAAAGTGATTTTTGAAAATGACCAGACATTCAGTACACTGGAATATCCACAAAATATAAATATTGCTCAGACATTTTCATTCCCCGAATACACAGATATCAACCAGTATCAATCGCAAGATTACCGTCTCATCGGATTTCCGGGAAATTATAACGGCTCGATTTCAAATCTCTTGCCCGGAGAACAAGGTAAAGATTGGGAGGTCTACTGGGATAATGGGGAGAATAGCTCCGATCCCAATAATTACCTGGTCAAATTTAATGGTGGTGCAAATTTCTTGTGTTCTACCGGGAAAGCTTTCTGGGTGATTTATAAAGGAAATTGGCAAGTAAGCAGTCTGCAAATAAACAGTGCACCGCTCAACTCCACACAAGCAGCGGAAATATCTCTTCATGCCGGCTGGAATTTGATTACCAATCCCTTTGACAGTACAATTTCCTGGCCGGATATCCAGAACATCAATGGTATTACCGAACCTATTTATAACTTTGATGAGAACTTCAACATGTCAGTAAGTTTCAATCCCTATACTGGGTATTATTTTTATAATGATCCTAATCAACAAAAATCAGTGCTGAAAATACCTTATAGTCTTACCTCTCCAAATCCAAATCTGCCCCCTAAAATTGATCCGGCGCTATGGAGGATAGGAATCCGGCTAATATCAGGTCCCCATCGGGATAATACGTTTTCCATAGGTGTTGCACCAAATGCTAAAGCCCAATTAGATGCCCTTGATTATCGAAAACCCAGAAGTATAGGAAATACTCCTCAACTGATTATGAGCCGGCCGGACTGGACAGATTATTATTCAATTTTTGCAACCGATATCAGACCAGAATTTGATGAGATAGAGACCTGGGAGTTCGAGGTGCATGCTGATAAGCAAGAGTTGATCGATCTAAAATTCGATGGAATAGGTAACATACCTGGAAAATTTAGTGTCATTCTTGTGGATCAAAATAGCACGTCATCAATTAACCTGCGGGAAAATCAATCTTACAAATTTCTGCCTGTAACAAAGGTCTCGCAATTTAAAGTGATAGTTGGAACCCAAAATAAGGTTGAGCAACACATCCGGTCACTTCTGCCAACTACATTTTCTCTTGGGAATAATTATCCCAATCCCTTTAATTCCTCCACTACTATTCCACTGGCTGTGCCGACCCCATCTGAAGTGAGTTTGACGGTATTTAATGTTATTGGACAAAAAATTTCGACGATTTATCAGGGTAAACTAAACTCCGGAAGATACTGGTTCAATTGGCAGGGCCGGGATACTTATCATAGAATAGTTCCATCCGGAATATATTTGATAGAATTGAAAACTGAAGCGGGCATTTATTTGGTAAACAAAATGATTCTCATGAAATAATTTTTTGGAAAATTCGTTCTGTTTTCTCAAATGGATTCTCAATTGGATAGTCTTGTTTAAACTTCTCATAATCATTAAAATAAATTTGGCATAAATGTACGGTTTAAGAGCTTGGGGTGTGTAGTTAACCGCAACTCTTACCATACCTGCTTTGATTAGAAATATCATAATGGAGGTTATCATGATGTTATCATTTAAAAATCTATCCTATGTGTTCGTAGTTTTCCTCCTTATCAGTGGATTGCTTGTCTTACCCGTTCCGTATTTGATTACTCCACTGCAGGCCCAGGGGCAAAGTGTTTGTACCAAAAACCTTGCCGATGCGGAGCAGAGCTATAACACCGGCCGGTTTGATGACGCCATTGGCCTGATTACCGAGTGCCTGGGTAAAAAAGGTATTTCGGAGGCGGAGAAAATGAAGGCTTACCGGCTGTTGGGTCTATCCTATATCGCCAAGGATTATTTGGAAGATGCCAAGACTGCGGTAAGAAAATTGCTGGACATGGTTCCGAATTATAAATCCGATCCGGTTCAGGATCCGCCGCCTTTCACCAAAATGGTGGAAGAGGTCAAGGAACAACAGAAACCCAAACAGCCTGCGGTTAAAGAGCCTGAAAAGAAGCAGACGGATGAGTTGACAAAATTAACCAAAACCGAGCAGAAAAAGGGAAGCAATAAGAAATGGTATTTCATCGGCGGAGGAGTCCTGGCGGCGGGAGCCATTGTCGCCATTGTGGCCAGCAGCGGGGGTGAAAATGGTACGACTACCCCCTCCGCTTTGCCGGGACCCCCGACACTTCCCTGATGTCAAGTTTGAATGCTAAATCAGATTCGAATTCATATAGACCATACTAAGGAGAGAATATACAATGAATTCAAAATATCTGCATCAAATGATTAAGACGGTACTTTTGCTGGGATTTGTCCTGTTTTCAACCGGCCAGGGCCAGAATCCGTTGATTTTGTTCGCACCAAATGGCGGTGAAAACTGGAAAGTGGGTTCCCAGGAAATCATTCAATGGCTATCCAATAACGGACCGGCCAGAGTTAATCTGGAGTTTTCAGTGGATGGGGGAGCAAACTGGGAATTCATAAATACCAATATTGTTAACCCCTCCTCGGGAAGTGCACAGTATGTGTGGACTATTCCGGACCGGCCATCAACCGAATGCCTGGTAAAAGTCAGTGACGCGGTGGATGGAATACCAGCCGATACCAGCGATGCTCCGTTTACCATATCCAGAATACCCAAACTGGATCTCATCCGGCCCAACGGAGGGGAAATATGGCAGGTCGGTACGCCGGAATTGATTCAATGGTCATCGGTGGTTAGCAATGATCCTGCCAACATTAAAATTGAATATTCGTTGGATGCGGGAAACAACTGGATTGTGATAGCGGGAAGCGTACCCAACCGTGGTGAATATGCCTGGACCCCTCCCGAACCCTCTTCCACCACCTGCCTGCTGGCAATCAGTGATGTGCGGGACGGTGTTCCGTCCGATACCAGTGATGCCACCTTTACCATTCGTCCCCTGCCGGCTCTCACCGTGGTGAGTCCCAATGGGGGGGAAAGCTATCTGGTGGGAAGCTCACAGGTGATTCGCTGGACTTCCCGGATAAGTGGTGATCCCGCCAATGTTAGTCTGGAATATTCGGTAAATGGGGGAGGCAGCTGGACGATTATTGAAGCCAGTACTCCCAACGATGATGAATATGTGTGGACTATTCCCAATAATCCATCCACCGAATGTCTGGTAAAGGTAAGTGATGCCACAGATGATGATCCAACCGATGTAAGTAATGGACCCTTTACCATAGAAGTTCCCATGTCCGTTACGGTCACCGGACCGGCTAGTGGCCAGTCCTGGATAGTCGGTTCCAGCCATGATATCACCTGGACAACAACCGGAGCGGTTACTTCGGTTAAGATAGAACTGAGCCGCAATAACGGCCTCAGTTGGGAGACCTTAAGAGCCAGTACACCCAATGACGGATTGGAAACCTGGGTGGTGGAAATGCCCCGTTCCAACCAGTGCCGGATAAAAATAAGCGACAGCCAGGATCCGGGCATTTCGGGAACCAGTTCCACCTTTTCTATTGTACCCCAGACTGTAACTTCCCTGTCAAAAACGGACCCCCAGCCCTCCGGTTCTGCCCAGTCCGCCTATCGCTTACTTTCCGTCCCGTTAAGTTTATCCAGTGCTGCTCCCAAGGATGTACTGGAAGATGATCTGGGGACCTATGATAATACCAAATGGCGCTTCTTTGATTATCAGAATGGGAATTATGTTGAGTATGCCAATGCCCGGAATTTTGCGCCGGGAAGGAGTTTTTTCCTGATTGTAAAGGATGTCGGAAAGGTTATTACTGCCGGGGCTGGTGAGCTGGTAGCGGACTCGGTGGTGAATGTCACGCTGACCGCCGGTTGGAATTTCATAGCCAACCCCTTCAATTTTGATATTCCGGTCTCGGCGCTATCCATCAGCAGCAATTTGATAACCTATGATGGCACCTGGTCAGTTCCGGGAGATGTTACCAGTTTAGCACCATGGGAAGGGTATGCCTTAAAAGTTGAAAGCCCGGCAAATCTGGCCATTCGTCCTAATGCGGTAGGTCAGGCCTTAACGAAAGTAAGCGGCTCCCTCCGGGACGACTGGGCCATTCGAATTAAGGCAGAATGCCAGGATTCCAGAGACAACGGCAATTTTGCCGGAGTCATTAAAGACGCGTCGGATGAATGGGATCAGCATGATTATTATGAACCGCCTCCCATCGGTGATTATGTCATGCTTTATTTTCCGCATCAGGAGTGGAGTCATCATGCGGATCTCTATACCGGTGATTTTCGGGCCGGGGGAAAAGATGGCTATGTCTGGAATTTTGAAATCCGGACACCCATACTGGATGTGGTCAACTTGTCCTTTGAGGGTTTACAGGATGTTCCCGCAGAATTTGAAGTCCGGCTGGTGGATCATGCTTTGCTGCAAGCACAGGATCTTAAATCCATTAATCATTACAGCTTTTTCAATCATAGTGATCAGCAGCTGCATCAATTCAGTCTGGTTGCAGGCACTTCACTTTTTGTTCAAAATTCCACCAGCGAATTCAAAAGCGTGGTTTCGGATTATGAATTATACAATAATTTTCCCAATCCTTTCAATCTGAGTACTACCATAGGATTCTCGCTGCCTCAACCGGAAAAAATAACGCTGAAAATATTTAACCTGCTGGGCGAAGAAGTAGCCACTCTTCTCAATCAGCAACCTTTAGAAGCTGGTTTCCATAAGGCATATTGGGATGGACGAAATAAATGGGGCAAGGTGGTTGCCAGTGGGATTTATTTATACCGAATGGATGCCGGCACCTTTTCCCGGACCCGGAAAATGCTGCTGGTGAAATAGTGCCATATGATGTTTCTCGGGCGGGATTGGAAGGATAAAGACCAGTGGCCTTTTAATTTTTAGATTAACTGGCGAAGGCAATTTCATTGATTCTGTCTTGCAAGAAATCCTGTTGCGATTAAGTCTGCCATTAAATGATAGGTGCGGGTTATAAGAAACCAGAGATTAGTAAGAATAGTATTGTAAACTCAAGGTAAAAATAATTCCTGCATGGGAAATACCAGAACACCAAATGAGGGAAACAGACATGAAAAAGTGTACATCTTTAATTTCGATGATGCTGATTGTAATATTTTCCGTTAGTTATGCTCAGATTCCCCAGCAGATGAGTTACCAGGGATATTTAACAGACAATGCCGGTAATTCCATCTCCGGAAATCACAAACTGACCTTTACAATTTATGATGCTCAAACCGGAGGAAACACTCTGTGGATAGAAGAGCACTCCAGCGTAGCCATCACCTCTGGTATTTTCCTGGTACAACTGGGGAGCATAACCGCGCTGGATCTGGATTTCGATGTCCCCTACTGGTTGAGTATCAAGGTGGAGAATGATCCCGAACTCGCACCCCGGATTGCTTTATCAAGTGTGGGATATAGTTTTAACAGTGTGAAAGCCGAGGGTGTTGCGGAGGGAAGCATCTCTACCAACAGTATTCAAAATGGAGCAGTTACCTTACCAAAATTAGAACCGGATATGATGGTAAAAGTCTGGGAGGGGACTATTAGCGGTGTTCCTACATATCAAATAACAGGACTAAATGGGAATTTGCATAAGTTTTATAAAATTTTCTTCAGTGGAAGACTGCATAACGCAGATACTTATTTATTGATCAGACCCAATGGAGACGATGTCAACGGAAATTATCGGTCGTTAATGAATTATAATGGTGATGCAGGGGGTTGGAATTGGGCCTATACCGGTATGTATCTGGGGCGTTCGGCCTGGGGTGAATGTGATGTCAGTTTTGAGTTTACACTATCCTGCGAAACCGGCAGGAACCGATTCAGTCACGGTGAGGGAATTATGGCATTGCTGACCAGTTATAATATTCTTGCATTGGATTCATGGTGTAGATGGTATAATACCACGGATAATATAACTTCCATAGAAATTACCACTACCAACAATTCGGGACTTACCACCGGAACATTCAGTGGAACGATTATTGTTTATGCGGTTTTTCCGCGGTAATATTCAGTTTTCCAGCTAGTCGATTATTATTATTATTCTCACTTAGACCATTTTAAATAAGTCGGGTTGATTCATTTCATTTTCTTTTCAGTCGCGCCTGTTGAGCATACAGCCGAGACATGGTAATTAATTATTTTTCTCCCTGATACTTAAGATTATATAACCTGAAGTCGTAAAAAGTTATGAATCTCCTGGCGTTTGTAGTAGAATG
>CAYWTB010000104.1:0-15451 GCA_964461135.1 uncultured Caldithrix sp. | reverse complement strand
ACGTTCGGTGCACCGGAATTTCTGGCGATTTTTCCTGAAGGTCTATCTTAACTACTACATTTTTTTTCGGACAGTATTGGACTTCAGAAAGGGTGAAAGAGGTGCAAAAACCTTGAGCATTTTAAATTACCTGTTGGAATGAAGATTCTTCAAGAAAGTACCAAAGTTTTCCAGTAAATCATGAATTAGTCTATAACAATATTTTTACATAAAGAGGAGCAAATAGCATAATAATACAAATTTCAACAAATCTCAATTTTTACAGGACAGAGGGAACAATAACAATTAAGACTCGATAGGTTAATCAATAAAAAGATCAACCGGTATTGAGTCTTATATCCTGTTACTACTGTAAAATACTAAGTTCTTTAACCGGAGATATTGATCAATAATGGCCTTCTCATCTCTTCGTGGTTCTCCCCCCATATCATAGCATATTTTTACTTACCCGGCCGGCCGGTAATACTTCATGGCTTCCGGCACCAGTTTTTTAAGATTATCAATACGTGTCTGGTCAGAGGGGTGGGTACTGAGGAATTCGGGAACCGCTGCCCCTCCCTTCAGTTGAGCCATCCTCTGCCAGAAGTCAACAGCTCCATGAGGCTCATATCCGGCCATGGCCATGAAAATCAGGCCCAGATGATCTGCTTCACTTTCCTGGGTCCTGCTGAAGGGAAGCAAAACACCGACCTGGGCACTCACTCCATATACACTCATCCATAGGGCCTGGGTTTCTTCCGGCTTTTCCTGCAGCGCCAGGGAAAGAGCCGCCCCCCCCATCTGGGCCAGCAATGCTTGGCTCATTCGCTCATTTCCATGTTTTGCTACGGCGTGGGCAATTTCATGACCCATCACCACTGCCAGTCCCGTTTCATTCTGGGTAACAGGCAAAATTCCGGTGTAAACAACCACCTTGCCACCAGGCATGCACCAGGCATTTACCTCATCACTTTGAATCAGGTTAAATTCCCAGCGGTAATTTTTCAGTTCGCCGCTCATTCCTTTCTGAGCAAAATAATCTTCTACTGCTTTCTGGATTCTTCCCCCCACCTGCTTAACCATCTGAACCTGCTGCTGGTTATCGCTCAGTTTATTCTCTTTTAGAAATTGATCATATTGTTGAAAACTCATGGATAACATTTCCGAATCAGAAACAAGATTAAGCTGTTTCCTACCAGTTATAGGAACGGTGCTGCAGGCAATCAGTAAAGCAATGAGTGCCAGGGAAAAAAAAGATAAGAATCTGGGCATGGGTGTCCTCCGGAATTCTTTTTATGACAATTCGGATAATTGAAGAATTAAATTATATGAAACGTCTCTGACACCGCATATTTTACAGAAAATTATACTCAAAGACAACAGATTATAGTTGAGATTAAAAAGAGTGGCTTATTAGCCAGGGGATTTACCAGTCATATGTATTCCGCTTCCGGTTGCTTATTTTAAAGGCCGGAACCTGTTCATCCGTTCAAGTTGGCCGGTTGTCAACAGAACTGAATCTGCAATTGACAGAAAAATTCAGTTTATCTGCAATTATGAGAATGGTTACTCATCAATGCCAAATATGTTGTTAATGAATGCAAATATTGCGCTGCCAACCGCAATAACAGCAAAAGTGGCAATCATCCTCCAGAATGCATCTGTACGGGCAAAATTCCAGATGGCCAGAATACAGACAATTACACTCAGAATGACACAGGTAGTAATAATATAAAATGTTACAGCCCTTACCACACGTGGATTCAGGAACCCTTTTCCTGATCTGATAAACGTTTTTTTAGGAGCTTCCGGTTTATTTACCATTATCCGATACCCTTAAGTCCGGTTATACTTAAAAATAAATTCCCACTCCGATGACAAACTGCGCATTATCCGCAATAATATATTTACCCTGGATATAAGGCCGGAGAGGAAACATTTTTAATCCAAAACCTGCCAGAAGATTCATTCCGGATTCCCGGGTTGACGTACCGGCGTCAGGATTTAAATACAGCCGGGCCAGGCCCAGCCCGATCCAGAGAGAGGTTGCGGGAGGGGAGAGTAAATTAAGATGGCCATCCAGATTCAGCGTATAAAAGTCACCATTGTTGATAAACACATATTCAAGATTGGGAGAAATACTTATGGTGGTAATATTCAATTTTAAACCGGTCCCCAGGAATACGTCATGATGTTCGGTATAATAACCGGCACGGAGAGTAGCATCGAGTCCGATTTGTGCCCCGGCCGAACTTATTAATCCCGGAAAAAGAACAAATAAAAAACCTGAG
Source organism: uncultured Caldithrix sp. (assembly GCA_964461135.1). Lineage (GTDB taxonomy): Bacteria > Calditrichota > Calditrichia > RBG-13-44-9 > RBG-13-44-9 > RQOF01. The sequence continues at coordinate 13,181 of CAYWTB010000104.1, read as the reverse complement.
ATCATAATAAAAATGTGACGCATAGATAATTCCCCGTTCAGAAAGAAAGTGTGATTCCAACTTTAAATGATTCGTGTGTCATGGGAGTTTCGGAATTGAACGGCCAGTTCATTTTTTCTTTTACTCCCAAATAAACCACGTAGGCCATACCGTTGTGTATCAGGGCATACATGATGGGACCCATAACGGAAGAACGATCTACAATATCCTCCGCAAAATGAGAAACCGCTCCTACCAGGACATTTTGAATTATAATACCGCCAATCCAGGGAAAAAATACGATACGGGGATAAATAACTGCGACTTCATAGGAACCGGAGATTGCCACTGACCGGAAAAATTCAAAACGGATCCCGCCTTCAGCGGCATTACTGAAGCGGTAAGATCCTTCGTAGCGGTTCAGGATATTAACATCATTCCGGCTTAAATTCTGCGGTCTCTCGGATTTAAGCCGGGTCAGGGAAAACTGTACCTGGCTGTAGGGCAGAATCCGGATATCGGAGAATTCATATCCATATCCCAGTCTGCTGCCGAAACCAAAACGAATCAAGTCGACCTGTACTTTTTGGTCACGGTCTGATTCATCATTCATATTTAAATTTTTGGAAAACCAGCTTCCGAAGGCGTAATGTTCATCCATTTCCACCACATAATCCGCATAGTTTTTGATGCGGCTGTATCCCAGCTTAATGTCAAGTGAGGCTATTTTTTCAAAATTCCCATCGAATTTTGTCTGGTGCGGTTTGCCATATCCATAGCTGGTTTCAACAATAGGGTGAGCTTCCCTGATCCACTGGAATCCGGTAAGATTCTCCCAGGTTTCATCTTTATCCCGGTTTGCATGACGGGATCCACCGGTCTGTGAAAAACCCATGGTGGTACTCATAAGGCATAAAAATAAAATGTGAATTAATAAGATTCTAAACATCAGATGACCCCCGCATTTTACTTACAGGAATATACAACATTTTTCTCCGCATGATCAATTCTTCAAGGATAAAATCTCTCTGCAGCCGACCGGAACGGTTAAGATTATTCAAAATGATGATCCCCGATATCAATTTCTGACAGGCTTAAGGTTTCCCTTCAAGAGCATTAACAGAATCGGCAATTTCTTTGCTTAAGACCACAACCGATTGACTCATCGCTGACACTGTACTGTTATAATCAGTGGCGTTTACAGCTGTTTTGATTTCGGAACGATGGTTTTCCATAATATCCGTTGGTGCTTTTCCCAGAACCTGCCGGTAGGCCACCAGGACCACCGGATAGGGGGTATACAGTTGGAACTGGCGGATTTCCAAAGTAAGCTGGTAATCAAAATCAGTCAAATCCACCCATGGAAAAACCATCACATAATCAGTGGGAATCAGATTTGCCAGATTTTCAGCCAGGATACGCGTAAAATTTTCCGAGAGTGACTCGGCCCGGCGGTCAAATTCTTCCATATTTAACGGATTATCGCTGAGATTTATCACAATCTGTGAACGTTGCAGATAATCAGGGAGCTGGAAACCGGCACAATAAAATGTGAATAAACATGCCGGACCGGGTCATATTAAGATTATTTTATATCAGCAAGTTAAGAATCAGTAATTTCCTTACAGACCGAAAATAATACCCATGTTGAAAACCGGTTCACCGGAATTAAACAGAGAGCCCTCATTCTGCAGCACATCAAACAGAACTTCAAATTCCAGCAGGGCACGTGATGATATCGGCCGCTGAAAGCCACCCCCCAGGAAAAGATAGGGTACCAGGCGCGGATTGTAATCCTCACTATTCAGGGTACCGTCATAATACAGATAACTAAACTGGGTTTTGGCATAAAAGTTCTCATAGAAACTATAACGGAAATACACTTTCCCGCCAATGGATTGAAATTGTTCATCTTTTCTTTTGGCATAGAAATAGTCCACTCCCAATCCCACGCCAAAATCGGGGAAGATATGAATGCCGAAAACTGGCGAAACGCCGAAGGATTTTACCGCGTGAGAAGAAAAAAACAAATTGCCCCCATAAAAAAAATCTGGGGATGAGGTCCCGCTGGTATTCTGTGAAGATGACTGTGGCAGCAGGGGGCCGGAAAGTAAAAGCAGACAAATCACACTGCCCGCAATTATTGACAAACCTGTCTTGCTCATGGTATTTTGCTCCTTGCTTTTTTTAGGCTATTCAGGAACAACCGTCTCCCCTGTAAAAGGGTGATTGTTTTTCGCCTGTATATTCTAAATATAAACGAATTTTTTCAAAATAACAAATCATAGTGCTCCTACAAAGTATGGTTCATTGACAGATTTGTTCAGCATTGAAATTAAATTAAATGTGGGATCAACTGCCCACGTCTGCATCTTTTTTTGCCTTGTATTCTTGCTTTTCTTTCGTCCGGACGAATCATTCGTACGGAATAATTTGGGGCCGTAAAACATTAATGTTGGTAAATAATAGGGGCCTGCGGGATGAAATGTCAAACTGCCAGTGGCTCATACCATCCGGTGTAAAGGGAAAATATCCAATCCGCAGAACAAGGGTATTGAATACCAGACTTTCATTGCGAATGCGGCAACCAATTCCCAGGCTACCCTGGAAATCATTTCTGTTATAGGTTCGGTCGAATGAAAGAAAACCCGCATCGGCAAAAGCAAAAAAAGCAAAACGGAATCCCGCAAGATTCCAGGGAGAGAAAGCAATGGATTCCAGACTGAGGATAATCTTATTCTGTCCCTCCAGGTTGATATCGGAACTGCCCCGGATATCATTTTCGGCATCAATGGCTTCCCCTTTGAGACGATTAATGCCAAATGTCATATTCAAGTTTGCGATGTGACGAAATCTGAATTGTCCTGATTGCAGCAGCGGAGCCACGTAGGTAGAGACGATTTTAAAAACGCCCTCTCTCCAGTTATCATCATAATAAAAACTGCCGATGCCCATGCCGTAACCAATATATCCGATTTTATCCGGCATATATGTCCTGGCAAATTCAAAACCAAAATATGGTTTATTAATAAATTCATCTCGTTCAAAACCGAAGGTGAAATTATAGATGTAACCCACAGGTAAGTCTTCGGTCACCCCGAAAGACAGGATCAGACTGCTTTTATAATAGTTGGTCTTTCGAAAGATCAGACTGCCCAGAATAAGATCGTAGTTATGATAAAAAAAATTGCTGTCCGCACTCACAAATGGCCGGTCCGTAAAATCATTCCGGCGGTATCGGAAGGCCAGAATTCGGTTTCTCCTGCTGTTTTCCCCATTCACCTGAAAGGAACGCCCCAACCAGAAATCTCCGTAAGTATATGAATAAGGAAAATCTGCCAGCACACTATCTCTGTTCTCCTCACGGGTCCGGGATACCTGCCCAATATCCAGGCCTCCGGCCACACGGGTTCGGGGAGTCAGAAATTGCCTCTCAAAATAGGCCCGGTTAACCTTTTCTCCGTAGACATGTTCGAATTGCAGCAAACCATTGATAAAAGTACCCTGAATATTATTGACGTTATAATTTAGTTCGTTGCCTGTAGTTGGTGTTTTGCGTCCATCATAATAAAATGTATAGGCAAGTCCCATTCCCAGGCCTGCCAGATTACGGTCATATAGTTCAAAACGATACCGGTTAATATCCTCAAAGACCGGATTAAAACCGATGGGAAACACATCCTTGGTAACCACAATCACGTCCACACCTTCATTTTTTTCCTGCACGGGCTTAATTAAGATTCTGGTATCTTCAATAAAGAGGAGGGATCGCAGAATTCGTTCGTTATCCGCCAGCTGATTGGCGTTTACGGTATCTCCCACATGAAACATAAGGTTATTTTCGATCACATAATCCCTGCTGGATTCATGCAGCCGATTTAAAAATTTTGACAGACCCGTCTCCATTTCGAGCAGAGTATCGTTTACCGATCCACTCTGGACGGGCACTTGCTTGAGACGAATCGCAACAATAGGCTGCCCTTCATAAGGCAAATATGGCGTTTCCGGAGAGACAAATTCGCCCTCGGGTACTCCATTCTGACCCGGAGAAACGAAAATTGCATCGGACAGCAGTCGCGTCAGAACATGGCTTCGCAAATGTGCATTTAATGAATCATACATTGCTGGTTTTTTTACTCCAACTTCTTCAATGCGATACTTCAGTGAACTGGGAATGGACAGCAAGGTATCCCTGGCAATATAAACCGTTCTATCCTCGAAAACGACCAGGCTACCGCCCTGAACATAGACCTTGTCATAAAGCTGTTGCTGTTGTTTTGCCAGACCGGTATAGGAAAACAGCCAGGCCACCGACATTGTTATGACCAGTGATTTTATTACAGGTTGTAACGGATTCATAAAAATAATAACCAGATGTTAAATCCTTTTGACATTCCCGTCCCGCATCGTGTGAATACTATCTCCGTGTTACTTACGAGTTCTATCAAAACGTTAATTAAAGAAATATAAGGCTGGAAGAAAACGAAAAAAATATTGTGGTCTCCTCCTGTACGGGTTCTCAGCGAACTTCCCTGTAAATCCTTAAAAAAAACATACTGATTTAAAATATCTTAAAATGCTTCCTCAATAGCAAAATAGACACCGGATGAATTTTTACCCCAACCCAGATCCAATCTCACATCTAATTTTTCCCTGACATCAATCACAAACCTTAGACCGCCACCCAAGGAATATTTGATTTTATTTAAGGATAGATCTGATAAATGACCGTAAACATCACCGACTCCTGCAAACCCGGCAACTCCTATTTTCCAGAAAAGAATTGTTCTGTATTCCAGTTGAGTCATCAGATAATTCCGGTCCCGATAACGGCCGAGGAAATAACCGCGCAGGGAATTTTGCCCCCCTAAAGCGGGCAGTTCATAAAAGGGGGGATTCCCTCCTGTAAAGTTTCCGTAACCCTGAAGTGCAAAAATGTGGTTCCCCCTGAGGTTAAAAAAACCCCGGAGATCGGCAATGGTACGTTTAAAATCAAAATCACTGCCGGTAAGGGGACCGAAACTGACAAAATTAATGGTGGTAAAAATTCCCCGGGAGGGAAAGAAGATATTATCTCGTGAATCGTAAGAAAGAACAATGCCAGAACCCACGCTGTTTCCTCCATCGCTTCCCCTGATATTACCTGTTATAAGAAATGGATTATCTCTCTTATCCGGTACCATGGCTTTCTTTGCTTCCAGGACCAGGCCGGCTTTTATATCTCCGTAAATCCGGGTCTGAATACTTGCGCGAAATCCCACAAGCATTAAAATATAATCTTCATTGCCAATTTCAGGGGTGTCATTTCCTATTCCCCAGAATTTATCGGCGTATTTTCCGAAATTGAACTTTGCCGATACCAGGTATTTTTCATCCTTAAAGTATAATTCCGGGGTCAGCGACAAATAGTATTGTTTCCTGGTTGAATAGTATCCGGAAAGTGCCATTTTTGAGGGTCTGATTTTTTGCTCCCCACCACTCCGGAAATAGGAGATCACTGCTGTTCCCAATGCATAATGAGTCTCCGGAGTATAAAACGCGTAAGGATAAAAATAAATATTACGGTGGTTGCTTTTCAGAGAATCGCGGTGAGCGGAAGAATAAACTACCTGAGGGTGCAGCAGCACAACTATGCAAACACCTGAAAAAATGCAGACTGACATGCACTTTTTTATTGAGTCAGAAAAGATATCGACTATTAGTCTAATAAATGGCCTTTCAGAATAATGAAAATATCATTGCAAAATTTACAACAATCAGCCGTCTGAACAAATCAAAACCTGCCATGATGAATGACTTTTATGTCTAAACCGGTTTCGGGGATTTTTTGATTTTACAGGAAATTCCCGTGAGAACTTCACACGACATTTGCTGATATTCCTACTTCCTGCAATTTCCTGCGCCGAATCGAAACAGTCCACCTGGGACAGGGATAATCTGTATACTTTTGAAAATTATTAAGGTTTATCGGGCTGTTTAAACTGAAAGTGCCGATTTTATGAGCCGGAATTGCTACACCCTGTTTATTCTTACCGTCACGCTAAAAGCGGACGTATTCCGTGGTCACCGGAAGCGAATCTAAAAATCGTAACGATAGTAGGGTGTCCCTTCATAACGGAACAGTACCACATGCATCTGATTACACAGATTGATACTGGTATACAGCACCGGCATGCCATTCAGCAACACCGCTTTAAAATCATACAGGCAGAACCGGTCGCTGGGTTTAAAAGAAATAACTGCAGATTCATCCGGTGTAAGAACATTTAAACCCAATACATTCATGCCCCAGATTTGACTGGTTGCATTCTTGATATACAATTCCGAAAAGGTCAGACCGGTGCGGTTTTCCAGCATAAAATCCTGCACAAAGTTGGGCTCATTAAATTCGTAGAGCAGCGTGATAATCGGCATCATGCACAGATTCATTTGTTTGAAAATTAATACAGAACTGTCTAAGCGAACCGCTTTCAGATCATACTTACAGACATCTTTCCCGGTGGTTATCTTGAGGGTCTGAGCTTCCCGGTTATTCAGGACCCCCGTATACAGATCCTCTCCCCATTGATTTTTATCGCTGGGCGAAAGATAAAGATCGATGAAATCAAATCCTGTTTTATTAATAATAGTAACCTCAATTTCCTTCTGTGCAACAGCATTTTCCAGCAGAAGGAGTAACAGTACCACGATTATTACCTGTTTCATTTCAGCCTCCATCGGTATTTTTTAGTTAAAAGCCTTTATTTATAAAATAAAGCAAGTCTTTTAGAAAAGTAAATATTTTTTTCGCTTTACATCAGACAATTGAGTTATTCTGATGGCAAAAATTTAAAATTGTATAATCCCTATTTGTTCGGTAACTTTAAAGTTTAAAAGGAATGGTTTCTGATTGCCGTTAAAAAAATATAATTCATCCCGCAATATTTTTATCAATCCCGTCATCCCATACCTGCTGGCGGTGATTCTTTTATTCATGGCCATGTTTACTCTGTACCGTCTCAGTCTCTTAATAATAAATATTGACCTGTTCAAAAACATCCCGGCCCTGGTTATAGTAAAGGCTTTCATAATCGGCTGGCGTTTCGATCTGGCAATTACTCTTTATCCCCTATCCGCTTTTTTCCTCATAAACTATCTTTTTTATTTGTTTGAAAAACAGCGCTGGCTCCGGCATTTTAACAACATCTATCTCACTGCGGTTTTCCTGATCTACCTCTTCCTGTGTGCGTCAGAAATAGAATTTTTCAGCTATTTTCACGTCCGGCTCAATTCATATTTTATGAATTGGGAAAAAAATATCGGTTTTATCCTGAAAATGATCTGGGAAAGCTATCCGGTGATTCCCTACCTGCTGCTCATCGGGCTATTTACCTGGATCGCTTTCCGGCTGTTTCAATGGATCCAGCGGCGCCTCTACTCACAGCCGGTGGAACAACCATTGGTCATAAAAATTCTGCTGCTGCTGGTAATTTTACCCTTCATTTTTATCGGAATCCGGGGAACCCTCAGTTATAAAACGCCCCTACGCTGGGGACACGCCTATTTCAGCACTTACAATGCCGCCAACCAGCTGGCTTTGAACGGTATCTTCACTCTGGCCAATGATCTGATTTATGAAGAGAAGGACAAAACAGACCTTGCCCGGGTGCTGAATATTTCTTCCAGAGATAACTACTACAAAACCGTTGAACAGCTGGTGCAGGATTCTAGCGGGAAAGTCATACATTTTCCGTTACGCCACTATCATTACAGTGCCAAACAGGAGAATAAGAATGTGGTGATATTTCTTCTGGAAAGCTACTCCAGCTACAGATTTGAACAGCTGAAACAGCAGGGTATCGATACCTATTTGGGTCGGTTAATAGAAAAAGGCATGTATTTCCCCCATTTTTATTCCAACGGATTTCATACCTATATGGGAGTATTTTCCACCGTTTTCGGCATGCCGAATGTGGCCGGACAATCTATTATGAAGCGGAATGAAGGCCAGCAGGTCTTTTCCGGTTTGCCAAATATCTTAAAGGAAAAGGGTTACCACATTTACTTCGGAATTTCTCATGATCCCAACTTTGATAATATGGCTGGTTTTCTGCGCAGTAACGGGGCGGATTCCGTGATATCCCAGTTTGATTTTCCCCAGAGCGAAGTACTCAGCAGCCTGGGCGTGGCAGATCATAAAATGTTTGCCCGAATGAATGAGCTGTTCCGGCAGTCCAGCCAACCCTTTCTGGCGATTATCCTATCCAGCAACAATCACGGGCCCTGGATCATTCCGGAAGTTAGTGGCAAGACGTTCTTGTCCACCCTCCACTATACCGACTGGGCTCTTGAATATTTCATGCAACTGGCATCCCGAGAAGAGTATTTTCGCAATACCGTTTTCGCCGTTACGGGAGACCATGGTAAATCCGAAACGCCGATTTATGACTTCGATCTGCAATCCACCCATATTCCCCTGGTGATATATAATCCGGCCGATGAAACCCCCCGGATCCGGCAAAATATCTGCAGCCAGATTGACGTGGAACAGATGCTGCTGGGCTTACTGCACATGGATTATACCACCACCACCCTGGGCCGCGATATTATTCACCTTCCTGACCGCCATGACGGTTTTGCCATGATGCAGGAAGGGAAAATGCTGGGCCTTGTCCGGGACGAATGGTATCTGATTGACCGAATTGGGGGCGCTCCTTCCTTGTACCGCTACCTGTCCGATAGTCCTGCAAAAGACTATTCACGCGAACAACCGGACCTGGTCTATGCGTTGCAGCAAAAGGTCCGGTCGTATTATCTGGTGGGAAATGACATGATGCTTCATATGAAGGTTTCGCCTGATAAATGGCCCTAAAACCCCCGGGCGGTCTTTTTTGGGATTATGAATTGCCGCTTTTGTGACTGAATTGAAAAATAGCCTGCGGCAAAAATCGGGATACCGATATTTTATTGCAGTCGGATTGACCTTTTTATGAAAAAGACGACTTAACCATTCAGAGCCTCGGATCCCAATCAATTTTAATCTCTCTGGATATTCTCTCCATCAGTTCCTTGATGGTTGTATTCCAGAAAGGGCCGGAAGACGATTCTTTCCAGGCAGACAAAGCCGCGTAAATTATGGCGAAACTGGTGGCACTGTATATGCCCTGCAACTGGATAGTGAGAAATGACATCAGCCAGAAGGCCAGGCCACTCTGGGCAAAACCAAACCACAGGAAGTTATTGGCGGACAGGCTGATGCGGGCAATTTTCACCAGAAACATGACATATATGGCCAGTAACAGAGCCACACCAATAATACCCTGATTGATAAATGCTTCCAGATAATCGGATTCCCAACTGTGATAGCCACTCTCCAGCAGGATTTTTCTGCTGCCCAGGCCGAAACCGAATAACAGATGTCCCCACTCTCCCTTACGGAATGCATTTCCGATAATATTCACACCGTCCTGATAAATACTGCTCCGTCCGCTGGACAAATCCACGCTGGTAGTGTCAGTTAAAATCGGTTCATATACCGGATTTATTCGGGGATCCGAAGAATTCAACATCAGGACCAGCAGGAGCACCACCGGGATAACATACATGGCTCCTGCAAACCATACATCATGAGTAATATCGTCCCGGTTTCTCCAGGAATAGAAAAACACGGCTGCCAGAAAGGTAAAAATTATGGCGCCGAAAGCCGTCCGGGTATACGTCCACCACAGCGCACCCAGTTGCAGTAGAATCAGAAGGACATAAATTCCTAATTTTGTTCCCATTTCCTGCTGTGCCTTCCCCAGACTCACGGGCATGGTAAATACGATAAGAGCAGCAAGGGTAAAATAACCGCCGGTAAACCCGTAGGTCCGTTCAACACCCATAAAATGATGAAAGATACCGGCAAGGGCACTCAATGAACCCAGGACGAGTATGGCAAATCCCAGCCGGTTTATACTGAATCTCTTACTGTGCCGGAACAGGATGGTTACAGGCAGAACACTCCATAATACAACCTGATGCATCAGTACCGGCAGGGCACGGGCGGGTTGTGGGGACATGAAGATTGAAATCACTGCCGAGAGAACAAACGCCGTAATCAGAACACTGAATAATGTTGGTTTATAGAGTTTTGGGTCATAAATTAACAGGATTATCCCGGTAATTATAAATGAAACCGCAGCCACCTGGAGCAGCACAATGGAAAAAAAGGCCCCCAAAATGTAGATCACAAATATTATTTCAAGAAAAAGCAAGATATGTTTATTCATAGACCAGCCCTCCGTTCCTGTTTTCCCTGTAATTGATCAATTTATTCATTAAATCCAGTACTTTTTGATATTGTATCTCCCGGTCGAAATTTTGCCCGGCCTTCTGCTGTCCGGCTGCAGCCAGCCTGTGGCGCAGTTTTTCATCCTCATACAGTTTTTGAATGGCATCTGCCAGCGCATCGGAGTTCCAGCTTTCGAACAGCAAACCGCTTTTTCCGTGATCTATTATTTCGGGTACTCCTCCGGCATCACTGCCAATCACCGCTATTCCGGCGTGCATGGCTTCAATCAGTACCAGCCCAAATGTTTCATTTCTGGTGGTTAAGACCAGGACATCAAAACAGGTCATCAATTCGAAGGGTTTGTCATAGAAATCGATGAAACGAATCTGTTCCTGCATATCCCTATCAATCACCATCTGCCGCAGCTTTCTTGCATAATCCTTTTCGAAAGCCGGTCCAATGATAAAGGCCTGCACACCCATTCCTTTTTTATGCAGTTTCTCAATCGCCTCAATCAGTAAATGCTGTCCTTTATATTCACTGAGACGTCCCACCAGAGCCACCACCATCTTGCCGCTGATGTTGAACTGTTTTTTAAGTTCTGCTATTCTGCGGCGTTCAACCATGGCCGGTGGTGAATAGCCATAATATACCTGAAATATTTTATGTGAATCCAGGGGCAGGTTGATGTGTGCCTGATTTTCAATATAACGGGTAATGGCAATAAATCCATCCATCTGTCCGTAAATAAAACGGTGATAGGGATCGTGTTTCTTACCGGGCATATTCATCTGCCGGGTATGTACAAACAGGAATTTCCTGTCGGACAGTTTTTTTGCCAGAGCGACAAGCGGCAGGTCAAATTTCCAGTGTACATGTACTACATCTATTTCCTGGGTCTTAATAAAATGTGCCAGGCTCCGGGCCCGGGATAAGGGAAATTTTCCGGTCTTTTTTCTAAAGAACATGCGGGAAACTGCAAGGTCATCCAGAGCTTTCTGCAGAGGGGTACCGGATTGCACGGCCAGGAATAACTGACAGTCCGGCTTTTCCCACAGCCAGCGGGAAAAATCCCGCATGTGCATTTCCAGCCCCCCGTAATCGGGAGAAAGACATAATTCCAGAACACGCATATCGTCTATATAAACGTTTTTAATAGTTTTGTATAACGACCGGCAATTTGTATATATTTTAAGAAAAATAAAAGGGAAAAAACAAAGCAATAATTACCCGGGAAATTAGCAACCGGAGGGCCCGAAGTTGTGAGGGTTTTCTGGGAAGCAAGCAGGCCAACCCCTTGTCCGGTGACCAGAACGGGCCTTCTCCTGTCCGGCCTGTGCCCGCCTTGCCCGGCTTCAGACGGGCTTCAGACGGACTTTAAAAAGGCTTTAGACAGGTAAATGAGACAAAAGATACAAAACCTGGTGTTCATAAAATTACTCACTTGAATGAAGATGCTTCAGGTAAATGCCCTAGTTTGTCAATATATCATAAATTAGTATTTAACAATATTTATACAGAAAGCCAAGCAAAGGACCTGGTCACAGATTATTTTCCAAAATCCCGATTATTATGGGGATGAGGCCGCTGCTTTGGAAAGGAGAAGGAAATACTCTGATGAAAAAATTAAACATCTCCCAGGTTGATACTATCTTTGCCAATGGAAGTTATCCCATAGAGTTTCTGATTTATTATCAAAACAAGTTAAAATCAAAAAATATCCGTTCTGCATTAAGGAAACTCTCTTCCGTCTTCTGGCCCGTATTCGGCCAGTATCATGCCGGGATCATACAATTCAATAAATATTCTGAAGGGAAATTTTTTGATGAAACGGTGTGTGATGCCAAATTTGATCGTGAGGATCCCGCAGGGGTTATTCAGGACAGGTATAGTCAGCTGATTTCCCCTGATCCCAACACGTTATTTTTCCTGAAAATTATTCAGCCTAAAAATGGGACTATTCTAATTCCCAAACTGAATCATTTGGCCGGGGACGGATACAGTTATTTCTATTTTTTATCGGTTCTGGCCGCTTTATCCCATGTCGGCCATATTCCGTTTAAAAAGTATCTGATTTGCAACCCGTACAAACCACATCACAAAAGAACCATACTGAAAGAATTTCGATTTGAGGAAACTGAGTTGGAATCGTTACAGCAGGATGAAAAATTATCCGTAAAATTCGAAGAGATATCACGGGCAGCCATCCGGGGTATGATTAAAGATGTGGCGTCAAATTCAAATCAACCGGTTTCCACCAATGACATTTTATCGGCAATGATTACCAGAAATCTCTTCACCGTTCAAAAGGAGTATTCGGGAGATGATTTTTGCCTGACCATACCGATTGATGTGCGTCGGCATATCAGAGAATATGGCACCAGGTATTTTGGCAACGGGTTAATGTTAAGTGTAAAAAATTTTAAAATTAGCGATATTGAAAATGCAAGCATTCATAATTTGGCCATTGAAATCAGGAAATCCATGCCAGCCATTACCAGAGAAAGCTTTCTAAAATATCTTGACCATATAGAAACCATTGTCCGCGCGCGACAATTCAAGAAACTCAGACCATTTGATCCTGAACGCGGCTGTCTGGTCACTAATTTGTCCAGGTTGCCTGCTGATAAGCTTAATTTTGGCACAGGTGATCCAAATTTTATTTTTCCCCTGACCATTGAAAAAAATTCTGCGGCAATTCTTGCCAATAAAAATAATTTTATATTGAGGTTGGCCTATTAACCCGAATAACTCACGACCAGTGGGGTAAAAGGATACCGGGTCATTCTCCCGGTTTCTGTTCTCAGTTATAATCCCTGCTTAATTCACAAATAGGGGCTAACGCCCAAATATACTGGATTTTTTAATCTCCGGTCTGAAGACCGGGGCCATTCAATTTCTAAGAATATAACAACTTTGATACATTTTATCGTTTTTTGTGAATTAAGCA
>CAYWTB010000103.1:0-15498 GCA_964461135.1 uncultured Caldithrix sp. | reverse complement strand
AAATTAAGGGGAGGAACCTTTTCTTTTAAATTTCAACTAAAAAAAAGATAATGCCATGTGTTTTTTTGATATCAATATTTTTGTATTATTTTTCATAAAAATTTACTTTTTGGACAGCCCCGAAAAATTTCACTATGCAGGGTACTGTATAGTTTTCTTTAAGAAAGCACATTTTTTTTCTTGTAAATTCAAACAACATTACCCCCCCTTTTTCAAAAGGGGGAATGGGGGGATTAAAATAGTGCCAAGTGCAAAAATTTCATAATAAAATCATTCTGCCCTGATGAAGACCATATTTCAATTTTGAGCGGCTTCTTTTTTCATTCGTGCACGTTTGCGGTCATTTTCATTCAGATGTATTTTTCTCAGGCGGATTGATTTGGGGGTAATCTCCACCAGTTCATCATCATTAATGTATTCCAGAGCTTCTTCCAGAGAAAAAATAACGGGAGGTGAAACCTTGATTGCCCTGTCGCTGCCCGAGGCCCGCATATTGGACAATTTCTTGCCACGCTGGATATTCACTTCCAGGTCATTCTCCTTGTTGTTTTCACCAACAATCTGTCCCTGGTAGACTTGTTGGCCCGGTTCGATAAAAAAAACACCGCGGTCCTGCAGGGCATCTATGGCATATCCGGTAGAATCCCCCTCAGCCATGGACAGCAGTACGCCATTCTGCCGCTGGGGAATGGATCCTTTAAAATATTCATATTGATAAAAGCGATGATGCATGACGGCTTCACCCGAGGTAATGGATAGCAGATGATTTCGCAGACCAATCAGGCCACGGGAGGGAATATGAAATTCCAGGTGGTGGATGTTGCCCTTGGGCTCCATTTTTATCATTTCTCCCCGTTTTTGCCCAACCGCCTCTATCACTTTCCCGGCAAAATCTGCCGGAACATCAACCACCAGTATTTCAATTGGTTCGGCTTTTTTGCGTTCAATCTCTTTGTAGATCACTCTGGGCTGCCCGACCTGCATCTCATACCCCTCGCGTCGCAAGTTTTCAATTAGGATGGACAAATGCAGAATACCTCGTCCGTAAACTTTAAATATGTCGGGTGAATGAGTATCTTCAACTTTCAAGGCAACATCACTTTCCATGGCCCTGTAAAGGCGGTCCCGCAGCTGTCGTGACGTGACGTATTTCCCCTCCCTCCCGTAGAAGGGTGAGGTGTTGGCGGAGAAGTACATACTCATAGTCGGTTCATCAATGGCAATAATGGAAAGCGGTTCAGGATTCGCAGGATCGGCGAGGGTATCACCGATATCAATATCTTCCACTCCCACCACCGCACAAATATCACCGCTGGATACGGCAGAAGCTCTTTTTCTTTCCAGCCCTTCAAACGTAAGCAGCTGTCTGACAGTAATATTTTGCTGGCGTCCATCCCTTTTAATAAGGGTGACGGTATCCGATTCCAGCATGGTGCCGCGATGGACCCTGCCAATACCAATTCTCCCGACATAATCATTGTAATCAATACTGGTTATCTGCATCTGTAAAGGCCCCTTCAAAACCTGCGGCTTCGGAATGGATTCCAGAATGATATCCAACAAGGGAATCAGGTTTTTCCGTTCATTACTCAGGTCGGAAACTGCCCAGCCGGAACGGCCGCTGGCATAAACTACCGGAAAATCCAGTTGATCATTGTTGGCATCCAGTTCCACGAAAAGGTCGAAAATTTCATTGAGCACCTCGTCGGGACGGCTGTCCGGGCGGTCCGCTTTGTTAATCACCACAATGGGTTTCAGGTGAAGGTGCAGTGCTTTTGCAAGTACAAAGCGGGTCTGGGGCATGGGACCTTCAAAGGCATCCACCAGCAACAATACACCATCTGCCATATTCAACACCCGTTCTACTTCACCGCCGAAATCTGCATGACCGGGAGTATCCACCAGATTGATTTTAACGTTATTATAGCGAAGTGAAATGTTTTTGGAAAAAATGGTAATGCCGCGCTCCCGTTCCAGATCATTGGAATCCAGAAAACGTTCCTGAACAACCTGGTTGTCCCGAAAAACATGACATTGCCTCATCAGCTGATCCACCAGGGTGGTCTTACCATGGTCCACATGAGCAATAATAGCAATATTTCTGATATCAGTCATTTGTTTTAATCCGGTAAAATTTTTTAACTCATGAATTCTGCCGCGGAAGAAACACCAGAATAATTAAAAAGTCAAGCAAGTTAATTTATACACTTGATAAATGAAAAAAATCCGTATCTTTTTTCAGGAACAATATGGTTGATAATTATATAAATAGTTATTAATCTTTGAGAATTCCATATTTTTACTTTCCTGGTACCACGGATGATTTATTTAATCGCAGGCTAAAACGGCGAAGGAGCAAGCAGATGGTGACATCTGAAAAAATATTGGAAAAGCGATCTTCCTTTCCTCCGGTCTTCTGGGTGGCTAACTCAGTGGAAATTCTGGAGCGGTTTGCTTATTACGGGATTTACATGGGCTTTGGGATTTACATGGAATACCTGGGATATAGCAAGGCTCAGCTGGGTATCGTTCAGAGTATTTTCCTGCTTTTTTCTTATTTTATACCGGTCATTTCAGGGACATTTGCAGACCGTTACGGCTTCAAAAAAGTATTGATTGTGTCCTATCTGGCCTATTTACCATCCATTCTGCTGCTCATATTGACCAGATCGTTTTCCGGGATTGCCCTGACCATGCTGTCTATCGGACTGGCGGCCGGCATCTTCAAGCCGCTGGTTTCCGGCACCGTGCGCGCGGTTACGGATAGTAGCAATAAAACGCTGGGTTTCGGAATCTTCTACGCCATGGTAAATATCGGAGCCTCATTCGGTCCCATCATTGCTGGAAAACTGAGAGCCATTTCCTGGAATCATGCCTTTGTGGCAGCTGCTATTGCCATCGGATTGATGCTGCTAATCACCATTTTTTTCTACCGGGAACCGGAGCGTAAGATAGAGGGAGTCACCCTGAAACAGAAATTCCGGGATCTGTATACCGCCCTCTCTGACAAAAAGTTCTCCCTCTTCCTGCTGCTGCTGGGACTGTTTTTCTGGCTTCCATTCTGGGCATTCTTCAATTTGGCCGCCCTTTATGTGGATCGCAGTCTGGACACAGTTTCACTCTATCTGAATATCAAAAGTGTTCTGGGAACTACTGTTGCCAATTTTCTCTCCCAGGCGCAGGCAGACGGCAGCAGAAAATTGCTGGGCGAGACTATCTCTCATACCGGATATATTATCATGATTTTCCAGGTATTTGTTTCCCGCATCGCCGAAAAATTCCCGGCCATTCCCACTTTTTTAACCGGACTATTTATTTCAGCTATCGGATTTCTGTTTATTGCTCTGGCCAAAATCTCGGATCCAGCCTGGGTATTCCTGGGAATTGCCCTGTTTGCAGTGGGAGAGATGGCCTCATCCCCCAGGATTCAGGAATATATCACCTGGATCGCTCCCAAAGAAAAAGCCGGTCTTTATATGGGATCCAATTTCCTGTCGCTGGGTATCGGAGGAGCCCTGAGCGGGATAACGTATACGTCCCTGTTTGGTTATTTCACCGCCATGAATCATCCTGAGTATGTGTGGTATACCCTGACGGCGCATTTCTTGATTGGAATCGTGGTAATATATCTGTTTACCCGAACAGTGGCGCGCTTTACCGAGATGGAAGAATAATATGGGGTCACTTTGACCACATGTACTACCAGTCTGTTCATTCATAAAAATAGAGACCTCCAATGCAATCTGAAGAGTATGGACTGCGGAATTGGTTTTGGCAACTATTAACTTCCTGACACGACAGGATTATTCTAATAAGTTACGTTCTTGTTTTTTCTCTTCCGGGGGCAGGCATTTAAACTTTGAAAATCCCCTTAATAAAATGACGCAGTAGTCACATAAGAATTACAAAAAAGTGGCTCAAAGCGGTACAATCTCCGGCAGTGATGTTACCGGTAAGCCCTCATTTCCTGAATTATTATATGTTGACGCCGCACCCTTCATTTTTGTAACATTCACACCCCGGAAAAAATAGACGGATGCAAATAAACACTTTTTATTAAGGTGAATTGGAATATGCTGGATTTCAAATGTTTTAGTATTTACAATTACCATATCACCCGGACTTTTCAGAACCAAGGTAATATTCGGATTCCAAATTTGACCGCTTCATTTTTTTATAAGCTTTTTTAAATCAACCGATTTTCAGGACTTTTGCTCCCCTTATCTTGCTGTTATACATTTCCATTATGGCTTCATTGGCCTTTTCCAGCGGAAATACCTGACATTCCGGTTTAAGGGGAATCTGGGCTGAGAGTTCCAGGCAATCAGACACATCCTTCCGGGTGACATTGGCAACGCTCTTGATTTCTTTCTCCATCCATAGATGATCAGCATAATCTAGGTGCAGAAGTTCTTTCTTATCGGGGTCCAGTTTACGAATGGCATTGATAACCAATCTCCCGCCGGGTTCCAGGTTTTCGGTGGCCTTCACGATGGGTTTCCACACCGGTGTGGTATCAATTATAGCCTGCAGTTTCTCCGGTGCTTTCTCCTCGCCGGGACCGGTCCATACCGCTCGCAGTTCTTCTGCAAACTCTCTTTCATTGGAATTTCGGGCGAAAACGTACATCCTGGAATTGGGAAATTTCTGCCTGGCCATGCTGATCACCAGATGGGCGGAGGCTCCGAATCCGGTAAATCCCAGATTCTGACCATCTTTTATATTTGTCAGATGCAGTGAGCGATAACCTACTGCACCGGCGCAAAGCAGGGGTGCAGCATCTGTGTCCGAAAAAACGGACGGAATGGGGTAAGCAAAATCTTCTGAAATGGTCATATATTCGGAATAACCCCCATTGGCATCCCTGCCGGTTGCCCGGAAATCTTCACACAGGTTCTCTTTTCCTTCTTTGCAGAATTTGCATCTTCCACAGGCTGAGAAAATCCAGGCTACCCCAACCCGGTCCCCGGTTTTAAACCGGCTGGCACCTTCGCCATTATAAGCCACAGTTCCGACCACCTGGTGGCCCGGTATGATAGGAAATTTTGTTGGTGGTGTTCTGCCCTCAATTTCATCCAGCTCGGTATGGCATACCCCACAAACGGATACCTTTACGAGAATCTCCTTTACCTTTGGTTCCGGATGCGGCATGTCCATCATCTCCAGCGGTGTATGATTTTCCTTCAGATTAGTGATTTTCTTTAATACCATCGCTTTCATTTTGAACCTTCTTCTCTTGTTTAAAATTTTCCCGTGAGAAATGCCTTTTTACAATTATGAATAATGAAAGATATATAAAACCGATTCCAATGATAAATAGAGGCCAGTTATAATAAACCGGAACATATGCAGATAACAAATTTAGGAATTTATCATTATTCGCCAGATCAAAGAATTTTGAAAGCAGGTTATGGGTGAATAAAATTTTAGAAAAATCCCACAGGAAAGTGATTAATATTAGAAATGCTCCCAGAATAATAAACCCAGACTCCAATGATTTTAATTTAAAATTCAGTTTTTTGTCCTGGATATAAAGAAGGGTAATTGCTAGGATAATCATAGTGATTGAGCATAATATCGGTGCCAGAACCGGGCCCAGCCATGCCACGGGTATTAAAAATAAAATATCCCAGGTGAGTAAGGAAGGTGGCCAGTTTAAAACTATTTTTAAACCTGCATAGTAAAAAATATCCCAAATGGCAAAACTGAAAATAAAACAGGAAAGGCGTTGCAGGGGTGTTTTCCCTGCTATGAAGGAAATGGAAGTCAGCATAACAATTGTGCAGAATTCACGCAGCAACTCCGCCGACAGGATTTTACCGGTGATGAATACCATGGGGAATTTGAAACCGTTTGGATAGTATAATTGCCTGATATATACCACAACAATCGCTTCCAGAAATCCCATAGCAATGCCAAAGATGGTGAGATAGAGCAGGTTATATTTACTTTGGATCTTCATAAAATTGATTTTATCCCTGAGAACTTCCGCTTAATTAATCAAATATGATTATTGCTTTTAATCCGAAAAAATGAGTTCTAAATCATTGATTTTTAATAGATATTGTATGATAATAAATTGAGTGTCATTGTCCCTTCCGGGACAATGACAGCCCGTTCAGTTTTGGAGCTAAGGCAATCATCACATAATCAAATTCAAAATATGTTATTTCCTACCGTCAGTCATGAAATTCATGTCTGAAACAGATGAATTAACTGTCATTTTTTAGGTTTTCCTCTGCTTTTTTGTTAGATTTTTTCCATTTCATCATGTCGTAAAAATAAAGGTAAAATGTGGGTAGCAGAAATAACAGGATAAAAGCTGATACCGAAAATCCACCGATAACGGCTATGGCCAGTGGTTGCTGCATCTGCGCACCGGCCCCAATACCAATTGCCAAGGGCATTAGTGCCAGAACGGCCGCAAGGGTGGTCATCATTATTGGGCGCATACGTATTTTACCAGCTTCAATCACAGCTGATACGATAGAATTTTCTCTAGAAGTAAATAGTTGAATATAATGAATTAGAAAGATGGCATTTTCGGCGACAATACCTATAATCATGATCATTCCCATCATAGAGGATATGTTAAGAGCTACACCGGTAATTTTCAGCAGGAAAAACACACCGAAAAGAGAAAGAATGTCCACGAATAGAATAACAATGGGGATCTTGAAAGATTCAAATTCGATCAGTTGAACAGTGAAAACAAGCAAAATGGCAGTGAGCAGAACCAACAACAAATCTCTGAACGATTTCTGTTGTTCCTGGTATAGACCCCCATACTGGATAAATACATTCTGGGGAAGTTGAATGTTCTGTTTCAGGCGCGACTTAATTTCATTCAAAGTGCTGCCCATGTCTCTGCCGCTGATCCGGGCAGTTACCGCAATCATCTGCTTCTGATTCTCGCGGGTCAATTCCGGCTGTCCCTCCTTAATATTAATTTCAGCAATGGAAGCCACCGAGACATAATTGCCAGTCGGGCTGAGTATTCGGATTCGTTTTATTTTCTCTAGATCGGCACGCTCATTTTTCGGATACCATACCCGAATTCCCACCATGTACTGCTGGTCAGGAATTTCGGAAGCCACAGTACCACCAATGGAGGCTTCAAGTTCCTGCTGAATCTGCTCTGCTGACAATCCAAACATGCCCGCTTTTAATTTATTTACTTTTAATAAAATGCTGGAACCAGCAATTGTAACTCCATGGTATATATCCACCACTCCCCTGACCTTTTCAATTTCCTGAACCACTTTTTGCGAGATGCCATGTATCTGTGAATAATCGTTTCCGAATACCTTAATTTCAATTGGTTGTGGTACAGCGGTGAGATCGCCAATCAGGTCTCCCATCAATTGAGCAAACTCCACTTCTACCCCCGGTACAGATTGGAGAATTTTGCCCCGGACATCATCAATAATTTCCTGGATATTCCGATGGCGTTTCTTGTTTAGGCGAATCAGAAAATCACCCATATTGGCTTCAGTCAGGCCGCCGCCCAACTGAAGACCGGTGCGGCGGGAATAACTGGCTATTTCGGGGATCCGGGTCAGAATATCTTCGATTTGCAAAATAACCCGGTTGGTTTCCTCCAGTGAGGTGCCCGCTGGTGTTCTATAATCCAATATAAATGTGCCTTCATCCATATATGGCATAAATCCTGAAGGTAGAGATTTGTAAAGAAAATAGCTGGAAATAATTAATACAAATCCGATTAAAACCGGGATATATTTTCGTTTTAACAAAATATTCAAGATAATTTCATAATGGTGATGGAGGAATCTGAAGACCGCACCTTCATGTTCCTGCTTTTCGGCATCACGTTTTGAAATCCAGCGTTGAGAGAAGATGGGAATAAAAAACAGAGTTAACAGCATGGATACCAGCAAACTTGTCGCAATGGTGAGAGAAAGCGATTTAAAAAAAGCACCGGTTACCCCGGTGAGAAAAGCAAGTGGAGCAAAAACCACGATGGTGCTGAAGGATGAACCAAAAATCGGATGTAAAATTTCTTTTACAGATGATGAGACAGCGCCCTTGTGAGTGTCCTGCTTCAGGGCCAGGTGCCGGATGATGTTTTCCACAACCACGATCGCATCATCAATGATAAGACCGATGGCAGCAGCAATCCCACCCAGGGTCATTATATTAAAGCTCATTCCCAAAAATGACATCAGCAATACCGTTATGGCGATGGTAATAGGTACATTTAAAGATGCGATTAAGGTAATTTTTCCATTTCGCAAGAAAATAAACAAAATAAAGACTGCTAAAAGGATACCAATCAGGATACTGTCCCGAACATTTTTCATACTCTCCACAATGAGATCCGATTGGTCGTAAAATTTTGATATGGTAATCCCGGTGGGAATACGGTCTTTTATTCCAGCGAGTGTAGCTTTGATGGCATTATCAATCTGAACTGTATTTGCCCCGGGTTGCTGGTAAACATTCACCAGCACAGCTTCCTGCCCATTACTGGTCACTCTGGTCCATTGAGGTTTTACAGACTCTTTGATCACTGCAACATCATCCAAAAAGACCGGCCGCTGATTCCGGATCTTTATCTCCGTATGACCAATATCCTCCAGGGAACGATATTGACCATCTACCAGGGTCAGGTAAAGCTTGTAATCCTGCTCTATTTTTCCAACCGAACTAATAATATTTGTCTTTCTTATTGCACCTATCAGATCTGTCATTGACAGTTTAAAAGATCGAAGTCGTTCCGGATTTACGATAACCTGGTATTCTTTTATCTGCCCGCCAAGTATACTCGCCTTCGCTACACCATCGATGCTGGTCAATACCGGGCTCAGAACAAATTCCGCAAATTCTCGCAGACGTACCGGGTTGATGCTGGTTGAAGTTAGACTATATCCAATTGTGGGAAAGACGGTGGGATTCATCCGGCGAACTTCAAACATAATATTTGAGGGGAGTTCATTTCTGATTTGATTAATGGCATTATTGACCATTAATTCTGCCTGGATCATGTCCATGTTCCAGTGGAAATTTATGGAAAGCTCTGAATTTCCCCGGCTGGTAATCGAGCGGACATTTACCACGCCTATAATCGAGTTTACCGCCTGTTCAAGTTTGCGGGTAACCGTAATCATCATTTGATTTGCAGGCATGTCCCCGGCATCTGCGCTAACCACTATTCTGGGGAATGCAATATTTGGAAAAAGAGAAACAGGAAGTTTAAACCCACTGAATGTGCCAGCCAATACCAGCGCAATAACCACAAACAAAATTGCCTTGGTATGAGTCCGCATTAGTTTATTGATGTCCATTATCTCTCACTTTATTTTCTGAATGTAATCCCAATTCTCAAAAACATCTTTTTATTTCAGTAATGTACCACCTGGCATTATTTTAATACCTGTTGAACTCAAGTCGTTATTCTGATTGTTTTTCAATTCTGACCTTCATACTATCTTCCAATTCATAATTACCCTGATAAACTACTGTTTCTCCCTTTTGAAGACCCCGCAGAATCTGAACCAGTGAATCGTTTTCAACACCGGTTTTAACCTGCGTTTTATAGACCGTGTTGTCCCGGACGATAAAAATATATGGCCCTTCTAAGTCCTCAAGCACCGCTGATTTGGGAACGGTCAGGGCTTTCAAGTCTTCCTTTACAATGATTTTTGCTTCCGCAAACATTCCCGGCTGTAGAAATTCCGTGGGATTTTTAATTCTTATCCAGATATGGATTAACTGGGTGGCAGGATCTATTTCGTGGTTTAGTTTACTCACAGTTCCTTTAAATACTGGACTATCGGGTAAATTAGGAATGGTAATATCGACTTTCTGATCGATCCGGATTTGTGCGATATCCTCGATTTCAATTCCAATAATGGCCATCATTTCCTGCAGGTTTACGATGCGCAAAATAGGCTGGGTTAGATCTGTAATCTGACCAACCACCCCATTTATACTGGTTACGATTCCATTAATTGGTGAACGGAGCTCACTGTTCTGCACGGCATAGTCGAGTTGTTTTTTTTGCAATTCATAATCTGCCCGGGAGATATCATAGTCGTTCTTCATATTATCCAGCTTTACTCTGGGAATGACACCGCTGTCGAAAAGGGTCACGGCACGTTTATAATCGAGACTGTCCTTCTGCATTGAAATTTTTGCCTTGCTCACGGCAACATCAAGAGAATGATCTCGTTGCAGCCTAACCACCAACTCCCCCTTTTTAACTTGGTCACCAGGTTTTACCAATATCTCTATAATACGCATGGGTGCATCAGCAGTAAGAGGAATGTTGTCTTCTGGAAGGGGTTCAATGGTCCCATAACCCTGGACTGTTGCAAAAATCAATACTACTCTGGCGTTCTCCACCTTTACCGGTGCAATTATCTGACCAAAGGATATTAAATGGAATAATAATATCCATCCGGTAACCGCTGTCAGTTTTCGACCCATTCGAAATCCTCCTTCATTTTTCCTATTACCAGGTATAGTTGGGCTTTGGCGATATAGAAATCATAAATTGCATTTGAATAATTGATCTGGGTTTCTGTCAGAAGTTTCTGTGTGTTGATCAAATCGAGATTTGTAATTGTCCCTTCGCGATATCCCACCTGCGCCATTTTTACGGCCTGCTCAGCTGCATCCCGGCTCTCTCCCATGGCTTTCTTCTGCTGTTGCTGGATCAGACAGTCGTTATAAGCAGATTGAACCTGTAGGAAAATATTTTTATATAATTGGCCAATTGCAGTTCTGGTTTGCCGGTATTTTAGATCGGCAATCTGCCGATCTGCCCGGATTTCTCCCCACTGCCATAATGGCAGGCTTAGACTGATATAGACCTGCCAGCCCCGGTCATTTCGCTGCAGCCGCTCATTCGTATCCCAGCCGTAATTAAATCCGGCAATTGCAGCGGGAAGATGTCGCAACATGACCGCGGTTTTCTCGATCTGAAACCGTGAGAGATCCGTTTCCAGCATTTTCAGGGAAAGGTTGTTAGCCAGAGCAAGCTGATAATATTGCGGTAAACTGTCCAGATGTATTGTTTTAACCGGAAAATCGCTTACTTCAATCTCTCTGTCGACCGGCAGATTGATCAATATTTTCAGATATACAAGTTTTTCCTGATGCGATTTTTCTGACTGTATGAGCGAATTTTTTTGCAGTAAATATTCCACCAGGGATTTTTTAACATCGATTTCCGGTACCTCTCCGTTTTTATACAGCATTTGACTTTGCTGATATATCATCTGGAAAGACTTCAGATTCTGTTCGAATGTGCGGATTTCGCCCTGAGATTTTAGAATCTCAAAATAGGTGCGGATAACCTCATTAAGGATTTGCTGCCGGGTGAGAAAGGAATTGTAATGTTGCTGATTTTCATTAATTTTGCTTTCTTTCAGATCCATAAATTTACCGGCATCGAAAAGTGTCTGCTGTACATTCAGATAGGCAGTTCGCTCCTTCAAACCATTCGCGCTCACAAAGTCAGGAATTCCAGGGATTCCGGAGGTTTCTACATAAGCACCTTGCGCATTTACCCGGGGAAGCCAGCCGGTGACTGCCTGCCACCGCTGTTTTCGACTGATCTGATTTTGCATGGATTCCACCTCGATATCGGTATTATTCTCCAGTGCCAGGTGCAGTAGTGTTTTCAAGTCAAACGAATTTTCCTGTGACCAACTTCTGGTTGTTGTCAGCAATATCAAGACAAAAAAAGTTAATGAAATGATCTTCATCGGAATCCTTAGATGGTTTTATAATATCTTCTTTTAATTCAACACGTATTGTCTTCAGAAAAATATGTCACATATCGTAAATTAATAATGGCATCCCGGATAACAATTATGCCTTAATGGTATATAAAGGCCTCTCAGGAATTTAATGATAGTTTCATTCGATTTTTCTAAAAATTATTTACAAAATTTGAATATTTAATTTAGGTGATTATAAGAGATTTTGCACAAAGTTAGTCAGATATTTAGCAATTAAGTTAAAAATGTTTTTATTTCTGTTGTTATATCTAAATTCCATTTCTTTCAGGTAAAGAGGGAATTTTTCTTTGGAGATCCCATGAAATTTAATCAATCGTTATTTGGCATAATTCCAGAATCCCTCAACACCATTGATGTAAACTTTACCAGAGGCAAAGAGTGTTTTATGATCGATTTTATTATGACCATAGCTACAAAACATCCACGCATCATCGCCTTTGTATTTATCAGTGTAAACAATACTTCCCCGGCGAACGGTTTTCACGGTCATATTCAGCAGTGTATCTGCTTTTACATTTTTAATTACCTCGGGCCGAACAATACCAGCACGTTCCAGTATACAGAAGACCGGTACTTTATTAGCTGCTCCTCGCCCGCGTTTGCCTTTTCTCCGGCCACCAAAGTAACTTTCATCCCCGTCATAGGCCGGGCCTTTGACCGGCATTTCGACTTCACCACCCAGAAGTTCTTCAAAATCGCTGCTGTGAGACACAATAGCAGTTCGGATAAGGGTAACGGCTTTACGGACCGTGGGATAGCTGAGCCCGGTCTGTTCAGCCATTTTCCTGGGCGAGAGGTCCAATTCAAAAAGTTTAATGATCCAGAGCCAATGCTTCGCCGTGATCTGGACTTTATGAATCCATCGTCCGGAAAAATTGTGAAAGGTGCATCCACACTGTTTACATCTGAATTTCTTACCGGCAAGACGATAGATATCATTACTGTTACACCTTATTCAGAAAGGACGGTAGTTTTTCCAACATAAATTTGTGAAAAATCGCCGCGCAATATTTTCAGTTTTTACTATATGTTCAAAGCAATTTAGATCCATAACACCAATTTATTTCTGTGCAAGATCTTTTACAATTACCCAAAATTATTATTTGATATTTTCTCATGTTTTTGTTGTATGAAAAGTGATCCAGCCCCCGGTGACTTTATCTGATACATGTCTATTTTTTTCTAGCCGGGATCAGGTTGATTGATGCCGTTTACCTTGGACGGAACACTTACAGGTTAATTGTAAAAATCTCTTGATTAGCGGGTTGTTTTCTTCTATATTTTTGAGCTAAAAATATGGGGTCGTAGTTCAGTTGGTTAGAACGCCGGCCTGTCACGCCGGAGGTCGCGAGTTCGAGTCTCGTCGGCCCCGCTCACCTAAGTCGTTGGAAATCAACGATAGAAGCCCGTTTCTTTAACGGGCTTTTTTATTTGGATGGGGTCAAATATGGACATTTTTATACAAAAATTGCACACTATTTTGCACACTCTAATGTATATATAATCATCAGAAATAACATTTGAATATTATAGCCTTTGATTCCATGATTTATTGTTCAATATCCTAAGTATTGGACTAATTCTTTTACAAGAAGAGTGATTATTATATGATAGGTAGTTGTAGAGATTGGTTTAAGATGGGTGAGATATAAAAAATAATTAAAGAAACTTTTGATTATTTCGAAAATATACTTATATTGCATATGTCTCATCTACCAAGTGGGGTAGAAAGAGCTTGGTGACCGCCTTTTAAGGCGGTTGCTGCATTTATAGACGATTTGTATACTGTTTTGATAGTTTATGTTTTCTTCCTCTTGAGTCGACATAGAATGCAGTAACCCAAAAATAGATGTTTTTCTTCTTCCTTAATACTATCACATAATCATATTCATAAAGCCATATATATCTTCTGATCCCCTCGTCTTTTGAAACATGGTCATAATCATATACTCTAAGTTCTGGTCTCGTTTCGTTTCCCATCATGGGACATGCCCATGGCAAACGTTCTGCTCTTCTAAAATCAATTTCCCTATCCCCAGTTTGTTGATTCTCCATTGATATAACATGCCAAAAACCTTCCTCTTTTCCACGGCCGTCAGGTAGTATGCGGTTGTCATAAATTACTCTAAGATTGCAATGACATGTTCTTTTTACCTTAAAGTCGTTTTCAAATACCGAATACAAGGAATCCAGGATCTCTTCAAAAGTGCCACCCAACTTTAAGGGTTGTGGTAGAAAATTAGGTAATTCCATTACTATCTTGAATCTCGTGGTTTGAAATAAAACAGATTAAATTTTTCTTCCCAAGGCGGTGTGCTACTCTCAATATCAAATCCGGCCTTGTTTTTAATTTTGAGAACTATCTTTTTCTTCGTTTCGCTTGTATCAATTTTTCTACTTAAATATGAGATCGAACCTATTAGAAAATCTGCTAATTGAAGTAATTCAATTTCTTGAGCACGAACATGCTGTATCTTTTTAATAACTGTATTTTCAAAATCGCGAAAATAAGAACAGATGACCTCATGAAGTTTTATTATTTTATTTTGACTTCTTGTATCTTTAATGTCCAAATAAATATTATAGGAATTATTTGTCGATATGATATTTGTCAGCAGATAAAAAAACATTTTATAATAGAATGAATCATGACTTCCTTGATTATAGAAGGTATGATCCAATAAAGATTTATTTTTTACAATTAGACACCTGAAATTCAACTTGTCAGATGAAAAGAAGTAATCTACTAGATTTAAGAAATAATCTTCTCTTGATGGCGAAACTTTTGTCCACTTCAGTTCGCCATTAAAATGATGAGATGTTTTTAATATTTTGAGGTTCTGGGCATGCGTTTTAATATCAAGCTGAGGACACCAAATTGCCCCAAGAAGCATGACATCTTGCCCATCGTGTTCCAAATGACAACTTTCATCACAATATATATTGATAACTTCTGGCATTTAAAAATCACCTATGCCGATTTATGTCAATTTTAAAATCAGATTATAATAAATAAGTGTTTAGATAGGTGAAAATCAATAAAAAACAAAAAAAGTGTTTACTATTCTTCCGTGTTTAATTTGGTAAGGTTATCTTGATATTTAACCTCATATTAATAAGGCAACGCTTCTAATGCCTTCATTTTCCTTTCTGTTACAATATGAGTATATATTTGCGTAGTCGTAATTTGTGAATGCCCGAGTATTTCCTGAACTGTTCTTAAATCTCCTGTTTCCTCCAATATTAAAGTCGCCGTAGTATGTCTTAACATGTGTACAACATTGCCCTTTGAATAGAAGCCACTTTGTTTTAATGCTTCCTTGATTCTTTTTGTGACCGTATCAGAAATTAAATGAACAACCAAATCCTCAACATCAAAATCTTTTTTCGACATTCGATTTTGCATTTCAACTGATAATGCACATCTTAAGGCCTTAACCATTGGCACTGATCTCTCTTTCTTCTTTCCTTTGAGGGTTATTGTGTTTTGCATCCAATTTATATTTTTCCAACCTAGACCCGATCCATCCCCCATCCTAAACTGACAAATTTCACCCCGTCTTGCACCAGTGTAAATAAACAACAAGAACGCAATTTTAATTTCACCCGTAAATTTTGTTTTTAGTATTTCTACCTCTTGAGCAGATAATACTTTTGGTATTCTTTTATCAACTCTAACCTGTTTAATTCACAAATTTTTTAATCAGTACTTTTTACGATCCATTTTTGA